>NZ_JAVYJG010000019.1:0-10876 GCF_032621675.1 Pseudomonas sp. zfem003 | reverse complement strand
GTCGCCGATGGCCAGGCCCAGCCGGAACCCCAGCCGGAACCCCAGCCGGAACCCCAGCCGGAACCCCAGCCGGAACCCCAGCCGGAACCCCAGCCGGAACCCCAGCCGGAACCCCAGCCGGAACCCCAGCCGGAACCCGCTGCGCCGAAAGCCGCAAGCCGTAAAGGAGCCAAGTGATGGTGGACCTGGCACATCGAGCACGACGAGGAGGACAACCTGATCCAGGCCTACCTCGACGCGGCCAGGGCCCACGTCGAAGCCTTCTGTGACCGCACCATCGTCGATCCGGCACCGGGGCCTGACGCCCCGCCGCTGGATCAGGCGACCCAGATGCTCCTGACCAAGGATGTCGGCCAAGCGATCCTGCTGCTGGTCGGCCACTACTACAACAACCGCGAGGCGACCGTTCTGGGCGCTGCGCCTGTGGCCCTGCCGTTCGGCGTTGAAGCGCTGCTGTGGCCCCGGAGGTCGTTCCGATGAGAGCCGGCGAAATCCGTCATCGGGCCGAGCTGCTGGAGCTTGGCCCGGACCTGCAGGAGCGTTGTCTGGGGCGGCGCTGGGTGGGCATCCTCACCCAGGAGAATGCCGCCCCGGGCGCACCGACCAGCCTGCGTAACCCCGTCCGCGTGGATATCCGCGCGCGCTACTGCCCGCAGTTCGTCATCGGGCGGTACCTGCGCCAGGGTGGCCGGCTGTTCCACCTCACCAGCGTTCGTGACCCCATCGGCAACCGCGCCGAGCTGCGCATCACCGGCGATGAGCTGATGGGCGTTCCTGGCCAGGCCCTGGTGAACGGCCTGGCGCCCAGGCCCTGCCGGGTCTTTCTCGCCTTTGACGTGCCGTTCATTTCACCGGACCACGCTCAAGGCCCGGTCCTTCGGACCTATGCGGAGGTAGCGCTGATCGAGGCCGGCCGGGTGGAGCAGGGCGACCTGCTGCTGGTGGGCGCCGACCGCTACGAAGTCCTATCGCTCGCTGCCGACCGCGACGACGGTGTCGTGCGTGGTCTCTGGCTGGACCTGGTGCAATGAGAGTATCCGTAACCATGGCCGGCGCCGACCTGGCCCGCGCCCGCCTGGAGGCCATCGGCCGCAAGGTGGAGCCGGTGCTGCGAGGCGCGATGAACACCGCCGCCACCCAGACCCGCAAGACCCAGTACCTGCAGCCGCTGTCCCGCATCATCAACCCCGCCCTCGTGCGCGAGCGGCTGGTGATCAAGCGCGCGAACAGTAGACGCCTCAATGCCAGGATCATCCCGAGCAGCTCCAGTGTCGACGTCATTCGCTATGCGTCCTGGGGCTATGACCGGATCGACGCCACGCGCGGGCGGATCTGGATCATGGGGCCGTCCGGGCGGAAGGTGGCCGCCGGCTTCGTCAACCCGTCCGCCAGCACCCCGCAGCCGTTGTCCACGCGCAGCAGCCGCGCGCGCCAGGTCGGGCCCAACACCCGCAACCCTGAGCGCACTTCCTACACCTACCGGCGCGCCCTGCAGAACGCCCAGGGGCCAAGCGTGGCCTATTGGTTCCGCCAGCTGACGGGCAGCGGGACCATCCGCTGGGTGAACGCCTTTCTCCAGCAGGAGCTGGAACGGCGCATCCGGCGAGAGATCGCGCGCGCCAGCGCATGAGGATCACCCAATGCCAAGAGCCAGCGAGCTGACCGCCCAGCTGAAGGCGTGCTTTGAGCGGATCGTCCCCGGCAACGGGTTCGAGACCGAGCTGCGCGCCGTACTCACAGGTCCCGCCCAGGGCCGCACCGACCAGGCCATGCCGTTCGCCATGCTCCGCACCGTGCTCGACACGCGCGTCAGTGGCGCCGGCTGCCAGGCATCGCGCAAGCGCACGTACCAGGTTGAAGTCGCGTTCAAGGCCAGCGCCGAGGATGCCCTGCTGGACGCCGCCGCGGTGGATATCCAGCGCGCCCTCGGCTTCGGTCGCGACGACTTCGACGACCGCTTCCCTGGCCTGATCGACGACGAAGACCAGATCGAATTTGCCGACGGCTCCACGAACGGCAAGCCCACCCGGGTCGTCATCGTCACCTTCAGCCTGATCTACGTAGAAACGTACCACTGACGGCCCGCGAGGCCAGGAGACACAACACCATGATGCTCGACACTCAACTCTTCCGGGGCAGCACCTACGTCGCGCCCTATCCCACCTGGAACCTGCAGGAACTTTTCAAGCTCCAGAACATGGAGGCGGAGCCGACCACCACCGAGATCTCCATCCCGGACCCCACCCGCGCCGGCCTGCCGCCGCTGGACCAGGTCACCGCCACCAGCCAGATCGTGCTCAATGGCGAGGCGGTCAACTTCAAGCCGGCCGCCGCCGCCATCCTGCTGTTCGGCTCGGTCGAGAACGTGCCCAGCGGCACCGTCACCGACGAAGCCCACGATGCGCGCATCGACCGCGTCATCATCCTGGATCACCTGACCCTGACCGTGACTGAGGTCACCAGCGCCGACGGCTCCACCACCTATACCCGCAACATCGACTATTCGGTGCTGCCGGGTGGTATCCGTATTCTCCCGGGCGGCCCCCTGGCCACGGCCATCGCGGCGGTAAGTGGTACCGACAAGAAGCTTCCGATCCTCATCAGCTACACCTACCCCACGGTGGACCTCATCAAGCCGTTCACCCAGGGCAGCACATTCCACCGCCTGCTGGTGGGGCAGAAGAACGAGGGCGGCAACGGCGAGATCCGCCGCATCCGCTGCTATTACGCCAAGATCGCCCTGGGCGGTGCCATCCCGCTCAATCAGGGCGCGGAGTTCGGCGTCGTGCCGGTGACCATCACCCTCCTGCCCGACCCGGCCATCTTCGACGACGGCGAAGCGGCCATGTGGGATTGGGAGATCGAGCGCAAGGCGGTCTGATGCAGGTGGCGTGGCTGGGCATGTGGCGATACAGTCCACGCCATCAGCAACCCCCATGGAGGGAATCCACGTGCGTCTTTGGATACTGGCTGCGGCCTTGGCCTGTAGCACGGCGGCTCAGGCCGCGACAGTCGTCAAGTGCGTGGACGGCGCCGGCAAGGTGTCGTTCGCGCAGAACACATGCCCGGCCGGCACCACGGGTGCGTCGGTGGAAGTCAACGCCGCCCAGCGCCCGAGCGGAGACGGCCCAGCCGTGCAGATGGCCGACCCGAGCAAGACCTACGCGAGGCCCAAGCCGAAGCCTGCGCCGAAGCCAGCCGCCCCCGAGCCAGAGGTTGTTTACCGGGAAGTGCCGGTCCCGGTGCAGGTGCCGGTCCAGGTCAAGCCCTGTGTGAAGTACGTGGAAGTTATGAGGCATGTTCGCAAGACGACGCCTGACGGCCGAGTCCTGGCTGGTGTTCAGGTTGATAAAGTGCCTGTTCCCTGCAACCAGAAGTAACCCAGAGATCCCCAACAAACCCGCCGCTGGCGGGTTTTTTTATGCCCGGAGATTGGCATGAGCGATATCCACATCCTGTTCCCCGAGCCGGTCCCCGTGACGCTGGGCAGCCTCCAGGTGCTGATCAACCCCGTGCGCCTGCCGGACTTCGAGCGCTTCGGCGAGGCCGGTGCCCGGCTCTTCGAGATGCTCGGCAACTTCACCGCCGAGGAGATCTACCGCTACGCCAAGCAGTCCGGCGACCTGCAGGTGATCCTGCTGCGTTGCACCAGCCTCACCCGCTGGTCACTCCGGCGCGTGCCGGCGGCGTCTGCCGTCGAGCTGATGGCAAGCGTCGTGGCTGGGCAGACGCCGTCCAGCAACTGATATCCGCCGGCCACACCTGGGCCGATATCCAGACCTACACCCTCCCGCAGATCGAGGCCTTTGCCGCTGCCCTCCACGAGGACAGCCGCGCTGCCGCCCTGCTCGATCTGCAGGTGGCCCGAGCCGCTCGCTGCGAGAAGGGCTACAAGACCCTTCAAAAGGAGCTGACCCATGTCCGCTAACCGGGTATCCACCCAGCTGGTGATCGAGGGCGTCAACCGTGCCCAGCCGGCTTTCGACCGCGCCGACAGCCAGCTGGCCAACCTGATGGAATCCGCCAAGTCGGCCGGCCTGGCCCTGGCGGGTGCGCTGTCGGTGGCCGCCGTGGGTGCCTTCGTGAAGTCGAGCATCGACGCCGTGGACATGACCGGCGAGCTGGCAGAGCGGGCCAATATGGCGGCCAGCGAGTTCGCCGGCCTGCAGTACGCGGCCAAGTACGCCAGCATCGAGGGGGAGGCGCTGAGCGCCACCCTCACCAAGTTCAACGCCAATATCCAGGCCGCCGCCGACGGGTCGAAGAAGCAGGCCGAGGCGTTGTCGCTGGACCTGTTCGGCAAGTCCGGCGCCAAGCTGCTGCCGCTGCTCAACCGCGGCGCCGAAGGGATCCAGGCGCTGATCGACGAAGCCAAGGAGCTCGGCCTGGTGTTGGACGATTCGGCCTATGCCGATGCCGGCCAGTTCAACGACAACATGGACGTGCTGAGCAGTGCCGCCGAAGGCGCCGGACAGAGCCTGTCGGTCAAGCTGGTGCCGGCGCTCAATGACATCAGCGGTTACCTCATCACCTTCACCAAGGACGGCAAGAAGGCGACCGAGTCGGCCGAGATCATGGGCACCGGCCTCAAGATCCTCACAAGCATCTGGATCGTTCTGGCCGGCGAGTTCAAGCGCTACGGCAAATTGTTCGGTGCCGTCTTCGCTGCCGCTGCGCAGGCGATCCAGGGGAACTTCGAGGGCGCCGTCAACACCATCAAGGACGGCGTGCAGGACGTCGGCCAGAACATCGGCGACACGAAGGACGAGATCACCAAGCTCTGGTCCGGCGAGTACGGCGAGCAGGCCATGGCCGACCGCGCCACCGCCGCCGCCGAGCAGTTCGACGCGGCCGTGTCCGGCATGGGCACCACTGCGGGCGAGGCCCAGCAGCATGCCGACGACCTGACCGCGATCCAGAAGCAGGTCCTGCAGGAGTCGCAGGAGTACCTGGCCGAGCAGGTGAAGGCCCAGAGCAAGGCCAACAGCGACCTGAGCGCCGCGCAGAAGGCCCAGGTCGACACCGCCAAGCGCTACAAGGACGCCCTGGCCAAGCTCAACGCCGGCGCCACCGGCACCCCGGACTTCGGCCAGGCCAATGCCCTCAAGGTGGCCGCGCGCAATGCGCTAGCTGCCAACGACGTGGACGGGGCCAAGACCAAGGCCCAGGCCGCGCTCGACGTCCTGCAGAAGATCCAGGAAGCCGGCGGCAACACCTACGGCTTCGGCGGCGTCATCAAGCAGCTGCAGGGCATCGAGGAGCAGGCCGACAAGATCAAGCTGGACAAGGCCACGAAGTCCGCCGAGGAGGCCAAGGCTGTCCTTCTCGAACTGAAGGCGCTGGTCGCTGAGGTAACCAATGTGAAGGTCAGCCTCAACCTCCCGGACGAGGAGGTGAAGGGGATCATGGACAAGTTCCAGAAGCTGCGCGAGATGATCGGCAAATCCCTGACCATCTCGCCCACTGTCACAGCGCCTACCACCGATAGCGGGACGCCCGGGCCCGTGAAGAAGTTCGCCAGCGGCGGCCACGTCGTCGGTCCCGGCTCCGGCACCAGCGACAGCATCCTGGCCCGCCTCTCCAATGGCGAGTTCGTCATGCGCGCCGAGGCGGTGCGCCGCTACGGCGTGGGTCTGCTGTCGCGCATGAACGGGCTTGGCGTCCCGCGCTTCGCAACGGGCGGGGCGGTAGGCCAGGTCCTGGCATCCGGTGGCGGATCGCGCAGCCTCGGCACCGTGATCCTCAAGACCCCAGACGGCGGCAGTTACACGCTGCTCGCCGACCAGACCAATTTCGACGCGCTGACGCGCAATGAGTCCCGCAAGTACGGTGACCGGGAGGTAAGTTGATGGACGTGAAGCTGGGAGGCCTGGCGATCACGCCATTGGCCAGTGGCGGTTTCCCCGATCAGAGCTATCAACCAGCGTCCGAAGGGGTGACCGAAGACCGGAGGACATCCGGGTCGATGGTCAAGATGGTGCACTTCCGCAAGACTGTCATCACCATCAGCGGCGCCGGCCTGATGGGCCTGGGTTTCGATGCCCTGGACTTCGACCAGCCCCTGGAGCTGCTGTGCACCAAGCCCCGCATGCTGATCACCGAGAGCCTGACGGGGGTGATCCCGGGGAGTATCCGGCCGGACGCCGCGCCATGGGCATTTGCCAGGGTCGGCAACCGTGAGGTGCGCACGCCCATCGCCATGACGGGCAACGCCTTCACCCTCACGCCGCCCGCCGGCGCCACGAGCTACAAGGTGGCGTGGATGCCGCGCTTCATCGTGTCATGCGAGCCGCCCCAGGAGGCGCTGCGCGCGGGTCAGTTCCCCTATGCCTGGTCGTTCGACGCCAGGGAGGTCTAATGCAAATCAACGGAATCACGCTGAACGGGGCCACCCTGAACGGCGGGGCCCGGCGCGGCCGTGGAATCGTCACCCAGGAAGTGCAGCCCAACTTCTCGATTCGCTGGAGCGTGCAGCTGCTGCTGAACGGGGTGGACGTCACCCAGTACCTGAGCGGGACCATCCGCATCGAGCGCGAGGAGTTCGCCCGGTGCATTGCCGACTTCAACCTGCTGCTGGACGCAGGCGCCGTGAACCCCGACAGCTACGTGGGGCAGGATGTCGAGATCTACTACATCCACCACCAGGCGGCCGCCGATGTTTCAACGCTGCGCTTTCGCGGCAAGCTGGAGCGCCCGCGCTTCAACCTGCAGACGCGGGTGCTCGCCTGCGAGTGCAGCGACCGCCTGAACGAGACCGTGGAGCCCATGGCCATCGAGGACATCGACGCCCTGGTGGGCGGCCTGTGGTCGCCTGACGTCTTCCAGCCGGTCGAGGGCCGTTCTCGCTGGGCCTACGCCAAGGAGCGCCTGAGCACCCTGCCTGTGAGCCTGCAGCGCTCCGTCGAGGGTCAGCTGCAGGTGACGCCATGGGCCGCCACCAGCGTGCCGCATTGGCTCATCAGGCCGGACACCGCGATATTCCAAAGCATCGACTACTTGCCCGTGGAGCTGAGCGAGCGGATCAACGTTGTCGAGGTCGAGGCGGACTATCGCTTCATCCGTCTACGGCAGCGCCATCAGGAATTTTCCTGGCGGCACCCGGACATCGTGGGCGACTCCATCGAAACCGGCTTCTGTGTCTGGCGCCACGATTCCACCGAGCTGCCAAACATTCCCATGGTAATCGGTGCCAGTTCTGATGCCGGTTACAGTGCCGTTCTGAATGATGCGTTCTGGCTTCGCCTGCCGGAGAGCGGGATCTACTGTACCCCTCCGGCCGGCTGGGTAAACCGCTACCCGGACCTACTGCTTCGAGCCAGTTGGACCAGCGCGATCCGCTGGGCGCAGCGGGTTACCGAGCAGTACACGCTGCGCCTGGAGGCGCCGGCCAGCGTGGCCCAAGCCGGGGAAGTGATCAGCCGCGACCGCATCGCGATGGACACCGAGAGCGACCAGGAACAGACCTTCCTCAGCGCCACCTACACCTCGCCGGAACCCGGCGCCGTTCAGGATGCCCTGGGCGATTGGGTGGTGGATATCCGCAACGAGGAGCGCCGTCTGCTGGGCCTGAGCACCATCCTGGCCATCGGCCGTGCGTCCATCCTCAAGGCCCACCGTGGCAACCGGTTCGCCTTCACCCTGCCGACCGCCGAGGCCGTGGGTATTCGCCTGGAGCACACGGTGCGCGTCGAGGACGAGATCCTCGGGCACCCGATCAGTTGCCAGGCCAAGGTCGTCAACATCATTGACGAGTGGGACCTGCGCAGCGGGCGCTGCTACACCAACTTCCAGCTTGCCGTGAGCCAGGGCGGCAGCAGCGAGACCGACCCGCTGACGCCACCAGCGACTCCCGACAGCACGCCACCAGGAGAGCCTTGGCCACTCATCGAGCTGCCGACTCAGTTGGGCGGGCGCAACGAGAGCCCGATCTACGACGAGCACTTGGATGGCTTCAGCGGCAACTACGACGAGAACGATCTGGACATTAACCCGGACCTGGAACTCTTCCCGCGCAAGTTCTGGCTCAACGTCGTTGAGATTCCGGCCGAGCACATGGACGAGTTCCCGGTGGAGGTCGGCAAGACCTACCGCGTGAGCGTCCCAACTGATCACTTGGAGCTTTGACATGTCCCTCGCAGACGAACGCAAGGCCATCCGTGACGGCATCACCGCCTCCCGTGCTGCCACGTCCGAGGTATCGCGCACCGCCACCTCCGAGTCGTCGCGCGAGGCG
Source organism: Pseudomonas sp. zfem003 (assembly GCF_032621675.1). Taxonomy (NCBI): domain Bacteria; kingdom Pseudomonadati; phylum Pseudomonadota; class Gammaproteobacteria; order Pseudomonadales; family Pseudomonadaceae; genus Pseudomonas; species Pseudomonas sp. zfem003. Next base: position 2,643 of record NZ_JAVYJG010000019.1, on the reverse strand, counting down.
TCCCGCCAGGCCATCGCCGCCGGCCGCCAGCAGAGTTCGGAGGCTGCCCGGCGCGCCATTGGCCGGTCGCTGGAGGAGCAGCGGCGGGGCAAGACCCTGCGGGCCGACCTGAATTCGCTCAAGCCAGGGGCTCGCCAGTCGAAGACCCTGTCAGCCAGGGAGGCAAGCGGCGGCAGACCGGCAACCCGTGGGTCTGCCACCTGGGACCCGGCCACCCCGGCAGCTGCTGGAGGAGGCGGCGGCATCGCCAGCCCCCTGACCGAGAAGACGAAGACCGATGGCGCGGCCACCGTCCCGGACCGGGACTACTACGGCACCGTGGTGGTGGCGACCAGCGACGGGATCTTCACCATGGAGATCAAGCCCATCAAGGCGCTCAAGCTCACCGATGCCGACGGCGCCGACGTGGTGGTGAACCTGGCGGAGCCTGCACCATGATGAACGTAGCGGGCATTCCCACGGACGAGGTGGTCATCTTCGGATGGCCCTGGCACGGCCAGGTACGCAGAGCGAGCAACCCCAGCCAGGGCGAGGTGGTACTGCCAAACGGCGCCGCGCGTGAGCATCCGCTGCCGGAACAGCCCTGGTATACCTACCGGGTCCGTGTGCCGGGCACGCCCAGCGTGACACGCACGCCGGAGCAACTGGCGGCCGATGCGGCGGCGGGACGGTCCTGGTGGAGCCAGGCCATCCTCTGCGGCTCCCAGTTCCAGCTCTACGGCCGGGACCTGGGCGGCTGGCTCTACTGTGCACCGGACGGCACCCGGTGGATCATCAACCTCGACGCCGGCACTGCCCGACGCATGGGAGAGGTGGGTGGTTCTGAGACGGGCGGCGGGCCGTGCTGATGCTCTACGCCAACGACCCCAGCCCGCTCATCATGGCTGGTGAGCGCCCCATCCCGCTCGGGTTCCTGCTGGTCGAGATATCGGGTAGCGCCGCTGAGCCCTTCACGGCCAGTGTGACGGTGCTGCACACCCGTAGCGAGACGCTGGGAACCCTGACCTATCAGAACGATATGACCGTTACTCACGGGCCCAGTGGTGTCATCACCAGCACCGGCCAGGTCAACCAGGAGCAGAACGGCCGCATCCGAGCGGTTTGGTTCGGGCCAACCGGCGACCTGGTGCGCTGCTACGTGGACCGCCGCGACGAGGAACAGGCTGAGTTCGCCGAGCCTAACTTCGGCTACCGGCGCCGTCTCAGTCGCTGGAGGTTGCGAGTCGGCGAGACGCTGGTGGCCGAGGCGCGCCTGGAGGGTACCTACGAGTCCCTGACTCCGGGAACCCCTACAGACTCTGGCACAGTTCGCTACATCGGGCGGCTCAATGGGCAGGAGTTCTACAACCACGTCTTAGAAGGGGTGCAGAGTGCCAGCGAGCCGCCGGCCCCGCTGACAGTGGAGCAGCAGGCCGGGCCGAGTTCGGCGTGGGGCCCTCTGATCCTTGGGGAGAAAATAGACGTCCTGCACATCAGCAACAACATGGTGGTGTTCTACGTTCGCACCACTGAAGACGGCGTCCTATTCCAGCACCACTACATAGGCGCCGGCACACCGGCCAGCGCCGAATCCCCCGTGATCGTCAACGAGTCGGATCAGACCAGCACCGTGCCGTCCGACCGCCGCGAAATCCTGTACGGACCACGCTCATACAGTTCTTGGAACCCTGTCACCCATGTGGCGGCCCCGCTGGCCGCCACCCCTGTCGGATGGATTTGAGATGGCGAAACCCCTGTTCGTGAACAACTGGAGCGCCACGCTGCAGGCCGAGCTGCCAGCCGGCTCCGCCTCCATGGTGGTGGAGACCGAGCGCGCCGCCCTGCTGCTGGGCATGACCGGTGGCGACTACTACCTGCTGACCCTGGTGGGCACCGATGCCAACGGCACCGAAAACGCCTGGGAGATCGTCAAGGCGACGTCGAACGCCGCCGGCGTGCTGACCATCACCCGTGCCCAGGAAGGCACGCCCGCGCGCCTGTGGGCCGCTGGCACCGAGGTCAGCCTGCGGGCCACCGCCGGCCTGTTCGCCCAGCTGCGGGACGCTGGCGGCGGAACCGGCCCCGGCCCAGGCGGCGGCATCGAGGACGTCACCGATGACGGCCGGGCCTACCGGCGCCGGTTCGAGGAGTGGGTGCGCGATCCGGTGTTCGAGATCCCCCCGGACGCCTGGACCGACAGCATGCCGGTCACGTTCACCAACTCCACCGCGCTGATCATGAGCGGCACGCTGGTGATGGTCCCGTACCTGGCACCCCACGACATGACCATCGACCAGATGTCGGTGATCGTCACCACGGCGGCGGCCTCCTCGAATGCCTCCCTGAAGATCTACGAGAGCGACCTGGTGGGCTGGCCAGGCGCTGGGCTTCCCAGCGCAAACGGCCTCGCCCCGCTGGGGAGTACCGGCCAGGCCATCGCCACCCTGAGCGCCCCGGCCGAGCTGGTCGGCGGGCGCCGCTACTGGCTGGCGGTGCACACCAACGGCATGCCCCAGCTGCGCGCCTCCACGGTGGGAGCCCCCGTGCTTCGGTGTCCTGGGCCACGGGCGCGCCCGACGTCTGGGAGTTCGAGCGCAGTGACCTGTCCACCACCAACCCGCCGCTGATCCGCCTGCACCGCGCCGCCGGCGCCTGACACACCCG
>NZ_JAVYJG010000018.1:0-22309 GCF_032621675.1 Pseudomonas sp. zfem003 | reverse complement strand
AGACACGCATCTCCAAGATGGGCTCATCGCGCCTGAGGGCCGGCCTGTACATGCCCGCGATCAGCGCCCTGACCTACAACGAAGCGATCAGAGCCATGGGCGAACGGCTAAGAGAGCGGGGCAAGACCGGCAAGCAGATCGTCTGCGCCGCCATGCGCAAGCTGCTGAACATCGCCTATGGCGTCCTGAAATCGGGCCAGCCGTTTGACGCAAAACTAGCCCTTGCTCACTAGCAATCAAGACGGTATCTACCGGCCAGGTTGTCTTGCTCAGAGCGCTTACAGCCGCATGTTCACCAGGGCCTTGGTGTGCTCCATCACGTCCCCGAGTGCCATGGTCCTCGGCTTGTATATGGTGTTGTCTGCGATGCGCTTCAGTTACTCACTCCCTGCCAAAAGCAGACGACGCATGACGGTGTGGTTGGCCTAGGCGATGAGGTAGACACCGTCTCCAGCAAAAACCTTCATGCTGCAATCCACGATGACTGCATCGCCTTCGTTGAGGGTGCTTTCCACATGAGGCTCTTGCCGGCGCGGAGCCTCAGCATTTCAAGCACGAAGGCAGCCGTTCCGTCCTTTCCCTTGTTAGCGGAAGTGATCGATCTCACCCGCCCCGCTGATGAGCCGCAGCTGCGCGCTGGGCTGCGTAGCTTATGGAAGTGGTGCCGTCGGATCAGCAGGCGGTGTTCCTGCACGAGCACGAGAAGCTGAGAGTCACCAGCCAGGTGCAACTGCTGGGGCTGTTCCTCAATGGGCTGATGGAGGAGGTGGCGACTCCCGGTATCCGGCCCTGCGGCCCCGCCGCCCAGGCAGTGCCTACCGCGCCATGGCAGCACCGGGTTCTGCAGCTCCGATTGTCCCCTCCATTCCCACTTTGCACTGGGCGGCGCCTTGCTGTGCGCCTTTGGTGGCCTTGGCGCGAAACGCATTGCGGTCTGCCGAGGCAAGGCCTACAGCGGTGCCCGAAGCTGGCTACTGTCCGAGTCGTACCGCTGCGTGCGCGTGCGTTGTTAGTGTGGTCCTTGCCGTGCCCGGCTCGCCTGATAGGAGATCTGCCCGAGCAGCCGCGCTCGCCGGTCTTCACCTTGTTCGAGGAGTGCCAGGCGCTGCGCACATTGATGCTGTGGCTGACCTTCTTCTGCGGCTTGTTTGTGTTCTACCTGTTGACCAACTGGCTTCCCATCATCCTGCGCTCCAGCGGCCACGGACCGAGCGAGTCGTCGATGATTTCCATGGGCGGGTTCTGGGCAGCATCGTCATGGCACTGCTGCCGGACTGGGTAGGGCCACGTTGGGTGCTGTCGTTGCAGGCAGCGCTCTCGGTCGTGGCGCTGGGGCTGATCGGCACCCGACTGGGCCGCGCGAGGTGGTGGCCAGCCTGGCGCTCGGGGTGATGGGCTGGCGTCGCGTGGCCGCGGTGGCAATGGCATGGCCTTGATGGGTTGCGCCTCGCCGCTTGGCACGGTGGCGAGAGGGCCGGCGAGGTAGCGTCACCAGAGGTGCAGGTCTGGCGTGGCAGATGTGCAGCGGTTTGTGTGCTGCCCTGGATGGGCTGCATTGACGAGGGAGAACCATGGGTACGGGAATGCTCTACATCGATGGCCGCTGGCTGGCTCCGGCCGCCTGTCGCCGTTTCACCAGCGTGGACCCGGCCACGGAGGCCCCCATCCAGACGCTGGTGATGGCCGGCCTGCGAGAGGTGGACCAGGCCGTATGCGCCGCGCGGCGGGCTTTCGATAGCCACTGGCGCTTCACCAGCGGGCGCGAGCGTGGTGCATTGCTGGACGGCATCGCCGACGACCTGGCCGTCCGTGCCGAGGCCCTGGCCCTGTTGGAGGTGCAGGACCACGGCAAGCCCTACCCGGATGCTCTGCAGGACGTGGCCGATGCCGCCGCCTGCTTCCGCTATTACGCGGGCCTGGCGCGGGCGCTGGATGAGCGCCAGGGCTTGGCGCTGGAGATCGACGACCCACGTTTCGAGTGCCGCGTGATGCACGAACCGGTAGGCGTCGCGGCGCTGTTCACACCCTTCACCTTCCCGCTGCTGACAGCGGCCTGGTGCGTGGCACCGGCACTGGCGGCAGGGGCCACCTGCGTCATCAAGCCATCCTCGCTGACGCCGCTCTCCACCCTGGAGCTGGCGCGTTCAGCCGACATGGCCGGGCTGCCTTCCGGCGTGCTCAACGTGCTGCTGGGCTATGGTGCGGAGCTGGGGCCCGCGCTGGTGCAGCACCCGGAAGTGGACAAGGTGACCTTCGCCGGCAGCCTGGCCAACGGCACCCAGGTGATGGCCAGTGCCGCGCCGGACATCAAGCCGGTGAGCCTGGAGCTGGGCGGCAAGTCCTCGCTCATCGTGTTCGACGACGCTGACATCGAGACGGCCGTGGAGTGGGCGCTGTATGGCGCGTTCTGGAACCAGGGGCAGACCAGCAGCGCCCTATCGCGGTTGCTGGTGCAGGAGGCGCTGTTTGAGCCGCTGCTGGAATGCCTGGTGGCCCGCACCCAGGCCCTGCGTGTTGGGCCGGGAATGGAGCCGGGTGTGCAGCTCGGGCCCTTGGCCGGGCTTCGTCATCTGCACCGGATGATCAGCCTCATTGCCCAGGGCCAGCAGGACGCACGCCTGCTCTGTGGTGGCCTGCGGCCCTCGCTCCTGGGACGGGGCTATTTCATCCAGCCGGCGGTGTTCGCCGAGCCGGATGTGGCCAGCCCGCTGTGGCGGCACGAGTGCCTGGGCCCGGTGCTGAGTGTGAAGCGCTTCCGCAACGAGGAGGAGGCGCTGGCCCTGGCCAACGACACCATCTACGGGCTGGCGGCAGCGGTCGTCACGGGAGACCCCGCCCGCGCGGACTGGATGAGCCAGCGGCTGCGAGCCGGGGTGGTTTGGCTCAACTGCGCCCATGCCGGCTTCATCCAGGCGCCCTGGGGCGGTAACCGGCTCAGTGGCAATGGTCGCCAGCGCGGCCCCTGGGGCCTGCAGAACTACCTGGCGCCCAAGCAGGTGACCCGTTTCGTGGGGGCGCAGCCCTGGAGGTGGCGCCAGCCCTAGGCCGGTCGGGAGCCGGCGCGCCCTGCGTGCACGGAGTCGCCAATGGCGGCCTGGGTGTGTAGCGATCACAACAACAAGAGAGGCGACGCAAATGGAGCACTCCACCCTGCGCCGTGGCCTGACCGTCCGGCACATCCGTTTCATGGCACTGGGTTCGGCCATCGGCACCGGCCTGTTCTAAGGCTCGGCCGCCGCTATCCAGCGCGCCGGTCCATCGGTGCTGCTGGCCTACCTCATCGCCGGGGCGGCCATCTACCTGATGATGCGCGCCCTGGGCGAGATGGCGGCGCTGCACTTTCCGGTGCCGTTCTGGCCCTGGGGCCAGTACCTGGCGATCGCCTTCATGCTGTCTATCTTCGCCGTGATGGCGAGCTTCCCCGACACCCGCACCGCCCTCGGCATCGGCGCCGCCTGGCTCGTGCTGCTCAGCCTCGCCTACGGTTTGTGGGTGCGGCCGGGCAGGGACGTGCCGGGCGAACCCGAGCCTTCCTGAACGGATCAATGCAAAGGAGAACGCCATGAGCCGACACGCCTACGAATTCGAATTGCCTGCCGAACTGATCGAGGATTTCCAGCGCGACGGTGCGGTCTGCATCCGCCAGTTGTTCACCCCGGACGAGGTGGCGCTGCTGGAGCTGGGCATCGAACACAACCTCGCCAACCCCAGTGCACGGGCCAAGGTGGCCAGCCGACCTGACGACCCCGGTTGGTTCTTCGAGGACTTCTGCAACTGGCGGGAATTCGATGCCTACCGCCAGTTCATCTTCGAGAGCCGCGTGGGCTCGGTCGTCGCGCAGTTGATGGGCAGCTCCACGGCCCGGCTCTATCACGACCACCTGCTGGTGAAGGAGCCCAACACCCGCCAGCGCACCCCCTGGCACCAGGACCAGCCCTACTACAACGTCGAAGGCCGGCAGAACTGCAGCATGTGGATGCCGGTGGACCCGGTGGCGCGGGCCTCCACCCTGGAGTTCATCGCCGGCTCCCACCTGGGCCCCTGGCTGATGCCGCGCACCTTTCTCGACAACCAGGCCCGCTGGTTCCCCGAGGGCAGCCTGGCGGATCTGCCGGACATCGAGGCCGATCGCAGCCGCTGGCCCATCATCGGCTGGGCCCTTGAGCCGGGCGATGCGGTGTTCTTCCATATGCTCACCCTGCACGCCTCCGGCGGCGTCGACGGCCCGCACCGGCGCCGCGCCTTCTCCCTGCGCTTTCTCGGCGAAGACATGGTCCATGCCCCCCGGCCCTGGAAAACCTCCCCGGAGTTCCCCGGCCTCGCCGACGAACTACCGCCCGGCGCGTCGATGGTGCACCGGTTGTTTCCGGTGGTGTGGCCGAGGGGGTGAGTCGGCTTGCTCCTGTTTAAGGGGAAGCTCCAGGCCGTACCGGTCCTTGCGCGCCCAAAGCCTGTGGGTGCGGAAGCGGCGGCACCGGCAAGGATGGTCCGTTGCAGCGGGACCGTGGTGTTGAACGACTCGCTCCTCAGTGCACAGAAGGCGGCAGTCGAAGGGGCAGGTTCACACACCGAGGTCGGCGAGGCGGAGTTCAGCAGAGGGCGGAACGTGTGCCCGGTAGCGCCTCCGCTACAGGCCGCGCTGCCGGGTGGCCGCGGCTGTGGTCTCGCTGTGCTCCAGCGCCACTTCCTTGAGGGGCACCTCGCCGATGGCCAGGGCTCGCTCGATGGTCAGCTCGTCGCCGTCGGCCTGGAGCAGCGCCTGCAAGCGCTGGAATTCCCCACACCAGAGGGTCTCGATGTCTCGATCACGCCGGCTGTCTCGGTCAGGCGTCAGGGCGACCGCGCGTACTTGCAAGCGGCCGTTATCTGCCTTACCGCCAACTTCGACACCGTAGCCGGGAGTGGCGGGCTTGCGCAGCACCACCCGGCCGGTGTCGGCCCAGGCGGTGGCCATGCCTTCGCGAACTTCGTAGCCGAGGCTGGCCAATCCCTGCAGCACCGCTTCGCGGCGGGCAAGGGCGGCCTGCTGCTCCAGGTGCCGGGCCAGCGCAGCCTGGCACTGCCCGGTCAGTTCGACCACTGCCTGGGGCTGGGGTGAGGTCAGGCAGTCAGCGATGCGCTGGAGCAGGTCGCGATGGGTTTCATCGCCAAGGGAGGCGATCTCGCTGGCCAGGTCTTGCAGGCGTTCGAGTTGTTCGCGCACCTGCTGATGGGCTCGGGTGGCCTGGGCGAGGTCGAGCACCAGGCTGTCGAGCAGGAGGTTGCGTTGTGCGGGTTGGTCCTGGGCCTCGGCCTTGGCCAGGCGTTCGAGAAAGCGCTGCGCGGCCTCAGCACCCTGCAGCAACTGCAACTCGGCGATATGCCGGTCGATGCGCGTCAGTCGCTCCTGGCGTAGAAGGTCCTGGGGTTGCTGGGCCAGCCATTGCGCCAGGGTGGGGCGAGCAGTGCCCTCTTGCAGGCGTTGGGCGAGCGCACGCTGTGTTTCGGTCAGTCGTTCTTCCGTCGGGCTCGGAGCCAGGGCCGCGAAGCCTTGGGCCAGAAGGGTATCGGCGTCAGCCATTGGTGTGCCCTGGGCAACGGCAGCGAGCGACTGACGCAGTGGCTCGGGCAGCGCATTGGGTCTGCCTGCCACGGCCAGTAGCAGGGCGCTGGCGTTTTCCTGGAGCCGACGTTGCCGCTGGCGTTCATCTGCTGCGCGGGTGATGGCGCGGGCCTCCCGCTCGGCGAGGTCGCGCTTGAGAAACTCGATTTCGATGGGTACCGCCTTCTGCAGGGCCGCGAACTGCTCATCGGCGAGCATGGCGTGGAGCCGGTCGCGGCGGGCGAGGGTGGCGGCACGCTCGGTCTCGCTGAGCTCACCGATCCGTGTGGTTTGGGCCTGCCAGCGGGCGATGGCGCTTTCCAGGCGCTGCAGGTGGCCTTCACACAGGGCAATGATTTCTTCCCGGGTAACGATGCGTACGACTTTCGGTCCACTCATTGGGCGGCTTCCGTGGTTGGGGGCGGCGGGACGAGGGGGGGCATGGCCGGTTTCAGGGCACTCTCGATGGCGGAGCGCAACCGGCTGCGCTCGTTTTCGCCGTCGTGGTACCAGGCCTGGGAGGAGACGCGGTGCACATGGGGGATCGCGCGGCGCAGTACCGAGGGGCGCCAGATCTCCCGGGCTCGGGCACGGGCCAGCAGGGGATGGCAGGGGGCATCGCATTCGATGCCGATGGCGTAGAGCCCGGTGCGTGGGTCTTCGATGGCGAAGTCGAGGCCGAAGGCGTCTCCTTCGCTGGCCGGAGCGGCCGCCCAGCCGAGGGAGGCGATGTACTCGCCCACCAGCTCGACGAAGCCGTCGCGCGCGTGGCGGGTACGCCGCAGGCTGTCGCTGCGGTCGGTGTGCAAGCGCTCGAGCAGGGCGCTGGTGCTGGCGAACTCACCGCTGGAGAGCGTCCGCGCGTACTCCAGGTAGCCCTGCAGGTAGTCGCGCGGGCTGCTCGGTGCGCGCTGTGTGCCGAGCATGTCGGACACATCGCCGATCGGCATCGAGGTGATCATCACCACCTTGTGCCTGGCACGGGTGACGGCCACGTTCAATCGCCGCTCGCCGCCGGTTTGCCCGAGTACACCGAAGTTGCGCCGGAAGCTGCCCTGGCTGTTGCGCCCGAAGGTGGAGGAGAAAACGATGATGTCGCGCTCATCGCCCTGCACGTTCTCCACGTTCTTGACGAAGACCGCCATGTCCTCGCCGTCTTCGCTGCGGTCGCGTTCCTGGGTATAGGCCAGGCGGAAGGCTTCATCGTGCTCGGCTCGACGTTCCAGGTGCTCTTCGATCAGGTCGGCCTGTTTGCGGTTGAAGGTCACCACGCCTACGGAGGGGCGAGCTTCATAGGGCTGTTGCCACAGCTCGGCCAGGTAGTCGACCACCCGTTCGGCTTCTAGCTCGTTGCTCTGGTTCTGGTACAGGCCGTTCACCTGGATCAATTCCACCGGCTTGATGCGCAGGATGTTGGCCTGCGGGTGGCGCACGGGGACGCTCAGGCGGTTGCCATAGAAGGAGGCATTGGAGAACCCGATCAGCTCGCGATAGGCCGAGCGGTAGTGGATCTGCAAGGTGGTGTTGGGCAAGGCGCTGCGGGCCAGTTGCAGCAGATCGGGGCAGTCCTTGATCTCGCGGCGGTTCCAGGTGTCCTCGAAGGCTTCGCGCTGTTCTTCGTCCACGTCCTCGTCGGGGGCTTCACCGTCGAACAGTTCCGCTTCATCGCTTTCGATCCGGCTGGAGAAGAAGGCCGTCGGTGGCATCTGCTTCTCGTCCCCGCTGACCACGGTGAGCTTGCCCCGGTAGAGCGTTGGCAGGGCAAACTCCACGGGCATCTGCGACGCCTCGTCATAGATGACCATGTCGAACAGGCCGGCCTTCAGCGGCAGCACGCGGCTGGCCACGTCAGGGTTCATCAGCCAGACCGGGCGCAGGTTCATCAGCCCCAGCGGGCTGCCCAGTTCGATGAATTCCCGTAGGCGGCGGGAGCGCTTGCCAGTCAGGCGGGTCACGTCTTCCCATTGCTTGCGGTTGCCGAGGCGGCGGGTGTCGATGACCTTGCCCAGCAGCTCACGGTTGAGCGCACGCATCTGTACGTCGGCCTGCGCCAGGCTGGCGATCTTCGATTGTGCTTCGCCGTGGCCGAGTTGCAGCTCCGGGCGGGTTTGTTCGAGGCGGTACTTCCAGGCCAGCCGTGCCTCCCGGTTGAGCAACCGACGTACGGCGGACTCGAGCTGGTCGGGGGCGATGGCATCCAGCTGCGCCTGGCACTGGCGCAGCAGCGCCAGGAACTGCAGATCGGCCGCGTCCAGCTGGCTGGCGCGGCCCCGGAAGCGCTGATAGGCCACCAGGCTCGGCAGGGCCTCGCGCAGGCGACCGAGCGTCGGCAGGTTGCTCTGATTGGTGATGATGGCGCGGTGAAGCTGCGCGAGCAGATCAGCGCCGAGCCAGTCGGCGAGTGGCTGCAGGCGTTCGAGGCTGTGCTGGCGAGCGGTATGGCGGATCAGGGCAGCATCCAGGTCGCTCAGCAGGGCTTCGAAGCGCTGCTTCTCGCCGGTGCGGATGACTGCGTCGAGCTGTTCGGCACGTGGAGCCTGGGCCAGTGCACGGGCCAGCGCCTGGACCTCACGCAGGTGTTGCAGCCCTTGGTTAGCCAGCTCTTTGAGGGCTGGGCCTGCACTGGGCTCCACGTCAGGTAGGCCGAGTGCCTGGTGCAGACGAGCCAGCGCCTGGCGCAACGGGCGCCACTGGCGCTCCAGCTGGGCATTGGCGAGCAGGCTCGGCAGGCGTGCGTCATCGGCGGGTTCGCCTTGAGCCTGCAGGAAGGCACGCAGGCCGCGCCGGCGATAGAGCCGCAGGGGGTTGAGGCGAGCCAGCCAGCTGCGGGCGCTGAGAACTTGGGTCACGCGCTCAAGCAGGCTGGCCAGGGCTGGGTTGTCCAGTGCGCTGAGGGCGCCGGCGAGCGATGGCGCATGAGGCGCTGGGTCGATGGCCTGGAGCGCTGCCAGCACATCGTCGAGGGCGCGCAGCAGCTCATCGCCCTCGGGGGGCTCGCTGCGGAACAGGGGTAGCCAGCGCGCCAGGCGTTGGCGCTGTTCTTCCCCGAGTGCCAGCAGGGTGTTGACCTGGGTGGCCAGCCAGGTGCGGTAGGGGGTGGGGTCGTCCACCTCGAAGCTGGCGGGGTGTGCGGCCAACTGACGGTCACGCTCGATCTCCGCTTCGGCAAAATGCCGCAGGCTTTCGGTAAAGGCCCGCAAGGTGGCCGTATCGGTATCGAACGGCCGCAGCAGTGCCAGTGGGCTGCCTTCATAGCGGGCTGGCAACCAGAGGGGAACCAGGGGTGCGCAGGCTTCCTCCAGGCGCGTAAGGCTGGCGATGTCCAGGCTGGCCAGGCGTTGCCGCAGCGCGGGAAAGTCCAGCGGGGCGGGCCCCTTCTCCAGTTCGATCAGCTCGCCGAGCAGGCGTCGATAGCTGAGCCCGGTCAGTTCGTCAGGCCGGTGAAGGCTCTGGTGATAGCGGTCCAGCTCGCCTTCCAGGGCTTCTATGCGTGCGGCCAACTGTTCACGCTGGCGCTCCAGGCCCTGGGGGGCGTCGTTGCCCAGGAACAGGGCTTCGAGTTGTTCGCGAATGCTGCGGATGACCGGCTCGCGGTCGCGGTTGACGTCGTTGAGCATGACGATGCGCTGGCCCAGGCCTTCGGCAACCAGGCGCTTGTGCACCACCTCCAGGGCAGCGTGCTTCTGGCACACGATCAGCAGGCTGCGCTGGCGGCCAATGGCGTCGCCGACCATGTTGACGATGGTCTGGCTCTTGCCAGTGCCAGGTGGCCCCTCCACCAGCAGGCCCTTGCCCTGCCGCGTCTGGAGCACGGCGGCTTCCTGGGAGGGGTCGCTGGCGACGGTGAAGTAGCGTTGCAGCTCGGGCACCGGGGCATCGGCCTCGGCTTCGCCGGTCTCCTTGAGGCGCAGGGCGCTTTCCAAGGCGGTGCCCGACGGGGAGAGGGTCTTCAGCTGGCGCAGGTCCTCGCCGATGGCCTGGCCCATGAAGGTGACGTGGAACAGCACGGCGGTACAGGCCAGCTCGTCCTTGTAGGGCTGGATGTCGAGACCTGCGGGTGACGGCAGGCCGGTGAGGCTGCGCGAACGCGCTGTGGCGAGCATGCCGAAGGCGTCCAGCACATCGGCGGCGCGCAGGGCGGAGCGCCCGAGCAGTTCGTCGGCGGTCGTGCGCCAGCGCTTGCAGGGCTCCGGGCCGAGCACGCTTTCCAATGCCGGGTTGAGGCGCACCTCTTCACGCTCGCTGTCGAAGGCGATTGCGGCCTGTCCGCGGCTGCCGACCTCCAGCAGCAGCTTCAGTGGCCACAGCAGTACGGGGATGATGCGCGGGCGGGCATTGCTGCGCGGGTCTCGGCTGAGCAGGAAGGGGAAGCCCAGGTAGAGGCCGTCGATCCCGGTATCACGTTTGTACAGGGCGCTTTGCCGGTAGAGCGCGTGCAGCCGTGACTCCAGCAGCGGATTGGCGAGGAAGCTTTCCGGATCTAGGTTCACCGCTCGGGTGTTGCGTTGCAGCAGGTGGTCGAGCAGTGCGGGCGCGGGGCGCCGCTCGCTGTGCAGTTCGTTCAGGTCGATGCGTGCGGTGCTCTTGCCGATGCTCATGCGTACCAGTGGGCCGCGCATGACGGCGGTGACCACCTTCTTCTCGAAGAAGTCGAGGATCTGCGAAACGTACTGCTGCTTCTGCGGTTCGAGCCATTGCTCCGGCGGTATCGCCAGCAACACCAGCACCCTGGCCAGGGGCATGCGCCGTTCCAGGCGGAACTGCTCGGCCCATTCGTCCACGGCGCTCACACCGCTGCGAGCGAAGCCGCTGATGCGCTCGTCGACACTGCGATAGAGCGCCTGGCGGCTGTGCTGCTGCAACAGTTCTGCGGCGACCTCGCGGTCGAACAGCTGGACGTCGGCAGACCGCGCCAGTGTGGTGGCTTCATCGAGGATGGCGCTGGCGGCGCGGAACTGACCGATGTCGGCACTGAGCAGGACGATGAGGTCTTCTTCGGCGATCACCCGGCGCTCGGCCAGGGCCAGCAGGCCGGGGTGCTCGGTATCGGGCAGCAGGCGCTGACGCTCCTGCCATTCGGCGGCCAGCCGAGCCCGCGAAGTGGAGAGCAGGTAGATGCGCAGGGTTTCTTCGGTCAGCGCGATGTGCTGGTGCAGGGCCCGCTGGCGAACGTTCTCGGCGCGCAGCTTGAGGCGCGAGAGCCAGCTTTCGGTCTGCAGTTGTTCGAGCAGGTCGGGCACGGAGCCGCTGATCAGCCGGTAGCCCTCCTGAGGGTGCTCCAGCAGCCAGCCGGGGGTGACGATTTCGCCGCGATGGATCAGCGGGATCTCCGGGTTCAGCAGCTTGAGGGCAAGCATCAGACGGAAGTCGTCTTCCAGGCCTTCGTGCTGCACCACCTGACGCAGGCCGGCGAGCAGGCGTGGCGACAGGCCGGCCTGCTCGGCCCAGGTGACGATCACGCCGCGCAGCAGGTGGTCGAGGGCCTCGGTCCAGTGTTCGGCCTGGGCGGCGGCGATGGCGAATACCGAGGGCTTGCCGAAACGCCGGCTGCCAAGGGTGATGCTGGCCCCTTCGGCCAGGTCGGCTTCGTTGCCGGTGGAGGCAGGTGCATGCACGGCTTCGCCATTGAGCCAGGCCTGAACCTGGGGCCACTGCCAGCGCTGGTGCCGGTCCCGCGCCAGAAGGCCGCGCAGGAGCAAGTGCAGGTTGGAGTCGAGGTCATCAGGGAGTGCTACGCCGTTGGCCAGCACATGGATGAGGAAGGCACTGGGGTGGATGCCTTCGAAGCAGGCGCCATGGGTCAGCTGCTCCAGCAGGATCATGCCCAGGCTCCACCAGTCGGAGGCGGCGGCAACGCCGCCTGCAATGGCTTCGGGGGCCATGTAGCGGCTGGTTTCCAGGGGCGAGACGATGTCCAGGTCGAACTCCGACAGGCGCGCCGAGCCGAAGCCGCTGATCACCAGGTCGAGCGGGTCACGGCTGCGCACCAGCAGGCTGGCAGGGCGCAGGTCGCGGTGGCGCAGGCCTGCCTCATTGAAGGCATGCAGGGCCTGGCCCAGTTCGCGTACGACATGGCGAACGGTGGCCGTGTCGCTGACGACCATGCCCAGGTCGGCGAGTGTGCCGCCGGTGAGTTGTTCGATGACCTCGTAGGCGCGCTCGTTCCAGCGGCCGGTGGCGAGGATGTCGGGAACATGCTCGCGCGGCAGGCGGCGGATGACGTCGTAGATTGCCGGGTCGGGCTCGGCACCTGCCCGGTACAGGGTGAGGACGGCCTGCTGGCCGTCGTCCACCCGTTCGGCGAGGTAGCGCTCCCGCACACCGTCGGTGTGGCTGATCTGGCGCAGCAGGCGCCAGCCGTCGATCAGGGTTTCGCTGGCGGCGGCCGGCGTTGCATCGTCGGTGGGGCCGGCAGTGGCTGGGGACGTGGCCGGGGCGGCCGCACACTCCAGGCACATGAGATCGCCGGCCTCCATCGGGTGGCCGTTCTCGCACTGGAGCAAGGAGGCTGCGGTGGTGGGTTGAACGAGGGCGTCCTGGGTCACGACCGGCTGGGGGCGCCAGCCTTCAGGGTGCAGGGCTTCGCCGGAAAGGTCCCAGGCGCAGGGCTGTCCTTGAACGGTGCCTTCGCAGAAGAGTTCCGACAGCGCGCGTTCGGTCTGGCAGTTCGGGCAGAAACGTATCATCTGTGTCGTTCCGTTAGCGGGATCGCGGTCGGTGAGTGCTGATCTGTAGCTGGTGGCCCTGATCCTGAAGCAGCGTCTGCAGTCGTTGCAGGTCATCACGGCGGGGGATGCCGGCCATCCAGATGCTGCCGTCGTGGTCGAACATCAGGTCGAGGGCCTGGTCGCTGGCCTCGAGTGGGCGCTCGTACTGGCCCAGGCGGCCGCGGCCGCGTTCGGTGAACAGGGTCAGGCGCTGGTTATCGCTACCGCGCAGCGCGCGCGTCTGCGGGCTGTGCGGCTGGTAGGGGTCGCTGATCAGGGCGTCGATAAGGCCGGTGGTGCGTTCGAGCTTGTCCGCCAGGTGTTCCAGCGAGTAGCCGCTGTAGACGAGGATGTCGAGCTGGGGGTGTTGGCGCAGGGCCTGCAACAGGGCCAGCAGGGCCTCGAACTGTTCGAAAGGCTCGCCGCCGGACAGGGTGACGCCCTGGGCCTGGTCGAGCCAGGGGCGGATGTCGCTGAGCAACCTGTCCAGCGGCAGGCGGCGGTTGCCGGGGCCCCAGGTGTCGGCGGAGATGCAGCCCGGGCAGCGGATGCTGCAGCCCTGGAACCAGATGCCCAGGCGCTGGCCCGGGCCCAGGGTGGTGACCGGGAAGTGCACGCGGGAGAGGCTCAGCTCCATGTCAGCGGCGTTCCAGGGTGAGCCCGGCGGCGCCCAGCGAGGTAATCGAAAAATGCTCGCCGGGGCCGGCATCCTGGTCGAACAGGGCCCTGGACAGCGGGTTGAGCAGGTGGGCTTCGAGCTGGTTGCGGATGCCGCGTCCACCGTTGGACAGGTCCTGCAGGCAGAGGGTGTGCAGGGCCTGGCGGGCCGAGTCGGCCAGTTCGATGGTCAGTTGCTGCTGTTCGCGCAGGTCGGCCAGGGTGCCGTCGACCATCTGGGTGAAGATCTGCTCGGCGACATCGGGGCGGATGAAGTCGAAGACGATGATGTTCTCGCCGATGCGGTTGAGAATTTCCGGGCGGTTGAGAACCAGCTTGAAGTGGCGGTCTATTTCGCTGCGGACCTTTGCCTGCACACCTTCGAAGGCTTCGCCAGGGAGCACGTTGGCAACCCGCTCGCCGTTCTCGCCCTGACGGTAGATGCCGAGGTTGGAGGTGAAGACGATGAGCGCTTCGGAGAAATAGACCCGGTCGCCCCGACCGGAAGTGAGCACGCCGTCGTCGAGGATCTGCAGGAACTTGTCGAGGATGCGCGGGTGGGCTTTCTCGATTTCGTCGAACAGCACGACGCTGAAGGGTTTTTCTCGGATGGCGTTGGTCAGCTCTCCGCCGACGTCGTAGCCGACATACCCGGGCGGGGCGCCGATCAGGCGCTGGTCGGCGTGCTCGGCGCTGAACTCGGACATGTCGAAGCGGATGTAGGCGCTCTCGTCCCCGAACAGCAGGCTGGTGACGGTCTTGGCCAGCTCGGTCTTGCCGACGCCGGTGGGGCCGGCGAGGAAGGCGATGCCCCGTGGACGGTTGCCCTTGCGGCTGGCGCCGACGCCGGTCATGGCGCGTTTGACGATGTCCAGCATGTGGGTCACGGCATGCTGCTGGCCCTTTACCCGTCGGCGGACGAAGGTGTCGGCCTGGCGGATGCGGTTGCGGTCGATCTTCTGCCAGGGGTCTTCGGTGACCCCCACCTTGTAGCGCCGGACGGCGTCGGCGATGCGCTCCATGGCGACCCCTTCGACGCGTGCCAACTGGGCGATGGCGCTGAGGTCGAGCAACAGCAGGCCTTCGGTGTTTTCGACGAAGGTGTCGACGGCCTGACGCAGGCTGTCGTCGTTGCCGGGCTGTTGGCTCGACAGGCCTTTGAGCAGTGCCGGTGCCAGGGCCCGTCGGGCCATCTGGTCGGGCTTGGAAACGGGGATGTGGCGCAGGCGCGGGTTGTCGACCAGCAGCCAGTCCGGCAGGTCGCCTTCCTTCTCCACGATCCAGACCAGGCTGTTGAAGAACGGTTTGCGTTGCTCGCCCGAGGGGCGGCTGCGGGCCTGGTGGGAGAGCACCAGGGCCTGGGTGAACAACTGGTGTTCGGCGGCGCTCAGGGAGTCGTTGCGTACGACGAGGCGGGAGGCAAAGTCGATCACCAGGGCCACCGGCTCACCGCTTCGGTTGACCAGGCGCTGCAGGGTGGCCGCAAGCAGGTCCAGGCCGGCCGGTGCGGTGCCGTCCACGGGCGTCAGCCCGAGTTCGATCAACAGCGGGTGACCGCTGTCGGGCGTCTCTCCCGGCCGCCCCGGGGCACGAAAACCGGTCAGCGGGTCCCAGGTCAGGACGCGGGCGTAGCCAGCGTCGAGCAGTTCGTTGCACAGGTGCTGGGTGAAGCCTTGGGCGGTCACGGTTCCGGGTATGACTTCGCAGGCCTGCAGGTCACGGATATTGCCCGAGAGCACGAATTGGCTCTTGAGCGGCAAAAAACGCAGCAGGTCGCGCAACCAGCGCGGCTTTTCGAACACGGCATTCCCTGTCATGGGTGGCTCCCCCTTGGATTCAGCGCACAAGCATATTGCTGGCGGGGCTGTGCTCCAAGCCTGGTGATGGTCGAGGGCTTGGGGTGAGGGGGCTTGCGGCCCGTGAGGAGGCCGAGGTGGACGAGCGCCTCCTCGCTACGGGCTTGAGGGAATGACGCCCTGACGTGCCCGCAATAAAAAACGCGGACACCCAGGTCGGGGCCGCGTCACGCTAAGGGGTCAGAACTGCTCGGCGGTGATGCCGTAGAGGGTGCGGCTGCCGGCGAGGATGCTGGCTTCGAGGCTGAGGGTGCGAGGCAGCAGGCGTTCGAAGTAGAAGGCGGCGGTGGCCTGCTTGGCGCTGTAGAAGGCTGGGTCCTGGGGTTGGCGTTCGCTGGCGATGCGGGCCATGCGGGACCAGAGCCAGGCATAGGCGACGTAGCCGAACAGGTGCAGGTAGTCGACGGAGGCGGCGCCGATGGCGTTGGGGTCGCTGGCGGCCTGTTCCAGCACGCGGGTGGTGGTGCGCTCCAGGCGGTCGACGGCGTCGAGCAGGGCGGCGCGGTGCGGGACGTCTTCCGTGGCGTAGCGGCGGATCTCGGCGGTGAAGCGGCGCAGGCTGGTGCCGCCATTGGCGACGACCTTGCGGCCGAGCAGGTCGAGGGCCTGGATGCCGTTGGTGCCTTCGTAGATCTGGGCGATGCGGACGTCGCGGACCAGTTGCTCCTGGCCCCATTCGCGGATGTAGCCGTGGCCGCCGAATACCTGCTGGCCGTGGACGGTGCTTTCCAGGCCGGTGTCGGTGAAGAAGGCCTTGGCGACGGGGGTGAGCAGGGCGACCAGGGCTTCGGCCGCTTGGCGTTCGTCGGCGTCGTCACTGAACTTGGCGAGGTCGAGTTGCTGGCCGACGTAGCAGGCGAAGGCGCGGCCGCCTTCGGTGAGGGCTTTCATGGTGAGCAGCATGCGGCGCACGTCGGGGTGGACGAGGATCGGGTCGGCCACCTTGTGCTGGGCCTGGGGACCGGTGGGGGCGCGGCTCTGCAGTCGTTCGCGAGCGTAGGCGACGGCGCTCTGGTAGGAGGCGTCGGCGCAACCGATGCCCTGGATGCCGATGGAGAGGCGCTCGTAATTCATCATGGTGAACATGGCGGCGAGGCCTTTGTTAGCGTCGCCGATGAGGTAGCCGGTGGCGCCGTCGAAGTTCATCACGCAGGTGGCGGAGGCCTTGATGCCCATCTTGTGTTCGATGGAGCCGCATGAGAGTGCGTTGGGCTGGCCGAGGCTGCCGTCTGCGTTCACCAGGACCTTGGGTACGAGGAACAGGGAGATGCCCTTGGGGCCGGCGGGGGCGTCGGGGAGCTTGGCGAGGACGAGGTGGATGATGTTCTCGGTGAGGTCCTGCTCGCCGCCGGTGATGAAGATCTTGGTGCCGGTGATGCGGTAGCTGCCGTCCGCCTGGGGTTCGGCCTTGGTGCGGATGATGCCGAGGTCGGTGCCGGCGTGTGGCTCGGTGAGGCACATGGAGCCGGCCCAGGTGCCGGCGTACAGGTTGGGCAGGTAGGCCTGCTTGAGTTCGGCGCTGGCGTGGGCGTCGATGGCGAGGCAGGCGCCGGCACTGAGGGCGGAGTAGAGGGCGAAGCTGGAGTTGGCGGCGTAGAGCATTTCCTCGAACTGTACGGCGAGCATCTTGGGCATGCCCATGCCGCCGTACTGCGGGTTGCCGGAGAGGCCGACCCAGCCTCCTTCTATATAGGTGGCGTAGGCGGCCTTGAAGCCGGCTGGGGTGATGACCCGGCCTTCGACCCACTGGGCGCCTTCTTCGTCGCCGCTGCGGTTGAGCGGTGCGATCAGGCCGCCGGTGACTTTGGCGGCCTCTTCGAGGATGGCATCGGCGGTATCGGCATCCACGGTTTCGGCCAGGGCCGGCAGGCGGGCCCAGAGGCGTGGGGCTTCGAACAGTTCATGCAGGACGAAGCGCAGATCGCGCAGGGGGGCGTTGTACTCGGGCATCGGTGTTCTCTCGGCGTGACGGGGCCGCCCGGGTGGGCGGCCTCTCTCGGGGTTCGCGGGGGTTGGCTCAGAGGGCCTTGGCCATGTCGCGCAGGACGTATTTCTGGATCTTGCCGGTGGAGGTTTTCGGCAGGGTGGTGAAGACCACGGTGCGCGGGACCTTGAAGCCGGCGAGGTGGTCGCGGCAGAAGGCGATGATGTCGCTCTCGCGGACGGACTGGTGGTCGGCCTTGAGGGTGACGAAGGCGCAGGGGGTTTCGCCCCACTTCTCGTCCGGGCGGGCGACCACGGCGGCTTCCAGTACGGCGGGGTGGCGGTAGAGGACGCCTTCCAGTTCGATGGTGGAGATGTTCTCGCCGCCGGAGATGATGATGTCCTTGAGGCGGTCCTTGATCTCGACGTAGCCGTCGGGGTGCCAGACGCCGAGGTCGCCGGTGTGGAACCAGCCGCCGCTGAAGGCTTCGGTGGTGGCGGTGGGGTTTTTCAGGTAGCCCTTCATGACGGTGTTGCCGCGCAGGAAGATCTCGCCGATGGTCTCGCCGTCGCGCGGGGTCGGTTCGAGGGTCTTGGGGTCGGCGACCATGACGCCTTCGAGGGTGGGGTAGCGCACGCCCTGGCGGGCCTTGATGCGGGCACGTTCCTCGAGGGGCAGTTCGTCCCATTCGCCGTGCCAGGCGCAGACGGTAACCGGGCCATAGACCTCGGTAAGGCCATAGACATGGGTGACGCGGATGCCCATCTCCTCGACGGCGCCGATGACCTTGGCCGGCGGGGCGGCGCCGGCGACCATGGCGTGGACCGGGTGGTCGATGGCGGCCTTGGCTTCCGGCGGCATGTTCACCAGGGCGTTGAGGACGATGGGGGCGCCGCACAGGTGGGTGACCTGCTCGTCGCGGATGAGGGTGAGGATGCGTTGCGGGTCGACCCGACGCAGGAAGACGTGAACGCCGGCGAGGGCGGTGATGGTCCAGGGGTAGCACCAGCCGTTGCAGTGGAACATCGGCAGGGTCCAGAGGTAGACGGGGTGGTGGCCGAGGCCCCAGGTCATCTGGTTGCCGAGGGCGTTGAGGAACGCGCCGCGGTGGTGGTAGACGACGCCCTTGGGGTTGCCGGTGGTGCCGGAGGTGTAGTTGAGGGAGATGGCTTGCCATTCATCTTCCGGCCATTGCCAGGCGAACTCGGGGTCGCCTTCGGCCAGCAGTGCTTCGTAGTCCAGTTCGCTGATGGCCTGACCTTCGCCGTATTCGGGGTCGTTGACGTCCACCAGCAGGGGCGGGTGGTCGAGCATGCCGACGGCGGCGTGGATGACGTCGAAGAATTCGCGGTCGGTGATCAGGACCTTGGCTTCGCCGTGCTGCAGCATGAAGGCGATGGCTTCGGCATCGAGGCGTACGTTGAGGGTGTTGAGGACGGCGCCGATCATGGGGACGCCGAAATGCGCTTCCAGCATCTGCGGGATGTTGGGCAGCATCACGGCGACGGTGTCGCCCTTGCCGATGCCGCGCCCGGCCAGTGCCGAGGCCAGCCGGCGGCAGCGGGCGTAGGTCTCTGCCCAGTTGCGGCGGATGGCGCCATGGACGACGGCGGGGTAGTGGGGGTAGATGCTGGCGGTCCGCTCGATGAAGCTCAGCGGGCTGAGGGCGATATGGTTCACGGCAGCAGGGGCGAGGCCCTGTTCATAGATCGACATGTGGATTACCCGGTGGCTGATTGTTAGCTCTTGTGCCCCCGGCCGTGTCGTTTTTGACCTGGGTCGGGGATCGTTCGGGGTCATTTATATATCGTTTGCTATTGGGTATGGAATTAATACCTGAGTAGTATCGTATATCTACTATATTGTTTCGTTTTATACCTAAGGCGTAGAGGCCAAGGCTTCGAGCGCTGCTAGGCTGTCGCCGCTTTTGCCCTGGAGCCTGCCGTCCCATGAGCCGTAATCCTGTCCGTCTGCACACCTGGCTGCGTCTGCAACGCGAGGTCGTGGCGGTGTCTGCGCGGGCGGACGCGTTGTGCCGGGCGCTGCGAGGCTACCCGGAGGTGCGCCAGGCTTATTACCTGGTGTGGCAGGCGGGGGCGGGGATCTACACCCATGAGGGGAGCGGGCAGCACTTGCCGCCAGGGCAGGGGGACCCGCTGGGGGCGAGCGATGCGCGACTGTTCGAGCAAGTGGCAGAGCTGGGGCGCTTGAGCCTTTCGGCTGTGCGCACTGTGGATTGCTGGCTGGCGGGGCGCCTGCGACGTGCCGGGATCAGCCATGGCCAGGTATTCGACCTGGCGCTGGAGGCCGATCAGCCGGGCCTGCTGCTGGTGGAGGTACAGCCGGGGGTAGCGTTGGAGTGGCTGGGGGTGGTGGAGGAACTGCTGTCGACGGTGCTGGCGCAGTCGGCAGGCCTGATGCGGGCTTCGCCATTGCTGGGGCACGACCCTCAGCCGAGCCTGCTGCTGGACGAGGCGGGGGCTCCGCTGGAGCTGAACGCGGCGCTGTTGGCCTTGCTGGCGGAGCAGCCGCCGGGTGCGGTGCTGCGCTTCCTGCCGGTCAATCATGTGGCGCTGGTGCGGGCCTGCCTGGCGCAGTGCCGGGCCATCGAGGAGGTGGAGGCGCAGTGTGATGGGCGCATCCTGCTCTGGACCTTCGTGCCCGACCCCGAGAACCAGCGGGTATTAGGGCGCTGCCGTGATGCGACCCGACCGCTTCTGGCCGAGCGTGAGGCGGCGCAGGCGCGGCGCTTGTATCGGCTGATCACGGAGAACACTACGGATCTGATTTCCCGGCACACGCCCGAGGGGAGCTTCCTCGACGCGTCGCCCGCGTCCTGGACGCTGCTGGGTTTCTGGCCTGAGGAGCTGCGCGGGGTGCTGGCGCAGGGGTTGTTCCATGCGCAGGACCTGATGCCGCTGATCCAGCGTGCGCGGGATGCGCTGGAGACCGATGGCTACCACACCATGACCTACCGCATCCGTCACCGCGCGGGGCATTACCTGTGGTTCGAGACGGCGTGCAGGGCGATCCGCGAGACCTATACGGGGGCGGTGGTGGAGGTGGTGAGCGTCTCACGGGATATCACGGCGCGGGTACAGGCCGAGGAGCACAAACGGCGCCTGGCAGAGGTGGTGGAGGCCAATACCGACCCGGTGCTGTTCTTCGATGCGCTGGGGCAGGTCACGGACCTCAATCCGGCTGCTCGTCGTGCGCTGGGGTTGGAGGAAGGGCTAGCGTTGCCGTCGCTGGCGGCGTTGTTCTCGACAGACGACCTGGCGAGGTTGCAGGCGGGGCAGGTACAGGCCGAGCGCGTGGGGGTGTGGAGCGCCGATGCGCGTCTGTGTGCGCTGGATGGCAGTGGGTCGTTGCCGGTCTCGCTGGTGCTGTTGGCGCATCGGGCGGCCGGGGGGGAGCGTTATTACTCGTTGGTGGCGCGGGACATGAGCGAGCGGGAGCTGCGCGAAGCCCAGCAGCGCCGCCATCAGGACGAGCTGGCCCATACGGCACGTCTGGTGACCCTGGGCGAACTGGCCTCGGGTATCGCCCATGAGATCAACCAGCCGTTGGCGGCAGTGATGAATTATGTGGGCGCCAGCCAGCGCTATCTGCAGAGTCTGGGCAGCAACCCACAAGCGGCTGAGCGGGTGGCTCAGGGGCTGGAACGCATTGCCGAGCATGCGGAGCACGCGTCGGAGGTGATCAAGCGGCTGCGTGCATTCTTGCGCAAGGGGCAGCGGCGCATGCAGGCGCTGGATGTGGCGGAGGTGGCGCGCGAGGCCGTCCGGCTCTGCGCCTGGGAGGCGGGGGCGGCGCAGGTGGTGATCGAGGAGCGATTGCCGACGGGGCTGCCATCGGTCTTCGCGGATCGGGTGCTGCTGGAGCAGGTGCTGTTGAACCTGTTGCGCAATGCCATCGAGGCCAATCGTGAGGCGAATCCACAGGCGGCTTCACGGGTAGTGATCGGCGCTCGGTTGATGCCGGGCGCCGGTATTGATGTGGAGGTGCTCGACGAGGGGCCGGGGCTCGATGCCGTGGCGCTGGAGCGCATCTTCACGCCTTTCTATACCAGCAAGCCGGAAGGGCTGGGACTGGGGCTGTCGATGAGTCGCAGCATCATCGAGGGGTTCGGGGGCTCGCTGGAAGGTGAGCCGATGGAGGAGGGCGGGTTGCGCATGCGTTGCCGCCTGCCGCTGCACTGACAATCACAAGAATGGAGTAGTAAGGATGACGACAAGCGCCCGCCAGGTGGTCTATGTGGTGGATGACGACCAGGGGATGCTCGATTCCACGGTCTGGCTGCTGGAGTCGGTGGGGTTGGCGGCGCTGCCGTTCACCAGTGGCAAGGCCTTTCTGGAGGCGTGCGACCCGGCAGCGGATGCCTGTGTGTTGCTGGACGTGCGCATGCCCGGG
This sequence comes from Pseudomonas sp. zfem003, assembly GCF_032621675.1. NCBI lineage: Bacteria > Pseudomonadati > Pseudomonadota > Gammaproteobacteria > Pseudomonadales > Pseudomonadaceae > Pseudomonas > Pseudomonas sp. zfem003. The sequence continues at coordinate 1,171 of NZ_JAVYJG010000018.1, read as the reverse complement.
ATGGGCGGGCTGAACGTGCAGGAGGAGCTGCGGGCACGGGGGATCGATCTGCCGGTGATCTTTGTCAGCGGTCACGCGGATGTGCCCATTGTGGTGCGGGCCTTCAAGGCGGGGGCGCAGGATTTCATCGAGAAGCCTTACAACGAGCAACTGCTGCTGGACAGCGTGCAGGAAGCACTGAACCGCTCGGCGCGGGTTCGCAATCTCGCTCAGGGGGATCTGCAGGAGCGCTTGGACAGCCTGACGCCGCGGGAGCGGGATGTGTTCCTGCCGTTGGTGAAGGGCTACACCAATCGGGAGGTGGCCGAGCAGCTTTCTATTAGCGTGAAGACTGTCGATCTCTATCGCGCCAGAGTGATGAAGCGGATGCGGGCAGAGTGCCTGCCGGACCTGGTGGGGATGGCGATTGCCGCAGGGATGGTCGATCCGCTGCGGCTGAGAGGGTGAGGCTTCAGCAGGCGCGTGCCACCCGGTGGCCCGGGTTGATGCGCTTGTAGATCTCTTCGCGGTGCACGGCTACATGCTTGGGCGCGACGATGCCCAGTTTGATCTGCGAGCCCTGCGCGGCGACAACACGGACTACGACGCCTTCGCCCAGGTCGAGGTGGTCACCGACCTTGATGTTCAGTTCCTGCACGATTCTTCCTCTTGTAGTTGGACAGCGGGTGGCGGGGTTGTCTGCCACGGGCTTGAGCGTGGTTTGATCACCCGCTGGGCCCCGGGTTCAATCGATTCGTGGGGGAGTTTCGGGAACGCCGATCCCGTCTCAAAAGCACGTTTCGACAGCAAACTGAAAATAGGTGTTGACGCCGTGGCTGAGGTCTCTATAATGCGCACCACTCCCACGGCGGACAACGAAAACTCCTTGAAAATCAATGAGTTAAGTGATTTAAGTGGGATGCGGTTCCGGGGTGGTTGCGGATTCGCGGTGATTGATCTGCTGGTCAGGTTGATTGCTGAAAAGGGGTGTTGACAGCGAGTTTGAATGCTGTATGATTCGCCTCCCGCTGATGTTGAAGAGTGTTTCGACGGATGCGCAAGTTGTTGAGTAGAAAGAAAAAATTCTTCGAAAAACAGCTTGACAGAAAGAAAGGCTGCTGTAGAATGCGCGGCCTCGGTTGAGACGAAAGACTTGATCGAAACGCTCTTTAAAAATTTGAATCAAGCAATT
>NZ_JAVYJG010000017.1:0-8491 GCF_032621675.1 Pseudomonas sp. zfem003 | reverse complement strand
AGGCTCTATGCCAAGCCTGGTACGGACCTCGATGCCGTCTGTTACGTGCTGCAGGACTATCCCAACCTCGTTGCCGATCTGCGCCGCCTTCGGGCTCGCGTTCACCAGCTGGACGACGAAGCCGCCGACCTCGACCGCCGCGTCGAGCGTCTTCAGGCTGCTTGTCGTGACATCCTCGACCTCTGAGCTGGTACCTTTTTCGCGCACCAGGTGCGCACCTGGTTGAACGGATTGGTACCTGTTCTTGCCTATCTCGCTCTTGGCCAGCGCCGACCCCCTCGGTCATTTGGTACCTAAACGTTCTTCCTGGTCGTCCTCAAGCTTGAGATTTTGGTACCGCATCGCCATTCGCAGTGGTACCATTTTTCAGCCCGGGCACTCGTCCAGGGCGTACATTTTGGTACCAAGGAGCGACGCCATGTTGATCAAAATCCCCGACGCTGACGATGCGTTCGTCGAAAAGCTCAAGCGCCACACTGGCCAGTCCACCGGCTCGAAGGCCTATGCCAAGGCAGCAGCTGAATACAACTTCCTCATGAAAACGGTCGAGTGGCAGAAGGGGGAGATTGCCCGACTCGAACAGCTTCTTGCCGTTCGTGATCAGACCATCCAGGGTGCCCGCGAGGCTGCCATTCGCCTCCTCGAAGCCACTGGCCAGGGTGATCTCTTTGACGGTTCGGTACCAAAACGCTCCGCCGGCGGGCGCCTTCAGGATCCTGAAGCGGACGATTCTGGTACCAATCCAGCAGCAGGGGAGACCCCTGACGCTTTCCTCTCACGCATTAAGGGGGCTCGCAAGTGAAGCCGCTAATCCGTGCCAGCCGACTTCTCGGCTCTGTTGTTTGCAGCATCAAGGGTTCTTGCCGGTACCACATTCCCGGCGGCGTGTACGACGGCTGGACCTGTCACATGTGCATCAGGTGCCACCGTGATGGCTTCCCACCGTCCGATCCGGATGCGCCATGCAATCACGGCATCTATGACCTTGTACCGGGCGATCCATGGGATGCGTACTATCGCGACGCTCGTTGGTTCTCCTGGCTCCCGTTCCCCCGCTGGCTTTAGTTTGGTACCACCGAATTGCCAGATCGGCGCGGGCCGACTCCAGCTCGCCGCGCCGATTGGTACCAAAATCGCGCACCAGGTCTTCGTCCTGGAACGAATTCCGGTACCGCTCGGTGCACGTCCGCGAACGCCTCGCCTTCAGCCGCTCCGAACTCACCTCGCGCCATGATCACCCCACGGGCGCGCACTGCGGCGACACATAGCGCACGGAGCTGATGCACGTCCTGGGCAAACAGATCTCCGAGGAACGACCCGCCCGCCTAGCCCAGCCGGGGCGGCTCGATGGTGATGCGCAATCGGATTGCTCTTGCCGTCTTGCAGTTCGGAATTCTGAACATTGCGTCCAGTATGCTGCACGGCTCGGGGTGGGGGTGCTGTAACACCCCCACTTTACCCCGGAACTCCGGGGTTTTCCCTCGCGCCCCCGTGTCTTCCGCCGGGTTGAGCGCCACACTTTGCCCCGGGGTTTCACCACACTTCACCCCGGGTTTCCGGGGTCATCTCCCCAGAGCGACGACTAGTCCTTTCGCGAACAGCATTACGACAAGCCCCCACGTCAGGCCTAGCGCCATACCGCCCATCCATATCCCAAGGGCTATTTCATAGGCCAGCCGCCGCTCCGGCGTATGCCTCACCCGCCCATAGCGGATGTCGTCATCGTCTCGCTCGGCTTTCATCAGTCTTTCCCTAGCACTGTCTCTCTGTAGGCCTTTACGTCCTGGGCCGAAAGCGTCGACAGGTGCTTCCAGATGAGAGCCCCGAGCAAATCGCTCTCTTTCACGTCCTCCTTCCGCTCAACGATCAGCTTGATCCGCTTCGCGTTCAGGGCTTCTACGGCCTCGTCTCGCAACCTGTAGGTCTTCGCCATAAATGTGATTTCACCTCGCCATCACGTGTGATTTCCGACGGACGTGATTTTTGCACGTATTGCATTGTCATTTGTGATTCGGCTATAAAGCGCCGAAAGATCATTTGTGATTTTTCAACAGATGACTAAATCACAGGGCTACCGCTAGGGATTTGCATGTTTTACGACTGGATCAAGGCCTATCAGGAATACCCCTTCGAGCTGCCCCGGCGCGCTGACATCTACGTCCGCCGCTTTGATGCTCAGACCGAAGAGCTGTTGAGCGAGTCAGCTCCGGCTTTCTTCGCAGAGGGTAGTTACTGCACGACCTTTCGCATCCATGTCTGCGGCCGTCGCATCACCGTCGACGGCAACCCCAGTCGCTTCGACCGCCTCGATAACGTTTTCGGCATCCAATCGCTCGACGACTGCATGCGCGCTATCAACGCCGTTCTTCTCTGTGAAGGCCTCCCACTGATGACCAAGTGTCGAACTGTCCAGCGCCTGCAGGACGGAAGCGCAATCGCAGACGGCGCCGTTTTTCAGCGCCTCGACCTCACGTCCAATTTCTATGTAGGGCAGGGCAACGAACGCGATTACCTGCGCGGGATTTCCAGTCAGCGTTACCGGAATTCCATTGCGTACCTCTATCCGGACGGCAACACCGTTGTCTGGACCCCTCGCGGCGGCGAGAAGGCCGGCCGTCTCGTTTACCCCGGCAATTACAACAAAGCTGCCGAACTCGATGCCCACCTCCTGCCCAAGGTCAAGCGCGCCTACGGCGAGGGCTCCGATGAATACCGTTACGTCCAGGCGTTGCGCGACTGGTGCGCGTCTGTCGGTCTCGTTCGCTCGGAAATCAAGCTCCGTAGCGAGTATTTGAAGCGTGAACGCCTCTGTTTTTGGGGGCTTTTTGATGAATCGAAGCTGGCGGAAATCCAACGGGATTTCCTCTGTGTAGGCGACAAGCTGCAGGTGACAGCAATGGATATTTTCAGCATCAGCGAACAACTCGTAGCGGAGGGGATTTGCAAGTCGAAGCAAGCTGCAACCCGCACCGCGCTGTACGCCATGGAATGGATGCACGGCAAGAAGTTTGACCTCAATTTGTCGTCGGTTCAGGAACATCGCGCGCGACTTCGCCGTATCGGGATCGACATCAAGCTCCCGTACGACGCCACCCGCCATGGTGCCGTGTTCATCCGTAACGTCCGCGAGGTCGAACGCTCCTTCGACGCCCAGGTCCCGGCCTTCTACCGCCCTGCGGTCGTTCCCCGTCACCTCCAGCTCGTGCAGGTGGCCGCGTGAACCGTCTTCGTGTTCTCCGCCAGCGCGCTTCACGCGCCGGAATCTTTGTTTGGCGTTTCGATGATGGTTGGCGCGTCGTAAGCGCTGACTGTGTTTCCGACGTCATGTCATACCGTCAAGCCTGCCTGTGCGCATCCCGTGAGGCTCTTCCTCATTCTCCTGTGAAGGTCATTTTTGACTTCCACGTTCACCAGCACGGCAACGCCCTGGATGAACTCGCAGCGGGGACCTTCTGATGCGTCTGTACCTGCTCGTCCAGTCCTGTGCCGGCATGCTCGTCCCGCCGCATCGTCTCGCCCAGGTCGGCGGCGCCGTCGTCGTCGCTGGCCTCGATGACGTGCCGTACACGCCCATCCAATGGGAACCCCTGCACACCAGCGCAATCAGCCGCGGCCAGCGCCTGCAGCTCGATATGCGTGCCCGCATGCGTGCTGCTGCAACTGCCTCGCCACTTCGCTCCCAGGTCGACGCGACCCTCTCTCTCATGGCTCAACGCGCCGCCGAAGGCGTTGATCTCCAGCCTTCTGAGAACAGGCGTCCGTCTGACCAGTACCTGTATCCGTACCGTGATCTGGAAGAGCAGGGAACGCCCTGTCTCGCTGACTGGATCGTCCGCTAAGGGCCGCCCTGGGCCGCCCCATTTAAGGAGAGTCACTATGTCGAAAATTGCACGTGGTTTCGTCCAAGCCGTCATTGACCGCGGGGAGGGCGACAAGGCCTACGCCATCGTCGGCATCGGCGTGAACATCGTGAACCGCAACGGGTTCACCGAAACCCAGGTCATGGAATTCCAGGTGCGCGGCGAGCAGCTCAAGAAGGGCCTGCACAACGCCTACCGCCAGCATGTCGGGGCTGAGGTCTTTGCCCCGTTCACGGACGAAATCGACACCTACTACAAGGACAATCCCCGCATCCGCTACAGCCTCACCGGCCTTCCTCTGCGCCTCGCTGAGCAGGTCCCGCAGCAGGATCGCCCGGGCGTGAAGCCTGCCGCCGTGCATCCTGAACCCCAGGCCAAGGCCTCCTGATGCGCGCCGCCATCCTCTGCGACGGCACCCTGTCGATAGCGGCGGATGGTGCCCCCCTGTGTGCCGGCACGTGGGTTTCGGCCCCTGTGCCTGTGCCGTTCGACGTCAGCCAGCTCGACCCGGCAGTCCTGGGTCAGGCGTTTGGCGTCGGTCTGTCCCTGGCCTTTACGGTGTGGCTCCTGGGCTACCCGATAGGCCTCATTCTCAAGATGCTCAAGTAAGGAGTTCCACATGAAAGCCTCCAAGCGTTTCCTGAAGTCCCTGGCCGGTGCCTCCCTGATGACCGCCGTTGTCGCCCAGTCCGCTCACGCTACTGGCCTCGCTGACCTGGCCGCCGGTATCGACAAGGCCGACATCATCGCCGGCTTCGTCGCCGTGGCGTTGCTGATCGCCGCAATTCTGGCCTCTCGCATGGGGATCAAGAAAATTCTCGGCATGATCCGCTGACAACTGCCGACGGCAACTTCGCAAGGGGCCTTCGGGCTCCTTGTTTCGTCTTGAGGGTGAATAAAATGGAATTCTGGCCGCAACTTTACCAATACACGTTCTTTGCATTCGGCTTCATTGTTGGTATTACGATTGTAAGGGGCTGGCAATGATTAGGTATGTCGCGCTACTTCTGTTCTTTCTTTCAGGTACCGCCTCTGCCAACTATTTTTGGCGTATTGCTGAAACCACAATCGAATACCCATCTGCAGTATCCGCCTGTAAAGATAAGATTTCTAAGTTTTCTAACACTACATATAGCAGTGTTAAATCAATAAACGATACCGTTTATTCGTGTATGGGTTTAAATCAATTCGGTAACGAGCAGGACTATGGTGGCGCCTATAGGTACGGAACTTCTTGTTCTTCTGACACCACATATGACCCGTTGACCGGTGAGTGCAAAGGCGTTTTCAGTTCCGCTGGCACCCGCTGTGGTGATGTTGACGCAACTGGCTACCCCAAGATTTACAATAGCTCCGGCGAATGCGTCCAGGCTGCCCGTGCCGATATTGCATCTTTCTGCAAATTCCACGGCCAGGACGAAAATTACAAAGACTCAACTCTCAAAGATGTATTGGTACAGAAAGATCCAAACGGAAACCCCATCCAACCCACCGATACCGCTCAGTTTGGATGCACGGTCAAAGTGACCGGCGCCAACTGCACAACACCTCCACCAACTGAAACCTGTGCCGACGGTGTGTGCGTTGTAAAAGAGCGCTCTGCTGTTTGCACGCTCAACGTTCACCACACAGGCGAAGTTTTCAATAGCAAGGCTGACCCTGGTGTTCTCGCAAATGCTCGATGCGTTTCCGGCGATTGTTTGCCGCCTCCGCCCAAGCAAGAAACCAAGTCCGAACCGTGCACGTATGTATCGACTGGTGCCAACTCTGTTGCGTGCGTTTCCAGCCAGTTTTTTACCAAGGAAGGTCAGAGCCAGTGCGGCACCGTGAATGGCGTTCTCACCTGCAAGAACGACATGCCCAAGCCCATTTCTGGCGGCATTCGCATTTCAACCGAAGTTAAAACCGAGGCTCTTCCAGATGGCGGAACAAAGACCACGAAAACCGATAAGCGCACTGATACGAAGTGTACGGGCATGGCTCTCGTTAACTGCATCTCGGGTGTTACTACGTCTAGCACGGTTACTGTTAAGGACGGCAAGGGTAATGTTGTCAGCACGACCGGAAGTTGCACCGGAAAGAGTTGTCCTGACAAAAACACTAACCCCGATTCAGATGGAGACGGTTTCGGTGATTGTGTTGGAGGCGATTGCAGTACGGGTGAAGGTGATGGGACCGCTACTGGTGGACTTACAACGCCGGAACTCGACGAAGCGCCCGAATATGCCGACTCTGTACAGCAGTATATTGACAGATTGTCAAATGCACCGATTGCAAAAGCCCTTAAAGGCATTACCGTGCCGTCCGGCGGTACTTGCTCTATTGGGAGCGCTCAAACGTTCTTCGGCTCCATAGACTTCAGTTCGTTCTGTTCTTCGGCGCCTCAACTTCTCAACGGCTTGCGCTACTTGTTCCTGGCGATATGGGCGTGGGCCGCTATTCGACTCTTCTTCACCGCGTGAGGTGACTACATGAACTTCCTAGAGAAAATACTCGGCTGGTTCAAGGCTGCTTTTGAAACGCTCCTGGGTTGGTGGTTGGATTTCGTTCTATGGCTCCCGAAAAAGGTTTGGGGCTACGTGTTCGACGGTCTCGCAACTGTTATTGAGAAACTTCCGGTGCCGGACTTTGTTTCACAGGCCGGAAGCTTCATGAGCCAACTCCCATCCGGTGTTGTGTTCTTCTTCCAGTACTTCGCTGTAGCCGAGGGCCTTGCAATGATTACCGCATCATTGTTGCTGCGGTTCATCCTCCGTCGAATTCCGTTCATTGGGTAAGGGGAGGGCGGTCATATGGCTCTTAACGGTTATTTCGGTCGCCCTGGATCAGGGAAAAGTTACTCAGTAGTTGAGTACGTGATCATTCCCGCACTCAAGAAGGGGCGTCACGTTGTTACCAACATCCCCCTGGAATCCGAACTACTGGTCCAAGTGTTCGGTGGCCAGATTACGCAACTTCCGCTCGACGCCCTGGAGGATGAAAAGTTGCCTGAGCTGATCCCTCATGGTGCTGTCGCCGTGATCGACGAATGCTGGCGACGGTGGCCATCTGGCCAGAAGGTGTCGGCGGCTCCCGTTGGCGACCTCCAGTGGCTCAAGGAACACCGCCACCGCGTGGACAAGGCAGGCAACGCCATGCAGGTTGTGCTCGTCACTCAGGACCGTTCCGACCTCGCGTCGTGGGTCCGCAAGCTGATCGCCCACAGTTTCGAGATGAACAAGCTCGAAGAGGTCGGCCTTGCGAACCGCTTCGGCATCAAGGTCTACAAGGGTTGTCCGACCGGCGAACGCGTCCCGGCGAAGTACGTCATCCGCGAGGCCTATGGCACGTACAAGCCCGATATCTACCAGTACTACCGGAGCGCCACTCAGAGCGAAGCGGCTGACCTCAACGTCGGCGACGAAAAGGCCATGGACAAGCGTTCCAACCTGTTCAGCAGCTGGCAGGCCATCGGCTCCATGGGGTTCATCGCGTTTGCCATCCTGGGCGGCTTCTGGCTCGGATACGGCTACGTGATGCCCAAGCTTCACCCGGAGCGCTATGCCGAAGACGGCTCTGAAATCGTTGCTGACGCCGTAGAGGTTCCTGTCATGCCGGCATCGGCGCCCTTGGTGAACCCACCGCCTGAAGCGTTCGGCCAGCAGATCGTCCCCGGCCAGGGACTCGTCCAGGGCGTACCGCCTCAACCCACAGCGCCTTCCGGCCCGGTTGAACCTCCGCTGTCCGGGCAGTGGCGCATCGTTGGCGAGATCCGCAGATCGGACCAGCGCCGCGAACAGGGCTGGGATTCACAGATCGGCTACGGCTACAGCAGCACGGACAGCCGCGACAACTGGGCGCCGGATATGGTCATCCTCACCAGCATGTTCGGTAAGCGGCTCGTCACCATGGATCAGTGCAAGCGGTTCCCTGATGGCATCCAGCTGTATTGCGACATCGACGGCCAGCGAGTGACCTCGTGGAGCGGACAGCAGGCCGCATCCTCAATAGCCCCGACCGGACGTGACGTGCTGGCACCAGTGACCGGCGGCGGCGAGCGGAGCGACCCGCGCCCGGTCACTGGTGACCAGCGCGCAACCTCCACGCGGGTTACTATTGTCGAGGACACCAGTCGCACCCCTAGGACACTCACTGGCAAGGAGCAGGCGCTATGACGGATTCATTCGACTACTTGACCGAGCTGCGTGGCGACTCGGCTCACGTTTATGCGTGGAAGGTCTGGTATCTGCGAGAGGGCCGGCACTTCGACAATTCTCGTCGTCACCCGGACCATCAGCTGCCCGCTCACATGCATCGTGGTCTTTACGACACCGGTTACAAGTGTCCTGCACAACGCTGCGTCGCACGAAGGGTCAGCCCCTGGACTCGGGCGCTCGATCTCGCGTTGGTCGTCGGCGCTCTAGGCTGCGTCGCCTGGATCGCGCACTTCGTCTTCACCGCGCTGTTCTGCTTCAAGCCTGGAATCTGCGGCTGATTGCTCAGGCTTTCATACCCCAGGTTGCTCATAATGGACGGCGTTACGTTGAGCGGGGTCCGGACACTGGCGTAGCCTCCGGGCCCTGCGTAACGTAATGGCGATTATGAGTGACCCCATCCCCCTCCCGATCCCGCCGCACCTTGTCCGCGAAGCC
>NZ_JAVYJG010000016.1:0-63122 GCF_032621675.1 Pseudomonas sp. zfem003 | reverse complement strand
CGATCAGGAACAGCTCCTTGCGGGTCTGCTTGCGCTTACCGGCGTACTCGGCGTCGGCGAAGGTCATCTGCTTCATCGGAGAACTTAGGCAACGGGATCGGTGTATTTCACCAGATTCGGGAAGTCTTCTTCAGACTTTCCTTAGATTGTCGTTCTTATTCTGGCCGTCCACACCGTAGTGAATCTCCCTGTGGCAATCCGGGCAGATGGCGCCCACGTAGAGAGGGTGGTCTAGGCCGCCGTCGGAAAGCCGGTTGATGTGGTGCGGTTCGAGGTAGGGCGTGCCGTCTTTGCGTAAGAAGGGGGCCGGCTTTCCGCAGGCCTCGCATTTGCCCTCTGCTCGCAGGAGTACGTAGTTCTTCACCTGGGCGCTTCGCTTGTAGATGTTGCGTAGCGCGCTGTTTTCTCCGCGGGCTTCGACGGGCTCCATGGCTTTCAAGGCGAGCTGGCGAGCTGCAGCGAGGGTCGAGGGCAGATCCGTCTGGGCGGACTCCTCAACCAGTGCTTCTGCAACGCGGGCAATTGGGACAAGGTGAAACACCATGATTTTGCGGATGTTCTTTTCCCTGTCCGGCCCAGTCGTCCAGGTGAGATCGGCGCAAGCGAACTCGCCGAGGTAACGCTGGCCAAGACTCTTTCCCGCCTTCTTCCCAAGCGACTTGAACAGGTGAATGGAGCGCCCGTCACGGGCGTGCTCGAAGATGGCCCGGTTACCACCAGTCAGTTGCATATCGCCGACCTGGCCATGCCCTGTGTAGTGGAAGACGCCGCGATCGTCGAAGCCGTCCCTGTAGCCGTACTGTTCGCCGCTTTCGCCGCTTTCGCCGCTGAAGATGAAGATCGCCGCCGTCTTTGTTGAGGGTGAGATACCGCTCTGCCAGGCACCGCCGAACGGCCCGTTAATGTCTTTGCGGCGGTCGTACACCTGGCCGATCTCGAAGGCGATCTCAGGGATGGTGCTCATGCGCTTTCCTTGGCGTTTGAAAAAGCGCAGAGAGTACTAGGTTCTGTACGAAAAGTGCTGGCGTAGGCCGCGCTACTACTAAATTCAGCACGGCTAAACTGTGATAATCGATGTGGTGCTATTGCTCGGTAGGAGTTCCGGGCGTATTCGGTTGTTTTACTGCAATGCATTTTTCATATTCGTTGAACGCATTTATTATTTGCCTGGCTTGACGAAGAGCCTGGTTATCGTCTGCCGCAAGTAGTACAAGATTTGCTTCTTCGTCGCCTTGACCCTTGTTTCCGCTTCGTGGGGTTGTGATGATTTTAATAGTTTCTTCGGTTTTAAAGGATCTGTCGGCTATTTGCTGCTCGACCTTCTGTTGAAGCTTGTCAACATCTAGAAGTACTCTTTGGCGAAGAAACTTGGTTATATCCTCTGCTCTTGAAATGTCCGAGATGGCATCATCTGTAGCAATTTCTGCGCGTGCCAGCCACAACGGCGAGACATCTTTCTTGCGAGAGGTATCACTTGCGATCGGGGCTAAAAATGTATGAGCGCCACCTGCAAGGCTAGCTAGTCCAGCCTCAATGGTTGCGATACTTTTTGCTCGGTTGGATTTAGCTGCTTGCAGCTTTCCTTGTACTTCGTTCCGTTGTTGATGAATAAATTCAATATAGGGGATTGCACAGTCTAATTGGGCTCGAGCGTCGCTATAGATCTGGCGTTGCTCTGAAAAATTTCCCCAAAAATCGAAGCCTAGCGCTGTGGCTATTATCGCGGCGGAAGATTTGTAAACTCGTGAATTCGATTTTGCCGCTGCGCCAATTACTGATACCCCTGCTCCTGCAATAGCGATCTGGCCGAGTACAGAGTGGTTTTTGGCGGCGCCAATTTGATAGTCGCTGTAGTGTCTGGATAGCTTCTTAAGGGGTTCAACTGGGCCCTTGCTATCCCAGGCTGAAATAGGATCGGGCTCGCGTAGGTTTTTGTAAGAGCAGCCTTGAATTAGTAGGATTAGAAATATGAATATTATTTTTGATTTCATGATTACATCCCTGTTTTGATGTTGTTTTGCTATCGTAGCAGGGCATTCGATGTCTGCAACTTGGGTACGAGGATGCACCCAAAAAATGGGATGTTCGGCTTCAGGCATCTTACGGAACCCTGCGGAGCACCATCGAGTACATGTTTGGCTGGCCTAAAGAGAGCTGGAAACACGGCACCTGCCGCGACAGGCTCGTTATGAGCGCCGCCGCCATGGTCAAGCTAGATTGCACGTTACGATGCTTGCATCAGTGTTTCTCGTTTAGCCTCTGAGAGCCGCACTGTTTGAATCGCCCCTAGTTCCGTAGACACCTCCAAGCCTCATAATGAGGCCCATCAGGAGGTGCCATGAGCAACCAACGTTACCCCGAAGAACTCAAAATCGAAGCGGTCAAGCACATCACCGAGCGCGGTTTGCGCGTTGCCGATGTGGCAGAGCGTCTAGGCGTGTCCGCGCACAGCCTGTACGCCTGGGTAAAGCGCTACAGCAAACCCCAAGCACAGCGGCAGCAGGTAGATGATCAGCAGGTCGAGCTACGTCGCTTGCGCGCCGAACTCAAGCGGGTGACCGAAGAGCGAGACATCCTAAAAAAGGCCGCCGCGTACTTTGCCAAGGAGTCCGGCTGAAGTACGCCGTCATTAGCAAGCTGTCGGTGGAGTACCCGGTGCGGCGTCTCTGCCAGTCCCTCCAGGTACATCCCAGTGGTTACTACGCCTGGCTGGCCGAAGCGAAATCCGCACGCGAGAAGGAAGATCAGCGCCTGCTCGGATTGATCAAGCATGCTTGGCTGGAAAGCGGCGGGGTCTACGGTTACCGCAAGATCCACGACGACCTGCGTGAGCTGGGCGAGTCCTGTGGCCGGCACCGCGTGGCTCGCCTGATGCAGGTGGAGGGGCTGCGTTCGCAGACCGGTTATCGTCGGCGCCCCGGCTATTACGGAGGCAAGCCGACGGTGGCTTCGCCTAATCGCCTGGAGCGGCAGTTCAACGTCAGCGAACCGAACAAGGTCTGGGTCACCGACATCACCTACATCCGCACCTATGAGGGATGGTTGTACCTGGCGGTAGTGCTGGATCTGTTTTCGCGCCAGGTGATTGGCTGGTCGATGAAGCCACGGATGAGTAGCGACCTGGCTATCGATGCGTTGCTGATGGCGGTCTGGCGGCGCAAGCCAAACCAGGAAGTGATGATTCACTCCGACCAAGGCAGCCAGTTCAGTAGTTCGGACTGGCAGAGTTTCCTCAAGGCCAACAACCTGATCAGTAGCATGAGTCGACGCGGTAACTGCCACGACAACGCGGTAGCGGAGAGTTTTTTCCAGTTGCTGAAACGTGAGCGTGTCCGACGGAAAACCTACGGCACCCGCGAAGAGGCCCGCAGTGATGTATTCGATTACATCGAGATGTTTTATAACCCCAAACGCCGGCACAGCAGCGCTATGCAGCTATCGCCAGTGGAGTATGAAAAGCGTTATTTCCAAAGCTTGGAGAGTGTCTAGGGAAGCCGGGGCGATTCAGTGATCGATGCGTATTGTGCTCTTGGCGGTTGCTGCGGCGGCTCTGATTCCTGTCGCTGCGTCTGCAGAGGAACTGATCGGCGGCGGGCTGAAGGTGGTCTCGGTCGAGCTGCTGGCGGAGTCCCAGGCGGTGATAGAACTCGACAATGGAAGCAGCGGCACGGAGGTCTTGTGGGTCGATTGCGCGTTGGGCGAGTGGGGATACAACGGGGAGGAGGCCGGATTTCCGGTCAAGCCTGACGAAAAATCCCAGGCCATTGCTTACCGCGCCTGCAAGGATGCGTCCAATACTTCGCCGTTGGTCCAGCAGCCTGGCAGTTGGCGCTGATGCAAAGCCCGCTCAATGGCGGGCTTTTCGGTGTGTCCCTGGGCTCGACGCCGGGCCCAGGGAGGGTTTACGTGCCGGGCGCTGGTCAGATAAGCACGGGCGGTGCCGGTTCTGGCCGGTGTTTCTTGTGGTCGTCGGAGTTGGACCAGCCGCCGCCCAGCCCGAAGTCCACGGTCTGTTTCTCCAGCGAGTAACCCACGTTGGCATCGCCGTAATAGCCTTCCCCCTGGTAGCCGACGCCGATGTTCGGGCGGATCGACTGACTGGAGAACACGTAGTCGAGGCCTACCGAGACAACGGCTTCGTTGTCCTCGTCGTTCGAGAAGGCCTTGATCCCCAGGGCAGGGCCTTCGCCAAACACGTAGCTGATGCCGATCCCGAAGCCGACATCACTGGCCGATGCGCCGGCGCTCATCAGGATCAGTGCGGTTCCGGCCAGCGCCTGCATTGTCTTTTTCATCGTTCCATCTCCTCGTTGTCCTGCGGATTACCTCGTCGGCAAGCATAGTCGCAGGCTGGGCAATCGATCTGTGAAGGATGGGGATGGTGGTGAGTCGGAAGGAGCGAGCCGCTTCGCCAAGCCTCTTGAGGAGGTGCTCAGCCCCGCCAGCCTGGCGTGATGACTTCCGACTCCCAAGGCTCCTTGGGGTCGTACTTGAGTTTCATCCGGGTCCCAGGTTTGTACAGCTTTAGATAGGTCTGCAGGCTGGCAAGGCTGATGTCGGTGCTGCTGCGGTCGGTGTAGTGGGTGCCTTTTACTTCATAGGCCACATCGATAAAGACGGTGTAGTAGCCGCCACCCAGGCGCTTCGAGTCGGAGTGGCGCGAGTAGGAAATGGTCGTGACCGTTGCACTGGTTTCAGTCCAGCTTTGCAAGGTCAGGATTTCCTTCACGCCGAAGAACAGGGCTGCTGTCCAAGCCCCGGCTTTGATAAACGTTCCGATTTTCATGCATTCGTCCCTGAATCTCTCCGGATAACGCAACAGGCATTGCGCGCGGCGGGCGATCCTAGCACGGAGATTTCCGACCACGCGATGCCGTGCCGGCAAGTCTGTCACAGCGCTGCCATGTCACCCGCGACAACACCCCGCAAACCGTGCTATCAAGCCGTCCGTCGGCAGGTGCTGCGCGTAAAAGCCAAATGCCATTAATCTCCGCGCGCCCGGCCCAGGCCTTGCCCTGCAACCCACTGGCGGCGGGGTGAATCCAGGAGTTGTCGCAGTCGCAGGACATCGGATGTCGTCGTTTTTCACGCCTTTCCCCGTTATTGATCGCACCCTCGTTGGCACGTCCAACCCGATGAGCCGGTTGCGGCCGCTCCCCCTCATTATTTCGGTCTTCGCCCGGTCTGCCGGTGGCGAAGGCCTTGGCTTTTAAAACAAGGAGAGTCTCCATGAGCATCGTCTCGAAGCGTGCCCTGCTGCCGGTCCTGGCAGCCATGGCCCTGGCCGGCCTGTCCGGCTGCGCCACCGAAACCTCCACCGCCGTCGCGGTGCAGCAGGTCGAAAGCGTCAACCGTCCCTACAGCGGCCCGCGCGCACCCATCGCCGTCGGCAAGTTCGACAACCGCTCCAGCTACATGCGCGGCATCTTCTCCGACGGCGTCGACCGCCTCGGTGGCCAGGCCAAGACCATCCTCATCACCCACCTGCAGCAGACCAACCGCTTCAACGTGCTGGACCGCGACAACATGAGCGAGATCCAGCAGGAAGCCGCCATCAAGGGCCAGGCCCAGCGCCTGAAGGGTGCCGACTACGTGGTGACCGGTGATGTCACCGAGTTCGGCCGCAAGGAAGTGGGCGATCACCAGCTGTTCGGCATCCTTGGCCGTGGCAAGACGCAGATCGCCTACGCCAAGGTGGCGCTGAACATCGTCAACATCTCCACCTCCGAAGTCGTCTATTCCACCCAGGGTGCGGGCGAATACGCCCTGTCCAACCGTGAAGTGATCGGCTTCGGCGGCACTGCCAGCTACGACTCCACCCTCAACGGCAAGGTGCTCGACCTGGCCATGCGCGAAGCCGTCAACAAGCTGGTCGCGGCCGTCGACAGCGGCGCCTGGAAACCGCAGAACTGAAACAAGGACGTCATGCAATGAAACCGATGAACACCTCGCTTGCCGCACTGCTGCTGGCGAGCGCCATGTTGGCCGGCTGCAGCGGGCCCAAGACCCTCTACCAGTGGGAGGGTTACCAGACCCAGGTCAACCAGTACTTCAAGGGCGAGTCCAAGGAAGCCCAGGTGGAGGCGCTGGAAGCCGACCTGCAGAAGATCAAGGCCAAGAACGGCGCCGTACCGCCGGGCTACCACGCCCAGCTCGGCCTGCTGTATTCCAGCATCGGCAAGGATGACCAGATGGTGCGTGAGTTCGAAACCGAGAAGGCGCTGTTCCCCGAGTCCGCCACCTACATGGACATGCTGCTGAAGAACGCCAAGGGAGGTGCGCAATGAGCCTTCGCCACCTGTCCCGACTGCTGGTCTGCTGCGTCCTCGGCGCCCTGGTCACTGGCTGCGCCTCGACCCAGAAGAGCGTCGACTACTCCGCCTACAAGGAGGCCCGCCCGCGCTCGATCCTGGTGCTGCCGCCGCTGAACGAGTCGCCGGACGTCAAGGCCACCTACGGCATGATGTCCCAGGTCACCTACCCGCTGGCCGAGGCCGGTTACTACGTGCTGCCAGTGGCCCTAGTGGACGAGACCTTCCGCCAGAACGGTCTGACTTCCCCGGGCGACATCCACCAGCTGCCGCCGGCCAAGCTGCATGAGGTCTACGGGGCCGATGCGGCGCTGTACATCACCGTCACCCAGTACGGCACCCAGTACATGGTGTTCAGCAGCGCTGCCATCGTCACCGCCAGCGCCCGCCTGGTGGACCTGAAGACCGGTACCACCCTGTGGACCGGCTCGGCCAGTGCCTCCAGCGAGGAGGGCAACAACAACAACGGGGGCGGCCTGGTCGGCATGCTGGTCACCGCAGCCGTCAAGCAGATCATCAACAGCTCCGTCGAGGATGCCGCCTATCCCATTGCCGGCATCACCAGTGCCCGGCTGCTTTCCACCGGTTACAACGGTGGCCTGCTCTACGGTCCGCGTTCGCCGAAGTACGGCACCGACTGATCCGTTCGGCGCCCCTTCACGGGGCGCCATCGCTCCAGCCGGGCTTCTGCTCAGTGGAAGTCCCGGCTGCGCACATCCAGCCCGGTCAACAGTTCTGACAGGTCCCGCAGGCGTCCGGCGATCACGTGGCGCACCCCGTCCGCACACTCGAAGTGACCGTCCACCCGCATCAGCTGCGAACCCAGCAAGGCCTGGCGCTGGCGTTCAGCCAGGTCGCGCCAGACCACCACGTTGATCATGCCGAACTCGTCCTCCAGGGTGACGAAGGTCACTCCGCTGGCGGTTTGCGGGCGCTGCCGGCCGACCACCAGGCCCGCGACGCTGATGGGGCGCCCCGATTCCACCTCGGCCAGCTCCCGCGAACTGCGGCAGCGCTGGGCATGCAGGGCGCCGCGCAGCAGCGTCAGCGGGTGGGGGCCCAGGGTGGTGCCGAGGGTGGCGTAGTCGGCCATCAGGTTCTCGCCGACGCTGGGCAGCGGCAGGGCCACCGGCGCTTCGATCAGAGCGGGCAGGGCGGCGAACAGCGGCAGCTGCGGCTCCACGGCGGCAATGGCCCAGCGCGCGCGGTGACGGTGCCCGGCCAGGGCTCGCAGGGCGCCGGCATCGGCCAGCCGCTCACGGGCGCGGGCATCCAGGCGGGCGCGCAGGCACAGGTCGGTCACGTCCTGGAAGGGGGCTTGCCGGCGTGCCTGTCCGATGGCCTCGGCGTCGTCCTGGCGAAAGCCTTTCACCAGGCGCAGGCCGAGGCGGATGGCCGGCTGCGGCTCGCCTTCGTCCTCCAGGCTGCAGTCCCAGTCGCTGTAGCGCACGTCCACCGGGCGCACGCGGATGCCGTGGCGGCGCGCGTCCTGCAGCACCTGGTCGGGGCTGTAGAAGCCCATCGGCCAGCTGTTCACCAGGGCGCAGGCGTAGGCTGCCGGCTCGTGGCACTTGAGCCAGCAACTGGCGTAGGTGAGCAGGGCGAAGCTGGCCGCGTGGGACTCGGGAAAGCCATAGCTGCCGAAGCCCTTGATCTGCTCGAAGATGCGCGCGGTGAACTCGGGGGTGTAGCCCTTCTTCAGCATCCGCTCGGTCAGCCGGATGCGGTGCGGCTCCAGCCCGCCATGACGTTTCCAGGCAGCCATGGCCCGGCGCAGCTGGTCCGCTTCCCCGGGGGTGTATTCCGCCGCCACCACCGCCAGCTCCATGACCTGCTCCTGGAACAGCGGCACCCCCAGGGTTCGCTCGAAGACCGGGATCAGCTCCTTGGAGGGGTACTCCACCTTTTCCTCGCCGTTACGCCGCCGCAGGTAAGGGTGGACCATGTCGCCCTGGATCGGGCCGGGGCGGACGATGGCCACCTGGATCACCAGGTCGTAGAAGGTCTGCGGCCGCAGGCGCGGCAACATGGCCATCTGCGCGCGTGACTCGATCTGGAAGACCCCGATGGTGTCGGCCTTGCTGATCATCGCGTAGGTGGCCGCGTCTTCCCGAGGCAGGCTGGCCAGGGTCCAGCGCTGGCCCCGGTAGGCGGCCAGCAGGTCGAAGCAGCGGCGCAGGGCGCTGAGCATGCCCAGGGCCAGTACGTCCACCTTGAGCAGGCCGACGGCATCGAGGTCGTCCTTGTCCCACTGGATCACCGTGCGCTCGGCCATGCTGGCGTTCTCCACCGGCACCAGCGTCGGCAGCGGGTGCTCGGAGATGACGAAGCCTCCCGGGTGCTGGGACAGGTGGCGGGGGAAGCCGATCAGCTCGCCGCACAGCACCAGGATGCGGTGCAGCAGCGGGCTGCCCGGGTCGAAGCCCGCCTCGCGCAGGCGCGCCTCGGTGGGCAGGTGGTCGCTCCAGCGGCCACAGCAGGTGGCCAGGGCGTTGATGGCATCGGCCGGCAGCCCGAGGGCCTTGGCCACGTCACGCACCGCACCGGCGGCGTGGTAGGTGTTGACCACGGCGGTCAGCGCTGCCCGGTCGCGGCCGTAGCGGCGGAACACGTACTGGATGACCTCTTCCCGGCGCTCGTGCTCGAAGTCGACGTCGATGTCCGGCGGCTCCTTGCGCTCGCGGGAGAGAAAGCGCTCGAACAGCAGCCGGCTGTGGGCCGGGTCCAGTTCGGTGATGCCGAGCACGAAGCACACCACCGAGTTGGCCGCCGAGCCCCGGCCCTGGCAGAGGATGGCCTGCTCCCGGGCGAAGCGGACGATGTCGTGGACGGTGAGGAAGTAGCTTTCGTAGCCCAGCTCGGTGATCAGGGCCAGCTCATGCTCGACCTGGGTGCGGACCTTCTCGCTGGAACCGCCAGGCCAGCGCCAGCGCGCGCCGTCTTCCACCAGCTGGCGCAGCCAGGTAGCGGGCGTATGACCCTCCGGCACCAGCTCGCGGGGGTAGTGGTACTTCAATTGGCCCAGGTCGAAGCGACAGCGTTCGGCGATGCGCAGGGTCTCGGCCAGCAGCTCGGGCGGGTAGAGCGCGGCCAGCTCCTCGCGGCGGCGCAGGTGCCGCTCCCCGTTGGGAAACAGCCGTGCCCCGGCCTCGGCGACAGGCAGGTGATGGCGGATGGCGGTCATGCAGTCCTGCAGGGCGCGCCGGCCCCGGGCATGCATGTGCACGTCGCCACAGGCTACCGCCGGTATCGCCAGCTGGCGGGCCAGGTGAAGGTGACGTTGCAGCCGGACGTCGTCGTCTGCCCCCCGGTGCAGCTCGACGCCCAGCCACAGCCGGCCGGGGAAGCGCGCCAGCCAGCGCTGGCCGGCCTCGGGGCAACTGGTCGGCGTGGGCAACCAGATCGCCAGCAATCCCTCCAGGGGCACTTCGAAGTCCGCGTCCAGCAGGCGGTAGTCGCCTTTCTGCGCCCGTCGGCGGGCGCGGGTGATCAACTGACACAGCGCCTGGTAGCCGGCGATGTCCTCCACCAGCAGCACCAGGCGCTCGCCGTCGGGCCCTTGCAGCTCGCTGCCGAGGATCAGCGCCACGTCCGTGGCCTTGGCGGCCTGCCAGGCCCGCACGGCACCGGCCAGGGTGCATTCGTCGGTGATCGCCAGGGCGCGGTAGCCCAGTTGCCGGGCGCGCTCGAAGAGTTCCGCTGCGCTGGAGGCACCGCGCTGGAAGCTGAAGTTGGACAGGCAGTGCAGCTCGGCGTAGTCCGGCGCGCTCATGCGAACCAGCCCTGCAACTGCAGCGGGCCTGTTTCACCCAGCGGACGAAAGGCCCAGCCCTGCTGGCCCCGGTGGGTCAGCACGCGGTAGTAGTCGCGGCGGATGTCTTCACCGTCCCACCAGCCGGACTCGATGCGCTCGGGCCCGCCCAGCAGGCGCACCGAGCCCTCCGGCAGGGGCTGGGGCGCGGCCAGCAGCCAGGCCGGGCGTGGCCCCGTGGCCGGCAGCGGGGTCGCCAGGGGCACGAAGCCCGGGCGCCAGGCCCGTTCGGGGCGGTGGTCGGCCTGGGTCATCAGTCCCTGCACGGCGTCGTCGCCCAGGCGCGCGCGCAGGCGCTCGCGCAGTTGCTCCCAACCGAGGTTCTGCTGGGGGCGGTCGTCGAACAGGCTGTAACGGTCCGGCACGAAGGCCGGCAGGTCCTCCGCGTCCAGGCGCAGGGCGATGACCGGGCCGGGCAGCTGCAGGGCCTCCAGGCGGCCGCGGGCGAATTCCAGCAGCAGGGCCGCCTCGCGTTCGGCATTCAGCAGGCCCACCTCGACGAGGGTCGGCGCGCCCGTGCGGTGTTCCAGGTACAGGCTGAAGCGCTGCACCCCCTGATCGCGGCTGGCCAGGTAGGCCGCCAGGTCGGCGGTCATGCGGCGCAGGGGGAAGAGCAGGGCCTGGGTGGACTCCACTTCGAAGTTCAGCTCGATGCGGGTGCTGAAGCGGTCCGCCGGGCGGTAGAAAGCCAGCGCCTGGGGCTGTCGGCCGAGCAGGGTGTCGAGGTGCTGCAGCACCCCGTCCGGGAAGCGTCGTGCCAGTTCGTTGCGCGGCAGGGCCAGCACCTGCGCCACCTGGCGCAGGCCCATGCGGGCCAGGGCGGTGGCCTGCGACGGCTCCAGGCCGATGCGGGCGAGCGGCAGCGCGCCGATGGCCGAGGGCAGGGCCGGGTCGTCCACGGCCAGGCCGTCGTGCACGTTGGCCAGGGCGCGTGCAGCCGCCGGGTTGGGCGCCAGGGTGATGCGGTGGCGAAAGCCCAGGGCTTGCAGCTCGGCCCGCAAGCGGGCCTCGAAGCGTGGCCAGGGGCCGAACAGGCCCAGGCTGCTGTGCACCTCCAGCAGCAGGCAGCGTGGGTAGTGCAGGCTGACCTGGGAGCTGAAGCCGTAGGCCCAGGCGGCGAGGAACAGGCGCCAGCGCTCGATGGACTCGGTGTCGTACTCGGCCTGCTCGAAGCCGGAGGCCAGGGCCTGGGCGGCGCTCAGGGCCATCCCTGGGCGCAGCCCCAGGGCCCGCGCCGGCTCGTTGACCGCCTGCAAGATGCGCCGCTGGGCGGGACCGGTGAGCAGCGCCAGCGGCGTCTGGCGGTCATCCCGGCCGCGCAGCACGCCGTCCAGCGCCAACTGGGGCAAGAGGATGCAGGCCCAGCGCACGGTCAGGGTCCCACCCGCGCATCCAGCGGGATCGGTCGGGCACTGGGCTGGCCGCCCCGGCACTTGATCACCCGCAGGCGCGCCGGGTTGGCTTCGATGGCCAGGCGCAGGGCGGCGGGCGAGGGGTTCTGGGCTTCCCCCAGGGAGCGGTAGGCGAAGGCCAGGGTCTGGCCGCTTTCGGCTGCCACCTGCAGGCGACGCAGGGCGCGGTCGTCGGCCCGGTCCGGCCAGGCCAGCACGGCGCCGCAGCTGCCGGAGCGCAGGCACTGCTCGGCGGCCCACAGGGCATCCCGACCCTGGGCCTGGACCAGGCTGAGCTGACCCAGGTCCACCCCGGCGGCCTGCCAGGCGGGCGGGTAGGGCAGGTGGGGTGGCCCCACCAGCACGATGCGCTCACCGGCTTGGCTGAGGCGGGCAAGGGTGGGCAGCAGCAGACTCAGTTCGCCGACACCGGGCAGGCCCACCAGCAGCTCGCTCAGGGCCGCTTCCGGCCAGCCGCCGCCAGGCAGTACGGCGTCCAGCGCGGCGTGCCCACTGGGGTAGCGGCTGGCAGGTGCAGCGGGCGTGGCCTGGCCGCGCCAGAGGCGGCGCTCGTTGAACAGGCGGTCGAGGGCGACGACGGTGGGCATGGGAGGGTGTGTCGGAAATTACTGTATATAAATACAGTAATTTCACTCCCCGAAGGCGGTCAAGCTGCCGTGCGGCGTCCGGACGGATGGTGCGTCAGTGCACCTCGATGCGGTTGCGGCCTTCCGCCTTGGCCCGGTACAGGGCCATGTCGCTGCGGGACAGGGCGCCGGCGGCGGTGATGTCGTCGGCGCCCAGGGTGGTGATGCCGATGCTCACCGTCAGGGGGATGCGTTCGCCCTGGTACAGCAGCGGCACGTCTTCCAGGCGCTGCTGCAGGCGCTGGGCGAAGACCATGGCGCTGCGGTGGTCGGCATCGTTGAGCACCACGGCGAACTCTTCGCCGCCCATGCGCCCGGCGAAGTCGACCCGGCGCATCTGCTCGCTGAGCAGGGTGGCGAAGTGGCGCAGGGCCTCGTCGCCGGCGCTGTGCCCCCAGCGGTCGTTGATGCCCTTGAAGTGGTCCAGGTCGAACATCAGCAGTGCTGCGCCGCTGTTGCCGGGCCGTTGCAGGCGGGCCAGCTGCTCTTCCAGGCGGGTCATGAAGTGCCGGCGGTTGGGCAGTTGGGTGAGGAAGTCGGTGATGGCCAGGGCCTGCAGCTCGGCCTCGATGCGCTTCTGTTCGCTGATGTCGGTGATGAAGCCGTGCCAGAGCACGCTGCCATCGCCCAGGCGCTTGGGGTGGGCATTGCCCAGGCGCCAGCCCACTTCGCCGCTGGCCAGGCACACGCGGTATTCCCGGTGCCAGGGGGTGAGGGCCATGGCGGAGGTTTCCAGGGCGTTGAGGTAGCCCGGCAGGTCGTCGGGGTGGATCAGCGCGAGGATGCGTTCGCGCCCGACCTTCACCTGCTCGGGGGAGAGGCCGTAGATGTCCAGGCTGCCGGCGCTGACGTAGCGGTATTCGCCGCTGCCGTCGGGGTGGCGCAGGTACTGGAAGACCATGCCGGGGATCTCGTTGGTGAGGTCCGTCAGCAGTTCGATGTTCTGTTCCAGCCGGCGGGCCATGCGCTTCATCTCGGTGATGTCGGTGGTGGTGCCGATCATCCGCAGGGCACGGCCCTGTTCGTCGCGCTCGACCACCTTGCCGCGGCTGCTGACCCAGATGTAGCTGCCGTCCTTGCGTTGCAGGCGGTGTTCCACCTGGTAGTCGGGGGTGCGCTGCTCGAAGTGGTCGAGCATGGTGCGGCGCACATAGTCCAGGTCATCAGGATGGATGCGGCCGTAGCTGTCCTCGATGCGGTCGCTGATTTCCCCGACGGCGTAGCCGAGCATGGACTTCCAGCCCGGCGAGTAGTGGATGCGTCCGTTGACCACGTCGCGGTCCCAGATGCCGGTGCCGCTGCCGGCCACGGCCAGGGCCAGGCGTTGCTCGTTTTCCTTCAGCACCCGCAGGCATTCACTCATATCCGACACTTCGCGGTGCCGGTTGAGCAATTCGCTCGCCAGGTTGGCGAATTCGGCCAGTGCGTCCGGGTTCACCTCGCGGGGTTGGTCGTCGAACAGCAGCAGTTCGCCGCCATCGGCGATGGGGCAGCGGCCTACCAGTTGCGGGGTACCGGAAACCAGCGCGCGCGTGGCCTTTTGCTGGTCGATACCGTCGCAGGCGAGCGGACCGTCGGGCTCGATGAGCACAACGGCGCCAACGCCGAAGTGCAGGCGCACCAGATGCAGCAGGGAAGAGAATCGGTCAGCCGTGGTGCTCACATCGGTACCTCTAGAACGGCTATCTGAACTGGATGAAGTGGAGGCTCAGCGTTCCGTCCATGGCCCATTGACGACAGTGCGATCCCTGTCGCGCAGCGGCCTGCCATCGGCCTTGCAACAAATGTATCAGGATGTGACTTCAATCAAGGGACTCCCTTGAAGCTGGATGCTAGCCTAGTGCTACTGACTTTCCATGGAAGGATGGGTCCGTGCTGCAGCGCGTGCGTGCTGCTTGCTCCGGTGCCGTGCATCTTTCCATGGTTACCTCGGGTGGATAAGTCCATTGGTCACTCCATCCGTTGCATGCCAGGACACTGCAACCAACCGGAAGGAACACCATGATCAGCTTCAAGATTTCGCCCGAAACCCACCGTGGCCTCAGCAAGGTCTCGATGGTCCTGCTGAGCCTCGCCGCCTTGATTGGCGCCGGCTACCTCATCGTTACCGCGATCCTCAACTACTTCGATGCCAACGCCATTCTCAAGGACCATTCCGAGGTGATGGCGCCGGTGAATCTGGAGACCGTGACCGAGGAGCATCATCGTCGCGGTCGTACCAGCGAGACCTACCACTTCCACTATGTCTTCGAGGTGGCCGGCAAGGCCTATGACGGCATCTTCGAGACCTCAGCCTCCAATGCCACGCCTTACCTCAAGGAGGGGGCCTCGGTGAAGGTTGCCTACGCCAATGCCGAACCGTCCCGTTTCGGTCGCCTTGAGGTGTTACAGAAACAGGCCGATTTGGGCTCCAGTATCACCCGCGCGCTGATGGCGATCCCGCTGGCCGCGTTGATTGCCTTCATCCTCCACCTGATGCTGACTCGTCGCCTGTTCGTGCCGCGGGAAACCTCGGCCTGATGTGCAGAACACCGCGCAAGCGGGGTTCTTTCCTTGCGGGGCTGGGCATCTCAGGCGCCGCAGTCGCTCTGCAGGCTGGCCTGGGTGATGTTGCTGTCGGCCGGCACGCTGCGGGTCAGCCAGACGTTGCCGCCGATGACTGAACCCTTGCCGATGGTGATGCGCCCGAGGATGGTGGCGCCGGCGTAGATCACCACGTCGTCCTCGACGATGGGGTGGCGGGGCTGGCCCTTCTGCAGGTTGCCCGACTCGTCCGCGGGGAAGCGCTTGGCGCCCAGGGTCACCGCCTGGTAGATGCGCACGCGCTCGCCGATGATCGCCGTTTCGCCGATCACCACGCCGGTGCCGTGGTCGATGAAGAAGCTCTTGCCGATGGTGGCGCCGGGGTGGATGTCGATGCCGGTGGCCGAGTGGGCGATCTCGGCGATGATGCGTGCCACCAGCGGCAGGCCGTTTTTGTAGAAGTAGTGCGCCAGGCGGTGGTGGATGACCGCGTGGATGCCGGGGTAGCACAGCAGCACTTCGTCGACGCTGCGGGCGGCCGGGTCGCCCTGGAAGGCGGCCAGCACGTCGCTGTCCAGCAGGCGGCGCAGTTGCGGCAGGGCGGCGGCGAAACCCTGGACGATGGTGATGGCCTCGCACTCGATGTCGGCGGCGCTGGTGCTGTTCTGCCGGGCGGTGTAGCCCAGCTCGCGGCGTACCTCGCCGGCCAGGGCGTTTAGCGCCACGTCCAGGGTGTGGCCGACGTAGAAGTCTTCGCTTTCCTCGCGCAGGTCCGCCGGGCCGAGGCGCATGGGGAAGAGCGCGCCGCTGATGGCTTCGATGATCTGGCCGATGGTGGTGCGCGAGGGCAGCTCGCGTCCGCCGCGATCCTGGCCGCGACCGTTGCGGCTGCGCCACTCTTCGCGGGCGCTGCGCAACTCGCTGACGATCTGGTCCAGCTGCCAGTTGACCGGGCGGCAGCCGGTGGAAACGTAGGGGAACTTGTTCATGGACGATCCTGTGGGGGCGCAAGGCAGGGCGATAGCCTTGCGCAGGAGGGCTTCGCTCGGCAAGGGGTTTGCGCTCAGTCGGCGGGAATCAGTCCCTGCACTTCTTCCTTGCGCTTCATGCTCGCGGTGGTGCCCACCGAGGCGAGAATGATGGCGCCGATGGCGGCCCACTGCAGCAGCGTCAGCTTTTCACCGAGGAACAGCAGCCCGGAGAGCGCCCCCAGGGCCGGCTCGATGCTCATCAGGGTGCCGAATGTCCGCGCCGGCATGCGTTGCAGGGCGTACATCTCCAGGGTGTAGGGGATGGCCGTGGAGAGCAGCGCCACCCCCAGCGCGGTGGGGATCAGGGCCAGGTTGAGCAGGTCGGTGCCGGCATGGACCACGCCGAAGGGGGCGGCGGCGAAGGCGGCAACGATCACCCCCAGGCAGGCGCTCTGCATGCCGTGGTCCGCCCCGGCGCGCTGGCCGAAGATGATGTACAGCCCCCAGCACACGCCGGCGCCGAGCGCGTAGGCAGCGCCCAGCGGGTCGATGCCGCTGGCGTTGGCGCCCACCGGCAGGAGCAGCAACAGGCCGGCCACCGCCAGGGCGATCCAGACGAAGTCCAGCAGGCGCCGCGAGGAGAAGATCGCCACCGCCAGCGGTCCGGTGAACTCCAGTGCCACTGCCACGCCCAGGGGCACCGTGCGCAGGGACATGTAGAACAGCAGGTTCATGAAGCCCAGGGCCACGCCATAGGCCACCACGCTGCCCAGGGCGCTGGTGTTGATGCGGGCGCGCCACGGGCGCAGCACCAGGATCAGGAAGATCGCGGCGAACACCAGGCGCAGGGTGGTGGTGCCTTCGGCGCCGATGAGGGGGAACAGGCTCTTGGCCAGGGACGCGCCGCTCTGCACGGAGGTCATGGCGATGATCAGCACGCCGACGGGCAGGAGCGTCGCGGCCAGGTTGCGGGACTGGGTCATGGTTTTCCGGATCAGGCAGGGAGGGGCGCGTGCTTGTGGTGCGCCGGGATGTGCAACATAATGCGCAAATTCATCCCAGTGAGCAATATATTGCCCAAGCCCATGGACCGACCCAACGTACTGGAACACGTCTCCGAGAACGTTCGCCGTCTGCGCAAGGCGCTGGGCATGAGCCAGGATGCGCTCGCTTCGGAATCCGGGGTGAGCCGGCGAATGATCGTCGGCATCGAGGCCGGGGACGTGAACGTCAGCCTGGCGACCCTGGACCGCATTGCCGAGGCCCTGGGGGTGCTGTTCCCCGACCTGGTGCAGGCGCCGAGCCGCCCGGATCGCTCGCGCATCGAAGCAGTGGCCTGGGTCGGCCAGGACCCGCGCAGCCGCGCCGTGCTGCTGGCCAGCGCCCCGGCGCGGCGCGAGGTGGAGCTGTGGTCCTGGGCCCTGGAGCCGGGCGAGCGCTACGCCTCGGAGGCGGATGCCGAGGGCTGGCGGGAGATGGTCTACGTCATCGAGGGGGAGCTGACGCTGGAACTGCCGGAGGGGCCGGTGACGGTCCGCGCCGGGGACTTCCATGTGTTCGCCAGCAGCCAGCCCTATGCCTACTCGAACCTGGGCACGGTGCCCCTGCGCTACCTGCGCAACGTGGTGAGCTGAGCCTGTTCAGGCCTGTTCAGGCCTGTTCAGGCCTGCTCGGGCGCTTCGTCCTCGTCCTCGTCCTCGTCTTCTTCATCGTCGTCATTGCTGCCGCTGAAGGCCTCCATGCACACCAGGTGGTGCTCGCCCTGGTCGCTGTCTATCCGCCAGCTGCCATCGGCTTCGGCGCGGGCCTGCTGCACCTGCTCGGCACTGAATTGCCAGACGCGACGGTCGCGGCCGTCGATGCATTCGATGCGCAGGGCTCCGTCGACCAGGTCGAATTGCCAGGCATGCAGGCCGTCGATCTCCAGCATGTCGCTGTTGCCGAGGGTGTCGAGGAGGGTGGTCGGTTCGCTCATGGTGCGGCTCGGGTGCTGTGAAAAGGCCGCGATGATAGAGCACGCCCGTCGCCAGGGCGACCCTGGGCTCAGGGCGTGCCGCTGCCCACCAGGCGATCGGCTTCGCTGATGTAGGCGTTGCCGGTCTTGCGGGCGTACAGGCACAGCTCGTTGCCGCTGCGCCCTTTCATGTGCGGCTGGGGGTAGCGCCCGGTGATCATCAGCGCGGTGAGGCCGAGGCGATCGTCGAACACCACGGTCTGGCCGGCGGGCTTTGCATCCTTGAGTTTGCTGACGGCGGTGCAGGCCGCCAGCACGCGGCGGTCGTGCTGTTTCCAGGCATCGTCGCTGGACGCCAGGGCGTTGCCGGCGCAGCACAGCAGGGTGATCAGAAGGCAGGGGGTGCGGCTCACGGAGGTTCTCCAGGGTGAAGGCCAGGCACCGCCCATTCCGTGACAGGCCGCTTGTCGGCCTGCCGCGTCGGGAATGGAGGGTGCGTACAGCTCCTAGACCACGGCCGTCTGGATTGGTTTGGGCCGGATCACGCCGTTCAGCGGCCCCCGAGCATGCTGCCGAGCACGCCGTCGCGACGGACCAGGCCGTGGAACAGCGCGGCGCCCAGGTGCGCCAGGACGCAGGCCAGCAACAGGTAGGCGAGCCAGCGGTGGGCGCTGCGCAGCACCGCGTAGAGCTGGGCGTCGTGCGGGGCGATGGCCGGCAACTGCAGGGCGCTGCCCAGCTGCACCGGGTAGCCGCCGGCGGAGAGCATGCCCCAGCCCACCAGGGGCATGGCCAGCATCAGGCCGTAGAGCAGCACATGGGAGGCATGGGCCAGGCGTTGCTGCCAGGCCGGCATGTCGGTCGGCAGTGGCGGCGCCGGCCGGCGCAGGCGTACGCCCAGCCTCAGCACGGCGAGCACCAGCAGGGCGACACCCAGCGGTTTGTGCACGGCCACCAGGGTGGTGTGCCAGGGGCTGAGCTCCACCACCATGCCGGCACCGATGAACAGCATGGCCAGGATCAGGATCGCCATCAGCCAGTGCAGCAGGCGGGCGAGCGGGGTGAAGACGGGGCGGGTGGAATTCATGGCTGGGCTCCGGGGCGAGGGGCGGGGGCGCCTTCGTGGGTGCGGCGGTTGAAGGACACGGCGTAGGCGGCCGAGCGGGCGGCGAGGATCGGGTCGGCCGAGGGCTCGATGCCGTCGGGCAGCACCAGCGGGTCGAAGTTGATGTCGCGGCAGTCTCCTCGGTCCTCGGGCTGGGCGCGGTCGATCACCAGGGTGCCGGCCTCCACCTGCTGGCGCTCGGCGGGCCAGGCGCGGGACGGGTCGTCCACCGGGTCGCCGTCCTCGGCCAGGGTCAGCACCAGATGCCAGCGCAGCGGGCCCTGGGCCAGGCGGCGGTGGAGGTCGTGGGCGAGGAAGTCCGGGTCGTCCACCTGGGCGTCCAGGGGGTCGTAGGGCGCTTCCGGCACCATCGCCCAGCGCACGTAGCGGGCCTGGCCGTCGGCGTTCACCAGGCGGAAGGCATTGAGACCGTGGTAGCGGGCGTTGGCGAAGCTGTTGGACGGCTTGTTGGCCTGGGCCCACTGGCGGAAGGCCGCGCTCTCCGGGTGGGCGTCGAAGAAGGCCTGCACCTTCGCCGGGTTGGGCTTGCCGGTGGCCGGATCGGGGGCCGAGGCGAGTACCTGCTCGAAGAAGGCCTCCACCGTGCCCACCGCCAGCACCGCCGGTGTGTTCATGCCGGTGCGCCACTCCTGGCCGTCGGCGCTGCGCAGGCGCAGGGCCAGGCTGCGCACCGGCACGCTGGCATCGGCGGCGAAGGGGTTGCTGCCGCCGATGGCCAGGCGCCCGGTCACCGGGATGTCGCCCGGGGCGAAGACCTGGGCACGGGAATAGGCGGCGGCCGCGCCGCTGGACTGGAACTGGCCGCTGATGCACAGGCCCTTCGCGTGGTTCTTGCGGTAGCCGGGGTAGTGGCCGGCGTTGGCTTCGAAAGTGTCGATGATGCGTTGCGGCGTGAGGCGCTGCGGGCCGATCCAGCCGGCGGTCCAGGCGAAGGCACCGGCCAGCCCGGCGACCGCCAGGCCGATCAGCGAGAGCCGGCCGGCGAGCTGGGCGCGGCTGAGGGGGGAAGGGGTCATGGATGGCTCCTCTGGCCAGGTCATTGAGCCGGTGGGACGTACGAACGGAGGATTTATTCCCGCTGGCTGGAATAAAGTTGCGGCTGGGGCGTCTTCCTCCACAGCATCCTTGCCCCGAGTCCCGTTCCCCATGCATGACATCGATGACGACGAACTTCGCGAACTGCTGCAGCGCCTGCGCCGTTTCGCCCTCTGGCTGACCCGCGAGCCCGCCAGTGCCGATGACCTGGTGCAGGCCACGGTGGAGCGCGCCCTGGGCGATCGCCAGGGGCCGCGCCAGGCCGAGAGCCTGCGTGCCTGGCTGTTCGCCATCCTCTACCGCAAGTTCCTCGACGGGCAGCGGCGCGCTCGGCGCTACGCCAAGGTGCTGGGCTTCTTCGGCCTGGCCGGTGCCGACGAGACCCCGTCGCTGGAGGCGCAGGTGGAGGCACGCTCGACCCTCGACGCCTTCGCCCGCCTGCCGGCCGAGCAGCGCGCGCTGCTGGTGCTGGTGGGGGTGGAGGGGCTCAGCTACAAGGAGGCCGCCGAGGCCCTGGACCTGCCCATCGGCACCGTCATGTCCCGTCTCTCCCGTGCGCGCAAGGCCCTGCGCGCGCTGGCCGAGGGCGAAATCGCATCCCCTTCGTTGCGGATACTCAAATGACTTCCTTCGAACCCAGCGAACACGATCTTCACGCCTACCTGGACGGCCAGCTCGACCCCGCGCAGGCCCGCCTGGTGGAGGCCTGGCTGGCCCGCCACCCCGAGGCTGCCGCTCAGGTGGAGGGCTGGCGCCAGGATATGCAGCACCTGCGTGCCGGCCTTGCCGACCTGCAGGGGCTGCCGCCCAACCCGGCGCTGGACCCGCGTGCCATCCGCCGTGCGCGGCTGGCCCGCCAACGGCGCCAATGGGCGACGGCGGCCGCCTTGCTGCTGGCCCTGGGGCTGGGGGGTGTGGGCGGCTGGCAGGCCCGTGAGCAGACCCTGCTGGCGGACATCCCGCCCATGCAGGACGCCCTGGAGGCGCACCGCCTGTTCGCCCTGGGCAGCGTCGCGGTGGATGTGCAGGGTGATGCCGGCAACCTCCAGGCCTGGCTGGACCGGCGTTTCACCCACGCGTCGCGTATTCCCGACCTGTCGCCCTACGGCTTGCGTCCGGTGGGTGGGCGGCTGCTGACCAACGAGCAGGGGGCGGCGGCGATCCTGCTGTTCGAGGACGCCAACGGTCAGCGCGTCAGCCTGTACCTGCGCTCGCCCGGCGCGCTCTATGCCGAGATGCCCAGCGGCAGCCGCCAGGACGGTGACCTGGAGGCGCGCTACTGGTCGCGCAATGGCTACAACTACGCGCTGGTGGGCCCCAGCGGTGATCCGCGCGGTGCGGTGGTGCAGCGGGCGCTTTCGCTGTAAGGGGCGGGCGCTGTGAGGGACGGCCCCGCGCAGTGTGGCGGGGCCGGCGCGCTTACATGCCGTTGGTGAAGGCGGGGTTGCTGAAGTCGATGCTGGCGCGCACCGGCTGCAGGGCGGTGGCGTACTTGGCGAGGATGTCCAGGTCGTAGTCCAGGCGGTCGCGGATGCGCTGGTCGTCTTCGCTGGCCACCTCGGCGCCGTTGAGCACCTTCTCCACGCCGCGGACGATCAGGTGTTCGGGCAGGTAGCAGAGGCGGCAGTTCTTGTAGCTGGAGGCGCGCAGCTCGCTGATCGGGTAGCCGCCGCCGATGCCGGAGGAGACGCCCACCAGCAGCCCCGGCTTGTGGGCCAGTTCGGCCTTGCTGGCATAGATGAAGAAGTTCTTGATGGCCGGGCAGGCCATGCCGTTCCACTCGGGGGCGATGATCACCACCGCGTCGGCGGCCTTCAGCTGTTGCTGGAAGCCGGCCCAGGGGCCGGTGTCTTCGGCGGGCCACAGTGGCAGCGGCTGCTGGCCGAGGTCGATGACCGAGGTGCCGGCCTCATCGGCCAGCTTCAGGTCGACCAGGCGTTGGCGGATGAAGCGGGCGACCTTGCCGGACTGGCTGTTGGCGCGGCTGGAGCCGGCCACGATGGCGTAGTTGAGCATTGTGTTGTCCTTGCAGGAACGAGGAAGGGGGAGGGGCAGGCTAGCGAGCGGCACGCCGGCGAACAAGCGCCGGCGTGCCAGGGCGTGGAGCCGATGGCGTCAGACCTTGAACTGGTCCATCAGGCCCTGCTGGTGGTTGGCCAGGCGGTTGAGGTTCTGGCTGACCTCGGCCGACTCCCGCGCCCGCACCGAGAGGGATTCGGTGACATCGCGGATGGCGGCGACGTTGCGGTTGATCTCCTCGGCCACGGCGCTCTGCTCCTCGGCGGCGCTGGCGATCTGCAGGTTCATGTCGGTGATCACGGTGACGGCATCGCCGATCTTGCGCAGCGAGGTCACCGTCTGGCCGACCTGCTGGACGCTGTTCTGGGCCTGGCGGTGGCTGCTGTGCATGGAGCCGACCACTTCGCGGGTGCCGTGTTGCAGGCCCTCGATGACCTGGCGGATCTCTTCCACCGAATCCTGGGTGCGCTTGGCCAGGCTGCGCACCTCGTCGGCGACCACGGCGAAGCCGCGGCCGGCTTCCCCCGCGCGGGCGGCTTCGATGGCGGCGTTGAGGGCCAGCAGGTTGGTCTGCTCTGCGATGGCGCGGATCACTTCCAGCACCGAGCCGATCTGCTCGCTGCTGCTGGAGAGGCCTTGCACCTCTTCCATGGCGGCGCTCATCTCGCTGGCCAGCTGCTCGATGGCGCTGGTGGTGCGGTCGATCATCGCCAGGCCTTCCTGGGTGGCCAGGTCGGCGCCCCGTGCGGCTTCGGCGGCCTGGGCGGCGCTGTGGGCCACGTCGTGGGCGGTGGCGCTCATCTCGTTGGAGGCGGTGGCCACCTGGTCGACTTCCTTGTACTGCTGCTGCATGCCGGCGCTGGTCTGCTCGGCGATGGAGGAGGCCTGGTCGGCAGTGCCCCGGGCATCCTGAACCGAGCGCTTCACGTCGGCGATGATCGGCTGCAGCTTGTCGAGGAAGCGGTTGAACCAGCCGGCCAGCTCGCCCAGTTCATCCTGGCGGGCGTACTCCAGGCGGCGGGTGAGGTCGCCTTCGCCGCTGGCGATGTTCTTCAGCATGGCGGCCACGCCGAGGATCGGCCGGGTGACGCCGAGGGCGGTGAGCCACATCAGGCCGAGGCCGAGTACGGCGGCGGCGAGGCCGATGAGGGCCGAAACCAGGCTGCTGGCGTCGCGCTGGGCGTCCAGCTCCTTCTGCAGCTTGATGGCGGGGGCGAGCAGCACCTTGTCCGGCACTTCCAGCAGCACGCTCCAGGGCGAGGCGGTGGGGATCGGCTTGAAGGGCTCCATCACCCGCAGCATGCCGTCCTTGTCGACGTTGCTGGGCTTGCCGCTCTGGAGGGCAGTGGTGAGGGCGGCGGCGTCGGCACCGAAGACGGCGTCGAGCTTCTGGCTGAGCTTGCCGATGTCCTGGCTGTGGCCGGCGAGCAGGCCGGCGGGGCTGAGGATGCTGATGTGGGCCTTGCCGTCGTACAGCTCCTGGCTGCCTTGCTGGCTGAGCTGCTGGAGGCTGTCGAGGCTGATGTCCAGGCCCATGACGCCGACGACCTTGTCGTTCTGAATCAGCGGGAAGGCGATGCTGGTCATGAGGATCTTGCGGTCGCCGACATCGTCGAAGTAGGGCTCCAGCACGCAGGAGTCGCGGGTCTGGATGGGGCAGGTGTACCAGGCGTTGTAGGGCGAGCCGCTGGGGCCGGTGCTGTTGTCCGCGAGCATCTTCTCGTCCATGGTTTCCGACAGCAGCTTGCCGGGCGTGGCCTGGGACCAGTAGAGGGCGAAGCGGCCCTTTTCGTTGCTGCCCAGCTCGCCCTGTTCGGTGAACAGTTCGTCCTTGCCGTCCAGGGCGTTGGGCTCGAACACCACGTAGAGGCCCAGCAGGCTGGGGTTGGCCTCCAGGCTGGTGCGCACCTGGCGGGTCAGGTCCTCGCGCAGGTCGAAGGCGTCGAGGAAGCGCTTCTCGGCCTGTTCCTTGAGGAACAGTATCTGGCGGGAAAAACCCTTGCCGTACTGGTAGGCGTCCATGAAGTAGCGCTGGATGCGGATGGCCTGCAGCTCACCACGGGCCTGCATGCGCTGGCGGGCGCTGTGGTCGAGCATCTGGGCGCTGGAGGCCTTCACCAGTTCGGCGCTGCGCTTGGATTGGTAGAGGGAGGCGCCCACCAGGAGGGTCACGATGGCCAGCAGGCAGAGGCCGGCGAGCAGGGTGATCTTCCACTGGATGGAAAGGCGACTGAACGGCATGGTCTTTTCCTTCTTCTCGTCAGACTACAAGGCGGCTATCGGCCAGTTGGCCACTTACTTGATCAGGCCGGTCCTGGCGATGGGGCTTCCAACTCGAAACGACTGCTGCGGGCGCAGCATGCAAGGATTATGCACGCATCGTTCAGCATTCTGAACATGTATCCGTTTTGACAGTATCGTTCGCTTTCGGCAGAGTACGCCGCTTTTTTTGCCGCTCTCCTTGAACAGGGCGGCCTTCGGGAGAGTGGAATGAATGCGGTGATCGTGGCAGTCGGCGTGATGCTGGTGCTGAGCCTGCTGCGCGTGCACGTGGTGCTGGCGCTGATCCTGGGTGCGCTGGTGGGCGGCCTGCTGGGTGGGCTTGGCGTGGACGGCACGCTGGAGGCCTTCAACAAGGGGCTGGGCGGTGGTGCGACCGTTGCGCTGTCCTACGCGATGCTGGGGGCCTTTGCCGTGGCGATCTCCCGCTCCGGGCTGGCCCATGCGCTGGCCGACCGGGTGCTGGCGCTGGTGGGGCGCCAGGATGG
This sequence comes from Pseudomonas sp. zfem003, assembly GCF_032621675.1. Taxonomy (NCBI): domain Bacteria; kingdom Pseudomonadati; phylum Pseudomonadota; class Gammaproteobacteria; order Pseudomonadales; family Pseudomonadaceae; genus Pseudomonas; species Pseudomonas sp. zfem003. Next base: position 38,566 of record NZ_JAVYJG010000016.1, on the reverse strand, counting down.
CAACGGCGGCGGTGCCCTGAAATGGGGCCTGGTGGCGCTGTTGCTGGGCGTTGCGATCGCTTCGCAGAACATCCTGCCGATCCACATCGCCTTCATCCCGCTGCTGGTGCCGCCGCTGCTGTACGTACTGACCCGCCTGCAGATCGACCGCCGGCTGGTGGCCTGCGTCATCACCTTCGGCCTGATCACGCCGTACATGTTCCTGCCGGTGGGCTTCGGCAACATCTTCCTCAACGAGATCCTGCTGGCCAACGTGGCCCGCAGCGGGGCGGACATCAGTGGCGTCAGCGTCACCCAGGCGATGGCCATCCCGGCGCTGGGCATGGTCGCGGGCCTGCTGATCGCGGTGCTGTTCAGCTATCGGCGCAAGCGTGTCTACGACCTGGAGCGCATCGCCGCTGCCGAGCAGGTGGAGGTGGCCTACGACCGCCGCAGCCTGCTGGCGGCCGGGGCGGCCATTGTCGCCGCCTTCGTGGTGCAGCTGTGGCTGGACTCGATGATCGTCGGCGCACTGGTGGGCTTCCTGTTGTTCTCCGCCAGCGGCGTGGTGCGCTGGCGCCAGGTGGACGACCTGTTCACCGAGGGCATGAAGATGATGGCGATGATCGGCTTCATCATGATCGCCGCCGCCGGCTTCGCCGAGGTGATGCGCGCCACTGGCCAGGTGGCCACCCTGGTGGAGACCTCCGCCGGGCTGATCGGCAACAGCAAGGCGCTTGGCGCGCTGCTGATGCTACTGGTGGGGCTGCTGGTGACCATGGGCATCGGCTCGTCGTTCTCCACGGTGCCGATCATCGCGGCGATCTTCGTGCCGCTGTGCCTGCAGCTGGGCTTCAGCCCGCTGGCCATCGTCTCCATCGTCGGCACGGCCGGCGCACTGGGCGACGCGGGTTCGCCGGCCTCCGACTCGACGCTGGGCCCTACCTCCGGCCTGAACGTGGACGGCCAGCACAACCACATCTGGGACACCGTGGTGCCCACCTTCCTGCATTACAACCTGCCCCTGCTGGCCTTCGGCTGGCTGGCGGCCATGGTGTTGTGACGGAGCGCTCGTTCCGCCGCGTTTTCCCCACGATTCGCTATAGCTAATGAAGGGACAGCCGATACCTCGGCTGTCCCCCTTTCGTTTTCCCGGTCTGCCGCCCTGAGGAATGGATACATGCGCCTGACACTCAAAACCAAGGTCCTGCTGCTGGCGCTCGCGCCGGTGATACTGTTCGCCGTCGTGCTCAGCGGCGCAGCAGCCAAGGTCCTGCTGAGCCTCGCCGAGGGCGAGGTGAAGGAAACCCGCGAGCGGCTGATCGATGAGAACCGCCGTGAACTGCAGCATTACATGCAGATCGCCCTGGGCTCGGTGCAGATGCTGTATGACGCGTCGGCCGCCAATGACATGGCGAGCCGCGAAAAAGCCATCGAGATCCTGAAGAAGATCAAGTACGGCAAGGACAGCTACTTCTTCGCCTACGACTCCCAGGTGATCCGCCTGTTCCGTGGCGACAGCCCAGTGGACGTGGGCAAGAGCTTCTCCGGCCGCAAGGACGTCAACGGCGTGGCCGTGAACGACGAACTGGTCCGGGTCGCCAAGGATGACAGCCGATACGTCTTCTACAGCTCGCCCTTGCCGGGCAACGAGAGCGTGCAGGTGCCCAAGCTCGCCTACAGCTATTACCTGCCCAAGTGGGACATGGCCCTGGGCACGGCGGTGAACCTGGACGGCGTCGAGGCCCAGGTGGCCGAGGTGCAGGAGGCGATCGACGCGCGCATCAGCACCATCCTCACCAGCATCGTGGTGATTGCGGCGATTTTGCTGGTGGTGTTCGGCATCGTCGGCACGACCCTGGCCAACGCCTTCCTGCGTCCGTTGCAGCAGATCAAGGCCAACCTTGACGACATCGCCGCCGGTGACGGTGACCTGACCCACCGCCTGCCGATCAACAGCCAGGACGAGCTGGGCGAGCTGGCCGGCTCCTTCAACCGCTTCGTCGAGAAGATCCACGGCCTGGTGCGCCAGATCGTCGAGATGACCGTGCAGCTCACCGGGCTGGTGGACCAGGTGTCCGCCCAGGCCCACCGCTCCGAGCAGGCCATGGAGCGCCAGCGCCACGAGACCGACCAGGTGGCCACGGCCATCAACGAGATGAGCGCCGCTGCCCACGAGGTGGCCCAGAGCGCCCAGGGGGCCGCCGAGGCCGCACAGAAGACCGACCAGGAAGGCCAGGCCGCCAAGCGCGTGGTGGACGGCAGCATCACTCGTATCCACTCGCTGGTGGGCGACATCCGCGAGAGCGGTGTGTCCCTGGACAGCCTGCAGCAGGACGTGCAGTCCATCGTCAGCGTGCTGGGGGTGATCCGCTCCATTGCCGAGCAGACCAACCTGCTGGCCCTCAACGCCGCCATCGAGGCCGCCCGTGCGGGCGAGGCCGGTCGCGGCTTCGCCGTGGTGGCCGACGAGGTGCGTGCCCTGGCCAGCCGCACTCAGCAGAGCACCCAGGAAATCCAGGGCATGATCGACCGCCTGCAACAGGGCACCCAGGACGCTGTGACCGCCATGCGCCGCTCCAGCGATGCCGGCGAGGTCACCAGCGAGCAGGCCAACCAGGCCGGCGCCTCGCTGGATGCCATCGCCGGGCTGATCGGCACCATCAACGCCATGAACGCGCAGATCGCCAGCGCCGCCGAGGAGCAGACGGCGGTGGCCGAGGAGATCAACCGCAGCGTGCACCAGATCGCCGTGGCCGTGGACAGCGTCGCCGACGACACCCGCCAGGGTGCCGAGACCGCCCGCTCCCTGGCCGCCCTGGGCGACCGCCTGGGTGCACTGGTGCGTCAGTTCCGCATCTGATCGCCGGCCCGTTCGGCTCGGGGCGCGAGGCCATTCGCGTTCCGGGCTGAAGCCCGGGCCAAGGCGACTCCACCCCTGGCGCTTTCGGGCGTTGCACCTGCAAAGTCTTCGCACTTTGTGCGGGCACTGGCGGACTAAACCGGTAACCCCACTGGATACCGCCCGCCCATGTCCGCCTCTCGCTATCCCCTCGAACTTCGCTCGCTGATCCTGCTGCTGGTACTGGTCTCCCTGGCCTTCATCTGGATCCTGCTGCCGTTCTATGGCGCCGCCTTCTGGGCGGTGGTGCTGGCGGTGGTGTTCGCACCACTGCAACGCCGCCTGGCCCTGCGCCTGGGTGGGCGCGGCAACCTGTCGGCACTGCTGACCCTGGGGGTATGCCTGCTGGTGGCGATCATCCCGGTGTGCCTGATCGGCCTGCTGCTGGTGCAGCAGGGGGCCGATCTGTACAGCCGGCTGGAGTCCGGCGAGCTGGACCTGGGCATGTACCTGGAACGCTTCATCGACCTGCTCCCGCAGGCGCTACAGCATCAGCTGGGGCGCTTCGGCCTGGACAACCTGAACGGCCTGCGTGACCGCCTGGTGGGCGCCGCCACCCAGGGCAGCCAGTTCCTTGCGACCCAGGCGTTCTCCATCGGGCAGGACACCTTCCAGGTGGTGATCGGCTTCTTCCTGATGCTCTACCTGCTGTTCTTCTTCCTCCGCGACGGCCCGGAAATCGTGCGACACATCCGCACGGCGGTGCCCCTGGCGGATCACCACAAGCGTCGCCTGCAGCTGAAGTTCACCCGTGTGGTGCGGGCGACGGTCAAGGGCAACGTGGTGGTGGCGGTGATCCAGGGCGGGTTGGGTGGCGTGGTGTTCTGGCTGCTGGACATCCCCAGTGCATTGCTCTGGGGCGTGCTGATGGCCTTCCTGTCCCTGCTGCCGGCAGTGGGCTCGGGGCTGATCTGGGCGCCGGTGGCGGCCTGGCTGATGCTCAGCGGTGACCTCTGGCAGGGCGTGGTGCTGGTGCTGGTGGGCGTGCTGGTGATCGGCATGGTGGACAACCTGCTGCGGCCGATCCTGGTGGGCAAGGACACGCGCATGCCGGACTACCTGGTGCTGCTCTCCACCCTGGGCGGGATTTCGCTGTTCGGCCTCAATGGCTTCGTCATCGGCCCGCTGGTGGCGGCGCTGTTCATGGCCAGCTGGGGGTTGTTCGTCAGCACCCGTCGGCGGGTCCGCCTGCCTTAAGGCGCTGCCCGCAGGCGGCGGAAGGTGAGGCTGATGCGCGGGCCGGCGGCTTCGGTCCGGGGAATGGCGTGCAGCCAGTGGGCCTGGACGGCCTGGTCCATGTAGAGCAGCGAGCCGGACGGTAGCGTCCAGGCCACTTCGTGCTCGCGGTCGGCCTTGCTGCGAAAGCGGATCTCGCGGGAGTCCCCGAGGGAGAGGATGGCCACCCCGGTGCCGGATTCCAGCACCTCGCACTCATCGGAATGAAAGCCCATGGATGACTTGCCGTCTTCGTAGAGGTTGAGCAGGCAGTTGTTGGCAGAGAAGCCAATGACCGGCTGCAGGCGCTCGCCAAGCCGTTGGGCCCAGGCCGGTAGTGGCGTGGCGGGGTAGTGGATCTGCGAGTAGTTGTAGGCGACCCCGTAGCTGGAGGTGTGCCGCGCGCGCATGCGGGTGTCCCAGGTGACCGTTTCGAGCAGTTGGCGCAAGTGCCTGTCCGGCTCGTTGAGGAAATCGGGGATGAACAGCAGGTCGGGTCTTGGGTGCACGGCTTCGTCCTTGATGGGGTGCGGCGGCGGGGCGCCCGCTGGAGCAGGCTGCCGATGATGCCGGGACTTGCCGGCTGGCGCCATGGTCTTGCTGGTTTCACCTGCCTGGAGGCGGAAGGGGAGGGGACCCCGAAGTGAACGGCCATGAAAAAGCCCGGCATTCGCCGGGCTTTTTCGTTGCTGCCGTGAGGTACTCAGTGGCCGAGTGCGACCAGGCTGGAGTGCTGGACCAGGTCCAGCAGCGGCTGCGGGTAGACGCCGAGCACGAAGGTGAGCAGGGCGACGATCAGCAGCATGATGCCGCCGGCGCGCTGGGCCCAGTGCAGGTCGGCGTCGTGACGACGCAGGTTCGGCTCCACCAGGAACAGCGTGACCATGACCCGCAGGTAATAGAACACGCCGATGGCGCTGCCCAGGATCATCACGCCCAGCAGCAGCCAGAGGTGGGATTCGACACCGGCGGCGATGACGAAGAACTTGCCGATGAAGCCCGCGGTGAGCGGAATGCCGGCGAGCGACAGCATCATCACGGTGAGTACGGCGGTCAGGTACGGACGGCGCCAGAACAGGCCGCGGTATTCGTACAGGGCGTCACAGTCACGGCCGTTGTAGGGCGTGGACATCAGGGTCACCACACCGAACGCACCCAGGCTGGTCAGCACGTAGGTGGCCAGGTAGACGCCGATGGCCTCCACGGCCATGCCCTTGGTGGCGATCAGGGCGATCAGCAGGTAGCCGAAGTGGGCGATGGAGGAGTAGCCCAGCAGGCGCTTGATGTTGCTTTGCAGCAGGGCCAGCAGGTTGCCGAACAGGATCGAGGCGACGGCGATGGCGGCCAGCAGGTCGTTCAGCCAGCCACCGGCAGTGGCCGGGGAGATCTGGTACAGGCGAACCAGCACGGCGAACACGGCGACCTTGCTGGCAGTGGCCAGGAAGGCCGACACCGGTGCCGGGGAGCCTTCGTAGACGTCCGGCGTCCAGAGGTGGAAGGGCACCAGGGACAGCTTGAACGCCAGGCCGACCAGCATCATGCCGATGCCCAGTTGCACCAGGCCACCGGGTACGCCCTGGCCGGAGAACTTGGCGCCGATGCCGGCGAAGCTCAGGGTGCCGGCGTCGGCGTAGAGCAGGGCCATGCCGAACAGCAGGAAGGCGGAACCGGCGGCCGAAAGCACCATGTACTTGATGCCGGCTTCCAGCGAACGCTTGTTGAAGAAGGCGTACGCCACCATGCCGTAGACCGGCACCGACAGCAGCTCCAGGCCGATGAACAGGCCGGCCATGTGCTGCGCGGTGACCAGCACCAGGCCACCGCAGGCGGACAGGAGGATCAGCAGGTACATCTCCTCGCGGTTGCCCGGGTAGCCCTGGCCCGTGTTGCCGCCCAGGTAGGCGTGGATCAGGGTGACGCACGCCAGGGTGGAGGCCAGTACCAGCGCCATGTAGTAGCAGCCGAAGGTGTCGACCTTCAGCAGCGGGGTCACCTCGATGGGGGTGACGCCCAGCGCCGGGATGATGGCCAGCAGGGCGGCGTTGAGGCCGACCACCGACAGGCCGAAGGTGAGGGTGTGGTTACGCTTCCAGGCCACGGCCAGCATCACTGCGACGACAGTGGCGCAGGCAACCAGCAGCGGCAGCAGGGCGATCAGGTGTTGAGTCGTGAATTCCACAGCGTGATGTTCCATGACAGCTACCGGGCCGAGGCGAGTTGGGTGAAGGCTGCATCCAGCCACTGATGCACGCCGTGCATGCTGGCAGCGGAGGTGTCCAGCACCGGTTGCGGGTAGACGCCCAGGAGGATCAGCAGCACGGCGAGGCCGAGCACCATGATCAGTTCGCGCGGCTTGAGGCCCTGCAGCGGAGCGTCGGACTTGGCGGCACCGAAGTGGGCGCGGTGGATCATGATCAGCGAGTAGACCGAGCCGAACACCAGGCCGGTGGCGGCGATGATGGTCACCCACATGGCCTTCTCGAAGGAGCCCAGGAGGATCAGGAACTCACCCACGAAGTTGCCGGTGCCGGGCAGGCCGAGGGCTGCGGCAGCGAAGAACAGGCTGATGGCCGGCAGGTAGGGCATGCGGCTCCAGATGCCACCCATCTGGCGCATGTCGCGGGTGTGCAGGCGCTCGTACAACTGGCCACAGAGAATGAACAGCGCGGCGGCCGACAGGCCGTGGGCCATCATCTGCACCACTGCACCTTGCAGCGCGATCTGGCTGCCGGAGTAGATGGCGATCAGCACGAAGCCCATGTGCGAGACGCTGGAGAAGGCCACCAAGCGCTTGATGTCGGTCTGTGCGAAGGAGAGCAGGGCGCCGTAGACGATGGCGAACACGCCGAGCCAGTGGGCGATGGGTGCGAACTCGGCCGAGGCGTTGGGGAACAGCGGCAGGGCGAAGCGCATCAGGCCGTAGGCAGCGGTCTTCAGCAGGATGCCGGCCAGGTCCACGGAGCCTGCGGTGGGCGCCTGGGCGTGGGCATCCGGCAGCCAGGAGTGGAACGGCACCACCGGGAATTTCACCGCGAAGGCGATGAAGAAGCCCAGCATCAGCAGGTACTCGGCGGTGGGCGTGAGCGGCGTCTTTAGCAGGTCGGCGTAGTTGAAGGTCAGCACGCCGGTGGCGTTGTAGTGCACCAGCACCAGGCCGAGGATCGCCACCAGCATCACCAGGCCGCTGGCCTGGGTGAAGATGAAGAACTTGGTGGCGGCGTAGATGCGGGTCTTGCCCTTGCTGCCGCTATGACCCCAGAGCGCGATGAGGAAGTACATCGGCACCAGCATCATTTCCCAGAAGAAGAAGAACAGGAACAGGTCGACGGCCAGGAACACGCCGACCACGCCGCCGAGGATCCACATCAGGTTGAGGTGGAAGAAGCCGACGCGGTTCTGGATCTCGTTCCAGGAGCACAGCACGGACAGCACGCCGAGCAGGCCGGTGAGGGTCACCATCAGCACCGACAGGCCATCCATCGCGAGGTGGATGGTGATGCCGAAGCGCTCGATCCAGTTGACCTTGAACTCGTGCGCCCAGACCGGATCGGCACCCGGGGCAGGGGCCAGGGTGAAGTTGCCGGTGGCCCACAGCCAGAGGCCGAGGCCGAACAGCAGGGACATGGTCAGCAGCGCAATCCAGCGAGGCAGGGTGGTGCCGAAGCGCTCACCTTGCCAGCACAGCAGGCCGCCGATGAAGGGAATCAGGATTAGCCAGGGCAGAATCATGACGGGCTCAATTCCTTAAGAAGATTCAGGTCAGCAGCACGGCGCCGAGCACCAGCACGGCACCACCCACCAGGGAGACCGCGTACCAGCGCAGCTGGCCGGTCTGGCTGCTGCTCAGCATGCCGTTGCCGCCACGAACGAGGCGCGGGATCAGGCCGATGCTGGAGTCGATCGGGTCGTTGCCCAGCAGGCGGGTGGCCAGCAGGTAGGGCTTGACGAACAGCTTGTCGTAGAGCCAGTCGAAGCCCCAGGCGGCGTACCACCAGGCCCCGAGGAAGCGGCCCGGTGCACTCTGGGCGACGGCGCTGACGAAGCGACGCTTGCCGAGGAAGAGCAGGGCGGCCAGCAGGATGCCCGCCAGGGCGATGGCACCCGAGGCGATTTCCAGGCTGTGCTTGGCTTCGCCACCGGCATGGCCGACGCTCTGCGGCAGCACGCCGGCCAGCGGCGGGGTGATCAGGGCACCGATGAAGGTGGACAGCACGATCAGCACCGACAGCGGCAGCCAGTGGGCCACACCGTGGCCGGCATGGGCCTCGGTCTTCGCTTCGCCGTGGAAGGCGATGAAGATCAGGCGGAAGGTGTAGATCGAGGTCAGGAAGGCACCGGCCAGGCCTGCGTAGAGCAGCCACTGGTGACCACTGGCGAAGGCTTCCCAGAGGATCTCGTCCTTGGAGTAGAAGCCCGCGGTGATCAGGGGCAGGGCCGCCAGGGCCGCACCGCCGACGATGAAGCTGGCGTAGGCGAGGGGAAGCTTCTTCCACAGGCCGCCCATCTTGAAGATGTTCTGCTCGTGGTGGCAGGCGTTGATCACCGCACCGGAGGCGAGGAACAGCAGGGCCTTGAAGAAGGCGTGGGTCATCAGATGGAAGATCGCCGCGTCCCATGCCCCCACGCCCAGGGCGAGGAACATGTAGCCGATCTGGCTCATGGTGGAGTAGGCGAGGATGCGCTTGATGTCGGTCTGCACCAGCGCGGCGAAGCCGGCCAGCACCAGGGTGACGCCACCGACGATGCCCACCAGTTCGAGGATCTCGGGGGTGAGCAGGAACAGGCCGTGGGTCCGGGCGATCAGGTAGACGCCCGCGGTGACCATGGTGGCCGCGTGGATCAGTGCGGAAACCGGGGTCGGGCCGGCCATGGCGTCGGCCAGCCAGGTCTGCAGCGGCAGCTGGGCGGATTTGCCCACGGCGCCGCCGAGCAGCATCAGGGTGGCGAACCACAGCCAGCTGTCACCGGCCACGTACTTCTCGGGTGCCAGCTTCATCAGCTCCTGGATGTTCAGGGTGCCGAGGTGCATGAACAGGATGAACAGGCCGATGGCCATGAACACGTCGCCGATGCGGGTGACGATGAAGGCCTTGAGCGCGGCGTTACCGTTGTTCGGGTTGCTGTAGTAGAAGCCGATCAGCAGGTAGGAGCAGAGGCCCACGCCTTCCCAGCCGAAGTACAGGAACAGCAGGTTATCGCCCAGCACCAGGAACAGCATGCTGGTGATGAACAGGTTGGTGTACGAGAAGAAGCGCGAGTAGCCCTCTTCACCGCGCATGTACCAGGAGGCGAACAGGTGGATCAGGAAGCCGACGCCGGTGACCACGCCGAGCATGGTGACCGAAAGGCCGTCCAGGTAGAGCGTGAAGCTGGGCGCGAAGTTGTTCACGCTCATCCACTGCCAGAGCACCTGGGTGTAGACACCGCCTTCCGGCGGTGACACGTGGAACTGCCAGATGACCCAGGCCGCCGTGAGGGCGGAGAGGCCGACGGAGCCGACGCCGATCACGGCGGAGGCGTTTTCGGAGAGACGCCCGCGGGAGAACGACAGGACGAACCAGCCGAGCAGCGGGAACAGGAAGGTCAGGAATAGAAGGTTCATCCGCGCATCTCGCTGGCAGCGTCGATATCGAGGGTGTGGAAGCGGCGATACAGCTGCAGCAGGATCGCCAGGCCGATGCTGGCCTCGGCGGCTGCGAGGGTGATCACCAGAATGAACATGATCTGGCCGTCGGCCTGGGCCCAGCGGGCACCGGCGACCACGAAGGCCAGGGCGGCCGAGTTCATCATGACTTCCAGGCTCATCAGGACGAAGAGGATGTTACGGCGCACCATCAGGCCGGCGAGCCCGAGGGCGAAGAGGATGCCGGCGACGGCGAGCCCGTGTTCCAGTGGGATTGCACTCATGGCATTACTCCTTCGCTTCGTAGCGGCCGAGGTGGTAGGCCGCGACCAGTGCCGCCAGCAGCAGCATGGAGGCGAGCTCCACGGCCAGCAGATAGGGGCCGAACAGGCTGATGCCGACGGCTTTCGCGTCCACGGTGGTCTGGCCGATGGCTGCGCCGCTCTGCTGGCTGAACAGCACGTACAGCAGCTCGGCCAGCAGGGCGAAGGAGAGGGCGGCAGGGCTGACCCAGATACCGGGCGTGAGCCACTTGCGCTCCTGCTCCACCACGGCCGGGCCGAGGTTGAGCATCATCACCACGAAGACGAACAGCACCATGATGGCGCCCGCGTAGACGATGATCTCCAGGGCGCCGGCGAAGGGCGCACCCAGGGCGAAGAAGCACATCGACACCGACAGCAGCGAGACGATGAGGTAGAGCAGGGCATGCACCGGATTGGTGTTGGTGATCACCCGCAGGGTGGACACCACGGCGACGCCGGCAGCGAAATAGAAAGCGAATTCCACGCAACGTCTCCTTAGGGCAGCAGGCTCTTCACGTTGATCGGCTCGGCCTCGTTCTGCGCGGCACCTTTCGGTTTGCCGGCAATGGCCATGCCTGCCACGCGATAGAAGTTGTAGTCCGGATTCTTGCCGGGGCCGGAGATCAGCAGGTCTTCCTTCTCGTAGACCAGGTCCTGGCGCTTGTACTCGCCCATTTCGAAATCCGGCGTCAGCTGGATCGCGGTGGTGGGGCAGGCTTCTTCGCACAGGCCGCAGAAGATGCAGCGGGAGAAGTTGATGCGGAAGAACTCGGGGTACCAGCGGCCGTCTTCGGTCTCGGCCTTCTGCAGCGAGATGCAGCCGACCGGGCAGGCCACGGCGCACAGGTTGCAGGCCACGCAGCGTTCCTCGCCGTCGGGGTCGCGGGTCAGCACGATGCGGCCACGGTAGCGCGGCGGCAGGTACACGGGCTCTTCGGGGTATTGCAGGGTGTCACGCTTGCGGAAGCCGTGGGAGAACACCATCACCAGGCTGCGAAGCTGGGTGAAGGTGCCGGCTACCACGTCATAGATGTACTTGATCATGGGCTTCTCCTTACTGGGCCGCGAGCACGACGGCGCCGGTCACCAGCAGGTTGATCAGGGTCAGCGGGAGGCAGAACTTCCAGCTGAAGGCCATCACCTGGTCATAGCGCGGACGCGGGATCGACGCGCGGAGCAGGATGAACAGCATGATGAAGAAGGCGGTCTTCAGAGCGAACCAGATGAACGGGATCTGCGGCAGGATGCCGAACGGACCGTGCCAGCCGCCGAAGAACAGGGTCACCAGCAGCGCGGACACCAGCACGATGCCGATGTACTCGCCGACGAAGAACATGCCCCATTTCATGCCGGCGTACTCGATGTGGTAGCCGTCGGCCAGTTCCTGCTCCGCTTCCGGCTGGTCGAAGGGGTGACGGTGGGTCACGGCGACGCCGGCGATGAAGAAGGTACAGAAGCCGAAGAACTGCGGAATGATGAACCACAGGTGTTGGGCCTGGTATTCGACGATGTCGCGCAGGTTGAACGAGCCGGCCTGGGCGACGATGCCCATCAGCGACAGCGCCAGGAACACCTCGTAGGAGACGGTCTGGGCCGAGGCGCGCAGGCTGCCGAGCAGGGCGAACTTGTTGTTGCTCGACCAGCCGGCGAAGAGCACCGCGTAGACGGTGATGCCGGCCATGGCGAAGAAGAACAGGATGCCGATGTTCAGGTCGGCGACGCCCCAGGTGGGGGTGATCGGCACCACGGCGAAGGCGATGAGCAGGGCGCTCATGGCAATCACCGGGGCGAGGGTGAAGATCATCTTGTCGGCGAACGGCGGGGTCCAGTCTTCCTTGAAGAACATCTTCAGCATGTCGGCGGCGATCTGGAACATGCCGAACGGGCCGACGCGGTTTGGACCGTAGCGGTCCTGCCACCAGCCCAGCAGGCGCCGCTCGATGAAGCTGAGCAGGGCGCCGCAGATGACCACGGCAAGCAGGATCACCACGGCCTTGACCACCGCGATGACGATGTCGATCAGCTCGGGAGTGAGCCAGCTCATTGCGCGGCCTCCTGCAGCAGGGTGACGGTGGCGCCAGTCAGCGCGGCCGGCATGCCCGGCAGACCGGCGGGCAGACCCACCAGGCCGACGGCTAGCTCTTCGCGTACTTGCAGCGGCAGGCGCAGGGCCTGGCCGTTGACCCGTACGGTCAGTTGCGCGCCATCGTTCACGCCGAGGCGGTCCGCCTCATCCTTGGCCAGGGCCACGTAGGCCTCGGGAATGCGTGCCTGGATCGGCGCGGCGCGGGAGGAGTTCTCCTCGCTGCCGAACAGGTGATGCAGCGGAACGACCTGCCAGGTGCCTTGCGCCGGGTTGAACGGCGCGGCGACGGCGAACCAGGGCAGGGCATTGCCCTTGGCTTCGATCAGGCGTACGCCCGGATCACCGGCACGCAGGTGGCCGCCCACTTCGTCCTGGAACTTGTTCCAGGCCTGGGGCGAGTTCCAGCCCGGGGACCAGGCGAACGGGATCTGCTGACGGGGCTCGGCGCTGCCGGCGTAGCCTTCCATGGAGAAGGCGAACGGGGAGTCCTGGTCCTGCGGTTGGCGGGGCTCGTGCACGCTGATGTTGGCGCGCATGGCGGTGCGGCCGCTGTAACGGTGAGGTTCGCGTGCGAGCTTGAGGCCCTTGATGCGGAACGAGGCGCTCGGGGCGGCATCGCGGATGCCGGCGAGCAGCGGGGAGGTCTCGGCGCAGGCGCTGGTGACCTGGTCCAGCTGGGTCCAGTCGACCGGCTTGCCTTGCAGGGTGCTGTGCAGGGCGTGCATCCAGCGCCAGCCCTCGCGAACGAGGATGTTGGCGTCGTAGTAGCTCGGCTCGAACACCTGGAAGAAGCGCTGGGCACGACCTTCCTGGCTGACCAGGGTGCCGTCGCCTTCGGCAAAGGAGGCGGCCGGCAGCACGAGGTGGGCGCGCTCGGTGGTGGCGGTCTGCTGGTGATCGGCGACGATCACGGCCTTGGCTGCGGTCAGGGCAGCGTCCACCTTGGCGGTGTCGGCGCGGCGGTAGAGGTCGTTCTCGAGGATGACGACCGCGTCGGCCTGGCCGGAGGTCAGGGCTTCCAGGGCGGCGTCCACGGATTTCCCACCGAGCTCTTCACCCAGGAGCAGGGCCAGGCCCATGCTGTTGGCTTCCGGTACAACCAGGCTGATGGAGCCATTCTTCTCGCGGTTCTTCAGGGCGCTGGCGATGTTCGCGGCGGCTTCGATGAGGGCTTTTTCGCCCAGGGAAGCACCGGAGACGATCAGCGGGCGCTTGGCGGCCAGCAGGGCGTCGGCAATGCGCTGGACCAGCTCGCGGGCCTCGGCCTCCAGCCCGTCCACGGCGGGAGCGCTCGGGTCGATGGCGTGGGCCACGGCGAAACCGATGCGGGCCAGGTCAGCCGGGGCGGCATGCACGCTTTCGGTGGCGACGTCGTCGAGGCGGGTCTCGGTGACGCTGGCGATGAACAGCGGGTTCAGGGCGTGCTGGGCGACGTTCTGCACGGCCGCCATGTGCCAGTCCTGGATCTTCATCGAGGCGGCGATTTCGGTGGCCTTGCCCTTCACTGCCTGGCGCAGGGCGAGTGCCACGCGTGCAGCGGTCTGGGTGAGGTCTTCACCGAGGACAAAGACGGCGTCGTGATCTTCGATCTCGCGCAGGGTCGGCACCGGCAGCGGGCCGTTCTGCAGCACGTCGCGGATCAGGCGGATGTTGGCCAGCTCACCGGCGGCGATGCCTGAGTAGTAGTTGGCCTCGCCCACCAGCTCACGCAATGCGAAGTTGCTTTCCAGGCTGGCGCGGGGCGAACCGATGCCGATGACGCGCTTGCCCTTGAGCAGTTCGGCGGCCTTGTCCAGCGCTGCGTCGATGCTCAGCGGAGCACCTGCCAGCAGCGGCTGGCGAGGACGGTCTTCGCGGTTGACGTAGCCGTAGCCGAAGCGGCCGCGGTCGCAGAGGAAGTAGTGGTTCACCGAGCCGTTGAAGCGGTTCTCGATGCGGCGGATCTCGCCGTAGCGCTCACCGGGGCTGATGTTGCAGCCGCTGGAGCAGCCGTGGCAGATGCTCGGGGCGAACTGCATGTCCCACTTGCGGTTGTAGCGCTCGGAGTGGGTCTTGTCGGTGAACACACCGGTGGGGCAGACCTCGACGAGGTTGCCGGAGAATTCGCTTTCCAGCGTGCCGTTCTCGACGCGGCCGAAGTAGACGTTGTCGTGGGCGCCGTAGACGCCCAGGTCGGTGCCGCCGGCGTAGTCCTTGTAGTAGCGCACGCAGCGGTAGCAGGCGATGCAGCGGTTCATCTCGTGGGCGATGAACGGGCCGAGTTCCTGGTTCTGGTGGGTGCGCTTGGTGAAGCGGTAGCGACGGGCGTTGTGGCCGGTCATCACCGTCATGTCCTGCAGGTGGCAGTGACCGCCTTCCTCGCACACGGGGCAGTCGTGCGGGTGGTTGGTCATCAGCCATTCGACGACGCTGGCGCGGAACTGCTTCGCCTCTTCGTCTTCGATGGAGATCCAGGTGTTGTCAGTGGCAGGGGTCATGCAGGACATGACGAGGCGACCGCGTTTGTCGTTCTCGTCGGTGTACTGCTTGACCGCGCACTGGCGGCAGGCGCCGACGCTACCGAGCGCCGGGTGCCAGCAGAAGTAGGGGATGTCGAGTCCGAGTGACAGACAGGCCTGCAGGAGGTTGTCTGCACCATCGACTTCGAGCGTCTTGCCGTCTACGTGGATAGTGGCCATGGTTCAGTCTTCATCTGCCCGTTACCGGGCTTGGCTAATGGAATCTGGTTGCGATCGGGGCCGCTTGTGGCGGCCGCCAACCGTCGGAACTGGCTCTTATGCGCCGACCACTTCGGGTCGGTTCGCCGGTGCGTTGCGGGCAATGCCTGCCTCGAACTCCGGTCGGAAATACTTCAGTGCGCTACCCAGCGGCTCGACGGCACCCGGTGCGTGGGCGCAGAAGGTCTTGCCTGGGCCGAGGAAGTTCACCAGGCCCTCGAGGGTCTCGAGGTCGCCGGCCTGTCCTTCGCCACGCTCGAGGGCGCGCAGGACCTTGACGCTCCAGGGCAGGCCATCCCGGCAAGGGGTGCACCAGCCGCAGGACTCGCGGGCGAAGAACTCTTCCATGTTGCGCAGCAGCGAGACCATGTTGATGCTGTCGTCCACGGCGAGTGCCAGGCCAGTGCCCATGCGGGTGCCGACCTTGGCGATGCCGGCGGCGTACATGGAGGCATCCAGGTGCTCGGGCAGCAGGAAACCGGTGCCGGCGCCGCCGGGCTGCCAGGCTTTCAGCTTGAAGCCGTCGCGCATGCCGCCAGCGTAGTCCTCGAACAGCTCGCGGGCGCTGACGCCGAAGGGCAGCTCCCAGAGGCCGGGGTTCTTCACCTTGCCGGAGAAGCCCATGAGCTTGGTGCCCATGTCTTCGCTGCCCGGGCGGGCGAGGGATTTGTACCAGTCCACGCCGTTGGCAACGATCGCCGGGACGTTGCACAGGGTCTCGACGTTGTTGACGCAGGTGGGCTTGCCCCAGACGCCGACGGCGGCGGGGAAGGGCGGCTTGGCACGCGGGTTGGCGCGGCGCCCTTCGAGGGAGTTGATCAGCGCGGTTTCTTCACCGCAGATGTAGCGGCCGGCGCCCGTGTGGACGAACAGCTCGAAGTCGAAGCCCGACCCGAGGATGTTCTTGCCCAGCAGGCCGGCGGCCTTGGCTTCGTCGATGGCGCGGTTGAGGTTGCGCGCCGCGTCGACGTACTCGCCACGCAGGAAGATGTAGCCACGGTAGGCCTTGAGCGCGCGGGCGCTGATCAGCATGCCTTCCACCAGCAGGTGGGGCAGTTGCTCCATCAGCAGGCGGTCCTTCCAGGTGTTGGGCTCCATTTCATCCGCGTTGCACAGCAGGTAGCGGATGTTCATGGATTCGTCGGCGGGCATCAGGCCCCACTTCACGCCGGTGGGGAAGCCTGCGCCGCCACGGCCCTTGAGGCCGGAGTCCTTGACCTGCTGGACGATGTCGGCCTGGGCCATCTCGCCCAGTGCCTTGCGCGCGGCGGCATAGCCGTTCTTCTGCTGGTACTCCTCCAGCCAGACGGGCTGGGCGTCGTCACGCAGGCGCCAGGTCAGCGGATGGGTTTCCGCGCTGCGCTGGATGCGGTTCGACGGACCGATGGAGGTGAGGGTCTTCATTGATAGGCCTCCAGCAGTTGCGAGACGCCATCGGCGCTGACGTTGCCGTAGGTGTCGTCATCGATCATCAGGGCCGGTGCCTTGTCGCAGTTGCCGAGGCAGCACACCGGCAGCAGGGTGAAGCGGTTGTCGGCGGTGGTCTGGCCAAGGCCGATGCCGAGCTGTTCCTGGATACGGCCCAGCACGGATTCATGGCCACCGATGAAGCAGGTCATGCTGTCGCACACACGGATCACGTGGCGGCCGACCGGCTGGCGGAAGATCTGGCTGTAGAAGGTGGCAACGCCTTCGACGTCGCTGGCAGGGATGCCGAGGATCTCGCCGATGGCGTCGGCAGCGCCGTCCGGCACCCAGCCGCGCTCCTTCTGGACGATCTTGAGGGCTTCGATGGACGCCGCGCGCGGGTCCTCGTAGTGGTGCATCTCGTGCTCGATGGCCGAGCGTTCGGTTTCGCTGAGGACGAAACGGTCGGTCTGGATAATGCTCATGTCAGCGGTCCACGTCAGCCATAACGAAGTCGATACTGCCCAGGTAGGCGATCAGGTCGGCCACCATGCTGCCGCGGATCACCGAGGGGATCTGCTGCAGGTGGGCGAAGCTGGGCGTCCGGATCCGGGTGCGGTAGCTCATGGTGCTGCCATCGCTCGTCAGGTAGTAGCTGTTGATGCCCTTGGTCGCCTCGATCATCTGGAAGGCTTCGTTGGCCGGCATGACCGGGCCCCAGGAAACCTGCAGGAAGTGGGTGATCAGGGTTTCGATGTGCTGCAGCGTGCGCTCTTTCGGTGGCGGCGTGGTCAGCGGGTGGTCGGCCTTGTACGGGCCTTCCGGCATGTTCTTCAGGCACTGGTCGATGATGCGGATGCTCTGGCGCATCTCTTCCACGCGGACCATGCAGCGGTCGTAGGCGTCGCCGTTGTGGGCCAGCGGGACTTCGAACTCGAAGTTCTCGTAGCCGGAGTAGGGGCGGGCCTTGCGCAGGTCGAAGTCACAGCCGGTGGCACGCAGGCCGGCACCGGTGGTGCCCCATTCCAGGGCTTCCTTGGTGTTGTACTGCGCAACGCCGATGGTGCGGCCTTTGAGGATGCTGTTCTGCAGCGCGGCCTTGGTGTACTCGTCCAGGCGCTTGGGCAGCCAGTCGACGAATTCCTTGACCAGCTTGTCCCAGCCGCGCGGCAGGTCATGGGCGACACCGCCGATGCGGTACCAGGCCGGGTGCAGGCGGAAGCCGGTGATGGCTTCGATGACCTTGTAGGCGCGTTGGCGGTCGGTGAAGGTGAAGAACACCGGGGTCATGGCGCCCACGTCCTGGATGTAGGTGCCCAGGAACAGCAGGTGGCTGGTGATGCGGAAGAACTCCGCCAGCATGATGCGGATGGTGTCGACCTTCTGCGGTACCTGAATGCCGGCGAGCTTCTCGACGGCCAGTACGTACGGCAGGTTGTTCATCACCCCGCCGAGGTAGTCGATGCGGTCGGTGTAGGGGATGAAGCTGTGCCAGGACTGGCGCTCGGCCATCTTCTCGGCGCCACGGTGGTGGTAGCCGATGTCCGGGACGCAGTCGACGATCTCTTCACCGTCCAGCTGCAGCACGATGCGGAAGGCACCGTGGGCGGAGGGGTGGTTGGGGCCGAGGTTGAGGAACATGTAGTCCTCGTTCTCGCCTTGGCGCTTCATGCCCCAGTCCTCGGGGTTGAAACGGGCGGCTTCTTCCTCGAGCTGCTGTTTGGCCAGCGTGAGGCTGAAGGGGTCGAATTCGGTGGCGCGCGCCGGGTAGTCCTTGCGCAGCGGGTGACCCTGCCAGGTCGGCGGCATCATGATGCGGGTCAGGTGCGGGTGCCCGGTGAAGGTGATGCCGTAGAGGTCCCAGACCTCGCGTTCGTACCAGTTGGCGTTGGGCCAGATCCGGGTGACGCTGGGCAGGTTGAGGTCGCCCTCGGACAAGGCGACCTTGATCATCACGTCACTATTACGTTCCAGCGAGATCAGGTGGTAGAACACCGTGAAGTCGGCGCCCGGCAGGCCGCGGCGCTGGGTGCGCAGACGCTCGTCGACGCCATGCAGGTCGTACAGCATGACGAAGGGGCGGGGGGCGTTGCGCAGGAAGGTCAGTACTTCGACAAGTTTTTCGCGGGGGACCCAGATCACCGGCATGCCGGTGCGGGTTGCCTGGATGGTGAAGCTCTCGGCGCCGAAGCGGGAGTTCAGCTCAACGACGACATCTTGGTCGTCAGCCTTGTAAGGCGGAATAGACAGAACGGTGTCTGCAGTCATGGTCTCGGTCGCTTTCGGTCAACGTACAGAGTGAAACGGGCCTTCTCGTGGAAAGACCCGTATCAGACTTCGTCGGGGCTGCGCAGGTTGGTGACCTGAATACGCTGTTCGCGGCGCTGTTCCTTCTGCGACGGCATTTCGGCACGGTAGATGCCTTGGTCGCCGACGACCCAGGAAAGCGGGCGGCGCTCCTGGCCGATGGATTCCTGCAGCAGCATGAGGCCTTGCAGGAATGCCTCCGGGCGGGGAGGGCAGCCAGGGATGTACACGTCCACGGGGAGGAATTTGTCCACACCCTGGACCACCGAGTAGATGTCGTACATGCCACCGGAATTGGCGCACGAGCCCATCGAGATCACCCACTTGGGCTCCAGCATCTGCTCGTAGAGGCGCTGGATGATCGGCGCCATCTTGATGAAGCAGGTGCCGGCGATGACCATGAAGTCAGCCTGGCGGGGTGATGCACGAATGACTTCGGCACCGAAGCGGGCGATGTCGTGGGGCGCGGTGAAGGCGGTGGTCATCTCCACGTAGCAGCACGACAGACCGAAGTTGTACGGCCACAGGGAGTTCTTGCGGCCCCAGTTGACCGCGTTGCTCAGAACATCCTCGAGCTTGCCCATGAAGATGTTCTTGTGGACCTGATCTTCTAGCAGAGGGTCAGTGACGACCTCCCGCTCGCCGATCGGGTACTGCTCGTTGGGAGCAGTCGGATCGATCCGAGTAAGTTTGTATTGCATTGCCAAAGCCTCATTGTTTTAGCTTCGCCTGCCGATTACGACGACCTTCGGGGGCCCAGTCGAGGGCTCCGATGCGCCAGAGATAGGCAAGACCTGCCAACAGAATTGCTATGAAAATGGTGGCCTCGATGAGCCCGGCCCATCCGCTTTCGCGAACAGATACGGCCCATGCGAAGAGAAAGAGGGCTTCGACGTCGAAGATCACGAAGAGCATCGCGACCAGATAGAACTTGGCGGAGAGGCGGAGGCGGGCGCTGCCGGTGGGGAGCATCCCGGATTCGAAGGGGTCGTTCTTGGCGCGGCCGAAGGCGCGGCTACCGAGGAGGGCTGAGACGCCGAGCATGAATGCGATCAGGCCGAAGACGCCCAGCAGGAAAACAGCGAAACCCCAGTTATGGGACAGGATGGCAGTGGCTTCCGACATGCCCGAACTCCTTCTACAAGGAACGGCGTTCACTCGTGTTATTAGGGTTATGCCGGAGCAGAAGCACCCGGCAATCTATTCGAACAATTTTATGCCCGTAAGGGGGAACAAGTAAATTTTTCAGGTCGAAAAATTAACTCCGAGGGCAGTAAAAGGACCTTGTACTGCTATGAAAGCCAGATGGGTCGCGGGTTTCAGTTTTTTGTTAGGCCTTGGTCGGATTGCGTCGCTATGCCGCAGCGGCAAGTTAGATGGTCTGTAGTTGATATTCATTCTCGTTTGACTGGAGAATATTTAATCACTACCTAATTAATCCTACAGAGGCGACTAAAAGTTACCGGTGCATTAGCGCCAACTACTACAAAGGTAGCGGTTTCTATCCCGAATAATTCTGGCAGCGGCTTATTGAGGCACCCTGAATGCTGTACTAGCGTACCAGCTGCGCTTTTTCAGAGCGTTTCCCCTGTTTCCCGGCGGTACTCAGGGGGTCAATCGGACCCCCATGTCCTCGGCCTTTCCGGGCTTGGTGGTCCTACCAAAACATCAAGAAAAGAGGGAACTGCCCATGAGGCTCGCTACGCGCCTGCGCTGCAGCATCATCTTGTTGTCCTGCCTGTTGCCAACCTTCCAAGCCCACGCCGAACTCGGTGACTACGGTGCCTGGAAAACACTTCTCAACCTGACCTCTCCGCCCAAGGCTGATAACCCCGTGCGGGCCGAGCAGCGCGTTGGCCCCTACCCGATGCTGGCCAACCCGGCCGGTTTCAAGTCCGGCTTCACGCCGACGGCCTACTTCGCCTGGCAAACCGTCCAGCTCGCACCGGAGACCGGGGCGGTATGCGGTGACGGCTCACCCTACAAGTTCTTCGTCAACCGGATGCCGAACACCAGTAACACCCTGATCTACATGGAAGGCGGCGGCGCCTGCTGGGACTACGCCAGCTGTTCCGGCCAGGCCGGCATCCGCGGCGCGCGCAACCCCAATGGCATTCCGGATGACTACATGAAGCTGATGAACCCCCAGGCCAGCCTGGTCAGCCCCTTCGTCGTGCGCCTTCATCCTTACTCCCGGGTTAAGACCCAGGGTTGGAACATCGTCTACATCCCCTATTGCACCGGTGACCTGTATGCCGGCGACAAGGTGGCGGTCTATGACGATCCGAGCGGGAAGAAGCCTCCCCTGGTCTGGCACCACAACGGCTTGCGCAACGGTCGGGCAGTGCTCGGCTGGCTGAAGGACAACCTGGAGCGTCCCGGCCAGATGCTGTCCACCGGCTGCAGTGCCGGCGGTGCGGGCAGCCTGATCAGTCACTCGGTGCTTCGCCAGGACCTCGCGCCGGATCGCGGCTTCCTGATCGACGACTCCGGGCCGGTCTTCAGCGCTGCAGTGGGCGGCGACAGCCAGACCTACCCCTCGCTGCCGCTGCAGAACCTCATCCGCAGCGCCTGGGGGCTTGACCAGGGGCCGCTGCAGTTCCTGCAGTCGCGCCTGCCGGGCGTGAGTCTCTCCAACCTGGGCAGCCTCTACCCGGCCCTGGCAGCCAACTTCCCAGGGGACCGCCTGGGTCACACGCACTTCTGGCAGGACCTGAACTACTCGTCCTATTCCTATGAGCGGTTCTACCCGGAAATCGCCAATGCTCCGGACAAGGCCGCCAAGGAGGCGCTGATCAAGGCCAAGTGGCAGGTGGACACCGCGCGCCTGCGCGACACCCTGGCCAACCTGCCGAACTTCGGGGGCTATTTCCCGCAGTACCGGGCTCTTAACGAGAGCCACTGCACCACCATCGTCGACTTCGCCAACGGCGATATCCAGGAGCAGGGTCTGGAGCTCAGCCACTTCATCGACAACGTGCTGAATGGCCAAGGTCCGGTGCTGGACGCCTCCGAGCTCAGCGATTCGGCGGACCGAGCCAAGCCCAACAACCCGATCTACGACGCCATCAACAAACTGCTCTGAACCTGCCGGGGCGCCTTGCGCGCCCCGGTCACCTCACTGATAGGCCTGCTCCCGGGCTTCCTGCAGCCGTTGGCGCAGGTACTCGTTGCGAGACAGGCCATCCGGTATTGCCTCCAACGCCATCACTTCCTCGACGATGCGTTTCTCATCCTGCTTGTAGCGCTTGAACTGCGGTGAAGGCTGCTGCGCCAGTGCTTTCTCGCGGGCCTCGCTGGCCTCCTGGTAGCGGCGGAGCAGGGCGTTTGCACGGCTCTTCTGCTCCTCCGGATCGCTCTCGGTCGCCTGGATCAGCGCAATCTGCAGCATCAGCGATTCGCTCGCCGCCAGCTCGCCTCGCGCCTCGCGCTCCTCCAGCCCCTTGCGCAACCGCTCGGCTTCCGCCTCCCGTTCCGCCTCTGGCAACTGGGAGGCCTTGTCGAAGAAGCCCCGGTACTCGCTGTCGAACGCCAAGCGTTTGGAGTAGGCATCCACCAGTGCCGGATCCACGGCTGGCTTGGTCTCTGTCTCTGCTTTCGGTGGTTGCTCGCCAGGCTGTTCGGAGCGGGCTGTTGCGGGGGCGCTGGCGGTTGGTGCCGCTGCAACGGGGCCGACTGCTTCGGTATCCGCTTGCAGGCGCCAATAGAGGGTGGCGCTGGCCGTCGTAATCGCGAGCGCGATGGCGCTCAGCAGCAGTGTCTTGTTGGGCATCGTGCCTCCTGCATGGTGTGAAATGCCGGGAAGCTTAGTCGACGCGATCCTTCCTACGCGGCACCCAGGCCCAGACCATCTGGCAGCGGATCGGCTCGGCACCGCTCTCGTCGGTCACGCGCACCTCCACGGTCACCTCGCCCTTTTCCTCGTCTTCGATCTGGCGCAATTGCTCGGGTGAAAGCCGCGCCTCGGCCCTGAGGCCGCCACTTGCCCGCCGCAGGTAGTCCACGTGCAGGGTGCGGATCAGCGGAATGCGGGTGTCCGGCACGCTCATGCCCACCAGGATGCCCGTCGCCGACTCCGCCAGCAGCGCCATGGCAGCGGCGTGCACCCCGCCGATGTGGTTCTGCACGCGCTTGCGATTGGCCAGGCTCATCACCGCCCGGTCGCGGCCCAGGTGGTGGACGCGGATGCGCCCGGTGCCGGCGAACTTCACCTGGCTGCCGATCAGCAGGCTCAGCAAGGGTGTGTGCAGTGCAGCAGGGAGGCGGGTGATCAGCCTGGTGGCTTTGGCGAGGCGGTTGGTCGGCATGGCGAGGCTCGTGGTGAGTGAGCCGCCAGTCTCCCAGTGTCAAAAGGGACCGGCCATTGCTGGCCGGTCGGAGTGCCCTGGCAGTTCGGCCAGTGGCGGAGGGGTCAGAGGATGCGCCGACGGTCTTCCCGGGTGATCACCACCGTCGCCGAGCGCGGCCGGCGGCCCGGGCCGTCCGGCCAGGTGCTGGTCAGGTTGGTCGGGGTCGAGCCCTCGCCCGGGTGCTGGATGTTGACGAACAGCGTGCGGAAGTCCGGCGTCGCCGTGATCCCGGTGATCTCCGCGCCCAGCGGTCCCACCAGGAAGCGCTTCATCTCCCCGGTGCGCGGGTCCGCCACCAGCATCTGGTTGTTGCCGAACGGGCCGGACGCCAGCTGGCTGCCGCTCATGTCGGTCTGGATCCACAGGCGGCTGTCCTCGTCGAACCACAGCCCGTCCGGGCTGGCGAGGATGGTGCCGGCGTCTAGCGGCTGGCCGTTCGGGCCACGGCTGTCGCTCTGCGGGCCGGCCAGCAGGAACAGGTTCCAGTTGAAGCGTGCGCCCGCGTAGTCACGGCTCTGCTCGCGCCAGCGGATGATGTGACCGTAGGCATTGTTCGGGCGCGGGTTGGGTGCGTCCGGCGTGGTGCGCGCGGTGTTGTTGGTCAGGGTGAAGTACACCTCGCCGTTGTCCGGGTTCACCGCGCCCCATTCCGGGCGGTCCATCTTGGTCGCGCCCACGGTGTCGGCAGCCAGGCGGGTGTTCACCAGCACATCGCCCTGGTCGGCGAAGGTCACGCCGGCCTTCTGGCAGGCCTGCTGGAAGGCCGGGTCGTTGATGTCCAGGGCCAGCCACTGGCCGCTGCCATCGGCGTTGAAGCGCGCCACGTAGAGCGTGCCGTCGTCCAGCAGGCGATGGTTGCGCTTGCCCGGGCGGAAGGTGTCGCGGCTGACGTACTTGTAGATGTACTCGTTCTGCGAATCGTCGCCGGAGTAGCAGACCACCCGGCGCCCTGGCTTCACCGGCGCGAAGATCAGGCCTTCGTGGGCGAAGCGGCCCAGGGCCGTGCGCTTGATTGGCGTGGAGGTGGGGTCGAACGGGTCGATCTCCACGATCCAGCCGAACTGGTTCGGCTCGTTGCGGTAGTCGCCCTTGGCATCGGCGGCCTTGCGGGTCGCGTCGAAGCGCTCGAACTCATCGCCCGCCAGCGTTTCCCAGCCGAAGCGGCTGGTGTTGCGCAGGCCATAGCGCTTCAGTTCGCGGGGCAGGTCGGCGTCGCGGGTGGCGAAGTAGCCGGCCCAGTTCTCCTCGCAGGTCAGGTAGGTGCCCCAGGGGGTGAAACCGTTGGAGCAGTTGTTCTGGGTGCCGCGCGACTGGGTGCCGTCCGGGCTGTAGCGGGTCTGCATCAGCGCGTGGCCGCGTGCCGGGCCGCTGATGCGCATCGGCGTCGCCGCGGTGATGCGGCGGTTGCGCGGGCTGGGCACTACATTCCACTCGCCGCGCACGTCACGGCGGATCTCCACCACCGACACGCCATGGGCGTTGATCTCCTTGCGGACCTCCTCGGCGCTGGTGCGCTTGCCGTTCACCACGGTCGGGCCGTTCGGGTGCAGCAGCGGCGCGTCGATGTACTCGTGGTTCAGCACCAGCAGGCCGTGGTCCGAACGTATCCCGAAGCCGTGGCGGGCATCGATGGGGAAGAAGTGCATGCCGTCGTGGTGCATGCCGGTCTGCTCGGCCTGGTCCTGGGCGCTGTTGCTGGCGTCATCGGCGAAGGCCGGGTAGCGGCCGGTGATGGGCGTACCCCAGGGAATGAACGCGGTGGCCTTGTAGCCCGGCGGCACCGTCACGGTGTCGGCGCGGCCGGTGGGAATGCCCTCGAAGCCCAGGCGCTTGCGCGGGCGGAAGGGGAAGCCCAGGCCGCGTGCCTCGGCCTCGATCTCGGTGGCCTGGGCCTGGCCGGGCAGGCTCACGCCAAGGAAGGCGAGGGCGCCCAGGGTGGCGCCACCGGCCAGCACCTCACGGCGCTTAAGGCCGGCGATCAGGTCATTGATGTGCAGGTTGTCCGAGCCGTTGCTGGGCAGCTCGTCGCCGTTGCCGAACAGCACGGCGGTGTCGTTGTTTTCGTGGTTCAAGGCATGTCTCCATACGGGCGAATCGACGGAGACCTGACGCTAAAGCCCAAAAGCGACCGGAAAATGACAGCGCCATCCAGCAGCGTGAGCCGGTACGCAGAATCGTCAGCGCGGACCGATGGCGAAGATCAGCGCACCGCCCTGCAACTGGCGGATCACCCGGTCACGGTCGGCGCTGGCCAGCACCAGGCAGCCATTGCTGCGTCCCGCCACACCGTGGGCCTCGATGAAGTCGCGCTCCATGTAGTCCCGCGCATGCACCACGATGGCCCGCGCCATAGCATTGCGGTTGCTGCGGCTCAGCCCCTCCAGGCGCATGGAGAGGCCGTGGCCCGGGGCCTCGCTCTGGAACACCTCGGCCGTGCGGAACACCCCGAGTGAAGACGCCAGGCTGCCTGGACGATCGGAAAAACGCTCCGCGTAGCCATCGTGGTCCGCGTCCGAGCCGCGCCCGTGGGCCACGCGAAACCGCCCCAGCAGCGCGTGGCTGCGCCGCTCGAACAGCAGGAAGCGTGGCTCGCTGGAGCGCTGGCCGTAATCGACGACGGCGAAGTGCGGGTGGTGATCGCGGCGAAGCCGCTCTAGGATTCCAGGCAGTTCGCGCGCCGGCACCCACTGGCGCAAGTCGTCGGCCAGGGCGGCAACAGGCGAGAGCAACAGCAGGAGGACGGCGAGGGATCGGCGCATGGGGTGGTCTCGTTGGAGCAGCCGCCACTAAACCCCGGAGTCACGGAGGACGCAAGATGAGGGACAGGTATCGACGCGGCCAGTCAGGGATCGAAGGCCGCATCCTGGCGACCCGCAAGGGGTCGCCGGTGGGGCACGGAGTGTCAGCGCTTGCCCATGGAGCGGCGCGAGCCGCGCGGCGGCATGCCGGGGCGCTGGCCACGGTCGTGGCCTTTCAGGGTCTGGTACCAGGGCAGGTTCTGCTTCGGCTTTTTCTCGGTCGCCTCGGTGCTGGTCTCGGGGGCGGCCGGGGCGTCGGTGTCTTGAAGGGTGTCGTTCATACAAGGTCCATGGCGCCTTGGCGCCGGTCACTGGAAAGTCTGGCCGATCAGGCCGGGCGCCATCATATCGCAAGTCGCTGGAAGCGCCCTCATCCTCGACGGAGGCACCCTGACCTGTATCAAGGTGATTTCCGTGGAGTTATCGGATGATCCCCACCATCACAAGGAAATGGACTGAAAAATGAAGCAGCCAAGCAAACAGGTTCGAGGCTGGATCGTCACCGCGCTCGTGGTCGCCGCGCTCGGCGCCGGCGCCTGGTGGGTGCTGCGCCCGGTCGGCCTGGGAGAGGGCTTCGCCAGCGGCAATGGCCGCATCGAGGCCACCGAAGTGGACGTGGCCACCAAGCTGGCCGGCCGCGTGGCCGAAATCCTCGTGGACGAGGGCGACTTCGTGAAGACCGGCCAGGTGGTCGCGCGCATGGACACCCAGGTGCTCCAGGCCCAGCTCGCCCAGGCCGAAGCCCAGGTGCGCCAGACCGAGAACGCCCGCCTCACCGCTCAGGCCCTGGTGGCCCAGCGGCAGAGCGAGCAGGCCACCGCCGAAGCCGTGGTCGGCCAGCGCGAGGCCGAGCTGACCGCCGCCAGCAAGCGCTTCACCCGTACCGAGGCCCTGGTCAAGCGCAATGCCTTGCCCCAACAGCAACTGGACGATGACCGCGCCGTGATGCAGAGCGCCCAGGCCGCCCTGGCCGCCTCGCGCTCCCAGGTGGTCTCGGCCAAGGCCGGCATCGAAGCCGCCCGTTCCCAGGTGATCGAGGCCGAATCCGCCATCGAAGCCGCACGCGCCTCCGTCACCCGCCTGGCGGCCGACATCGAGGACAGCCTGCTCAAGGCCCCGCGCGACGGCCGCGTGCAGTACCGCGTCGCCCAGCCCGGCGAAGTGCTGGGGGCCGGTGGCAAGCTGCTCAACCTGGTGGACCTGGGCGACGTCTACATGACCTTCTTCCTCCCCGCGCCCCAGGCCGGCCGCGTCACCCTCGGCTCCGAAGCGCGGCTGGTGATCGACGCCGTGCCGCAGTACGTCATCCCCGCCAAGGTCTCCTACGTCGCCAGCGTCGCCCAGTTCACTCCCAAGACGGTGGAAACCGCCAGCGAGCGCGAAAAGCTGGTGTTCCGCGTCAAGGCCCGCATCGACCCGGCGCTGCTCAAGCAGCACATCACTGCCGTGAAGACCGGCGTACCCGGCATGGCCTACCTCAAGCTGGATGAAGCGGCCACCTGGCCCGAGCACCTCGAAATCAAGGTGCCCTGATGGAGGCCGTCAGCCACGTGGCGCAGCTGAGCGGGGTCTCGCTGCGCTACGGCGACACCTTCGCCCTGAACGATGTCGACCTGGCCATCCCCGCCAACTGCATGGTCGGGCTGATCGGCCCCGACGGCGTCGGCAAGTCCAGCCTCCTGGCGCTGCTCTCCGGCGCCCGGCGCATGCAGGACGGCAGCATCCGCGTGCTCGACGGCGACATGCGCTCGGCCCGCCACCGCCGCGCCATCTGCCAGCGGGTCGCCTACATGCCCCAGGGGCTGGGCAAGAACCTCTACCCGACGCTCACCGTGTTCGAGAACGTCGACTTCTTCGGACGCCTGTTCGGCCATGACCGCGCCGAACGCGAACGGCGCATCGACGACCTGCTGCGCAGCACCGGGCTCGACCCCTTCCGCGAACGGCCCGCCGGCAAGCTCTCCGGTGGCATGAAGCAGAAGCTCGGCCTGTGCTGCGCGCTGATCCACGACCCCGACCTGCTGATCCTCGACGAGCCCACCACCGGCGTCGACCCGCTGTCGCGCAACCAGTTCTGGGAACTGATCGGGCGCATCCGCCAGGGCCGCGAAGGCATGAGCGTGCTGGTGGCCACCGCCTACATGGAAGAGGCGGACCGCTTCGACAGCCTGGTGGCCATGGACGCCGGCCGGGTACTCGCCACCGGCACCCCGGCCGAGATCCGCCAGCGCACCGGCTGCGACACCCTCGAAGAAGCCTTCATCGCCCTGCTGCCCGAAGAGAAGCGCAGCGGCCACCACCGCCTGAGCATCCCGCCCCGCGAGCGCGGCAACGGCGAGATCGCCATCGAAGCCGAAGGGCTCACCTGCCGCTTCGGTGATTTCGTCGCCGTGGACCGCGTGAGCTTCCGCATCGAGCGCGGCGAGATCTTCGGCTTCCTCGGCTCCAACGGCTGCGGCAAGTCCACCACCATGAAGATGCTCACCGGCCTGCTGCCGGCCAGCGAAGGGCGCTGCGCCCTGTTCGGGCAGGATGTCGACGCCAGCGACCTGGCCACCCGCCGGCGGGTCGGCTACATGTCCCAGGCCTTCTCCCTCTACGGCGAACTGACGGTGCGGCAGAACCTCGAACTGCACGCCCGGCTGTTCCACCTCCCGCCCGAGCGCATCGGCCCGCGGGTGGACGAAATGCTCCAGCGCTTCGACCTCGACGGCGTGCAGGACGAGCTGCCCGAAGGCCTGCCACTGGGCATCCGCCAGCGCCTGTCGCTGGCCGTGGCGGTGATCCACGGCCCCGAGCTGCTGATCCTCGACGAACCCACCTCCGGCGTGGACCCGGTGGCCCGCGACGGCTTCTGGGAGCTGATGATCGACCTCTCGCGCAACGACGGCGTCACCATCTTCATCTCCACCCACTTCATGAACGAAGCCGAGCGCTGCGACCGCATCTCCCTCATGCACGCCGGGCGCGTGCTGGACAGCGACACCCCCGCCGGCCTCATGGCCAAACGCAACCTGCCCACCCTCGAAGCCACCTTCATCGCCTACCTCGAAGAGGCCGCCGGCATCAGCGGCCAGCCGCCCCAGGCCGCACCGGTGCTGGCAAAGGGCGGGGAGGGCGCGAGCAAGGACCGTGGCTTCAGCTTCGCCCGCCTGTTCAGCTACGCCCGGCGCGAAAGCATGGAGCTGCGCCGCGACCCGATCCGCCTGACCCTCGCGCTGCTGGGCACCGTGCTGCTGATGTTCATCATCGGCTACGGCATCAGCATGGATGTCGAAGACCTCTCCTATGCCGTGCTCGACCGTGACCAGACCACCACCAGCGAGGCCTATGCCCTCAACCTGGCCGGCTCGCGCTATTTCATCGAGCGCGCACCGATCCACGACTACGCCGAACTGGACCGGCGCATGCGCAGTGGCGAGCTGAGCCTGGCGGTGGAGATCCCGCCGGGTTTCGGCCGCGACCTCAAGCGCGGCGCCCGGCCCACCGTCGGCGTGTGGATCGACGGTGCCATGCCCACCCGCGCCAACACCGTCAAGGGCTACGTCCAGGGCCTGCACCTGGAGTACCTCGCCGAGCTGGCGCGGCGCTCGCCCTCCGGCGGCTACACCACGGCAGTCACCACCGAAGTGCGCTACCGCTACAACCCCGACGTGGAGAGCCTGGAAGCCATGGTGCCGGCGGTGATCCCGCTGCTGCTGATCATGATCCCGGCCATGCTCACCGCCCTCGGCGTGGTGCGCGAGAAGGAGCTGGGTTCCATCACCAACCTCTACGTCACGCCGGTCACCCGCCTGGAGTTCCTCCTTGGCAAGCAGCTGCCCTACGTCGCCATGGGCATGATCAACTTCCTGCTCATGGTGGCCCTGGCCGTGGTGGTGTTCGGGGTGTCCCTCAAGGGCAGCTTCGTCACCCTGGTGCTGGCCGCGCTGTGCTACGTCATCACCGCCACCGGGCTCGGCCTGCTGCTGTCCACCTTCATGCGCAGCCAGATCGCCGCCGTGTTCGGCGTGGCCATCGCCACCATGGTCCCGGCGATCCAGTTCTCCGGGCTGATCCACCCGGTGTCGTCCCTGGAGGGGGCGGCCGCCCTGGTCGGGCAGGCCTATCCGGCCACCCACTTCCTCATCATCAGCCGCGGGGTGTTTTCCAAGGCCCTGGGGTTCAGCGACCTGGCCGGCTACTTCGTGCCCCTGCTGATCACCATCCCCGTGCTGCTTGGCCTCAGCGTCCTGTCGCTGAAGAAGCAGGAGGTCTGACATGGGCAGCCTGAGCAACATCCTGCAACTGGGGCTCAAGGAGTTCCGCAGTCTGCAGCGTGACTACGCGATGCTGGCGCTGATCCTCTGGGCCTTCAGCATGGGCGTCTACAGCTCCGCCACCGGCCTGCCGGAAACCCTCCACCACGCGCCCATCGCCGTGGTCGACGAGGACCGCTCGCAGCTCTCCAACCGCTTGGTCAATGCCTTCCAGCCGCCGTACTTCCGCACGCCCGAGCTGATCGACCAGGCCGGCATGGACCGTGGCATGGACACCGGCCGCTACACCTTCACCCTCGACATCCCGCCGGACTTCCAGCGCGACGTGCTCGCCGGGCGCAACCCGGTGGTGCAGCTCAACGTCGACGCCACGCAGATCGGCCAGGCCTTCAGCGGCGCCGGCTACGTGCAGAACATCATCTCCACCGAGGTCAACGAATTCGTCGCCCGGCACCGGGGCCAGCAGGCCATGCCGGTGGAACTGGAGATGCGCACCCTGTTCAACCCCAACCTCACCCAGGCCTGGTTCGGCGGGGTGATGGAGGTGATCAACCAGATCACCATGCTCTCCATCATCCTCACCGGCGCCGCGCTGATCCGCGAGCGCGAACACGGCACCGTCGAGCACCTGCTGGTGATGCCGCTCACCGCCTTCGAAATCATGCTGGCCAAGGTCTGGTCCATGGGGCTGGTGGTGCTGGTAGCCACCGCGCTGAGCCTGGTGTTCGTGGTACGCGGCTGGCTGGCCGTGCCCATCAGCGGCTCGCTGTCGCTGTTCCTGGTAGGGGCCGCGCTGCACCTGTTCGCCACTACTTCCATGGGGATCTTCCTCGGCACCGTCGCCCGCTCCATGCCGCAGCTCGGGTTGCTCACCATCCTGGTGCTGATGCCGCTGCAGATCCTCTCCGGTGCCACCACCCCGCGCGAGAGCATGCCGGAGCTGGTGCAGCACGTGATGCTGATCGCCCCCACCACCCACTTCGTCGCCCTGGCCCAGGGCATTCTCTATCGCGGCGCCGGCCTCGACATCGTCTGGCCGCAGTTCCTCGCCATCCTCGCCATCGGCAGCGCCTTCTTCCTCGCCGCCCTGCGGCGCTTCCGCGCCACCATCACGCAGATGGCCTGATGCAGGTTGAGGCCTCAATTGGCCGAGCATTCTCTGTAGGCATGCGTGATAAGGGGCTTCAATGCCGGCAGCCAACATAGCTCCGGCGGAAAGCACTAGTCCTTAAAAACGCCGAAGGCGCCGGTCAGGGCGCCTTCAAGCGTGGGATGTTTCAGGCATCGATCTGGCCTCGCGACAGCATTGACTCAGGCGGGATGCGCTCCGGTCCGTGTGGCTTCAGGCAACACGGAAACCGGGGGTGCGGTCGGAGCCGTCTTCAGCGACGCGGATGCCAGGGGTGCGGTCGGAGCCGTCTTCGGCAACGCGGATGCCGGGGGTGCGGTCGGAGCCGTCTTCAGCAACGCGGATGCCAGGGGTGCGGTCGGAACCGTCTTCGGCAACGCGGATGCCGGGGGTGCGGTCGGAGCCATCTTCGGCAACGCGGATGCCGGGGGTGCGGTCGGAGCCRTCTTCGGCAACGCGGATGCCGGGGGTGCGGTCGGAGCCGTCTTCGGCAACGCGGATGCCGGGGGTGCGGTCGGAGCCGTCTTCGGCGACGCGGATGCCGGGGGTGCGGTCGGAGCCGTCTTCAGCAACGCGGATGCCAGGGGTGCGGTCGGAACCGTCTTCGGCAACGCGGATGCCGGGGGTGCGGTCGGAGCCATCTTCGGCAACGCGGATGCCGGGAGTGCGGTCGGAGCCGTCTTCGGCCACGCGGAAGCCCAGGGTGCGGTCGGAGCCGTTCTCGGCAACCGGCGGGTTCACGGCACGTTCGGCACCGGCGGTCAGGAGCGAGTCCTGCTGGGTTTCTTGGGGCAGGGCGAAGGCACTGGCGGTAGCGGTCAGGCTGACGGCGAACAGGCTGGCAAGGATGCGCATTTTCATGATGGGTTCCTCGTGGAAGTGGGGTTGAAAGTGAACACGAGGGCAATGTTATAGAAATAAAATCGATAAAAAAGTGGAGATGGTCAATGGTGACCATCGATTTCATTGATAGTGCTTAATTTATTCAATAAAAACAGTTAGTTATGTGTATTTTTCGGCTCTTTAAGAGCGCCTGAAACCTTATGTAAAACACTCTTGCGTGAAATCATAACAATCGAATAATTCGATTAAATGGCCAGAAATATCCTGAAAAACGCCATCGATAGCAGGCTCATGTTCGGATCATTGAACGTCTGGCGCCGCCCGCAAGCACGCGGCATCCAGCGGGTAGCGACGGGGAGGCTGGCCGGGCCGGGCCAGAGCGCTGCGCGCATGCAGGCAGCCGCCGGGCGTCCTGCTAGGCTATGGGCCTTTTCCTACCAATGGATGGCCCCATGTCCAGCGAGATCGAAACGCCCTTCACCCACGAGCCCCTGAGCGCCGTCGAAGTCCGCCTGCTCGGCAGCCTGATCGAGAAGCAGGCCACCACCCCCGAGTCCTACCCGCTGACCCTCAACGCCCTGGTGCTGGCCAGCAACCAGAAGACCAGCCGCGAACCGGTGATGAACCTCACCGCCGGTCAGGTGGGGCAGGGCATGCGCACCCTCGAAGGGCGTGGCCTGGCCCGCCTGGTGATGGGCAGCCGCGCCGACCGCTGGGAGCAGCGCGCCGACAAGACCCTGGAGCTGGTCCAGCCGCAGCTCATCCTGCTCGGCCTGTTGCTGCTGCGCGGCCCGCAGACCCTCGGCGAACTGCTCACCCGCAGCGGCCGCATGCACGAGTTCGACGACCTGGACCAGGTCCGCCACCACCTCGACCGCCTCGCCGCCCGTGGCCTGGCCACCGTACTGCCGCGCCAGAGCGGCCAGCGTGAGGAGCGCTTCATGCACCTGCTGGGCGAAGCGGCCGACCTCGAAGCGCTGCTCGCCACCCGGCAGGACGCCCCCGAGCGCAGCGAATCCCGCGCCGGCCTGGAGAGCCGCGTCGAGCAGCTGGAAGCCCGCATCGCCGAACTGGAAGAGCGCCTCGCCCGGCTCGAAGGCCACTGATCCGTCCCCATCACGCAAGCCTTTGTCGCCTGGTGCATATGCCCGCACCGGGCGACCTGCCATTCTTGCGCGCACCCCTGACAAAGCCCGAGGTAGCCATGAAGATCAGCGCCGATTTCGACAGCGGCAACATCGAAGTCAAGGACGCCAGCAACCCCCGCCACGTCCTTCTCGCCATGCGCCCCGACCTGCGCAGCCACCACTTCCAGTGGTTCCACTTCAAGGTCGACGGCATGACCCCCGGCAGCCGCCACGACTTCAGCCTGGTCAACGCCGGCCAGTCCGCCTACGCCCACGCCTGGACCGGCTACAACGCCGCCGCCTCCTATGACCAGGTCAACTGGTTCCGCGTGCCCAGCCGCTTCGACGAGAACGGCCTGCACTTCGGCCTGGAGCCCACCCAGTCGCACATCTGGTTCGCCTATTTCGAGCCCTACAGCCGCGCGCGCCACGACGCCCTCATCCGCCAGGCCGTCGAAGCGGCCGGCGCCGAGATCGTCGCCACCGGCAAGAGCCTCGAAGGGCGCGGCATCCCCCTGCTCAAGGTCAGCCGCAATCCCCAGGCCCAGCGCCGCGTCTGGATCATCGCCCAGCAGCACCCCGGCGAGCACATGGCCGAATGGTTCATGGAAGGCATCATCGAGCGCCTCAAGCAGCGCCAGGACCCGGAGCTGGAGCGCCTGCTCGACGCCGCCGACCTCTACCTCGTCCCCAACATGAACCCCGACGGCGCCTACCGTGGCCACCTGCGCACCAACGCCGCCGGCAAGGACCTCAACCGCGCCTGGCAATCGGCCAGCGAAGCGGAGACCCCCGAAGTCCACTTCGTCCAGCAGCAGATGCGCCGCATCGGCGTCGACCTGTTCCTCGACATCCACGGCGACGAGGAAATCCCCCACGTCTTCACCGCCGGCTGCGAGGGCAACCCCGGCTACACCCCGCGCCTCGCCGCCCTGGAAGAAGAGTTCCGCCGCCGCCTCGTCGACATGGGCGCCGAGTTCCAGACCCGCTACGGTTACCCCCGCGACGAGCCGGGCCAGGCCAACATCACCCTGGCCTGCAACGCCGTCGGCCTGGAGTTCGACTGCCTGTCCTTCACCATCGAAATGCCCTTCAAGGACCACGACGACAACCCCGCCCCGGAAACCGGCTGGAACGGCAAGCGTTCCATGAAGCTCGGCCAGGACGTGCTCAGCGTCGCCGCCGCCATGGTCCACGGCCTGCGCTGACCCCAAGGCCCTCCCCGGCAACCGGGGAGGGCGTACCAGGCGGAGCCCCGCCGCGTTCAGCCCCGCGCTAGCTCATCTGCACTATTTCGCCCCGCCCCCGGTCGACGCAACATGCCCGGTCCACCCCCATCAAGGAACGATGCATGAGACTGCCTCGCCTGCTCTCCGCCCTGCCGGCCGCCGTGCTGCTCGCCCTGTCCCTTTCCGGCTGCGTGCCCGAGCCCTACGTCGGCAGCCCCGGCACCATGGACGACCCGCGCTACGCGCAACTGCTGGACGAGATCGACGCCGCCCTCAAGGCCAACAAGGCCGTGGTGCTGGTGGCCGACGTGAACCCCCACAAGACCCTGAACGACGGGTTGGACATGATCCAATGGACGCCCACGGTGATCTGGCAGAACGAGCAGGACCCGACGATCACCTTCGGCCGCAGGTTCCAGACCAACGAACTGCAGCGGGATCGCAACGCCACCTACCTGTTCAAGGCCTTCGAAGTGCACATCCTGCCGCCCGGCAAGTACCTGCTCACCGGCGGCGACGACTACCAGATCCGTGGCGTGCTCGACGAAATCGGCGCCCGCAGCGGCCCACCCGGCTCCGGCAGCGGCCCCAACGGCACCGCGTACCTGTCCACCGAGCTGTACCGCGAGTACTACCGCGAAGACGTATGGAAGGACGCCACCTACGGCACCGAAACCAGGAGCCAGGCCGTCTGCACCGCCGTGCACATGGCCTCGGGCGCCTGTGTCGCCTGGGGCGAACAGCAATACAGCGAGACCACCCAGCGCTCGGGGGCCGGCTACTACCAGCAGACCGACTCCCGCGACGTCCCCTCCATCAAGGTCCAGTCGCGCCTGCCAGCCGACAAGGCCCTCGCCAGCTTCACCGTCCAGGGCGGTCAACTGCTGCTGGCCCCACGCATGCACCTGCGCACCCCGGGCTATCGATACCAGGCGTCCAAATGCCGGGCCACCGCCCCGGAAAAGGTCGAATGCCCGCTGGAGAACCTCACCGTCTACACCTGGCCCGCGCCCATGGACTTCACCACCTCCCTCATCGCCCAGCGCATCCTCAGTGACAGGCACCAGGCACTGCTGTCGCGGATCCAGCCCCTGCAGATCACCCCGCTGCGCCAGCAGGGCAAGCAGGACCCCATCTGGGGTGTACCGCTGTCGCTCACCCCGTAGGCACGGCGGGCGCAACGCGAGCGGCCCCTGTAGTCGCTCGCGGGCTCCAGGCGGGCGAGGGGCCTGGTTGCCCCATAGCCGCTCCGAAAGCGCACGGGTGACCGAGTAGCACGCCGCCGAGAAAGCCGCAGGATCGTACAAGCGCATCGCAGCGGCCCTCGCTACCCTCGCAGTTCACCCATCAGCCAGGAGCCGCGTCGTGCACCAGCCGACCCACCCGAGCATCAACCTGCAGCACAAGCTCTCCCTGTTCAGCGAACAGTGGACCCCGAAAGTCATCGCCGAAATGAACGACTACCAGTTCAAGGTCGTGCGCATCGAAGGCGACTTCATCTGGCATTCCCACGCCGACACCGACGAAGCCTTCCTGGTGATCGAAGGCCAGTTGCGCATCGACCTCCGCGACGGCGCCGTCCTGCTCGGCCCCGGCGAGCTGTACGTCGTGCCCAAGGGCGTCGAACACAAGCCCTATGCCGAACGCGAAGTGAAGATGCTGCTCATCGAGCCCCGTGGCGTAATCAACACCGGCGAAGAAGGCGGCGAACGCACCGCCCAGAACGACGTCTGGATCTGACCGCCTGCCAGCCCGTCCCGGGCTGAAGCCCGGGCTACCCCCACCACCCAGCGCGCGCAAACGCCCCAATACCGGCCGAGGAGGGGCCTTACCGAAGCGAAGCGGCACGCCTACACTCCAAGCCCAATTCCACGCGGCAAGGAGGCCCGGCATGGGCGACCTCACCTTCACCGGCGGCTGCCTCTGCGGGGCCATCCGTTTCAGCGCGCGCCTTCCCGAGCACGATGTAAGCGTGCACACCTGCTCCTGCCTCACCTGTCAGCGTCATTCCGGCAGCGTCACCCTGTGCTGGATGGAACTGCCCAAGGCCGCCATCACCTGGACCGGCCCCGACGGCGAGCCCGCCCGCTACCGCTCCTCTGCCCAGTCTTCCCGCGCGTTCTGCCGGCACTGCGGCAGCACCCTCGGCGCCCTGGACCACGGCGACACCCTCGGCCTGCTGCTCGGCAGCCTCGACGACAACCACCACCCCGCGCTTGCACCGACCGCTCACGCCTTCGTCGACCGCCGGCCAGCCTGGTGGCACCTGTCGGCTAGCGACACCTGAGGCTCAAAGGCAAGGCTCACCCCACCCACATACTGCGAAGGATTTCCAGCCCATGCAGAGATACAACAAGGAATTTCGGGATGACGTGCTCGGCTTCCTGCTGCGCTACCCCCTGCAGATCGGTACCAAGGGTGAGTGGGGTACGGACATGTTTCTGTTGCGGCTTGATGAACACAAGGTGGCCGAATTTGATATCCGCGCTGGCAGTTCAGGTGTCGAACTGGTGCGTCATCTAAAGCAAGGTACTGAGCCCCAGTCGGGGGCTGAAGCACCTTTGAGAGGGTATTGGGTGGACTACGCCCCTGGTGCTGTTGCGGTCACCAGCATCGCTGAGCGAAGGGCCGACTTCGTCTTCACTTCGATGCTCACAGGGTGCTACATCGCGGTTGGCGCACAACAGGTCGCTCATGTCGCAGCTGATCTGAAGAATGGCAACGGCCTATTCGCAAAGCGCGCTGCATCGGTCGTCAAACTGGACAGTTCCATCGAGGTGGGTTTCGACTCCAGGCTGTCGCTGGATTGGGATGCGGAGAACAACCAATACAAGCAGGATTACCTCGAATACACCTTCGTGGGTGCATTCGTGGGGGTGTCTGGAGGTGGTACGTCCAGTGCCATACGCGCTTCGGATTCGGAAATGTGAAGCTCTGCAATATCCACTCCGACAGGCCTGCTCCGGCCATGCAACTGGTCGACATGCACTTCGGCTGAAACACCTCGCTCACCTAGTGGCAGCGAACCCATTCGCGATGCGCTCGTAGCCCGGGCTTCAGCCCGGGAGCGAACCTGCACGCACCAACGCCCCACAACCCAAACGGCCTGGCACCCGTAGGATGCGGTGAGCTCAGCGAACCGCATCAACCCCAAGCCGCGCCGACCGTCCCGCCGCCATGCCTAGCTCACACCAAACGGTGGACCGATAAAGCGCGGTCCCCCCTACGCCCCGCCCACCCGCGTCACCCCGCAACCGCCCGCACTCATCCCACCACCCCAAACGAAAACGGGCCCCGAAGGGCCCGTCTGTCAGCGATTTACCAGGGCGCTTGCCGCCAACTGGCGTCGGTGCGCAATGCCGGTTCGTCGAGGCTGGCGAGGAAGACCGGCAGGTCCTGCCGGTTGATCCAGACATCCCCCTGCCAGCTCAGCACGTTGATCGGCTGGTTGGCCCAGCACATGTAGGCCCGGCGGGGCGCCGCCTCTGCATCCCGGTGGCGGTCGTGCAGCGTCGGCACCACTTGCTCGCTCAGCCACTGGCTGATGGCCCGGTGCTCCGGGTGGTGGAAGCGGTACAGCGCCTGGTAGGCCCCGGCATCACTGATCACCTCCACCTCCTCGCGGGCGCCGGACTGGTGCAGCAGGAACAGCGCCCTCCGGTGGTGCGGGTCCACCCGCTGGGGCAGGCGATAGGGGCGCAGCGCACCGATCAGCCGCGCGAAATCCTCGGCGACGAACCAGGGGCGGTTGTCGACCATCACGGCGCGGAGTTGGTAGGCGTAGCGCAGAAAAACAACGGGGGTATATGCGTCTTGCATGGTGAAGCTCCTCTGGACGGGTTAGGAGCTGCCACTGTTCGCTGTCAATCGAAAGGTGGCAGACCGCGCGGGGTTGACAGACCGGGTCCAGGAACCGGCAGACCGCAAGGGTCTCCCCGCGCGATCTGCCATAAAGCGGCGCAACTGTAAAAGTTGCATACGTGCATGGGCCTACAAAAAACGTACGCCGTTTTTCGTATGCACCAGTGGCGCAATCGCGCCCAGACAACAGGCTGTCAAACCCGGCCGCGGGATTTACCGCGACCGGCGAAGGATAGGGAGGTGGGGCGGGGAGGGCAAGCACGCAGAGGATTCAAGGGGGCGTGTAGATACCGTCTTGATTGCTAGTGAGCAAGGGCTAGTTTTGCGTCAAACGGCTGGCCCGATTTCAGGACGCCATAGGCGATGTTCAGCAGCTTGCGCATGGCGGCGCAGACGATCTGCTTGCCGGTCTTGCCCCGCTCTCTTAGCC
>NZ_JAVYJG010000015.1:0-101704 GCF_032621675.1 Pseudomonas sp. zfem003 | reverse complement strand
CGGTGACCGCGCCAGCCGCCTGGTGGTGGAAAGCCTGGCCGAGCTGCCTGCCTCGGGGGACTTCGCCAACCGCTTGCAGCACCTGCGCCGCCACCTGCACTGGCTGAACCGCAGGCTGGCAGACGAACTCACCGTCACCGACGGCCAGCGGAGGATCATGGGCAGCACGGTGGCCGCCCTGCTGGTGGAGGGCAGCCGCGCCGCCTGCGTGTGGGCCGGGGACAGCCGCTGCTACCTGTGGCGCTGGGGCTGCCTTTACCAGCTCACCCGCGACCACTCGCTGCTGCGCGAGCTGATCGAGGACCAGGGCATGAGCCCGGAGCAGGCCGGTCGACATCCGTCCGCCCATGCCCTGACCCGTGCCCTGGGCGGTGACGGTGCCTTCGCCCTGGATGTGCTGGAGCTGGAGCTGCACCCCGGCGACACCTTCCTGCTCTGCAGCGACGGGCTGTACCGCGAGCTGGACGAGGTGGCCCTGAGCCAGGCCCTCAGCCTCGCCTCGCCCATCGCCACCCTCGAGCAGCTCTTCGAGCAGGCCCTGCAGGGGGCGGCCCCGGACAACATCACCGCCGTGGTGGCGCGCCGATGAGCAAAGCCAGACGCCGCCGCAAGCCACGCCCGGCCATCACGCCGGCATCGCACGAGGGCTTCGCCTGTGCCAACAGCGCGCCGGCGGCCGACCTCGGCGAACTGCCGACCGTGCTCAACGGACGCTACCGCCTGGAGCGCCTGCTGGGCATCGGCGGCATGGGCTCGGTGTACCGGGCACGGGACCTGCTGTGGGAACAGTTCGGCGAACCGTCGCCCTGGGTGGCGGTGAAGCTGCTGAACGAGGAGTTCGCCACCATCCCCGATGCCAGCGCGCTGCTCTACAGCGAGTACGCCCTGGCGGTACGCCTGCGTCATCCGGCCATCGTCCGCTTGCACGCCTTCGAGGTGGACACCGCCTGCCGGCGTGCCTTCATCACCCAGGAGCTGCTCAAAGGGCTGCCCCTGGATCACCTGCTCTGTGACCGTCCGACCGGGCTGCCCTGGCTGGAACTGCGGGAGATCGCCGTGCCGCTGCTCGGTGCCGTCGCCCACGCTCACCACTGTGGTGTGGTGCACGGCGACCTGAAGCCGAGCAACGTGATACTCACCGACGCGGGGCCACGGCTGTTCGACTTCGGCCTGGCCCACGCCGACGGCGGCCTGCCCACCCTGGCACGGGAACGGATCGGCGCCTGGACACCCCGCTACGCCGCCCTGGAACTGCTCGACGGCGACAAGCCGAGCACAGCCAGTGACCTTTACGCACTGGCCTGCGTGCTCTACGAACTGGCGACGGGGCACCACCCCTATGGCCGGCTGGACGCCCGCCAGGCCCTGGAGCAGCACCGCCACCGGCGACTGGATGCACCCGGTGTCTTGCCCCTGGGAGCCTGGCGCGCCTTGCGGGCCGCTCTGGCGCCGACGGCCACGGCGCGCTGCATTAGGCTGGAGGAGCTGGAGGCGGCCTTCCGACGCCGGGGGCCGTTGCTGCCGGAATGGATCAGGCGCCCCTTGGCGCGGATATGAAAAAGCCCCGCCAAGGCGGGGCTTCCTCATTCACGCTGCGCCTTAGAACTGCGCGGCGTCCAGCAGGTAGAGCGAGTCGCTGCCGGCCTTGACCGAGGCGGTCAGGGAGTGGATGCGCGGCAGCAGGCGGGCGAAGTAGAAGCGCGCGGTGCCGAGCTTGCTGGCGTAGAACTCGTCCTGGCCTTCCTTGCCGAGGGAGGCGCGGGCCATCAGTGCCCACATGTAGGCATAGGCGGTGTAGCCGAAGACCTGGAGGTACTCCACGGAAGCGGCGCCGATCTCGTTGGGGTTGGTCTTGGCGCTTTCCAGCAGCCAGGCGGTGAGGTCGTCCAGGTTGGCGATGGCGGCCTTCAGCGGCTCGGTGAACTCGGCCAGTTCGGCCGACGCGCCGCTGGCGAAGGCCTTCACCTCGTCGGCGAAGTGCTTGTAGAACGCACCGCCGCTGCCCACCACCTTGCGGCCGGCGAGGTCCAGGGCCTGGATGCCGTTGGTGCCTTCGTAGATCTGGGTGATGCGGCAGTCGCGTACCAGTTGCTCCTGGCCCCACTCGCGGATGAAGCCGTGGCCGCCGAAGACCTGCTGGCCGTGGACGGTGGTTTCCAGGCCGAGGTCGGTCAGGAAGGCCTTGGCCACCGGGGTGAGCAGGGCGACCAGTTCCTCGGCGCGCTTGCGCACCACCGGGTCCTCGCTGTACTTGGCGGTGTCCAGTTGCAGGGCCACGTAGCTGGAGAACGCACGGCCACCTTCGTTGAAGGCCTTCATGGTCAGCAGCATGCGGCGCACGTCCGGGTGGACGATGATCGGGTCGGCGGCCTTGTCCTTGGCGACCGGGCCGGTCGGGGCGCGGCTCTGGATACGCTCGCGGGCGTACTCGATGGCGCTCTGGTAGGAACGCTCGCCGGTGGCCAGGCCCTGGATGCCGACGCCCAGGCGCTCGTAGTTCATCATGGTGAACATCGCGGCCAGGCCCTTGTTCGGTGCATCGACGATCCAGCCGGTGGCGCCGTCGAAGTTCATCACGCAGGTGGCGGAGGCCTTGATGCCCATCTTGTGCTCGATGGAGCCGCAGGACAGGCTGTTCTTCTCGCCCAGGGAGCCGTCTTCGTTCACCAGCACCTTGGGCACCAGGAACAGGGAGATGCCCTTGGGACCGGCCGGTGCGTCGGGGAGCTTGGCGAGCACCAGGTGGATGATGTTCTCGGTCAGGTCGTGCTCGCCACCGGTGATGAAAATCTTGGTGCCGGTGATCTTGAAGCTGCCGTCGGCCTGGGGTTCGGCCTTGGTGCGGATGATGCCGAGGTCGGTACCGGCATGGGGCTCGGTGAGGCACATGGAGCCTGCCCAGGTGCCGGCGTACATGTTCGGCAGGTACTTCTGCTTCAGCTCTTCGCTGGCGTGGGCGTTGATGGAGAGGCAGGCACCGGCGGTCAGCATCGGGTAGAGGCCGAAGGACAGGTTGGCGGAGTTCACCATCTCTTCCACCTGGGCGGAGATGACCTTGGGCATGCCCATGCCACCGAACACCGGATCGCCACCGACGCCGACCCAGCCGCCTTCGGCGTAGGTGCGGTAGGCCTCGGGGAAGCCGGCCGGGGTGCTCACGCGGCCGTCGTTCCACTGGCAACCTTCTTCGTCGCCGGAACGGTTCAGCGGCGCGATGACGCCGCTGGTGACCTTGCCGGCCTCTTCCAGGATCGCCGACGCGGTATCGGCATCGACCACCTCGGCCAGGGCTGGCATTTCGGACCAGAGCTTGGCGACGTCGAAGACTTCATTGAGGACGAAGCGCATATCGCGCAGGGGCGCTTTGTAGTCAGCCATGTGCAAACCTCGCAGGAACTCTCAGGTGGCCGGTCAGGCCGGTTTCACGGAACAGGCCGGCAGTGTATCCGAACAACTCGACAGACACATAGGGTCAGTGTGTGACCATATAAAATATACGGGTCACACAAATTGCCCCTTGTGAAAAGGCCCGCACGCGGCGGGCCCGGTCGTTCTGACGATAGGCCGTCAGAGGGCGAACTGCTCGGCGGAGAGGGCCATCAGGCAGTCGCTGCCGGCTTCTGCGGCGGCCTTGTGGGCGGCGGTACGGGGCAGCAAGCGCTTGAAGTAGAAGTCGCAGGTGAGCAGCTTCGCTTCGTAGAAGGCGGCTTCGCCGGTGCCGGCGTCCAGCTGTTGGCGAGCGACCACCGCCATCTGCAGCCAGAAGTAGGCCAGCACGATGTAGCCGCTGTACATCAGGTAGTCCACGGAGGCGGCGCCGACTTCGTCGGGGTTCTTCAACGCCGCCATGCCGATGCGTTGGGTCAGTTCGCCCCATTGGCGATTGAGGTCGGCCAGTTGCGCCACCTGGGCCTTGAGTTGCGGGTGCTCGGCCTGGGCCTGGCAGAACTGGTGGACACGCTTGGTGAAGCCCATCAGCAGCTTGCCCTGGCTGCCCAGGACCTTGCGGCCCAGCAGGTCGAGGGCCTGGATGCCGTTGGTGCCCTCGTAGATGGGGGCGATGCGGCAGTCGCGCACCAGTTGCTCCATGCCCCACTCGCGGATGTAGCCGTGGCCGCCGAACACCTGCATGCCGAGGTTGGTGGCTTCGAGGCCGGTCTCGGTCATGAAGGCCTTGCAGATGGGGGTGAGGAAGGCCAGCAGGTTCTCGGCCTGCTCGCGCTCCTCGGCGCTTTCGGCGCCGTGGGCGATGTCCAGTTGCTGGGCCGTGAAGTACGCCAGGGCGCGGTTGCCCTCGTTGAAGGCGCGCATGGTCAGCAGCATGCGGCGCACGTCCGGGTGGACGATGATCGGGTCGGCGGGCTTGTCCGGCGCCTTGGGCCCGGTCAGGGCGCGCATCTGCAGGCGTTCGGTGGCGTAGCGCACGGCACCCTGGTAGCTGGCCTCGCCGAGGCAGAGGCCCTGCATGCCGGTGCCCAGGCGGGCGTGGTTCATCATGGTGAACATGCAGTTCAGGCCCTTGTTGGCCTCGCCGATGAGGAAGCCGGTGGCGCTGTCGAAGTTCATCACGCAGGTGGCGGAGGCCTTGATGCCCATCTTGTGTTCGATGGAGCCGCAAGACACGGCGTTGCGCTCGCCGATGCCGTCTCCTCGGGGCAGGAACTTGGGCACGATGAACAGGGAGATGCCCTTGGTGCCGGCGGGGGCGTCGGGCAGCTTGGCCAGGACGAGGTGAACGATGTTCTCGCTCATGTCGTGCTCGCCGGCGGAGATGAAGATCTTGGTGCCGGAGATGGCATAGCTGCCATCGGCCTGGGGCACGGCGCGGGTCTTGATGATGCCGAGGTCGGTGCCGCAGTGGGGCTCGGTGAGGCACATGGTGCCGGT
This sequence comes from Pseudomonas sp. zfem003, assembly GCF_032621675.1. Classification (NCBI taxonomy): domain Bacteria; kingdom Pseudomonadati; phylum Pseudomonadota; class Gammaproteobacteria; order Pseudomonadales; family Pseudomonadaceae; genus Pseudomonas; species Pseudomonas sp. zfem003. The sequence goes on along the minus strand of NZ_JAVYJG010000015.1, from coordinate 96,817 downwards.
CCAGCGGCCTTCGGTGAGGCGGGTCAGGTAGGTCTGTTTCTGTTCTTCGCTGCCGTGGGCATGGATGGCGGACATGGCGCCATGGGTCAGGCCCGGGTACATGGCCCAGGACTGGTTGGCCGAGGCGACCATCTCGCTAACGATCAGCCCGAGGGAGTGCGGCAGGCCCTGGCCACCGTAGGTGGGATCGGCGGAGAGACCGTTCCAGCCGCCCTCGACGTACTGGGAGAAGGCTTCCTTGAAGCCCTTGGGTGTGGTGACCACGCCATCCTTCCACTGGCATTCCTCTTCGTCACCGGAGCGGTTCAGCGGCGAGAGCACCTGCTCGCAGAACTTGGCGCCTTCTTCGAGGATCGCGGCGACCATGTCGGGGCTGGCATCGCTGGCGCCGATGGCGGTGTAGGTGGCGGGGAAGTCGAACAGCTCGTCGGTGAGGAAGCGCATGTCGCGCAGGGGGGCCTTGTACTCGGGCATGGCAGGGTCTCCTTGGCTGCGCCAGGCTCGGCGCCAATCTCCGGACCCTAAAGGCTGGGCGCCCCCTCGACAACGACGCTGCGGGCGCTGAATGCAGCGCCATAACCGGCCGTTCAGGTGGCCGGCTGGCGCACCCGCACGGCGCCCCGACGCGCCTGGCCGTGGAGGAAGACGCGGTTGCGCCCGGCGCTCTTGGCGCTGTACAGCGCCTGGTCGGCGGCCTTGATCACCTCTTCCGGGGTGCGCTGCTCAGCGTCGCGTTCGGCCACGCCGATGCTGATGGTCACCGAGACGCTCTGGGCCGCCGCCGCACCGCGCTTGGCACGGCCCTGCTGGTCGTTCTTCGGCCGGCTGTCGCGGTCACGCAGGTGCAGGGCATAACGCTCGATGGCCTCGCGCACGGCCTCCAGGTGGGGCTGGCATTCTTCCATGCTCTTGCCGGCGAAGACGATGGTGAATTCCTCGCCGCCGTAGCGGTAGGCCTTGCCGCCCCCGCCGACCCGCCGCAGTTGGCTGGCGACCATGCGCAGCACCTGATCGCCGACGTCGTGGCCGTAGGTGTCGTTGAACTTCTTGAAGTGGTCCACGTCGGTCATGGCCAGCACGTAGTTGCGCCCCAACCGCTGCAGCCGTTCGTTGAGCGCGCGACGCCCCGGCAGGCCGGTCAGTTCGTCGCGGAAGGCCATCTGGTAGGCCTCGTGGGCCACCGAGGCGGTCAGGGCGAGCATGGTCAGGCTGGTCATCGCATGCAGGGCGTGGGGCAGGATGAACACCTTCGGCAGCATCCACCAGAGCCCCGCCAGGGCGACCACCTGGGCGGCGTGCTGCGGCCGGGGCTGTCGCAGATAGGCGATGCCGAGGGCCAGCAGGGCGATGACGAAGGCGAAGTAGGAGAGCTGCACCAGGCTCATCCAGCTGCCGTGCAGCAGCGGCCAGCGCACAGGGGTGACGAAGGCCAGCATCGCCTCGGGGTAGCTCCGCCCCAAGGCCATGACCACGCCGAGGGTGGCCAGCAGGACGGCGCTGCGGGCGACGAAGTCCTGCAGCAGGTGGGTGCGTTCCTGCCAGCAGCCGAACAGGCCGAACAGCAGTGGCAGCACCAGGCTGGTGAGGTGGAACACCAGGGCCGCATCTTCCCGCACCACGCGCTCGGCCTGGAAGTAGTCGACCTGGGTGTCCAGCAGGTAGTAGCCGATGTAGATCGAGGCCAGCAGGAAGAGCTGGCGAAGGCGCCCATAGGCGGCGCAGAACGAGCCGCCGAGCAACAGCAGCAGGGTGGGCAGGACGTTGAACAGGGAGACGAAGAACTCGTTCATGTCCGCCAGGGTCCCCGCCACCGCACCGCCGAGCACCAGGGCCAGCGGCGGCAGGAAATGGCTGAAGCGGAATGACGGGAGTGTCCGCACGCGTCTGGGTCCGACTGGTTGGAAAGCAGGCCATATGATGGCACTTCCGCCGATCACTGGCACTCAGCCGGACGACGCACGGTGCCCGGCAGGGGACCGGAAATGAAGAAGCCCGCCGAAAGGCGGGCTCCTTCTAGACGCGCAGAACTCAGTAGCCCAGGGCGAAGTCTTCTTCGGCCAGGTCCATGAGGTTGCTGGCGCCGGACAGCATGGTTTCCACGTGGGTGCGGGTACGCGGCAGGATGCGCTTGAAGTAGAAGCGCGCGGTCTGCAGCTTGGCCTTGTAGAAGGCGGCGTCGCCTTCGCCGGCAGCCAGCTTCTCGGCAGCCAGGCGAGCCATGTCGGCCCAGAAGTAGGCCAGGCAGGCGTAGCCGGAGTACATCAGGTAGTCCACCGAAGCGGCACCGACTTCCTCGCGGTCCTTCATGGCGGCCATGCCGACCTTCATAGTGACCTCGCCCCACTCCTTGTTCAGCTTGGCCAGCGGCTCGACGAATTCCTTGACGGCTTCGTTGCTCTCGTTGGCCTGGCAGAACTTGTGGACGATCTTGGTGAAGCCCTTCAGCGCTTCGCCCTGGGTCATGAGGATCTTGCGGCCCAGCAGGTCGAGCGCCTGAACGCCGGTGGTGCCCTCGTACATCATGGAGATGCGGCAGTCACGCAGGTTCTGCTCCATGCCCCACTCGCTGATGAAGCCGTGGCCACCGTAGATCTGCATGCCGTGGGAGGCGGCTTCGAAGCCGACTTCGGTCATGAAGGCCTTGGCGATGGGGGTCAGGAAGGCCAGCAGGGAATCGGCGGCTTTCTTCTCTTCCTCGTCCTGGCTGTACTTGACGATATCCACCTGCTTGGCGGTGAAGTACACCATGGCACGGTTGCCTTCGGCGAAGGCCTTCATGGTCAGCAGCATGCGACGCACGTCCGGGTGGACGATGATCGGGTCAGCGGCCTTGTCCGGCGCTTTCGGGCCTGTCAGGGAACGCATCTGCAGACGCTCGCGGGCGTACTTGATGCCACCCTGGAAACCGATCTCGGCGTGGGCCAGGCCTTGCAGCGCGGTGCCCAGGCGAGCGGTGTTCATGAAGGTGAACATGCAGTTCAGGCCTTTGTTCGCCGGGCCGATCAGGAAGCCGGTGGCGCCGTCAAAGTTCATCACGCAGGTGGCGTTACCGTGGATGCCCATCTTGTGCTCGATGGAACCGCAGGTCACGGCGTTGCGCGCACCGACGCCGCCTTCGGCGGTCGGCATGAACTTCGGCACGATGAACAGGGAGATGCCCTTGGTGCCCGCAGGGGCATCGGGCAGGCGGGCCAGCACGATGTGGACGATGTTGTCGGCCATGTCGTGTTCGCCAGCGGAGATGAAGATCTTGGTACCGGACACCTTGTAGGTGCCATCGGCCTGGGGCTCGGCCTTGGTGCGCAGCATGCCCAGGTCGGTGCCGCAGTGCGGCTCGGTCAGGCACATGGTGCCTGTCCATTCACCGGAAACCAGCTTGGTCAGGTAGGTGTGCTTCTGCTCGTCGGTGCCGTGCTGCTCGATGGTGTTCATCGCGCCGTGGGACAGGCCGGGGTACATGCCCCACGCCCAGTTGGCCTCACCGACCATCTCGCTGATGGCCAGGCCCAGGGACTCCGGCAGACCTTGGCCACCGTGCTCGACGTTGTGGGCCAGGCTCGGCCAGCCGCCTTCGACGAACTGCTTGTAGGCTTCCTTGAAACCGGTCGGGGTCTTAACACCCTCGGCGGACCAGGTGCAGCCTTCGGTATCACCGACGCGGTTCAGCGGAGCGATCACCTGCTCACAGAACTTGGCGCCTTCCTCGAGGATGGCGTCGACCATGTCCGGGGTGGCGTCCTGGCAGCCAGGCAGGCTCTGATAGTGCGCTTCGTAGCCAAGCAGTTCATCGCGAACGAAGCGGATATCACGCAAGGGGGCCTTGTAATCAGGCATAGCGGTAAACCTCTACGGTGGTTCCTAGTTAGGTGACCGGTGAATCGGTCGCTTACAACTTCACGGTAGTCGTTGCCGGCTGCAGGGTGCCGCCCGCAATCAAACAGGTGTTTGAAACATACGTTTCGCACAGACCCTTGTCAAGCATCCACGCGGTGCCGTCAGGCGCGGGTATCCAGCAGGGGCGGTGCCTGTTCCGGTTGGGCGATCTGCGCGTAGAGACCCAGGTCGCTGGAGGCGCTGGCCGGGGCGGATGGCGACGCAGCATCGGCCTGGCTTCCGCCGCCGGCTTCCTCCAGGCGCAAGCGAGCCAGGTCGATCCGAGCCTCGGCGGCATGGCCGGCAGCCCGTGCCGCCACCTGGCGGTCCTGGGCGGACGGGTCGGCAGGTGCGAGGGCCGCGCGCTGCACGATGTCCATCTTGACGAGGGTGGCCTCGGGGTCATTGGCCACCGGGCTGGCATCGATGCTGACTTCACCACTGACCGCATAGTCGAGGCCGTCGGGGCCGCGTTCGAAGTCATAGCTGGGGGCGCTGGCATAGCGGCCACCCACCGAGGCATGTGCCTGCTCGTGGGCACGGACCTTGCGATCGGTGCTGACCAGTTCGGCGACACGCTGCTGGTCTTCCTGGCTCAGCTCGGTGCTTTTGCCGGATGAACCCTGCTCAGACGAACGTGAAGAGGCGCCAGAAGAACGATTGGGGGTTTCGAGGGCAGTCGATGAGGAACCACCCGCCGCCCCTGCCGACGCACGGGAGCGCGTGATGCTGACGAAGGGATCGAGAGCGAGACTGCCGATCCGCATAAGGCCCTCCGCGCCTGAGCCCGCTCACCGGCCTCTGCCGCGAAGATGGGAGAGAGAGCGGGGATCAGGCCTTGGTGTCGACCAGCGTGCCGAGCACGTCGTCGGCTGTTTTCACGACCTTGGCACCTGCCAGGGCCTGGTACTTGCCGACGTCCAGGTCCACCAGGTTGGAAGCCAGGTCGGCGTTGCTGCGGTCATCCGAATCACCATCGGTACGCGCAGCCTGGGCATCGGTCGAACGCTGGACCGGCGCACTGGCGATATCCGACGCGGCCTTGTCGATACGCTGCTGACCGGACTGCAGGGCGTTGAGCCCGTAGCTGAATGCACTGCCTGAGATTTCCATCGTCAACCTCGAACCAGGGGAACCACGTCGTAATTGAAGCAGATACCGCTTAAAAAACGTACAAACAAAATGCGATGGACGACCGACGGCTTATAGCGGCAGCTTCAGCGGATGCAGGTCCAGATGCGCGGCGACGGCCTCGGCTGACGGCACCTCAAGGCGCGGCACGCGACCAAGGCACGGTGCCGGCAGGCGCTCGGCGAGGGTCGCGAGGTTCTCCTCCAGCCGCGAAGTGGCCGGGTCGACGATGTTGGCCACCCAGCCCGCCAGCACCAGGCCGTCCCGCTGGATCGCCTCGGCACTCAGTACGGCGTGGTTGATGCACCCCAGGCGCATGCCCACCACCAGGATGACCGGCAGGCCCAGGCGCACCGCCAGGTCAGACAGGTTCTCCCCACCCGCCAGGGGCACGCGCCAGCCACCGGCCCCCTCCACCAAAGTGAAGTCGGCGTTGCGCGCCAGCACCGCGTTGACCGGCCCGGCCAGCGCTTCGACATCCAGCTGCACCCCCGCCTCACGCGCCGCCAGGTGCGGGGCGATGGCCGGCTCGAAGGCGAAGGGATTCACCTCCTCATAACGCAACGGCAGGCTGCAGCCCGCCAGCAGGCCGAGGGCATCGCTGTTGCGCAGCCCCTCGGCGGTCCGCTCGCAGCCTGAAGCCACCGGCTTGGCGGCGGCGGTGCTCAGCCCGGCATTGCGGGCGGCCTGGAGCAGGCCGCAGGCGATGGTGGTCTTGCCGATCTCGGTATCGGTCCCGGTGACGAAAAAGGCAGCGCCCATTCAGGTCTCCTTGCGTAGCAGGCCGTGGACGACCTGGTAGGTCGCCGGCAACCCCAGGGCCTCGCGCCGCTGTTCGTAGGCATCGACCAGCGCCCGCATGCGGGCTCGCCCGGTCAGGCCGCCGGGACGCCCGGGGTTGAGGTTGTGAGCCCCCAGCGCCTTCAGCTCGTGGGTCAGCTGGCGCAGGTCGGGGAAGTGCAGCACGTGGGGACGGCGCTCCAGTTGCAGCACCTGCAACCCGCTGTCGGCGCACAACGCCTGGTAGTGGGTGAAGGCGCGGAAGCGGTTCACGTGGGTGAAGCCATCCACCTCGCGCCAGCTGTCGCGCAGCTCCTGCAGGGTGCCGACGCAGAGGCTGCTGAACACCAGCAGGCCACCGGGGCGAAGCACCCGCCGTGCCTCCGCCAGCACCGCCGGGAAGTCCTCGCACCACTGCACGGCCAGGCTGCTGAACACCAGGTCCAGGCTGGCATCGGCCAGCGGCAGGTGCTCGGCGTCACCGGCGATGAAATGCGCTGCTCCACCCAACGGGCGAGCGTGCTGGAGCATGCCCTCGGCCAGGTCCAGGGCCAGGCCCTGGGCACGGGGGAAGCGCTCCGCCAATTGGCGCGAGAAGTGCCCCGTTCCGCAGCCCAGGTCGAGCCAGCGCTGTGGTTCGAAGCCATCCGGCAGGCTCGCCAGCAGGTCGGCACCGACCTGGCGCTGCAGGCCGGCCACGGCGTCGTAGCTGGCGGCGGCACGGGAGAAGGACGCCGCCACCTGGCGCTTGTCCGGCAGGCCGGGCACGGGTGGTACGGGGAACTCAGACATCGTCACCTTCGAACATGAATGCCAGCATCGCCGCCGCAACGGCATCCGCGCACTCCACCGGCAAGCCGTGGCTGGCCTCGGGGATCACCGACACCTCCACGTCCGGCAACTCCTCCAGCAGGGCATCGGCCGCCGAGGCGGGCACCAGGGTGTCGCGCCCGGCGAACAGGTGCAGCTGCGGCCCGGTGAAACGGCCCAGGGCCGCGCGGGTATCCAGCTCGGCCAGCAACTGCAGGCCGGCCGCGAGGATCGTCGGCTCGGTGGCCGGCTGCGTCACCTGCAGCTGCCGCGCCAAAGTGCGCGGGTCCCGCGCGCCCTGGCTGACCAGCAGGCGGAAGCGCTTGAGGGTCAGCTCCGGGTCGAGCCCGAAAGCCTCCTGGAAGTCGCCGAACACATCGGCGCGCATGGCGCTCGGCCAATCATCGCGGGCGCGGAAGCAGGCATTGGCGGCCAGGCCGATCAGGCCCCGGCAGTGCGTATCCCGCCGCGCGGCCAGTTCGGCGGCCAGCATGCCGCCCAGGGACCAGCCCGCCAGCCAGCTGTCGCCGGGCAGGCGCGCATCCAGCTCGTCGAGCCAGGCGGCCGGGTCGTCCAGTTCCGGCAACGGCTGGATCTGCACCGCCAGGTGCGGGGCGCGCTCGGCAAGGGCGTCGCGCAGGGGTTCGAGTGCAGCCGGGCCCAGGGCCCAGCCGGGGATGAGGATCAGTCGGTCACGCATCGGGTTGTCCTTCTTCGGCCAGCAGCTTCCAGCTTTCGGACAACGCCACCAGCAGTCGTTCCACCTGCGCCTCGCTGTGGGCGGCACTGAGCGTCACCCGCAGGCGCGCGGCACCGACCGGCACCGTGGGCGGGCGGATCGCCCCGACCAGCAGCCCGCGCTCGCGCAGCAGGGCCGACAGCCGCAGCGCACGGGCGCTGTCACCCACCAGGATCGGCTGGATCGGCGTGGGGCTATCCATCAGGTCCAGGCCGATCTCGGCGGCGCCCTCGCGGAAGCGGCGGATCAGCGCATCCAGGTGCTCGCGGCGCCAATGCTCGCGCTGCAGCAGTTCCAGGCTCTTCAGGGTCGCGCAGGCCACCGCCGGCGGCTGGCTGGTGGTGTAGATGTAGGGCCGGGCGAACTGGATCAGGCTCTCGATCAGGTCGTCGCTGCCGGCCACGAAGGCACCGGCGGTGCCAAAGCCCTTGCCCAGGGTGCCCACCAGCACGGGCACGTCCTCCAGGCCCAGGCCGAAGTGCTCGACGATGCCGCCGCCCTGGGCACCAAGGGGCCCGAAGCCGTGGGCGTCGTCCACCATCACCCAGGCGCCCCGGGCGCGGGCCGCGGCACACAGGCCGGGCAGGTCGGCCAGGTCACCGTCCATGCTGAACACGCCGTCGGTCACCACCAGGGTGTTGCCCTCGGCCTTGTCCAGCCGGCCCTCCAGGCTGGCGACGTCGTTGTGTAGGTAGCGGGAGAAGCGCGCCCCGGAGAGCAGCCCGGCGTCCAGCAGCGACGCGTGGTTGAGGCGGTCCTCCAGCACGGTGTCGCCCTTGCCCACCAACGCGGTCACGGCGCCCAGGTTGGCCATGTAGCCGGTGGAGAACAGCAGCGCCCGCGGCCGCCCGGTGAACTCGGCCAGGGCCAGTTCCAGATCGTGGTGCGGGCCGCTGTGGCCGATCACCAGGTGCGAGGCGCCGCCGCCCGCGCCCCAGCGCTCGACACCGCGCATGAAGGCGGCCTTCACCTCGGGGTGGTCGGCCAGGCCCAGGTAGTCGTTGGAACAGAAGGCCAGCATCGGCCGGCCATCCACCACCACCTCGGGCCCCTGGGGCGTTTCCAGCAGCGGGCGTTGGCGGTAGAGATTTTCCGCACGGCGGGCGGCAAGGCGGGAGGCGAGATCGAAAGGCATCGCAATGGCTCACCGGCAGTGGGCAGGCGGCCTACGGCGGCGCACCGGCCCTACGGGGAATCGGGTTGCACGGGGTGGCGGGCGCAAGTACCCGCCACCGGGCGAACGTCAGGCCGAGGCGGCGTTGTAGAACAGCTGCGAATCGCGCTGCTCCACCAGGGCCTGCTCGATGGCGGCCTGGTGCACCTCGTCGGCGTGTTCCTCGCGCTCCTCGGGCTTGATGCCGAGGCGGGCGAACAGCTGCATGTCCTTGTCCGCCTGGGGGTTGGCGGTGGTCAGCAGCTTCTCGCCGTAGAAGATCGAGTTGGCGCCGGCCATGAAGGCCAGGGCCTGCATCTGGTCGTTCATCTGCTCACGCCCGGCAGACAGCCGCACGTGGGACTGGGGCATCATGATCCGCGCCACCGCCAGGGTGCGGATGAAGTCGAACGGGTCGACGTCCTGTTCCTCGGCCAGGGGCGTACCCTTGACCTTCACCAGCATGTTGATCGGCACCGACTCGGGATGCTCCGGCAGGTTGGCCAGCTGGATCAGCAGGCCGGCGCGGTCGTCCAGCGACTCACCCATGCCGAGGATGCCGCCGGAGCAGATCTTCATCCCCGCTTCGCGCACGTAGGCCAGGGTCTGCAGGCGCTCGCTGTAGGTGCGGGTGGTGATGATGTTGCCGTAGAACTCCGGCGAGGTATCCAGGTTGTGGTTGTAGTAGTCCAGGCCGGCATCAGCCAGCGCCCGGGTCTGCTCCTGGTCCAGGCGGCCGAGGGTCATGCAGGTCTCCAGGCCGAGCTTCTTCACGCCCTTCACCATCTCCAGCACGTAGGGCATGTCCTTGGCCGAGGGGTGCTTCCACGCCGCGCCCATGCAGAAGCGGGTCGAGCCGATGGCCTTGGCCTCGGCGGCCGCCTCCAGCACCTTCTGCACCTCCATCAGCTTTTCCTTGTCCAGGCCGGTGTTGTAGTGGCCGGACTGCGGGCAGTACTTGCAGTCTTCCGGGCAGGCGCCGGTCTTGATGGAGAGCAGGGTGGAGACCTGAACGCGGTTCGGGTCGAAGTGCGCGCGGTGCACGGTTTGGGCCTGGAACAGCAGGTCGTTGAACGGCTGCTGGAACAGCGCCTTCACCTCGGCGAGGGTCCAGTCGTGGCGGGTAGCGATGGCGGCGGTTGCACTCATGGGAAGGGTTCCTACGACGCTTGGATGGCGCCTCTTGTCGGAGTGGCCCAGGCCGGTGGGCCTGGGCGTTCAGGCTAAGGGGCATCTTAATTTCGGGTTCGACGCTGTCAACCAGATTCGGGACACAGGTTTACAACTGTGTATTTTATGACCAAACGAAAACCGCCCCTCTCGAAGGATCGGGGCGGTTCACGGGTGAGGGCGGCCGAAAGGATCAGTCGAGGACGAACCGCTGCAAGCGCTCCAACCGCTGGTTGTACTGGCGCCGGATGGCCAGGGCTTCCTCGAGGTCGACGGCGACGAAGCGCGCCTTCTGGTTCGGCTGCATCTGCGCCATGCGATCCAGGTCCGGGCTGATGACCGTGCCGATGGTGGCATAGCCCCCGCCGGAAACGGCGTCGCGGTGCAGGATGATGGGCTCCAGGCCGCCGGGCACCTGGATGGAGCCGATGGGGTAGCAGGCATCGACGATGTTCGACGGATCGGACCCGGCACCGAACGGCTGCTCGCGCGGCTCGAACGCCAGCGGCGCCCCGCCCTTGAAGCGGTAGCCGGTGCGATCCGCCTCGGAGCCCACCGTCCAGGTGTCGGCGAAGAACTGCTCCAGCGCCTGCGGCGTCAGGCGGTGTACATAAAGCCCCGGCACCACCCGCAGCGTCATCTCGCCACCGACCTCGTCCTGCAGCGAGCGTGGCAGGGTCACGCCCTCGCGCCCACGCCCCGATGCGGGCCCCAGGGGGAGCTGATCACCGGCTGCCAGGCGCCGCCCTTCGAGGCCGCCAATCGCCCCGAGGCCATAGGTGGACCGGCTGCCGAGCACCTCGGGCACCGCAATGCCGCCCTCGATGGCCAGATACCCCCGCGCCCCTGCCTTCAGGTAGTCGAAGCCCAGCACCTGCCCGGCGCGCACCCGGAACGCGGCGTCCAGGGGCATTTCCTCACCGTCGAGGCGCGGCGTCATGCGCGCGCCGCAGACGGCGACCAGGGCGTCACGCTGGAACTCCAGTTGAGGCCCCAGCAGGGTGCACTCCAGCAAGGCGGCGGTGGGCGCATTGCCCACCAGCAGGTTGGCGGCGCGCAGGGCGAACTGGTCGAGCGCGCCGGAGGGTGGAATGCCCAGGTGGTAATGGCCTTCCCGACCGGCATCCTGGACCGATGTCGCCAGCCCGGGTTTCAGCACCTTAATCATTGAGCACCTCCTGCAGGGCCTGGGTACACGCACGTGGGTCCTGGATGAACGCATCCAGGTCGAAGGTGACCGGACGGATGCGCAGGCTGAAGGTTCCTGCCTCGACCTCGGCCAACGCCCGGTCATAGGCGTCGCGGTCGATGGCCTTGAACTGCACGATGTCGCCGGAGCGGAAGAACACCATGGAGTCCCGCAGGTAATCGAGGCGCTGCTCGGGGTCGTAGATGGGCGCGGGCGTCACACCGAACATCTGGTAGCCACCGGCCCCACGCACCGAGTAGATGCAGCCGAAGCAACCGCCGTGGCCCAGGGTGAGCCGGGGCGTATCGGTGCGCGGGCGCAGATACTTGGGCACCTGCAACTGCCGGTCGCGCTCCACCATCTGGTACATGAAGGGCAGCCCGGCGACGAAGCCGACCATGGAGACGAACCAGGGCGCGCCGCTGTGGGCCTCGATGAAGGCCTGGACGTCGGCATAGCCATTGATGCGCGCGGCGTATTCCAGGTCGGTGGACGCCGGGTCCTGGTGGCGATCGCGGAATCGCATCAGGGTTTCCGCCGTCCACGGGTCGTTGTAGAGCACCGGAATCTCGATGATGCGGGTCTCCAGGCGGCGTTCGGCAACAGCCTGGGCCTCCAGTTGCCGGACCCGCTCCAGCAGCGCCTCCGGCGCAATCACATCCGGGTTGAAGCGCACCTGGAACGAGGCGTTGGCCAGGCAGATGTCCAGCACCCCGGGCAGGGCCTCGCGCTCCAGGGCGCGGGTAATAGCCATGCCACGGAAGAATGCCGGCAGGGACATGGATTCGGACACTTCGGCGAACAGGTGTTCATCTCCGCCGAAGCTGTAGCGCACGGCTTCAGTGTTCATGGGGGACCTCCACGGCAGCGGCCAGCAGGGCGGCACGCTCGACGAGCCAGGGTTCCAGGGTGCCGGTATCGAACTGCCCGTCGCGTACGGCGGCGTCCGCCAGCAGCAGTCGATGCAGCGGCAGGGTGGTGGCCATCCCGGTCAGGCGGGTCGCCGCCAGCGCCTGCTCGGCACGGGCGAACGCCTCGTTGCGGTCGGCGCCCTGAACCACCACCTTGGCCAGCAGCGAGTCGTAGTAGGCGGGCACTCGGTAGCCCTCGAAGAGATGGCTGTCCACGCGCACGCCCTCCACCTGCGGCCAGCTCAGCGACTGCACCACGCCGGGGCTGGGGAAGAAGTTGCGGGCCGGGTCTTCGGCATTGATGCGCATCTCCAGGGCGGCGCCCTGCAGGCGGATCTCCGCCTGGGACAGGGACAGCGGCTCGCCGCCGGCGATACGCAGCATCCACTGCACCAGGTCCACCCCGGTCACCATCTCGGTCACGGGGTGCTCCACCTGGATGCGGGTGTTCATCTCGATGAAGAAGAACTCGCCGCTCACCGCATCGAAGAGGTATTCCAGGGTCCCGGCACCGCGATAGCCGATCTGCCGGGCCAGGCGCACCGCGCTTTCACACAGGGCCGCACGCTGGGCCTCGCTGAGCGCCGGGGACGGCGCCTCCTCGAAGACCTTCTGCCGACGACGCTGCAGGGAGCACTCGCGCTCGAACAGGTGCACGGCGTGCTGACCATCCCCCAGCACCTGCACCTCGATGTGCCGCGCCTGGCGGATGAAGCGCTCCAGGTACACAGCGCCCGAGCCGAAGGCCGCCTGGGCCTCGCGCTGGGCCAGCGGAAACTCGCGGGCAAGCTCTTCTGCATCGTGGGCGATGCGGATGCCTCGTCCACCGCCACCGGCCGACGCCTTGATCAGCAACGGATAACCCACCTCGACGGCGCAGGCGAGTGCCGCCTCGAGGCTGTCCAGCTCGCCGGGCGAGCCGGGTACCACCGGCACGCCAGCGGCCTTGGCGGTGCGCCGGGCCTCGGCCTTGTCGCCCATCTGGCGGATCGTCGCGGCGTCGGGGCCGACGAAGACCAGGCCGGCCTCGGTCACGGCCTGGGCGAACGCGGCGTTCTCCGAGAGAAAGCCATAGCCGGGGTGGATGGCATCGGCGCCGCTGTCCAGGGCCGCTGCGATCAGCGCCTCGCCGTTCAGGTAACTGCGGTCGGCTCGCGCCGGGCCGATCACCCGGACCTCATCGGCCAGCCGGGCCGGCAAGGCATCGACATCCGCCTCGCTGCACGCTGCCACGGTGGGAATGCCCAGGCCCTGAGCCGCACGGATGATGCGCACGGCAATCTCGCCGCGGTTGGCCACCAGCAATTTTCGGATCGAACCGGTCATCGGCCAGCCTCCTCAGTCGTCGCTCTGGATCACGGCCAGCAACTGGCCAGGCTCTACCGGATCACCGTCGTCCACGTGAAAGGCGACGAGCGTGCCGGCAACCTCGGCGGTCAACTCCGAGAACTGCTTCATCACCTCCACCAGCCCCAGCACGGTTCCCACGTCAACACGCTCGCCGACACGCACGTAGTCGGCGGCATCGGGGGCGGGCTTGCGATAGAAGGTGCCGGGAAGCGGCGAAAGTACCTGATGTTCAGCCATGTCTTTTCCTCTTGTCGTCATTGTCTGGGCAGGCGTTGGCAGGGGTTCAGCGGGGCGCGCGTACAGCGATCCCGGCAGCGGCCAGGCGCTCCCGGGTGCGCTGGACCAGCGCCAGGGCGCCGGGTGTGTCGCTGTGGATGCAGATCGAATCGAAGCGGATCGGGATGTCCTGGCCATTCACCGTCCGCACCTGCCCTTCGCGGCAGGCGCGCAGGACCTTCTCCGCCACCTGGTCCGGGTCCCACGCGGTGACCCGGCGGATGAACACGATGGAGCCGGTCACGTCGTACTCGCGGTCGGCATAGAACTCACGCACCACCGGCTGGCCCAGGGCCTCGGCCCAGCGACAGGTGGCCGAACCGTCCATGCAGAACAGCAACAGGGTCGGGTCCACGCGCTGCAAGGTCTCGACGAACAGGCGAGCCGCCTCCTCGTCGCGGGCCAGGTGCATGTAGAGCGCGCCATGGGGCTTGATGTGCTGCAACGCCAGCCCGTGAAGGCGGGCGAACTCCCGCAGCGCGCCCAGCTGGTAGAGCATGTCGTTGACCAGTTCGGTCGCAGGCGCCGCGATGTGCCGGCGACCGAACCCCACCAGGTCGCGAAAGCCGGGGTGAGCCCCGATCCCGACGCCATGCTGCTTCGCCAGCTCGACGGTGCGCGACATGATGTTGGGGTCACCGGCGTGGAAGCCGGTGGCAATGTTGGCGCTGCTGATCAGGGGCATCAGCTGGGCATCAACACCATCGCCGATGGTCCAGGGCCCGAAACCCTCGCCCAGGTCCGAATTGAGGTCGACCTCGATCATCCGCTGCTCTCCTCGTGCGCTCGACTATCGATGGCGAGACGTTAAGAGCGGGGACGAGGCATTGGGAAGATCTATTATTCGATAGACTGATATCTGAAAAATCGATACCCAAGGGCGTTCCCATGTCATTCACCCTGCGCCAGGTGCGCTACTTCATCGCCACCGCCGAAGTCGGGCAGATATCCCAGGCGGCGATCCACCTGAACATCTCGCAGTCGGCCGTCACCAGTGCCATCCAGGAGCTGGAGAGCCTGCTCGGCGTCAGCCTGTTCATCCGTTCCCCCCAGGGCATGACCCTCACCGACAGCGGCCGGCACTTCCTCAACCACGCCTACTCGATCCAGCGCAGCGTGGAGGACGCCCTGAAGAGCCCACTGCCGGACACCAGCCTCGAAGGCAGCCTGAAGGTGGCCGCCAGCTACACGGTGATGGGCTACTTCCTGCCCTACCACCTGCAGCGCATGGCGCAGTGGTACCCGGGCATCCGGCTCGACCTCCACGAGCAGGAGCGCCAGGCCATCGAGCGCGGCCTGCTGGACGGCTCGCTGGACATGGCGGTGGTGCTGACCGCCAACCTGCGCCACCCGGACATCGCCGCCGAGACCCTGTTCAGCTCCGAACGGCGCCTTTGGCTGCCGAACCGCCACCCGCTCAGCGAACGGGTCTCCGTCGGGCTCGCCGACGTGGCCCCCGAGCCCTTCATCCTGCTGACCGTGGACGAGGCGGACCAGACCGCCCTGCGCTACTGGGAAGCCACTGAATTCCGCCCCAACGTGATCCTCCGCACCAGCTCGGTGGAGGCGGTTCGCAGCATGGTGGCCAACGGCTCGGGCGTCGCCATCCTGTCCGACCTGGTCTACCGCCCCTGGTCCCTGGAGGGACGGCGCATCGAAACCCTGTCGCTGACCGACGCGGTGCCGTCGATGAGCGTCGGGCTCGCCTGGCGCCGGGACCGCGTCTTCAATGAACCGATGCAGGCATTCCGCGAGTACTTCCGGCATTCCTTCCTGGCGCCGCAGGTGAACAGCCCGCGACGCTGAACCCCCGTCGCCGCCACGAATCCAATGGCCGAATCCCCCACGCAAGGATCCACCATGGGCACAGAAGGTTTCTTCGGTTGGCTCGGCGAGGTGCTGGGCCGCGCCATCCGCTTCATCGTCGACCTGCTCTCCGGGTTGCTCGGCGGCATCTGGTCGGCGATGGACGACTTTTTCCACGGCCTGGCACGGGCCATCGGAATGGATACCTCGCTGTTCAGCTTCGTCGTACTGTTCATCGGACTGATGCTGCTGGTGTCCGGCATCCGCGCCCTGGCGAGGAAGGGCATCATCAGCGGCCTCATCCTCACCCTGCTCGGCCTGGTGGTGATGAGCTGGCTCATCCACTGACCCCGCAGGACCACCATGGACGGACTCCTCCACCGGCTTCGCCGCCTGGCGCGCAGCCAGGCCCGCTGCCAGCTGTGCCTGGCCACCCTGGAGGGCGATGACGTCCACCCCATCTGCCCCGGCTGCCTGCTCGACCTGCCCTGGCTGGCCGGCCATTGCCGCCAGTGCGCCCTGCCCCTGCCGGCCGACGGGCTGCTCTGCGGCGAATGCCAGCGGCGGCCACCGGCCTTCGACAGCGCCTGCATGCCCTGGCGCTACGGTTTCCCCCTCGACGCTCTGGTCACCCGCTTCAAGCACCGTGCCGACTGGCCTGCCGGGCGCCTGCTGGCGGAGCTGTTCGCCGACCACCTGCGGCACACCCGGCAAGCGCTGCCGGACCTGCTGCTGCCGGTGCCCCTGGCACGGGCACGCCAGCGGGCGCGGGGTTTCAACCAGGCGCAGATGCTCGCCGACTGGCTCGGCCGCTCGCTGCGCCTGAAGGTGGAGGCCGGCTGGCTGCTGCGCACCCAGGACACCCCGGCCCAGCAAGGGCTGGATGCTGCCACCCGGCGACGCAACCTGCGCCGGGCCTTTGCCCTGGCACCCCGTGCGCGCCCCGCCGGGCTGCACCTGGCCCTGGTGGACGACGTGCTGACCACCGGCACCACCGCCCACGCCCTCGCCCGCCTGCTCAAGCGCGCCGGTGCCGCACGGGTGGACGTCTACTGCCTGGCCCGCACGCCCAAGCCGGGCAGCGTGCCCTGACGGGCGCTTGACGACCGCGCCCCGCTCACTCAGCCTGCGCGCCATGTCCACCGGGCCCCGACCACCATGAGCCAGCTGATCCCCCTCACCCAGCAACTGACCCGCCGCCCCCAGCGCATGGCGCTGCTGGAGCAGATCGCCATCCAGGGCTCCATCACCCGCGCCGCCAAGGCCGCCGGCCTCAGCTACAAGGCCGCCTGGGATGCCATCGACGAGCTCAACAACCTCGCCGAAAAGCCGCTGGTGGAGCGCAGCGTGGGGGGCAAGGGCGGCGGCGGCGCACGCCTGTCCGCCGAGGGTGAGCGCCTGCTGGCGCTGTTCAAGCGCCTGGAAAGCCTGCAGGCACGCCTGGTGGAAAGCGCCGAGCACGAACAGGATCTGGAGCGCCTGGGCCGCCTGATGCTGCGCACCAGTGCGCGCAACCAGCTCAGCGGCAAGGTGGTCGGCCTGCAGGCCCACGGCCGCAACGACCTGGTGGAGATGGAACTGCCCGGTGGCGCCCGGCTGAAGGCGCAGATCACCCACGACAGCACCGAGAAGCTGGAGCTGGCCCTGGGCGTCGGCGTGGTCGCGCTGATGAAGGCCGGCTGGCTGGAGGTGCGCCCGCTGCATGCGCCCGTGGATGCCCACCTGAACGCCCTGGAAGGCCGGATCGAGGCCATCGTCCCCGACGCGGAAGGCCCCAGCGAGGTGCGCATTGCCCTGGGCAGCGGCCAGACCCTCTGCGCCCTGGCCGAACCGACCCGCCTCGCCGCCGACGGCCTGCAGCCCGGCCAGCTGGCGCGGGTGCTGTTCGACCCCGGCCAGGTGCTGCTGGGCACGGCACTCTAGCTCGGCGGTTTCGGCAGGCCGGCGCGCGACCCGCTAGACTGTGCGCCCATCCGCTGGAGCCGCCCCATGTCCCATCCCTTCGACGCCCTCACCCCCGACCTGGTCCTGGATGCCGTGGAGAGCCTGGGCTACCTCAGCGATGCCCGGGTACTGGCGCTGAACAGCTACGAGAACCGCGTGTACCAGGTGGGGATCGAGGACAGCGCGCCCCTCATCGCCAAGTTCTACCGGCCCGAGCGCTGGACCGACGCCGCGATCCGCGAGGAGCACGCCTTCACCCTGGAGCTGGAGGAACACGAAGTGCCGGTGGTGGCGCCCCTGCGCTGCGAGGGCGAGACGCTGTTCGAGCACGCCGGCTACCGCTTCGCCCTGTTCCCCCGTCGCGGCGGCCGCGCCCCGGAGCCGGGCAACCTCGACCAGCTCTACCGTCTCGGCCAGCTGCTCGGCCGCCTGCACGCCGTGGGCGCGACCCGGTCGTTCCAGCACCGCGAGCAGCTGGCTGTGGATAACTTCGGCCACGCCTCGCTGCAGACGCTGCTGGAAGGTGGCTTCATCCCCAAGGGCCTGCTGCCGGCCTACGAATCGGTGGCCCGCGACCTGCTGAAGCGCCTCGACAAACTGTTCGCCGAGGTGCGCTACAGCCCCATCCGCCTGCATGGCGACTGCCACCCGGGCAACCTGCTGTACCGCGACGAGGTTTTCCACGTCGTCGACCTGGACGACTGCCGCATGGGCCCCGCCGTGCAGGACCTGTGGATGATGCTGGCCGGCGAACGCCAGGAGCGGTTGGGGCAGCTCTCCGAGTTGATGGACGGCTACCAGGAGTTCCACGACTTCGACCCCCGCGAGCTGCCGCTGATCGAAGGCCTGCGGGCCCTGCGCCTGATGCACCACAGCGCCTGGATCGCCCGCCGCTGGGACGACCCGGCCTTCCCCATGCATTTCTCCTGGTTCGGCAGCGAACGCTACTGGGGCGACCAGGTGCTCACCCTGCGCGAGCAACTGGCGGCCCTGGACGAGGAGCCGCTCAGGCTGTTCTGAGGGGCTCACTCGTCCTCGTCGAAGACGAAGGCGTAGTCGTCCTCCATCAATTGTTCGAGGTAGCGCTCGAAGCTCGGCGCGATCACCGCGTAGGAATCGGGGTCGTGCAGGAAGCGCACGACCTGCCCCACCGTACCGCCCGGCGCCGGGTCGAAGTCCAGGTACAGCAACGAGGTGCCGCCGTTGTTCATGCAGTGGGAAAAGCACAGGCGGCGATCCATCGGCAGCGCCGGGTCGATGCCGGCGCCGATCAGCTCCGGAAACTCATCCAGGTAGCCGTCGTAGACCTGGAGGATGCTGTCGGTACGGCGACGCTCGGCGAGCATCTGCTCCACCGAGAGCAGGTAATAGGGGTACTCGAACACGTCCGAGCCGAGAATCAGCTCCTGCAGCATGACCCCGCCGTGGTCCTGCCAGTAGGTGCCGTTGATGCGCCGGAGCAGCGCCAGCAGGCTGTCGGGCACCTGGGGATAGGCCGCACGCAGCGCCTCCAGCTGGGCGGGCGTGGCCCCCAGGGCCTGGCCCAGGCGCTGACGGGACTCGGGGGGCAGGGCCTGCTCCAGGCCTTGCAGGTAGCGTTCGACGACGGTCATGGCGCACTCCTTGGGAAACCGGCGTGCAGTGTGCCAGCCGCCGGGCAGCATTGCCGCGACCGCCCTCCCATGCCGCCACGGAACCCGGTGCCGACCGCAACGTCACAGACAAGCGCCAGCGCGCGCCCTAAAATGGCGCGCTTCCTTCTACCTGCCGAACCAAGGACGCCTGATGGCCACCGCCAATCCCCGCCGGGGCTATGCCCTGGGCCTGACTGCCTATGTCATCTGGGGACTCTTCCCGATCTACTTCAAGCTGCTCGAGCGCATTCCCGCCCTGGAGATCATCACCCACCGGGCCATCTGGTCCGCCCTGTTCGGCGCCTTGCTGCTGGCGGTGTGGAAGCACCCGGGCTGGTGGCGGGAGCTGCGCGAGAACCCGCGTCGCTTCGCCATCCTCGGCGCCAGCGGGTTGCTGATCGCCAGCAACTGGCTGGTCTACGTCTGGGCGGTGAACAACGGCCGGATGCTGGAGGCGAGCCTGGGCTACTACATCAACCCGCTGGTGAACGTGCTGCTGGGCATGCTCCTGCTCGGCGAGCGCCTGCGCCGCCTGCAGTGGCTGGCGGTGGGCCTGGCGGCGCTGGGCGTGGCCCAGCAGATCTGGCAGGTGGGCGCGCTGCCCTGGGTGTCGCTGACCCTGGCCCTGACCTTCGGTTTCTATGGGCTGATCCGTAAGCAGGCCCCGGTGGCTGCGCTGCCGGGCCTGGTGGTGGAGACCTGGCTGCTGCTGCCGCTGGCCCTGGGCTGGCTCTTGCTGCACCCGGAGGCCAGCACCGGCCAGGCGGGGTTCTGGAGCGACCCGCAGGCCCTCTGGCTGGTGGCCGCCGGCCCGGTGACCCTGGTGCCGCTGGTGTGCTTCAACGCCGCCGCCCGCCACTTGCCCTACACCACCCTGGGCTTCCTGCAGTACCTGGCGCCGACCCTGGTGATGCTGCAGGCGATCTTCCTGTTCGGTGAGCACTTCGACCCGAACAAGCTGGTGGCCTTCTGCTGCATCTGGGCCGGCCTGGCGATCTACAGCGTCGATGCCTGGATGACCCTGCGCCGCAACCAGGGTTGAGCAATAAGTGAACGATGGACTGCACGCCGCTGCTGGCGAGGGCTGCAGCCGTCGATCCCGAGCTTATCCACAGGCCCGTCCACGGCGGATGTGCACAAGCCCGGCGAGCTGACCAGTTTCCGACCAGCCGCCTGCAGTCCACGCCCGGCAAGGCCTGCGGCGGAGCATCTCCAACTTGTCCACAGGCTTGCCCCGGTTTTCCGTGGGTAAGCCTCAAGCGTCGGCGTTGAGCGTCAGCTCCACCATCAGGTCGTCGGCCAGGGTTTCCAGCTGCGCCTGCAGGTCATCCAGCGACAGCGCCAGGGGCACGGCCAGGGTGGCCTCGGCGCGGAACAGCGGCTCGCTACTCATGGGCGCCGGCACCACCTCGGTCTGCAACTGCTCCAGGTTGACCCCGTGGCGGGACAGCAGGTGGGTGATGTCACGGACGATGCCGGGGCGGTCGTTGCCCACCAGCTCCAGGTGGATGGTCTGCCAGCCGCTGGCCGGCTCGGTGCCACTGTCCGCCAGCATCACGCGGATGCCGTGCGTCTCCAGCCCCTGCAGGCCCGCCACCAGCTTGCCCTGGCCCTCGGCGGGCACGGCCACCCGCAGGATGCCGGCGAACTGCCCGGCCATCCGAGCCATGCGGCTTTCCAGCCAGTTGCCGCCGTGGGTGGCGATGCACTGGGCGATGCGCTCCACCAGCCCGGGCTGGTCGGCGGCGATCACGGTGAGTACGAGATGGTGCATATCGGTCTCCTTGGTGCGGGGTCGCTCAGCGGCGATCCAGGCTCAGCCAGTAGGTCAGGTACACCTCGTCCCGCACGTAGCCGAGCCGCTCGTAGAGCGCCTGCCCGGCCAGGTTGGTCCGCGCGGTTTCCAGCTGCAGGCCGCAGGCGCCGGTGGCCTCGCCATGGGCACGGGCGGCGTTCATCAGCCGTTCGCCCACCCCCAGGCGGCGCGCCGAAGGGGCAACGAACAGGTCACTGAGCAACCAGGCCGGCGCCAACGCCAGGGAGGACATGAAGGGATAGAGCTGGACGAACCCCTGGGCATGCCCGGATTCGTCGCGGTCGATGAGGATCACCGAATCGCCGCGTTCCAGGCGCTCGCCGAGGAAGTGGCGGATCTCCTGCAGCGGGCGGGGCACCCGGTAGAAGTCCAGGTAACCACTGAACAACTGGCTCAGCTCATCCAGGTCAGCGGCGGTCGCAGCGCGTACCGTCATGGTGGGGCTCCTTTTTTTGTAGTGGAGGCAGTATAGAAAAGAGCTGAAGGTAGTGGCTGATGGCGCTGTCAGATGCTGCGACGCCGGGTCGCAGCGCCGCGAAAATCGTGATCGTGTACGGTTTGAAGATTTATCTGGAACAATCTATCGGTTTTTTGAGAACATTCTTGCCCCGCAGTGACCGTAAGTGGTTTTTCGGTCGCATAGCGACGCCCGACCCTGTTTTTTGTGACGGGTTCATGTAGTATGCCGCGGCTCGGACTACAAGCTTTCAGGCACGGTCCAGAGCGGATATTGAGCAGAGTGAGGCAAGCAATGACTGAGCGCGTTCAAGTCGGTGGCCTGCAGGTCGCCAAAGTCCTGTTCGACTTCGTGAACAACGAAGCCATCCCCGGAACCGGCATCGCTGCCGACGCGTTCTGGGCCGGTGCGGAGAAGGTCATCAACGACCTCGCGCCGAAGAACAAAGCCCTGCTCGCCAAACGCGACGAACTGCAGGCCAAGATCGACGCCTGGCACCAGGCCCGTGCCGGCCAGGCACACGACGCCGCGGCCTACAAGGCCTTCCTGCAGGAAATCGGCTACCTGCTGCCCGAACCGGCCGACTTCCAGGCCAGCACCCAGAACGTCGACGAAGAAATCGCCCGCATGGCCGGCCCGCAGCTGGTGGTGCCGGTGATGAACGCCCGCTTCGCCCTGAACGCCGCCAACGCCCGCTGGGGCTCGCTGTACGACGCGCTCTACGGCACCGACGTGATCAGCGAAGCCAACGGCGCCGAGAAGGGCAAGGGCTACAACAAGGTCCGGGGTGACCTGGTCATCGCCTACGCCCGCGCCTTCCTCGACGAAGCCGCGCCGCTGGAGTCCGGCTCCCACGTCGACGCCACCGCCTACACCGTCAAGAACGGCCAGCTCGCCGTGAGCCTGAAGAACGGCAGCGAGACCGGCCTGAAGAACGCCGCGCAGTTCATCGCCTTCCAGGGTGACGCTGCCAAGCCTGCCGCCGTGCTGCTCAAGCACAACGGCCTGCACTTCGAGATCCAGATCGACCCCACCAGCCCCATCGGCCAGACCGATGCCGCTGGCGTCAAGGACGTGCTGATGGAAGCCGCCCTGACCACCATCATGGACTGCGAGGACTCCGTCGCCGCCGTCGACGCCGACGACAAGACCGTCGTCTACCGCAACTGGCTGGGCCTGATGAAAGGCGACCTCGCCGAGGAAGTCAGCAAGGGCGGCCAGACCTTCACCCGCACCATGAACCCCGACCGCGTCTACACCCAGGCCGACGGTTCCGAGCTGACCCTGCACGGCCGCAGCCTGCTGTTCGTGCGCAACGTCGGCCACCTGATGACCAACCCGGCCATCCTCGACGCCGCTGGCAACGAAGTGCCCGAGGGCATCCAGGACGCGCTGTTCACCAGCCTCATCGCCCTGCACAACCTCAACGGCAACACCAGCCGCAAAAACACCCGCACCGGCTCGGTCTATATCGTCAAGCCGAAGATGCACGGTCCGGAGGAAGTCGCCTTCGCCACCGAGATCTTCAGCCGCGTCGAAGACGTGCTGGGCATGCCGCGCAACACCCTCAAGGTCGGCATCATGGACGAGGAGCGCCGCACCACCGTCAACCTGAAGGCCTGCATCAAGGCCGCCGCCGAGCGCGTGGTGTTCATCAACACCGGCTTCCTCGACCGCACCGGTGACGAAATCCACACCTCCATGGAAGCCGGCGCCATGGTGCGCAAGGCCGCCATGAAGAGCGAGAAGTGGATCGGCTCCTACGAGAACAACAACGTCGACGTCGGCCTGGCCACCGGCCTGCAAGGCCGCGCGCAGATCGGCAAGGGCATGTGGGCCATGCCGGACCTGATGGCCGCGATGGTGGAGCAGAAGATCGGCCACCCGCTCTCCGGCGCCAACACCGCCTGGGTCCCCTCGCCCACCGCCGCCACCCTGCACGCGCTGCACTACCACAAGGTCGACGTGTTCGCCCGCCAGGCCGAGCTGGCCAAGCGCACCCAGGCCTCCGTGGACGACATCCTGACCATCCCCCTGGCTCCCAGCACCGACTGGACCGCCGAGGAGATCAAGAACGAAGTGGACAACAACGCCCAGGGCATCCTCGGCTACGTGGTCCGCTGGATCGACCAGGGCGTCGGCTGCTCCAAGGTGCCGGACATCAACGACGTCGGCCTGATGGAAGACCGCGCCACCCTGCGCATCTCCAGCCAGCTGCTGGCCAACTGGCTGCGCCACGGCGTGATCACCCGCGAGCAGGTCGAGGAAAGCCTCAAGCGCATGGCCGCCGTGGTGGACCGCCAGAACGCCAGCGACCCGCTCTACCGCCCGATGGCGCCGAACTTCGACGACAACGTCGCCTTCCAGGCCGCCCTGGAACTGGTGGTCGAAGGCACCCGGCAGCCCAACGGCTACACCGAGCCGGTACTGCACCGCCGTCGCCGCGAGTACAAGGCCAAGAACGGCCTGTAAGCACAGCGCACCGCGTTGAAGAAACCGCCCTCCGGGGCGGTTTTTTTATGCTGGGCGATGACCCCAGGGCAACAGGTGACGGTTACAGGTCGTCGTGATGCCCTCGATATGCTCGCGCACGCTGTCCCACCCCCCGGCTGCAAGAGCGGCCCGCGCTGCTAAACGCACGGCCTCCCATTCCTCGCAGTGGTAGATGTCATGTTCATAGCAACCCAGCGCAGCGTCAGGCAGTTCGTTGCAAAGCGCCCAAACCTTCTGCAGTGCGTCGCGGAACTGCGGCACCTGAGACCCCGGACACGCCTTGAGCCAGCCATGCAGGGGCAGCACTTTGCCCGACCAGGTTTCGCAACCGGGGCACCCGCAGATCCGCACTGCTTGCTCGGGCGCCTCCAGGGCGAGGAACTCCAGGCACTGCATTACCTTGCAACTGGCCAGCACCCAGGCGTGCTCGTCCTGCCCGTACCAGGTCCAGACGAAACTCGGCTCGTCACTCATCACCCACCCTCACCGTGATCAAACCGCGCGATGATCACACAGCCGATAAAGGCACGCAGAACGTCGTAACGCCTGCGCACAGTTTTGTGTACAAAAAACCCAAAGCGCCCCGCGACTGGGCACGCCAAATCTGACTCGTAAGTCAATGATCGACAAGGAAAATTCAATCCATTCCCGGCAGCCCTCGCCACGCCTGGCGTGAGAGCACGCGCAGCACGCAGATGAGCGCCAACGCCCGGAAAGTGGCATGGAACTCGCAATTGCACACAACTCAAACAAACCGTGCATACAGGCCGAGCCGACCATGAACCCAACCCCCGCCCATGTCGCCGCTGCACCCGGTGCCGCCACCGCGCCCACCGCCGCCTCACCCCAGCAAGCCGCCCTCAGCCCCCGGCTCTACAGCGCCGACCTCGCCCCCACCAAGGCCGAGGGGCGCCGCTGGGGGCGCTACAGCCTCTTCGCGCTGTGGACCAACGACGTCCACAACATCGCCAACTACTCCTTCGCCATCGGCCTGTTCGCCCTCGGCATGAGCGGCGCGCAGATCCTCGCCGCCTTCGCCCTCGGTGCCCTGCTCATCTACGGCCTGATGAACCTCTCCGGCTACATGGGCCAGAAGACCGGCCTGCCCTACCCGGTGATGTGTCGCATCGCCTTCGGCATCCACGGCGCCCAGTTGCCGGCGCTGATCCGCGCGGTGATCGCCATCGCCTGGTTCGGCATCCAGACCTACCTCGCCTCGGTGGTGCTGCGGGTGCTGCTCACCGCCCTGGCGCCGGAGTTGCGGGCCTACGACCAGGACAGCCTGCTGGGCCTGTCCACCCTGGGCTGGCTGACCTTCCTCGGCATCTGGTGCGTGCAGCTACTGATCTTCGCCTACGGCATGGAAATGGTGCGGCGCTACGAATCCTTCGCCGGGCCGGTGATCCTGGTCACCGTCGCCGCGCTGGCCAGCTGGATGTACGTCCGCGCCGGGCTGCGCATCAGCTGGTCCACCGGCCAGCAGGCCGAAGACGCCGGCCTGTGGCTCAAGGTGTTCAGCGGCGCAGCGCTGTGGGTGAGCCTGTACGGCACCATGATCCTCAACTTCTGCGACTTCTCGCGGAACTGCCCGGACCGCCGCACCATCAGCCAGGGCAACTTCTGGGGCCTGCCGGTGAACATGCTGCTGTTCGGGCTGATCGCCGTGGTCCTCGCCGGGGCCCAGTTCAGCCTCGACGGCACGCTGATCCAGAGCCCCACCGACATCGTCGCCGCCATCCCCCACACCGGGCTGCTGGTGCTCGGCTGCCTGGCCTTCCTGATCGTCACCGTGGCGGTGAACATCATGGCCAACTTCGTCGCCCCGGCCTACGTGCTCACCAACCTGGCCCCGCGCGTGCTGAACTTCCGCCGCGCCGGCCTGCTGGCCGCCACCCTCGCCGTGGTGATCCTGCCCTGGCACCTCTACAACAGCCCCGGCGTGATCCTCTACTTCCTCGGCGGCCTGGGCGCCCTGCTCGGCCCGCTGTACGGCATCATCGTCGCCGACTACTACCTGGTGCGCCGGGGCCGGGTGAACCTGCCGGAGCTGTACTCGGAGGCGCCCGAGGCGGCCTACCACTACCACCGCGGCATCAACCTGCGGGCCCTGGCCGCCTTCGCCCCCTCGGCGCTGATCGCCATCGTCCTCGCGCTGCTGCCGGCCTTCGAGAGCCTGTCGCACTTCTCCTGGTTCTTCGGCGCCGGGCTGGCGGCACTGATCCACGTCGCGCTCGCCGATCGCCGGCAGCCGTTCGTGGAGGTTTCGGGGGAATCCATCGCGGTGGACAGCGTCCACCACTGAACGAAGAACGCCTGGGCCGCTCGGCTCAGGCGCTCTTCAGGGCGAGGCAGGTTTCGACGGCCGCTTCTTTCGGCCTGGGCCGCCTCCGGACGACCTTCGGCTCCGGCGGCGTCCCCAGCTCATTGCGCGCCAGGGTGGTCAGGTGGGCCAGGTCGGGCGGCCCCAGCAGGAAGTCCAGCACCTTCAGGTGCAAGGCCTCCACCGCATCCTGCACCGTCGCATCGCCTGCCATCATCACCACCGGCAGCCTGGCGCGGGCCGACTGGCGCACCTGGCGCACCAGCTCCAGGCCGCTGCCGTCCGGCAGGTGCAGGGCGCACACCAGCAAACCGATGGAAGAACGCGAGGCCAGCAGCTCCAGCGCCTCGGCACGGCCGGGCGCGTACAGGCAGCGCAAGCCGAGCCCCTGCAGCGCAGCGGCCAGCTGTGGATACAGCGCATCATCGCCGTCCACCAGCAGCACCGACGCCTGGTGCGGGCCGCGCACCAGTTCGTCCAGCGCGAGCAGTTCTTCTTCACTGAGCAGATCGCCGTAACTCATCGCGTCACCTATGCCCGACTCCCGGCCCGCCCACCTCATGGACGGCCAACTAGGGTGGGATAACGCCGCTTCGGCGGAGTTCCCTTGGCCCGCCGGACGGTCGCCGCCCCTTCCTATACTTACGTCCAATGGGCAGCCCGGGCCCCCAGCCACGACCATGCCGGGACAACAAGAGACACGCGGAAGCACGGCATGAGCACGACAGGCAACGCCTTCGAGCAGGCGGGCAAGCTCGCGGTGATGCAGAACGTCCACGGCACCATGGAGTTCCTGCAGAAGTTCCCGCCCTTCAACCAGATGGAAAGCGCCCACCTGGCCTTCCTGGTGGAGCACTGCCTGCTGCGCTTCTATGCGCGCGGCGACTCCATCATCAAGCCCGGCGACGGGCCGGTGGAGCACTTCTACATCGTCAAGCAGGGCCGGGTGGTGGGCGAGCGCCCGCATTCGGCCAAGCGCGGCACCGAAACCACCTTCGAGATCGCCACCGGCGAGTGCTTCCCCCTCGCTGCCCTGCTGGGCGAGCGCGCCACCCGCACCGAGCACCTGGCCGGCGAAGACACCTTCTGCCTGCTGCTGGACAAGGCAAGCTTCGTCAAGCTGTTCGCCCTCTCCAACCCTTTCCGCGACTTCGCCCTGCGCGGCGTCAGCAGCCTGCTGGACCAGGTCAACCAGCAGGTCCAGCTGCGTGCGGTGGAAACCCTCGGCGCCCAGTATTCCCTCGACACCCGTCTGGCGGAGCTGGCCGTGCGCCAGCCGGTGGCCTGCCCGCCGCACATGCCCCTGCGCGAAGCGGTGCGGCTGATGCACGAGAGCCAGGTGGGCAGCATCGTCATCGTCCAGGGCGACGAGCGCCCGGTGGGCATCTTCACCCTGCGCGACCTGCGCCGGGTGATCGCCGACGCCTGCGCCGACCTCGACCAGCCCATCGCCGAGCTGATGACCCAGCAACCCTTCCACCTGCCGCCCGGCGCCAGCGCCTTCGACGCCGCCATCGCCATGACCGAGCGCCACATCGCCCACGTCTGCGTGGTGGAGGACGGTCGCCTGCAGGGCGTGGTCTCCGAGCGCGACCTGTTCTCCCTGCAGCGGGTCGACCTGGTGCACCTGGCCCGCACCATCCGCCATGCCGGTCGCGTCGAGACCCTCGCCGCCCTGCGCGCCGACATCCGCCGCCTGGTGGACAGCATGCTCGCCCACGGCGCCAGCTCCACCCAGATCACCCACATCATCACCCTGCTCAACGACCACACCGTGTGCCGGGTGATCGAACTGACCCTGGAAGAGATGGGCGATCCCGGCGTGCCCTTCACCTGGCTCTGCTTCGGCAGCGAAGGGCGCCGCGAACAGACCCTGCACACCGACCAGGACAACGGCATCCTCTTCGAAGCCGCCGACGACGCCGAGGCCGCCCTGCTGCGCGGGCGCCTGCTGCCGCTGGCCGAACGCATCAACCAGGCCCTCGCCACCTGCGGCTTCGAGCTGTGCAAAGGGCGGATCATGGCCGGCAACCCCGAGCTGTGCCTGTCGCGCAATGAATGGCGCCGGCGCTTTACCGGCTTCATCCGCGAGGCCACCCCCGAGAACCTCCTGGCCTCCAGCATCTACTTCGACCTGCGCGCCGTCTGGGGCGAGCACGACGGCTGCGACCAGCTGCGCCGCGAGATGCTCGCGCAGGTCGCCGACAACAGCCTGTTCCAGCGCATGATGGCCGAGAACGCCCTGCGCCAGCGCCCGCCGGTGGGGCGCTTCCGCGACTTCGTGGTGGCCCGCAAGGGCGCCGAGAAAGACACCCTCGACCTCAAGGTCCAGGGCCTCACCCCCTTCGTCGACGGCGCCCGCCTGCTGGCCCTGGCCAACGGCATCGAGAGCGGCAACACCCTCGACCGCCTGCGCCAGCTGGTGCAGCGCGAAGTGATCGACGCCCAGGACGGCGCCGCCTTCGAAGAGGCCTACCACTTCATACAGCAGACCCGCATGCAGCAGCACCAGCAACAGGCCCGCCAGGGGCTCCCGCTGTCCAACCACCTCAACCCCGACAGCCTCAACCACCTGGACCGGCGCATCCTCCGCGAGTCCTTCCGCCAGGCCCAGCGCCTGCAGGCCAGCCTGGCGTTGCGCTACCAGCTATGAATGCCTTCTCCTGGTTCACCCGGCGCCAGCGCCCGGCCCTGACAGACGACCAGCAGCAGCGCCGCGACGCCCTGCCCGCGCCCCAGGCGCTGGACGACCGGCCCCTGGCCGAGCAGCGCTTCGTGGTGCTCGACCTGGAGACCAGCGGCCTGGACATGAGCCGCGACCTGGTGCTGTCCATTGGCGCGGTGAGCATCGAGGCCGGCGCCATTCCCCTCGGACGGGGCTTCGAAGCGACCCTGTACCGGAACGCCGCCACCTCCCCCGCCGTGCTCATCCACGGCATCGCCCCCAGCGTCTCCGCCGCCGGCCTGGCGCCGGCCGAAGCCCTACTGGACTTCATGGACTACCTGGGCGACAGCCCGGTGCTGGCCTTCCACGCCCCCTTCGACCAGCGCATGCTCGCCCGCGCCCTGCGCCAGGACCTGGGCCTGCGCCTGCGCCACCCGTTCCTCGACATCGCCGAACTGGCCCCCCTGCTCTGCCCCGACGCCGGCATCCGCAACGGCGGGCTGGACCAGTGGGCCGAGCATTTCGGCCTGCAGGTGCAGCAACGCCATCACGCCAGCGCCGATGCCCTGGCCACCGCCGAGATGGCCCTGATCCTCTTCGCCCACGCCCGCCGCCAGGGGCTGGACAGCCCCGCCGCACTGTCCGCCGCCCTCGCCCGGCAGCAACGCCGCCAGCAGCAACCCGGGTTCTGACCGGCCGACGGCCTGCAATTGCGGCACTTCGCCGCCATCGGCATAATTGCGAATCATTCTCGCTCATGATTCGTACTCAGCCGGAGGTGGCCGTGTCGTCGGTGGACCCCACAAACCAGGAACTGGCCGGTGCCCTGTACCGCGACCACCGCGCCTGGCTGCTCGGCTGGCTGCGCCGCAGCCTGGACAACCACCACCGCGCCGAAGACCTCAGCCAGGACACCTTCGTCCGCCTGCTGGGCAAACCCGACCTCGGCCAGGTGCGCGAACCCCGCGCCCTGCTCACCACCATCGCCCGGGGCCTGCTGGTGGACCACTTCCGCCGCAGCGCCCTGGAGCGGGCCTACCTGGAAGCCCTGGAACACCTGCCCGAACCCACCCAGCCGAGCCTGGAGGAACAGGCGCTGATGCTCGAATCCCTGCGCGAAATCGACCGCCTGCTCGGCAGCCTCTCGGCCAAGGCCCGCGCCGCCTTCCTCTACAACCGCCTGGACGGCCTCGGCCACGCCGAGATCGCCCAGCGCCTGGGCGTCTCCGTGCCCCGCGTGCGCCAGTACCTCGCCCAGGGCCTGCGCCAGTGCTACATCGCCCTCTACGGAGCGCCGCAATGAACCCGGCGCCGGTGTCCGCCCGCGTGCTGGACGAAGCCATCCACTGGCAGCTGTGCCTCGGCTCCGGCGAAGCCAGCGCCCAGGAACGGGCCGAATTCAACCTCTGGCACGCCGCCAGCCCCGAGCACGCCCTCGCCTGGTCGCGGCTCAACGGCCTGGATGCGCACCTGGGCGCCGCCAGCAGCGCACCGGCCCGCCATGCCCTGCTGGAGGCCCCGCGCCGCCGCCTGCGCAGCAGCGGCAGCGTGCTCGGCCTGTGCCTGGCCGGCGTGCTCGGACTGCTCCTCGCCCAGCAGCACCGCCCGCTGGGGGACTGGCTGGCCGACGAAATGACCGCCAGCGGCGAGCAGCGCCAGCTGCAACTGCCGGACCACAGCCAGGTGCGCCTGAACAGCCGCAGCGCCCTCGACATCCAGTTCGACGGCCCGCAGCGGCGGCTCTACCTGCGCAGCGGCGAGATCCTCGTCGAAACCGCCCACGGCGACCCGCGCCCCTTCGTGGTCGCCACTGAACAGGGCGAGCTGCGCGCCCTCGGTACCCGCTTCCTGGTGCGCCGCGAAGGCCAGGCCACCCGCCTGGTCGTGCTGCGCTCCGCCGTCGCCGCACACCCCGCGCAGGCCGGGGACGAACGCATCATCGGCGAAGGCCAGCAGGTGCTGATGCAGGCCGACGCCCTGGGCCGCAGCGAGGCCGCCCCGGTGGGCGCCGACGCCTGGAGCCGCGGCATGCTGGTCGCCGACAACGTCCGCCTGGCGGACCTGCTGGAGCAGCTCGGCCAGTACCGCCGTGGCTACCTCGGGGTCGACCCGGCGGTGGCCGACCTGCGCATCAGCGGCAGCTTCCCCCTCGGCGACACCGACCAGGCCCTGGCCGCGCTGCCGCCCAGCCTGCCGGTGCGCATCGAGCGGCACACCGACTGGTGGGTGAAGGTGGTGCCGAAGGCGCCCCGTTGACCTTCGGCCGCCCCTGCTCGGGGCGGCCCGGCAGGATGCCTGACGTGCCCACGCGCGATGCCGTGAAAATTTTTCGCACCGGGCCTATCACTTTTCGATCCTGCTTCGGCAACAGGTCATTGAGACTTGTTTACGTTCAGGAGTCGTTCGTAATGCCCTGCTCCCCCTCGTTCCGCCGTCCGCTGCTCGCCGCCGCCATCGCCCTGGCCCACCTGCCCCTGGTCGCCTTCGCCCAACCCTACGACCTGGCTCCCGCGCCACTGGCCAATACCCTCACCCGCATCGCCAGCGAGGCCGGCCTGGCGCTGAGCATCGACCCGGCGCTGACCCAGGGTCGCACC
This sequence comes from Pseudomonas sp. zfem003, assembly GCF_032621675.1. Classification (NCBI taxonomy): domain Bacteria; kingdom Pseudomonadati; phylum Pseudomonadota; class Gammaproteobacteria; order Pseudomonadales; family Pseudomonadaceae; genus Pseudomonas; species Pseudomonas sp. zfem003. The sequence goes on along the minus strand of NZ_JAVYJG010000015.1, from coordinate 65,703 downwards.
GCCCAGCCGGTGAAGGGCGACTACAGCCCCGAGGCTGCCCTGCGCGCCGCGCTCAGCGGCAGCGGCCTGCAACTGGTGCGGACCCCGTCCGGCACCTTCAGCCTGGAAGCCCTTGATGCCAGCAGCCTGGCCCTGCCCGACGTCAACGTGGAAGGTCGCAGCAGCCAGCAGGACGGCAGCGCCGAAGCGGGCTACCGCACCGAGGCGGTGAAGAACGTCGGCGCCCTCGGCGGCATGGCCCTCAAGGACGCGCCTTACTCCATCAGCGTGGTGCCCAGGGAACTCCTGCAGAACATCCAGGCCACCTCCATGGACCAGGTGTTCAAGCTCAACCCCGCCACCCAGTTCACCTCCCCCGGTGATGCCGGCTACGCCAGCGCCGTGAGCATGCGCGGCTTCGGCGGCGCCGGCAGCCTCAACCTGGCCAACGACGGCCTGCGCTTCTCCAACGGCTACGACGGCGGCAACTTCGTCGAGGAAATGGAGCGCATCGAAGTGCTCACCGGCCTCGCCGGCTTCCTCTACGGCCCGGCCAGCCCCGGCGGCCTGGTCAACTACGTGCTCAAGCGCCCCACCTACACGCGCTACAACAGCGTCACCCTGGGCAATGCCGGCGGCGACAACTACTACCTGCACGGCGACTTCGGCGGCCCCATCGACGACGCAGGCGTGTTCGCCTATCGCGTCAACCTGCTCACCCAGGACGGCGAGACCGCCATCGACCTGCAGCACAAGCGCCGCCAGATGATCAGCCTGGCGCTGGACTGGAACGTCAGCGACGACCTGCTGGTGCAGTTCGACGCCTCCCACAAGGAGAGCGAAGTCCACGGCCTGACCAGCTACTGGTTCTTCGCCGACCAGGGCCGCCGCCCCGATGCCAAGGACCTGGACAACGACAGGCTCTACAGCCAGCGCTGGGCCTACGACAATGCCCGCCACGACCGCATCGGTGGCCGCTTCAACTGGCGCCTGGACGACGTCTTCACCCTGCGCGGCGCCCTGGGCTACAGCCAGTACGTCACCGAGTACGCCTACACCGGCCCCACGGTGAACGCCGGCACCGCCGCCGGCCAGTACGAGCAGCCGCTCTACGCTTTCGCCCCGGTGGAGACGGAGGAAACCTCCGCCAACCTGTTCCTCGACGCCGAGTTCAGCACCGGCACCCTGCAGCACAAGGCCACCGTCGGCTACCAGGGCAACATCGCCCGCGAGCGCAACTACACCGACTACATCGACACCGCCTACCAGTACGGCTCGGTGGTCGGCAGCGTGCCCATCGGCCAGGGCCCGCAGGTGGGCAAGCCCAACTACTCGGTCGGCCACGGCGACCAGATGCTCTCGTCGCGCACCCAGTCGGACAACCTGCTGGTGGGCGACGTCATCACCTTCAACGAACAATGGTCCACCGTGCTCGGCCTCACCCGCACGCGCATCCGCACCTTCAACGACAACTTCGTCTGGGCCGTCGCCATGCCGGCGTTCTTCCCCCGCACCCAGACGAACTACGCCGAGAGCGAAACCTCCCCCAACGTCTCGCTGATCTACAAACCGCAGCCCTGGCTGACCACCTACGCCACCTACATCGAGGGCCTGCAGGCCGGCGGCATCGCCCCGTCCGGCAGCCTCAACGTCGGCCAGGCGATGGCCCCGCTGGTCAGCGAGCAGTACGAGATCGGCGCCAAGGCCGAACTGGGTGACACCCTGCTGACCCTCGCCCTGTTCAACATCGACAAGCCCAACGCCTACACCAACGGCAACCGCGTCTACGTGCAGGACGGCCGCCAGGAGAACAACGGCCTGGAGTTCACCGTCACCGGCAAGGTGCTGCCCGAGTTGACGGTGATTGGCGGCCTCACCCTGCTCGACCCGGTGGTGAAGAAGACCAGCGTCGCCGCCAACGAGGGCAACCGCCCCACCAACGTCGCCACCCAGATGGCCAAGCTCTACGCCGAATACGAACTCGGCGCCCTGCCGGGCCTGGCCGTCACCGGTGGCGCCTACTACACCGGCAAGCAGTACGCGGACGAGGCCAACGTCCACAGCCTGCCGTCCTTCACCACCTTCGACGCCGGCGGCCGCTACCGCATCCGCCTGGACGACGACCAGGCCCTCACCCTGCGGGCCAACGTCAGCAACCTCACCGACAAGGCGTACTGGCTGACCAGCAACTACCTGGGCGCCCCGCGCACCCTGACCTTCTCCGCCCAGCTGGAGTTCTGAGCCCTGGTCACGGCCGCTGCCCGCGGCCGTGACAGCCGGAGATCGCCATGAAAACCACCACCCTCCGCCGCTGGTCCTTCGTCCACACCTGGACCAGCCTGATCTGCACGGCCTTCCTGCTGCTCCTGGCACTGACCGGCCTGCCGCTGATCTTCCACCACGAGATCGACCACCTGCTGGGCGACGCCCCGGTGCTGCGCGAGATGCCGGCCGATACGCCGCGCCTCGACCTGCAGCAGCTGGTGCAGGCCGCCGAAGCCCACCGCCCCGGCGAGGTAGTGCAGTACCTCGGCTGGGAGGACGACCAGCCCAACGGCGTGGTAGCCATCACCGCCGCCACCGCCGGCACCGAACCCAACGCCTCCCACACCTTCATGCTCGACGCCCGCAGCGGCGAGCCGGTGGCCATGCCCTCGGCCAACGGCGGCTTCATGATGACGATGCTGCGCCTGCACGTGGACCTGTTCGCCGGGCTGCCGGGCAAGCTGCTGCTGGCCTTCATGGGCCTGTTGTTCATGGTGGCGATCATCTCCGGCGTGGTGCTCTACGCCCCCTTCATGCGCCGCCTGGAGTTCGGCACCGTGCGCCACGAGCGCTCCCCCCGCACCCGCTGGCTGGACCTGCACAACCTGATCGGCATCGTCTCCCTCACCTGGGCCCTGGTGGTGGGCGTCACCGGGGTGATCAGCGCCTGCGCCGACCTGGTGATCGCCGCCTGGCGCAACGAAAGCCTGGCCGCCATGGTCGAGCCCTACCGCGACGCCCCGCCGCTCACCGACCGCGCCCCGGCCACGCGCCTGCTGGAGATCGCCGCGAAGGCGACGCCGGGCATGGCGGCGGACTTCATCGCCTTCCCCGGCACGCGCTTCTCGAGCGAGCACCATTACTCGGTGTTCATGAAGGGCAGCAGCCACCTCACCTCGCACCTGTGGACGCCGGTGCTGATCGACGCGCGCACCCTGGCCGTCACCGCCATCGGCGAGCGCCCCTGGTACATGGACGCCCTGGCCATGTCGCAACCGCTGCACTTCGGCGACTACGGCGGCCGGCCCATGCAACTGCTATGGGCGGCGCTCGATGTGCTGACCCTCATCGTCCTCGGCAGCGGGCTCTACCTGTGGTGGGCACGCCGACGCGCCCCGGCACGCCGGCGGGAGGCCACGGCATGAACCTGACGCGCATCTTCGCCGTGCCCGCGCTGCTGGCCGCGCTGACCGCCATCGGCCTGGTGGGCGCGCTGCTCGGCGACGGCATCTGGGACGCCCTGGCCTGGGTCGGCCTGGGCATCCCGGTCGCCCTCGGCGTGCGGCCCTTCCTGCGGCGCCGCTGAGCCGGGCGGGCGAACCCTCGGCGCGGGCAGGCGTCCATAAGGAGATATTCCTGACTGGAGGTCGCCATGATCCGCGCCCTGGCCGCCGGCCTGATCGCCACCCTGCTCGCCCTGCCCGGCTTCGCCGCCGAGGTCCACTACTACCCGCTGCCGCCGGGCAGCGCCCCCCGTGACGTGGCCCCGGCCACCGACGGCCGGGTCTGGTACACCGCCCCCGCCCTGGGCTTGGTGGGGCTGCTGGACCCGCTCACCGGGCAGAGCCAGCCCATGGCCCTCGGCGCCGGCTCCAGCCCCCGGGGCGTGGTGGTGGCCGAGGACGGCGCGGCGTGGATCACCGATGCTGGCCTCAACGCCCTGGTGCGTGTCGACCCCACCGGCCCCACGCTCAAGCGCTACCCGCTGCCCGGCCAGCTCGGCGACGCCGGGCTGGTGGCCGCCGCCTTCGATCGGGACGGGTTGCTCTGGTTCACCGGTCAGAACGGCTTCTACGGCCGCCTCGACCCACGCAACGGCGACCTGAAGACCTGGCCCGCTCCGCGCGGCGCCGGCCCCTACGGCATCACCGTCACGCCCAACGGCGAGGTCTGGTACGCCAGCCGCGACGGCCGCCACATCGCCCGCATCGACCGCACCAGCGGCGAAGCCGAGGTGATCGACAGCCCCGGCGGCGGCGAAGGCCCGCAGCGGATCTGGAGCGACGCCAAGGGCACCCTGTGGGTCAGCGAGCGCGGCAGCGGCCAGCTCAGCCGCTACGACCCCCTGGCCAAGGCCTGGACCCACTGGGCGCTGCCCAGCGCCGACGCCGAGGCCCATGCGCTGTACGTCGACGAGCAGGACCGGCTCTGGCTGAGCGACTTCCACAGCAACGCCATCCTGCGCTTCAACCCCTTCAGCCAGCGCTTCACCCGCTTCCCCAGCGACCAGGCCGACGCCCGCGTCCTGCACCTGGCCGGACGCATCGGCGAAGTCTGGGGCGCCGAATCCAACCGCGACCGGCTGGTGGTGATCAAGGAGTAAGCGCGCACGGCACGATCCGTAGCCCCAGCTTCAGCCCGGGAACGGTGCCGATATTCCGGCCCCATCGCGAATGAATTCGCTCCCACAAAACGGCACATCGCGGCTTCGTGCGTAGTGTTTTCCAGCCACCGTGGGCGCTCGGCATGGCCGCGAACGGTGGATCGGTGAAGCACGATCCACCGCTCGTCTTGAACGGCTACGGCCCTCGTAGGATGCGGTGAGGCCACGAACCGCATCGCGTCGGGGCGTGGTGTGGATGGCGTCCCATCCACCCCACGCTCGGCCCCAGCGCTTTTCGTAGCCCGGACTTCAGTCCGGGGACCTGGGCACCGGGCGCATCAGAACCGGTACGCCAGGGTGGTCATCAGGGTGCGGGGGTCGCCGGGCATGATCTGCACGGCACTGGTGGCGGTGCTGTAGTAGGTCTTGTCGGTCAGGTTGGTGAGGGCGGCGTGCAGGTCCCAGTGCTCGACCCGGTAGCCCAGCAGCGCGTCCCAGCGGCCGTAGCCGGGCAGCACCACGGTGTTGGCGTTGTCGGCGTAGCGGTCGCCCACCAGGGTCACGCCAGTCTCGCCGTAGAAGCCCTGCTCGGGCTGCCAGCCGATGAACAGGCTGCCGTTGCGCTTGGCGACGTTGCCGATGCGCTTGCCTTCGAAGCCGTTGTTGTCCTTGACGATGGTGGCGTCCTGCAGGCCGATGCCGCCGCGTACCACCCAGTTGCCGTACAGCCGCCCGGTGGCGGTCAGCTCGGCGCCCCGGGAGCGCTGCAGGCCGGAAAGCAGCACGTTGCCGGGGTTGTTAGGGTCGCTGGTGCGGCGGTTGTACAGCTCGATCTCGTACAGCGCGAAGGTGGTGCTGAGGCGGTCGTCGAGCCAGTCACTCTTCACCCCCACTTCCTTCTGCCGGGTCAGTTCCGGGTCGAGGGCGTTGGTGTTGCCCGCTGCACCGGCGGTGATGCCGATCAGCCCGCCCCCCACCGGGGCGTAGCTCTTGCTGAACGAGGCGTAGAAGGAATGCTCCGGCACGGGCGTCCAGACCAGCCCGACGCGGGGGCTGAGGCTGTCGTCCACGCGGCGTTCGCGGCGGCCGTTGAGGCGGTTCTCGGAGTCCACCTCGAAGTGGTCGTAGCGCAGGCCGAGCAGCACCTGCCAGTGCTCGTCCAGGCGCACCTGGTCCTGCAGGTAGAGCGCGCGGCTGTCGATGTGGTGTTGGGCATCGCTGCTGGCGACCATGCGGCCGGTGTGCTGGCGGCCGGTGTCGGGGTCGAAGATGCCGAGGGCCGGCACGGCGTTGGCCGCGCCGGTGGCGTTGGTGTAGAGCTTCGGATTGCGCTGCTGGCTGCCCAGTTCGACGCCGGTGAGCAGGCGGTGCTCGATGTCGCCGGTCATCACCAGCCCTTCCAGCTCGACGCTGTTGAACAGGTTGCGGGTGGTCAGGTCCTGCTGCCAGCGGGCGCGGCCGACGGTGCGGGCGGCGGCGTTGACGCTGGTGACGTAGGTGTTGTCGAAGCGGCTGTCGAGCATGAACAGCCCGAGGGTCTGGCGCAGTTGCCAGTCGGGGCTGATGTCGTAGGTGAGGCGCGAGCGCAGGGACTGAGCCTTGTCGTCGATGTAGTCGCGCTGCGGGTCGCCGTAGGTGGTGTCGCGGCCGACGTCGGCGGGGCGGCCGTTGAGGCCGGGGATGCCACGGTCCGGGGTGCGGTTGTGGCGGCTGTACTCGTACTGCACCAGCCAGTTGAGGTCGGGGCTGAGCTGCCAGCTCATGGCCGGGGCGAACAGCTGCCGACTGGAGTCGATGCCCTTGCGGAAGCTGTTGGCGTCCTGCTCGCCGAGGTTCAGGCGCAGGGCGATGTCGTCGCTGGCGTCGGCGCTGAGGTCGGCGTACAGGCTGCGGTAGTCCTGGCTGCCCAGTTGCGCCTCGATGGAGGAGCCGAGGCCGGCCTGGGGCTGCTTGCTGATGCGGTTGACCAGGCCACCCTGGCTGCCACGCCCGTAGAGCACGGCGGCCGGGCCCTTGAGCACGTCGATGCGCTCGATGTTGTGCAGGTCGCGGGTGTACTGGCTGTCGTCGCGCAGGCCGTCGAGGTAGAAGTCGTTGCTGGCGTCGAAGCCACGGATGCGCAGGCCGTCGAAGCGGGTGTCGCTGGCGTCGCTGACGTTGGGCAGGCCGCTGAGCACCTGGCCGATGCGGGTGGCGCCGTAGTTGAGGGCGTCCTGGGTGCGTACCGAGTCGATGGCCTGGGGCACGTAGCGCACCGGCGTGGCGGTGCGGGTGGCGGTGGAGACCTCGCGGGTGCGGGTGTCCTGGCTGCCCTTGCCCTCCACTTCGATGGCCGGCAGTTCGGTGGACGCTCCGGCTGCGAGGGCCAGCGGTGCCATCAGGGTGGCGGCCAGGCCCAGGGCAATGCGGGAAAGGGTGGAGGGATGGGCAGGGTGGTGCATGATCGGCGTCCGGATCGTGGGGAAAGGGCGCAGATGATATTTATTTGCATTTGATATTGATAGCCATCTGATACCGATTCCCTACAATCCCGACACATCGCACCTTCACCTGCCCGGCTGGGGCTGCGGCTCGCCCCCTTGCCGCCGGGCCGGCTGCCGCACCCCGGTCACGCCTTCCGGGGCCACCTGGTAGCCGGGGAAATGCAGGGCGATGCGTGCGGCGAGCAGCCGGGCCTGCCGGCGTTCCTCAGTGAGCGGTCCCATCGCAGGCCTCCTCTTCGTCGTCATCGCGGCGGTACCAGAAGCGGAACAGCCCGTAGCCCAGCACCAGTGCGACCTGGGCCAGCGCGGCGCACATCTGCAGGAAGGAGTTGACGGTGGGGTTGGTGCGGGCCTCCATCACGCCGGTGAGGGCGTGCCAGAAGCCGTCCGGGATGACGGTGAGGGCCAGGCTGGCCAGGGGCTTGCCGGTCAGCAGCCAGATCTCGATGACGCCGAAGCCGTTGGCGAACATCAGGCCGCCGAGGATGAACACCGAGATCACCAGCCCGAGGGCGAAGCAGGCGGAGAACTGGAACAGTGCGCGCATGGTGGGTCTTCCTTCAGTAGGCGGCGCGGCGGGGTGCCGCGCCGGGGGTTGGGGATCTGCCTGGGCTCAGGCCTGGGCTGGGGCCTGGGTTTGGGCTTGGAACGGGGCGGCGGGGCGGCCAACGGCGTACCAGTCGAGCTTGCGGGTCAGCACCATCACGCAGGCCAGCAGGCCGAACACCAGCAGCGAGCCCATCAGCAGGGCGTAGTCCTCGGCGCTGAGCAGGCCGTAGAGCATCCCGTACAGCGCGGCGAGGCCGGCGGTGAAGCCGCCACCGCGCACCCAGCTGTGCAGCACGCTGCTGACGTAGATGCCCACCAGCAGCACGCAGGCCGAGGCGGACAGCGCATAGGCCAGGCCGAACGCCAGGTGCTCGGAGAGCGACAGCAGCAGCAGGTAGAAAAACGCCAGGGCCAGGCCCACCAGGCCGTACTGCACGGGGTGGACGTTGATGCGCTTGAGCACTTCCACCAGGAAGAATCCGGCGAAGGTCAGGCAGATGAACAGCAGGGCGTACTTGATGGCGCGGTCGCTCTTCAGGTACTGGTCCACCGGGTCGACGAAGCTGACCCCGAACACCCGGCTGTTGAAGGCCTGGCAGCGGTCCTCATAGGCACAGTCGGCCAGGGCCTGCTGCAGGTCGGTGGCGAAGAAGCTGGTCTGCCAGCGGGCGGTGAAGCCGTCCTCGCGCACCTCGCGCTCGGCGGGGAGGAACTCGCCGACGAAGCTGGGGTGCGGCCAGGGCGACTTCAGCTCCACCTGGCTGTCACGCCCCACCGGGGTGATGTGCAGCGATTCGGTGCCCTGCAGGTTGAGGGTGAAGCCGTAGTTGAGGGTCTGGGCCTCGCCGCTGGCCAGGTGGGGCAGCGGTACATGCACGCCGCTGGCCAGGATCGGGTCGCCGCTGCCGGGCTGGAAGTCCAGGCTGCGGCCGTTCAGTTCCAGCTTGAGAGCGTTGTTGATGCCACGGATGTCGCTGATGCCCACCGCCAGGAACGGGGTCTCGAACTGGTAGTCCTCCAGCCCTTCCTCGATGCCGAAATGCGCCGGCACGGCGAATTCACCGCTGATGCGGCTGTCGCTCTTGTACAGCCGGGCCTGGTAGATGCCACGGGTCAGCAACTGGGTGTCGACGTCGCCCTGCAGGTGGAAGCGCTCGGGCAGGAAGAACAGCCGGCCGCGCTGCTCGCGCTCATCCAGGTAGCGCTGGCCGGTCTTCTCGTGGGTCTTCCACTCGCGCACGGTGCGGCGGAACGGCACCACCAGCAGCGGGCCGGTCACCTGCTGGGCGTAGCTGGAACTCTGCGCGATGTTGGCCTGCACGCTGTCGCGGGCCATCTGACGCTCGTCGATCAGGCCGTCGATCATCAGCAGCGGGATCAGCAGCAGCAGGATCAGCAGGGCGATGGCGCCCAGCTTGAAGCCCAGGGTTCGGGTCATCTCGGACTCTCCTCATGTGTTCGATGAGGAAAGTCTGGAGCGCGCCTGGGGTGGGGCTATGGGGGGAATGTGGAGTTTGTGTGGGAATTGGGTGAAGAGCCGGGATCGCTGCGCGATCCCGCAGGCCGATCACCCTGAGCGAAACGCTGGGCTGACGGTGGGCTGAAGCCCACCCTACGGGAGCAGGGCGGTCAGCACGACCCGCGGATGTACTGCTCCAGGTGCTGGATCAGGCTTTCCTGCTCGGCAGTGATGTCACGCACCAGGTCGCGGATCGACAGCAGGCCGATCACCTTGCCTTCATCCAGCACCGGCAGGTGGCGCAGGTTCTTCTCGGTCATCAGCTGCATGCAGAACTGGTTGCTGTCCTTCGGGCCGACCACGTAGAGGTTGGAGGTCATGATCTCCTGCACCTCGGTGCCGTAGGAGGAGCGGTCCTTGGCGGCCACCCGGCGCACGTAGTCGCGCTCGGTGACGATGCCCACCAGTTCGTCGCGCTCCATCACCAGCACGGCGCCGATGCCCTTCTCGGCCATCAGCTCGGCCGCTTCCAGCACGGTGGTGGTGGGGTCCACGCGGTAGATCGTCGTGTGGGCTTTGCCCCGCAGTATTTCGGCAACGGTCTTCATCGGCTGCTCCCGGTTTTCTCGTGGTCGTGTGCACCGCGTTCCATCACGGCGGCGAACTGAGAATAGTCAATTGTGGGCGCCCGCAAAGGGCGGCAGCGGGTGCCGGTTCCGAGGGGGTGTCGAGCAAGAAATCTGCCAGCTGCTTCCCACGCGACGGGAGGTTCCGAACGGTCCTTCGGTGGATGGGAAAGCGCCCCCCACACAGGTTGAGCGCAGCGCGGTCGTAGGGTGGGTCGCGCTCCATCGACCCACCACGCGGGGGCGGGCCCTGGTACGCGGTACATCGCGTCGATACGGGGCGCTACTCGGCACCAGTATGGTGCACAGGCGTTCAGACAGCGGGCAGCCGCAGGCGGACTTCGACGCCGCCGTCGCGGTTTTCCACCCGCAGGGCGCCGCCGTGCAGGTTGGCCACTTCCTGCACGAAGTTGAGGCCGAGGCCGGTGCTCTTGCGCCCGCTGCCGGGGCGCGGCAGGGAGTAGAAGCGTTCGGTGAGGCGGGCCAGGGCGTAGTCGGGGATGGCGTCGCCCTGGTTGAACAGGCACAGCGTCCAGTGGCTGCCCTCGCGCTCGGCGGCGAAGCGGATGAGGCCGCCGGGGGGCGTGAAGTCCAGGGCGTTGTCCAGCAGGTTGGCCAGGGCCTGGCGCAGCAGGAAGCGCTCCCCCTTCACCTCCACGTCGTCGCCGATGGCGTCTTCGACGAGCAGGCCGGCGGATTCGATGCGCGCCGCCTGGGCCTGCACCAGCTCATCCACCATCGGCGCCACCGGCACGCTGACGCGCTCCTCCAGGCCCTGGCGCTGCTCGACCTGGGCCAGGTACAGCAGGCGTTCGATCAGTTGCTGCAGGCGCGCGCCCTCGCCGGCGATGTTGGCGACGAAGCGCTGCCGCTGCTCGGCGGGCATGTCGCCCTCCAGCAATTCGGCGGCGCCCCGGATGGCTGCCAAGGGGCTCTTCAGTTCATGGGTCAGGGTGTGCACGTAGCGCTCGACGTAGGCCTTGCCCTCCAGCTCGGTGCGCATGCGCTCCACGGCGCGGGCCAGCTTAGTCAGTTCGCCGCCGCTGAGGCTGGGAAGTTCGGCCCGCTGCCCTTCGCTGACGGCCTGGGCATAGCGGGTCAGGCGCCGCAGGGAGCCGCTGAGCCACCAGGAGAGCAGGCCGCCGATCAGCAGCCCGAGGACGATGAGGCCGGCGCCGAGCCAGGCCAGGCGCACCTGGGAGCGGTAGATGTAGGGCTGCAGCGAGCGGTTGGGCTTGGCCACCGAGACCACGCCGATGATCTTCCCGTCGGCACGGATCGGCGCCGCCACGTACATCACCGAGGAGTCGGGATCGGCCGGGTCTTCACGGGTGGAACGGGCGCCGTACTGGCCGCGCAGGGTCAGCAGGACGTCGTTCCAGCCGGAGTAGTCCTGGCCCACGGCCTGGCCGGTGGAGTCCAGCAGGACGCGGCCGGTGCCGTCGGTAACGTAGATGCGGTGGTTGACCTCGGTCTTGCGCACGCCCCAGATCTCGGCGCCGGGCTGGCGCTTGCCGTAGGCCTTGAGCAGCTCGGGCAGGTTGCTCTGGGTGAGGGTGCCGTCGCGCACCGGGTCGCGGAGGATCTCGGCCAGCAGGTTGGCGGTGTCCACCAGGGTTTCCTCGGTGGACTGGCGCACACCGGGGCGGATCTCGTCCATCACGGTGCTGAGCACGAAGTAACCGGCCAAGCCGACGAAGAGGAAGTAGACCAAGAAGATTCGGATGCCCAGTGGCATGGCAGGTCCTCGGGGCGCGGGCGGGTTCAGGCGCGGGGGTCGTAGCTGTAGCCGAGCCCGCGGTGGGTCTGGATCGGCTCGGCATCGGCGACCTGGCGCAGCTTGGCGCGCAGGCTCTTGATGTGGCTGTCGATGCTGCGCTCGTAGCCGGCGTCGCTGGCCACGCCGAGGGCGTCGAGCAGTTGCTCGCGGCTGAACACCCGCTCCGGCTGGCCGAGCAGGTGCTGCAGCAGGCGGAATTCGTGGCGGGTCAAGGCCAGCAACTGGCCGTGGTAGTGGATGCGGAAGCGCTCCAGGTCCACCTGGAAGGGGCCGTCGCCGGCAGGAGCTGCGGGGGCGGCCGGGGCCGGCTCGCGGGGGGCCATGCGTTTGAGGATGGCGCGGACCCGGGCGGCCACTTCGCGAGGGCTGAAGGGCTTGACCACGTAGTCGTCGGCGCCGATCTCCAGGCCCACCACGCGGTCGATCTCGGCATCGCGGGCGGTGAGGAAGATCACCGGCACTTCGGAGAAGCGCCGCAGCCGGCGGCAGGCTTCGAAGCCGCTGATGTCGGGCAGGCCGACGTCGAGGATGACCAGGTCGAAGGGCTCGTGGGCCAGGCGCTCCAGGGCCTCGCCCGCCAGGCTGAGCCAGGTGACGGTGAAGCCTTCGGATTGCAGGGCGTAGACGAGGGTGTCGGCGATGGCGGCTTCGTCTTCGACGATGAGGATGCTGGGCATGGCGTCCGTGCGAGGCGGCGGGAAAGCCGGCAGGGTGCCGTCGGGCCCGGGCGGCGTCAATCCCGCCCGGGCCGACGGTTCAGCACTGCGGCTTGCCGGCGGTGTACTTGCGGCCGGGGTAGATGGCGGCGCGGAATTCGCGCAGCGCCTTGGCGCCGATCAGCAGCGGGTAGTTGAAGCTGCTGCGGTCGGTGAGGTTGACCTCGACGGTGCGCTTGGTATCGCCCAGGCACATTTCCAGTTCGATGACCGGGCGCTTGGACGGGTCGGCCTTCTCGCGCTCGTCGTCCTCTTCATCGCCGGCTTCCTCGGCGCGGGTCTTGATCTTGCTGATGCGCGCCAGGCGGTGTTCGTAGAGGGTGTCGTCGGCGTCCTTGGTGGCCAGGCGGAAGCGAACCCACTCCTCGCCGTCGCGCTTGAAGCGCTCGATGTCCTTGGCCGAGAGGGAGGCGGTGAGGGCGCCGGTGTCCATCTTGGCCTTGAGGGTCTGGCCGATCTCGGGCAGACGGATGTATTCGTAGCGGCCGTAGAGGTCAGGCTCCTCGGCGGCGAATACCGGCAGGGCGAGCAGGGTCAGCAGGGCGAGCAAGGGTTTCAAGTCGGTCTCCTCGGCGTGGGGCGCGGTGGGCGGTTCTGTCGACGGGGCACGTGCGCCGGCAGGTTCTGGGACCGGCACGACGGGCCTTTGGTTCGGCGGTGCCGCGCAGTCTACCCGCCCACCTTCTTCAGGCGCACCCCGCCCCAGAGTTCCTCGAGGTTGCGGAAGCCCCAGTCCTCGGGGGATTCGCGGGCGACGATGCGGTCGCGGCCCTGCATGGTGGCGAGGTCGATCACCTCCTGGGGGATCGGCACCTTGGAGCGTGCGGAGAAGAACACCCGCACTTTGGGCATCAGCAGGGAGCCACTGCCCTGCTCCAGCACCACGCCGAGGCGCCCACTCTCCAGGCGCACCAGGGAGCCGGTGGGGTAGATGCCGACGCATTTGACGAAGGCCTGGAAGACCTTGGGGTCGAAGTGGCCCTTGGTCCACTCGGCCATCTTGTGCAGGGATTCGGCCGGGTCCCAGCCCTTCTTGTAGGGGCGGTCGGAGGTGATGGCGTCGTACACGTCGCACACCGCGCCCATCCGCGCCAGCAGGCTGATCTGCTCGCCGGCCAGGTGATGGGGGTAGCCGCTGCCGTCGAACTTCTCGTGGTGGTGCAGGCACACGTCCAGCACCAGCGCGCTGACCTGATGGCTCTCCAGCAGGATGCGTGCGCCGGCCATGGGGTGGCCGCGCATGGTGGCGAACTCGCTGTCGGTGAGCTTGCCGGGCTTGTTCAGCACGGCGTTGGGCACGGCCATCTTGCCGATGTCGTGGAGCAGCCCGGCGAGCCCGGCCTCGCGCACCTGGGGCTCGGGCAGGCCGAGCTGGCGGGCCAGGGCGATCATCAGGGCGCAGACGGCCACCGAGTGCATGTAGGTGTATTCGTCGGAGTTCTTCAGCCGCGCGAGGCTGATGAGGGCGTTGGGGTGGCGCAGCACCGAGGCGGAGATTTCCTCCACCAGCCCGTCGGCCTGGCTCAGCTCCACCACCTGGCCGAGCCGGGCGTCCTTGAACATGGCCATGACGGCGGCGCGGGAGCGCTCGCACAGCGCCACGGCCCGGGCCACTTCGTCTTCCAGGCTGACGGGGCGCGCGGCGGCGTTGTCGGGGTGGTTGGCGGCCAGCAGCTGGGCGTCGGCCTCTTCGTTGGCCTGCTCGGCCGTGACCTGGGCAGCAGCCTGGTCCGGGGCGAGGTCGAGGCCCTTGGAGGTGTCGATCCAGACTTCGGTGACGGCGCTGTCGAGAATGCGCGCCAGATCCTTCTGGGACTTCAGCAGAAAGCTGCTCTTCCAGAAGGGGTGGTCCATCCATGAGCCGCAGAGTTCCTGAACGTACATGCCCGGACGCAGGTCCGACACAGCGATCTTCTTCAACACGATGGGCACCGATGGAAACACACGAGAAACCAGGAACGAGGGCGATGATGCCTGATGGCCAGTGGCCGGAACAGCCGTTTCGCCTGACTTTATCTGAGGAAGGGGATGAGTGTCTTGGCAGCCGTTCACGCCTGCGTATCATGGCAACGCCACCCACAGGCCAAGGAGCCATGGACCCATGAGGGCGCTGCTGACCGGTATCACCACCATCCTCCTCGTGCTGATCAACACCCTGGCCCTGATCGGCCCGATGCTGCTGATCGCCCTGCTCAAGCTGGTGCTCCCCGGCCAGGCCCTCAAGGACGCCTGCTCCCGTGCGGTGATGGGCATCGCCGAGGCCTGGGCGGAGAACTGCAAGCGCATCTTCGCCCTGCTCACCCCCACCCGCTGGGACATCCGTGGCGGCGACGGCCTGCGCAACGACACCTCCTACCTGGTGGTGTCCAACCACCAGTCCTGGGTGGACATCCCCGCGCTGGTTCAGGCCTTCAACCGCAAGGCACCCTACTTCAAGTTCTTCCTGAAGCAGGAACTGATATGGGTGCCCTTCATCGGCCTGGCGTTCTGGGCGCTGGACTACCCCTTCATGAAGCGCTACTCCAAGGCCTTCCTGGCGAAGCACCCGGAGATGAAGGGCAAGGACCTGGAGATCACCAAGGCTGCCTGCGAGAAGTTCAAGCGCCTGCCGGTCACCGTGGTGAACTACCTGGAAGGCACCCGCTTCACCCCTGCCAAGCAGGCCCAGCAGGGCTCCCCCTACCGCTACCTGCTCAAGCCCAAGGCGGGCGGCGTGGCCTTCGTGCTGGCGACCCTGGGTGAGCAGCTGGATGCGATCCTCGACGTCACGCTGATCTACCCCGGCCAGCAGGTGCCGGGCTTCTGGGCCCTGGTGTCAGGCCAGGTGCCATGGGTGATCGTCGACATCCAGACCCGCGACCTCGACCCGTCCCTCTGGCAGGGCGACTACGAGAACGACCCGGTGTTCCGCCAGCACCTGCAGGACTGGGTGAGCCGCCTGTGGTCCGAGAAGGACGCCCGCATCCACCAGTTGCGCAGCGAACTGCACGGCTGACCCTCGCGGCCGGGCGCCCGCCCGGCCCGCCCCGCTGCGCTTTCCGACGAAGCGTCGCAGCCCCCGTACCACCCGGCCTGAAGCCTTGTCTGAAATGGCTGTAGAGCGCGCCGCCATTGGCGTTGACGCGCTTTAGCGTGTTTATATTGAACGCCCGATCAATTTAAAAGGAACCCCGTCCCCGCTCCCGCACTCTCACCCGAATGCCCGAATCCGCGTTAAAGGAGATGCCGCTTGCCGACACCCTCGACCACCCACGCAGGGGGAACCCTGTGAACACCTCGACCCAAGTTTCCACCCCGTCCCTGCGTATGAACGCCCCGGTGCTGATCGGCTCGGCGGCCTTCGTCCTCATCTTCGGCCTGGCCGCCACCCTGTTCGCCGAACAGGCCGGTGAATGGCTCGCCCGCGCCCAGGCCTGGGCCTCCGGCAGCGTCGGCTGGTACTACCTGCTGGCGATGACGCTGTACCTGGTCTTCGTGGTGGTCACCGCGCTGTCCGGCTATGGCCGGATCAAGCTCGGTGCCGACCACGACGAGCCCGAGTTCAGCTACCTGTCCTGGGCCGGCATGCTGTTCGCCGCCGGCATCAGCATCACCCTGTTCTTCTTCTGCGTGTCGGAGCCGCTGACCCACTTCGCCCAGCCGCCCAAGGGCGAGGCCGGCGGCAGCGAAGCCGCGCGCCAGGCCATGCAGCTGCTGTTCCTGCACTGGGGCCTGCACGGCTGGGGGGTGTTCGCCCTGGTGGCCATGGCCCTGGCCTACTTCGCCTACCGCCACAACCTGCCGCTGGCCCTACGCTCAGCGCTGTACCCGCTGATCGGCAAGCGCATCAACGGCCCCATCGGCTACACCGTGGACGCCTTCGGCATCATCGCCACGGTGTTCGGCCTGGGCGCCGACATGGGCTTCGGCGTGCTGCACCTCAATGCCGGCCTGGACTACCTGTTCGGCATCCCCCACGACCAGTGGGTGCAGGTGGCGCTGATCGTGCTGATGATGGGCGCCGCCGTGATCGTGGCCGTCAGCGGCGTGGAGAAGGGCGTGCGGGTGATGTCCGACGTCAACATGCTGCTGGCCTGCTCGCTGCTGCTGTTCGTGCTCTTCGCCGGGCCCACCCAGCACCTGCTGAACATGCTGGTGCAGAACCTGGGCGACTACCTGGGTGCGCTGCCGACCAAGAGCTTCGACCTCTACGCCTACGACGGCGGCACCCGCTGGCTGGGCGACTGGACGGTGTTCTACTGGGCCTGGTGGATCGCCTGGGCGCCCTTCGTCGGGCTGTTCATCGCGCGGATTTCCCGTGGCCGGACGATCCGCGAGTTCGTCTTCGGCGTGCTGTTCATTCCCCTGGGTTTCACCCTGGCGTGGATGTCGATCTTCGGCAACAGCGCCCTGGAGCAGGTCTTCAGCGGCGCCAGCGACCTGGCCACGGTGGCGGTGAACGAACCGTCCATGGCCATCTACCACCTGCTGGAAAGCTATCCTTGGAGCCGCGCGGTGATCGCCGTGACGGTGTTCATCAGCTTCGTGTTCTTCGTCACCTCCGCCGACTCGGGCACCGTGGTGCTCTCCACCCTCTCCTCCCGGGGTGGCGCGGTGGACGAGGACGGCCCGCGCTGGCTGCGGGTGTTCTGGGGCGCACTGACCGCGCTGATCACCATCGGCCTGCTGTTCGCCGGCAGCATCGACGCGCTGAAGTCGGCGGTGGTGCTCACCTCCCTGCCCTTCTCGCTGATCCTGCTGCTGATGATGTGGGGGCTGCACAAGGCCTTCTACCTGGAATCCCAGCGCCAGCGCGCCCGCCTGCATGCGCCCTCGCCGGTGGACCAGCGCTCGCCCCGGCGCCGCAGCGGCTGGCGCCAGCGCCTGGCCCAGGCGGTGCACTTCCCCTCGCGGGACGAGGTGTACCGCTTCATGGAGGAGCAGGTGCGACCGGCCATGGAAGCCCTTGCCGAGCAGTTCCGCACCCGTGGCCTGACGGTGGAAACCCACATGGACCCGGCCGGCGCCAGCCTGAGCCTGGAAGTGGGCCATGGCGAGGAACACCCGTTCCTCTACCGGGTGGTGATGCGCGGCTACTTCACGCCGTCCTTCGCCGTCGCCGGGCTGGACGCGCGCAACCGCCAGAACCGCCGCTACTACCGCGCCGAGGTGCACCTGGCCGAGGGCAGCCAGGACTACGACCTGGTGGGCTACAGCCGCCAGCAGGTGATCGACGACATGCTCGACCAGTACGAGCGGCACCTGCAGTTCCTGCACCTGGTGCGTTGACCGCAGCCCCGGGCGAACGCCCGGGCGCCCTCCTGTCAGCCACCCATAAAAAAGAGGAGCCGTCATGGCTCCTCGAAGGACAGGTACTGCGCCGGTAGAACGCAGCACCAGGGGTTGCGGCTCAGGACTCAGGCGGCGCTGAAGGTCTTGTGCGGGTCGATGACGAATTTCTTCGGCACGCCGGCATCGAACTCGCCGTAGCCACGGGGCGCGTCATCCAGGCTGATGACCTGCACGCCCACCACTTCGGCAATGTTGATGCGGTCCCACATGATGGCCTGCATGAGCTGGCGGTTGTATTTCATCACCGGGGTCTGGCCGGTGTGGAAGCTGTGGGACTTGGCCCAGCCGAGGCCGAAACGGATGCTCAGGCTGCCGATCTTGGCGGCGGCGTCCACGGCGCCCGGGTCTTCGGTGACGTAGAGGCCGGGGATGCCGATCTTGCCGGCCACGCGGGTGACCTGCATCAGCGAGTTGAGCACGGTGGCCGGGGCCTCGTGCTGGGCACCGGCATGGCCGTGGCCACGGGCTTCGAAGCCCACGGCGTCGACGGCGCAATCCACTTCCGGCTCGCCCAGCAGGTCGGCGATCTGCTCGTGCAGCGGGGTGTCCTTGGACAGGTCGGCGATCTCGAAACCGACGGCCTTGGCGTGGGCCAGGCGCACCGGGTTGACGTCGCCGACGATGACCACGGCCGCGCCCAGCAGGCGGGCGGAGGCGGCAGCGGCGAGGCCCACCGGGCCGGCACCGGCCACGTAGACGGTGGAGCCCGGGCCGACGCCGGCGGTGACGGCGCCGTGGTAGCCGGTGGGGAGTATGTCGGAGAGGCAGGTCAGGTCGCGGATCTTCTCCATCGCCTTGTCGCGCTCGGGCAGCTTCAGCAGGTTGAAGTCGGCGTAGGGCACCAGCACGTACTCGGCCTGGCCACCGGTCCAGTCGCCCATGTCGACGTAGCCGTAGGCGCCGCCGGCGCGGGCCGGGTTGACGGTCAGGCAGACGCCGGTGTGCATCTCCTTGCAGGAGCGGCAACGGCCGCAGGCGACGTTGAAGGGCACGGACACCAGGTCACCGATCTTCAGGTTCTCGACGTCGCTGCCCTTCTCCACCACCTCGCCGGTGATTTCGTGGCCGAGCACCAGGCCGACCTGGGCGGTGGTACGGCCGCGCACCATGTGCTGGTCCGAGCCGCAGATGTTGGTGGAGACGACCTTCAGGATCACGCCGTGCTCGATCTTCCTGCCACGGGGGTCCTGCATCTTCGGGTAGTCGATCTTCTGCACTTCGACCTTGCCCGCTCCGAGATAAACGACACCACGATTACCAGACATGCATGAATCTCCTTTGTTGTTGTGGATACAAAGGCGCGGCCTGGGCCACGCGGCCTTGTACTGGAGCTTGTGTCTGTTGCCGGAGCCGCCGGGTGGAACTGGCAGGGCGGCTGCCGAAATCTGTAGCCGGACGCACGTCCGGGATCTGGCACGCGCCCGGGTCGGGGCCCGGGCCACGTCTGCTGGTTCAGAGCACCACGGTGCGGTTGGCGTTGAGGAACACGCGGCGCTCGATGTGGTAGCCCACCGCCTTGGCCAGGGTCAGGCATTCGATGTCACGCCCCTTGGCCACCAGGTCCTCTGGGTAATGGGCGTGGTCCACCGGTTCGACGCCCTGGGTGATGATCGGGCCCTCGTCCAGGTCGTTGTTGATGTAGTGGGCCGTGGCGCCCACCAGCTTGACCCCCTTCTGGTAGGCCTGGTGGTAGGGCTTGGCGCCCTTGAAACCGGGCAGCAGGGAGTGGTGGATGTTGATGGCCCAGCCATCCAGGCGCCGGCACAGCTCGGGCGACAGCACCTGCATGTAGCGGGCGAGCACCACCAGCTCGGCACCGGTGTCCTCGATCACCTGCAGCACGCGCCGCTCCTGGGCGGGCTTGTCGTTGGGGTCGAGGGGGAAGTGGTGGTAGGGGATGCCGTGCCAGCGGGCCAGCGGCTCCAGGTCGGGGTGGTTGGACACCACGGCCATCACGTCCATCGCCAGTTGGCCGATGCGCTGGCGGTAGAGCAGGTCATGCAGGCAGTGGTCGGCCTTGGAGACCATGATCACCACCTTGGCGCGGTAGCCCGGCGGGGTCAGTTCCACCTGCATGTCGAAGGGCGCCACGCGGGCGGCCAGGCCGGCACGGAAGGCGGCCTCGTCGAAGCCGTCGGGCTGGCGGAACTCGACGCGGATGAAGAAGCGCGCGGACAACCGGTCATCGAACGAATGGTGCTCGGTGACGTAGCAGCGCTGCTCGAACAGGTAGCCGGTCACCGCGTCCACCGTGCCGAGCACGCTGGGGCAGTGGGCGGTGAGGATCCAGGTATCGGGGGTGCGGCTCATGTCGGGGCCTCGGTAATCCGTGCTGTCAGGGGGCGCAGGGGGGAGAACGCTTCACCCCTCCACCTGCGCTGGCCTGCGATGGACGGCAACGGCGCCGTCCACCCTCCATCTCACGCCTTGATCGCCAGCCCGTACTCGGCGCTGGCGTCCTGCAGCCAGAGCCAGAGGTAGTCGGAGAAGCTGCGGCGCACCACCAGTTCCCAGGTGTCCTCGCCGGTGTGGCGGATCACCGCCGTGGCCTTGGCAAAGTGGGTGCCCACCGCCTTGCCCACCGGGAAGTTGCTCGGGTGCACGTCGTAGGAGGTGGACTTCATCAGCAGCTCGCGCACCTTCGGCCCGCTCAATTCCAGCAGGGTCTGGCCGCCGCTGACGTTGACCACGGCGATGTGCTGGCCGTCCAGCGCCTCGCGCAGGCGTTGCTCGGTGGCGAACTCCTGGCCACCGGGGACGATCAGCAGCCACTCGTCCGGGCCCAGCCACTGCAGCGAGGTGTCGCCGTTGGCCACCAGGGTCAGCGCCACCGGCAGCTCCAGGCCCAGGGCCTTGTGCACGCCGCCGGCGAAGGCCGGGTCGCTGGCTTCGCCACGGATCACCAGGTGACCCAGCAGCTTCTTCTCGCGCAGCACGACACCGGCGCTGGCCTTGCCCTTGCGCGCCAGCTCGTCGAGGCCGGCGTGGTGCAGGGGCGACTCGCCCTGGATGTTGCCCGGGCGTTGTTCGTAGACGTTGACGTTAGACATTCTGGCGATCCCCTTTCGGGTCATAGAACACGGAGCTGCAGATTTCGGCTTCGATCACGCTGCCATCGGCCAGAGGGGCGAAGACCCGCTCGCCCATGCGCTTGAGGCCGCCCTTGACCACGGCCAGGGCGAAGGAATGGCCCAGGCTGGCGCTCATGTAGCTGGAGGTGACGTGGCCGACCATCTTCATCGGGATGGACTGCTTGGGATCGAACACCAGCTGCGCGCCTTCCGGCAGGACCTTGTTCGGGTCCAGCGGCTTGAGGCCCACCAGTTGCTTGCGGTCCTCGCGCAGGCAGTCCTCGCGATTCATGCCGCGCCAGCCGATCCAGGAGAACGGCTTGTTGCGGCCGACGCACCAGCCCATGCCCAGGTCGTCCGGGGTGACCGAGCCGTCGGTGTCCTGGCCGACGATGATGAAACCCTTCTCGGCCCGCAGCACGTGCATGGTCTCGGTGCCGTAGGGGGTCAGGTTGTACTTCTTGCCGGCCTCGATCAGCTGCTTCCACACGCCCAGGGCGTAGTCGGCCTGCACGTTCACTTCATAGGACAGCTCGCCGGTGAAGGAGATGCGGAACACCCGCGCCGGTACGCCCCCCACCTTGCCTTCCTTCCAGCTCATGAAGGGGAAGGCGTCCTTGTCCAGGTCGATGTCGGTGACCTCGGCCAGCAGCTTGCGGCTGTTGGGGCCGGACAGGGTCATGGTGGCCCAGTGGTCGGTGACCGAGGTGAAGTACACCTTCATCTCCGGCCACTCGGTCTGGTGGTACAGCTCCAGCCACTCCATGACGCGGGCGGCGCCGCCGGTGGTGGTGGTCATGATGAAGTGGTTGTCGCCGACGCAGGCGGTGACGCCGTCGTCGAAGACCATGCCGTCTTCCTTGCACATCAGGCCGTAGCGGGCCTTGCCCACGTCCAGCTTGGTCCATGCGTTGGTGTAGACACGGTTGAGGAACTCACGGGCGTCCGGGCCCTGGATGTCGATCTTGCCGAGGGTGGAGGCATCGAGGATGCCCACGCTCTCGCGCACGGCCTTGCATTCGCGGGCCACGGCGGCGTGCAGGTCCTCGCCGTTCTTCGGGAAGTACCAGGGGCGCTTCCACTGGCCGACGTCCTCGAACTCGGCGCCCTGGGCCAGGTGCCAGCTGTGCATGGCGGTGTAGCGCTTGGGATCGAACAGGTGGCCGCAGTGACGCCCGGCCACGGCGCCGAAGGTCACCGGGGTGTAGTTCGGGCGGAACATGGTGGTGCCCATCTCGGCGACGCTGATGCCCATCGAACGGGCGGCGATGGCCAGGCCGTTGATGTTGCCCAGCTTGCCCTGGTCGGTGCCGAAGCCCAGCGCGGTGTAGCGCTTGACGTGCTCGACCGATTCGAAGCCCTCGCGGGTGGCCAGCTCGATGCCGGCGGCGGTGACGTCGTTCTGCAGGTCGACGAACTGCTTGGGCGCGCGGGCGGTGGACTTGTCGTGGGGCACCTGGAACAGCGCCAGGGTGGGCTCCTCGTGACGGATGGCGGCCTTGGGCACGACGCCTTCCACCGGCTTGAAGCCGGCTTCGGCAGCGGCCTTGGCACCGGCCTCGTAGCCGTCGGCGAGGACGTCGCCGAGGCCGAAGACGCCGTTCACGGCACCGGCGCACAGGCGCTTCTGGAAGCCGCCCTCGCTGGGCACGAAGGCCAGGATGTCTTCACGCCAGGTGGGCTTGCCGCCCAGGTGGGAGGCCAGGTGCACCACGGGGCTGTAGCCGCCGGAGCTGACGATCAGGTCGCAGTCCACCACTTCGCCGGGGCTGGTGACGCGGTGGCCCTTGACGTCGATGGCGCAGATGCGGGCACCGGTGACGCGCTTGCTGCCACGGCACTCGACCACGGCGCTGCCGGTGAGGATGCGCACGCCACGGGCGCGGGCTTCCTCGACCCAGGCGCCGCGCGGGTTGCTGCGGGCGTCGGCGACGGCGACCACTTTCTGCCCGGCGTCCAGCCAGTCCAGCACCACGCGGTAGGCGTAGTCGTTGTTGGTGGACAGCACCAGTTCGCGGCCGGGGGCCACGCCGTAGCGGTTGACGTAGGTGGAGACGGCTCCGGCCAGCATGTTGCCGGGGACGTCGTTGTTGGCATACACCAGCGGCCGCTCGTGGGCGCCGGCGGCCAGCACCACGCGCTTGGCGCGCACGCGGTGGACGCGGTGGCGCGCCTGGCCACGGGGGGCGACTTCACCCAGGTGGTCGGTGAGGCGCTGGTGGATGGTGAGGAAGTTGTGGTCGTGGTAGCCGTTCACCGTGGCGCGCGGCAGCAGGGTCACCTCCGGCAGGCTGGCCAGTTCGGCCAGGGCCTTGGCGACCCACTCGGCGGCGGGCTTGCCGTCCAGGGTTTCGCGGGTGTCCAGCAGGCTGCCGCCGAACTCTTCCTGCTCGTCGGCGAGGATCACGCGGGCGCCGCTACGACCGGCCGCCAGGGCGGCAGCCAGGCCGGCGGGGCCGGCACCGACCACCAGCACGTCGCAGTGCTGGTTGAGGTGGTCGTAGATGTCCGGGTCCACTTCGGTGGGCGAACGGCCCAGGCCGGCGGCCTTGCGGATGTACTTCTCGTAGGTCAGCCACAGGTTCTGCGGGTACATGAAGGTCTTGTAGTAGAACCCGGGCGGCATCATGCCGCCGCCGACCTTGCCGAGGATGCCCATCAGGTCGGTGTTGACGCTCGGCCAGCCGTTGGTGCTGCTGGCCACCAGGCCGCCGTACAGGGCCTGCTGGGTGGCGCGGATGTTCGGCACCTGGGCCTGTTCGGTGGAGCCCAGCTGGAGGATGGCATTGGGCTCTTCGGCACCGGCGGCGACGATGCCGCGCGGGCGGGAATACTTGAAGGAGCGACCGACGACGTCCACGCCGTTGGCCAGCAGGGCCGAGGCGAGGGTGTCGCCGGCGTAGCCCTGGTAGTTCTGGCCGTTGAAGGTGAAGGTCAGGGGCTGGCCACGCTCGACGCGGCCCCCCTTGGGAAGGCGGTTGACCTGGCTCATGCCGTTACTCCTGCAGGCGCTGCTTTCTTCTCGCCGGTGGTGGCTTCGGTGATGCTGGGCTTCTCACCGATCTTGTAGGTTTCGAGGATTTCGTAGGTCACGGTGTGGCGGGTGACGTTGAAGTAGCGACGGCAGCCGGCCGCGTGCACCCACAACTCGTGGTGCAGGCCACGGGGGTTGTCGCGGAAGAACATGTAGTCGCCCCACTCCTCGTCGGTGCAGGCGCCCGGGTCCAGCGGGCGCGGGATGTGCGCCTGGCCCTTGGCGTGGAATTCCTCTTCGGAGCGCAGCTCGCCGCAGTGGGGACAGAAGATGTGCAGCATGGCGGGTCTCCTTAGTGAGCCACGGCAGCGGCGCCGTGCTCGTCGATCAGTGCGCCGTTGTGGAAACGTTCGATGGAGAAGGGCTTGGCCAGCGGGTGCATCTCGCCGGCGGCCAGGCTGGCGGCGAAGACGTTGCCCGAGCCGGGGGTGGCCTTGAAGCCGCCGGTGCCCCAGCCGCAGTTGAAGAACAGGTTCTTCACCGGCGTCTTGGCGATGATCGGGCAGGCGTCGGGGGTGGTGTCGACGATGCCGCCCCACTGGCGGTTCATGCGCACGCGCGACAGCACCGGGAACATCTCGACGATGGCCTGCAGGGTGTGCTCGATGGTCGGGTAGGAGCCGCGCTGGCCGTAGCCGTTGTAGCCGTCGATGCCGGCGCCGATGACCAGGTCGCCCTTGTCGGACTGGCTGATGTAGCCGTGCACGGCGTTGGACATGATCACGCTGTGGATGATCGGCTTGATCGGCTCGGACACCAGGGCCTGCAGCGGGTGGGATTCCAGCGGCAGGCGGAAGCCGGCGAGCTTGGCCATGTGCCCGGAGTTGCCGGCGGTGACCACGCCGACGCGCTTGGCGCCGATGAAGCCGCGGTTGGTCTCGACCCCGATGACCGCGCCATCCTGCTTGCGGAAGCCGATCACCTCGGTGTTCTGCAGCAGGTCGACGCCCAGGGCGTCGGCGGCGCGGGCGAAGCCCCAGGCCACGGCGTCGTGGCGGGCCACGCCGCCACGGCGCTGCACGGTGGAGCCGAGGATCGGGTAGCGGGTGTTCGTGCTGCAGTCCAGGTAGGGGATCTCCTCGGCCACCTGGCGGGCGTTGAGCAGTTCGCCGTCCACACCGTTGAGGCGGTTGGCACTGACGCGGCGCTCGGCGTCACGCATGTCCTGCAGGGTGTGGCAGAGGTTGTAGACGCCACGCTGGGAGAACATCACGTTGTAGTTCAGGTCCTGGGACAGGCCTTCCCACAGCTTCATGGCGTGCTCGTAGAGGTGCGCCGCCTCGTCCCACAGGTAGTTGGAGCGGACGATGGTGGTGTTGCGCGCGGTGTTGCCGCCGCCCAGCCAGCCCTTCTCCACCACCGCGACGTTCTTCACGCCGAATTCCTTGGCCAGGTAGTAGGCCGTGGCCAGGCCATGGCCACCGCCGCCCACCACGATCACGTCATAGACCGGCTTGGGCGTGGGGTTGCGCCACATGCGCTGCCAGTTCTCGTGATGGCTCAGGGAGTGCTTGAACAGGCCGAAGCCGGAATAACGTTGCATGCTCGGACTCCTGGATCAGCGGTAGACGGGGAAGTCGGCGCAGAGCGCCGCCACCTGCCGGGCCACCTGGGCTTCCACGTCGGCGTCGCCGAGGTGGTCGAGGATGTCGCAGATCCAGCCGGCGAGTTCGGTGGACTGGGCTTCCTTGAAGCCGCGGGTGGTGATGGCCGGGGTGCCGATGCGCACGCCGGAGGTGACGAAGGGCGACTGCGGGTCGTTGGGCACCGCATTCTTGTTCACGGTGATGCCGGCGCGACCGAGGGCGGCGTCGGCGTCCTTGCCGGTCAGGCCCTGCTTGATCAGGCTGACCAGGAACAGGTGGTTGTCGGTGCCGCCGGAGACCACGTCATAGCCACGCTCGATGAACACCTTGGCCATGGCCTGGGCGTTCTTGATGACCTG
Organism: Pseudomonas sp. zfem003; assembly: GCF_032621675.1. Classification (NCBI taxonomy): domain Bacteria; kingdom Pseudomonadati; phylum Pseudomonadota; class Gammaproteobacteria; order Pseudomonadales; family Pseudomonadaceae; genus Pseudomonas; species Pseudomonas sp. zfem003. Next base: position 40,142 of record NZ_JAVYJG010000015.1, on the reverse strand, counting down.
GGCCTGGTAGGTCTTGAAGCCGGGCTCCAGCGCTTCCTTGAAGCACACGGCCTTGGCGGCGATGACGTGCATCAGCGGGCCGCCCTGGGCGCCGGGGAACACGGCGGAGTTGAGCTTCTTCTCGATCTCTTCGTTCTTGCGCGCGAGGATCAGGCCACCGCGCGGGCCGCGCAGGGTCTTGTGGGTGGTGGTGGTGACCACGTCGGCGTAGGGCAGCGGGTTCGGGTACAGGCCGGCGGCCACCAGGCCGGCGACGTGGGCCATGTCGACGAACAGCAGCGCCCCGACCTTGTCGGCGATGGCGCGGAAGCGCGGGAAGTCGAGGGTCTTGGAGTAGGCGGAGAAGCCGGCGACGATCATCTTCGGCTTGTGCTCCACGGCCAGGCGCTCGACTTCGTCGTAGTCGATCAGGCCGGTGGCCGGGTCCAGGCCGTACTGCACGGCGTTGTACAGCTTGCCGGAGGAGGACACCTTGGCGCCGTGGGTAAGGTGGCCGCCGTGGGCCAGGCTCATGCCCAGCAGGGTGTCGCCGGCATTGAGCAGGGCCAGGTAGACGGCGCTGTTGGCGGAGGAGCCGGAGTGCGGCTGGACGTTGGCGTAGTCGGCGCCGAACAGCTCCTTGGCGCGGTCGATGGCCAGCTGCTCCACCTTGTCGACGAATTCGCAGCCACCGTAGTAGCGCTTGCCCGGGTAGCCTTCGGCGTACTTGTTGGTCAGGCCGCTGCCCTGGGCTTCCATCACCCGCTGGCTGGTGTAGTTCTCGGAGGCGATCAGCTCGATGTGGTCTTCCTGTCGGTGCGCTTCTTCCTGCATCGCGCTGAACAGTTCGTCGTCGTAGCCCTGGATTCGGTCTTGCTTGCTGAACATCGCTGATCTCCTGCGGTGCGGCTGTCGCACGGGGTTTGGGGGGCTGGTCGGGAGCCATCGCGGCAAGCGCCCACCGGTGTTTCCACCGGGGGCGCCAGCGCCGGAATCTCCGGCCTGACCGGGCCTGTTGCGACCGATTGTGCGAAAACGCCTGGGGGGTGACTTGCCTGTTTACGACGTCCAAATGCTCAAACGACCCGGCCCGCGACACGGCGCTTTCAGCGGCCACCTTGCCTCCGGGGCGACAGGGCGCGGCGCCGCCAGGCAGCGCCGTCTTTGCCAAAAGCGACGACGCGATGGGAACAGCAGATGACGCCACGGGACATGGCCGCCGGCGCGACGGAGAGGCGATGGATGAACACGCGTGGGTGGGTGATCCCCACAAAGCGTGGAGCACCCTGTGGATAACCTGTAGAGCGCTGGCGCCGCACCAGGCATGGCGAGGCTTCCCGGGCTTCGTACATTTCTTGAGCAGTATCAGCGGGTTGCAGCCGGTGCTTGCCCACAGAAACTGTGCACGGCCTTGTTCACAGCCTGTGGATAGATCGTCATGACCCAAGCCTGGCGAGGCCTTTGAGGGTTTGCGGAAAGGTTGTCCATTCCCCCACTTGCCCACAGCGCAGCACAGTGGCCCGGACAGGCTGTGGATGCCGGCGCGCTGGACAAGCCGCCGGGGCACTGGCTAGCGTGCCGGCTCCCAGGCAATCGCCCAATGAAAAGGACGCCCCATGGTCACCTGCTACCTGCGCTACATCATCGATCCCTACAAGCTCGCCGAGTTCGAGCACTACGGGCGCCTGTGGATTCCGCTGGTGGAGAAGTTCGGCGGCCAGCACCACGGCTACTTCCTGCCATCCGAGGGCGCCAACAACGTCGCCATGGCGATGTTCACCTTCCCCAGCCTGGCCGCCTACGAGACCTACCGCGCCCAGTCGATGCAGGATGCCGACTGCCAGGCGGCCTTCGCCTATGCAGAGCAGACCCGCTGCATCCTCAGCTACGAGCGCAGCTTCTTCCGCCCGGTCTTCAACTGACCCCTCCCCCTGCGGCCTGGCGCCACCTCCGGTTCGCCAGCGCCGCCCGCCCCTGATACCCACAGGCACAGCGGACGCGTGCAGACGCAGCGCCCGAGTGGCGACGCGTCGGTTTTCTACGCGGGAGTGCGGATACGGAACGCTGGGAGAGGGCCCGGCCGGCGGCCAGGCCCGGGGGATGGGGTCAGTTGAGGTGCGCCAGGCACTGGTTGGTGACCTTGATCAGGCGCTCGTGGGTGGGCTTGGGCAGCGGGGTGGTCTGGTTCTTCAGCTCGTCCAGCTCGGCCTGGCTGAACTCGGCACCGACCTTGTCGGCAGCACAGCCGCAGTATTTCTGCAGTTTGTCCCCGGCCACCTGGGCCTGGGCGCCGGCGGCGCAGTCCTGGACGAAACGCTCGCGCTCGCCCGGCCCCCATTGGGCGGCGGCGGCCGACAGGCTGACGGAAAGGGTGGCGGCAACGGCAAGCAGGTGGGTGTAGCGCATCGGTGACACTCCTCAGGTGATGGCAGGGTCCGGCCCCGTGGCAGGTGCGGTTCTGTTGTGAGCCGCAAAGCCCGCTCGGAGTTCCTGAAGGCGCCCGGACAGCGCCTGGGTGGAAACAGATGTCGCCTGAGCACGTTTCCGTGCATCCAAGCTGGCGTTAACTTACATCCCATCGGCCGCCTACGCACGGGGTGGCACACCGAAAGGACCCTTCGATGACCGACAAGACCCAGCAATTCGCCAGCGACAACTACTCCGGCATCTGCCCGGAAGTGTGGGCCGCCATGGCCCAGGCCAACCAGGGCCATGAGCGCGCCTACGGCGAGGACAGCTGGACGGCGCGCGCCGCCGATCACTTCCGCCGCCTGTTCGAGACCGACTGCGAGGTGTTCTTCGCCTTCAACGGCACGGCGGCCAACTCCCTGGCTCTGGCCTCGATGTGCCAGAGCTACCACAGCGTGATCTGCTCGGAGACGGCCCACGTCGAGACCGACGAATGCGGCGCGCCGGAGTTCTTCTCCAACGGTTCCAAGCTGCTGCTGGCCCGCACCGAGCAAGGCAAGTTGACGCCCGACGCGGTGCGCGAGATCGCCCTCAAGCGCCAGGACATCCACTACCCGAAACCCCGCGTGGTGACGCTGACCCAGTCCACCGAAGTGGGCACCGTCTATCGCCCGGAGGAAGTCCACGCCATCAGCGCGGTGTGCAAGGAGCTGGGCCTGCGCCTGCACATGGACGGCGCGCGCTTCTCCAACGCCTGCGCCTTCCTCGGCTGCACCCCGGCGGAGCTGACCTGGAAGGCCGGCGTCGACGTGCTGTGCTTCGGCGGTACCAAGAACGGCATGGCAGTGGGCGAGGCGATCCTGTTCTTCAACCATGACCTGGCCGAGGACTTCGACTACCGCTGCAAGCAGGCCGGGCAACTGGCCTCGAAGATGCGCTTCCTCTCGGCGCCCTGGGTGGGCCTGCTGCAGGACGACGCCTGGATGCGCTACGCACAGCACGCCAACGGCTGCGCGCAGTTGCTGGCAGAGCTGGTGGCGGACGTGCCGGGGGTGAGCCTGATGTTCCCGGTGGAAGCCAACGGGGTGTTCCTGCAGATGTCCGAGGCGGCGCTGGAGTACCTGCGGGCGCGCAACTGGCGTTTCTACACCTTCATCGGTGCCGGTGGCGCTCGCTTCATGTGCTCCTGGGACACCGAGGAAGCCCGGGTACGCGAGCTGGCCGCCGACATCCGCGCTGCCATGGCCCAGGGCTGAAGCCCCGCTCCGCGACTTGTCCCCGATTACGGTGCATCAACCTGTGGACAAGCCGTGGAGCCCTCCCGCCAGGCCAGGCGCCGCAACGGCCCTGGCCTCCCGCCTGTTTTTCGTTCTATTTCAGCCACTTGCCGTGCATTCATGCACAGCTGCTGTGCACCGGCCTGTCGACTGCCTGTGGATAGATCGCCACACCCTTTGCCAGACGTGGCGCCCAGCCGATCGCTCATTTTTCATCCAGTCCTGAAGGCCGCGAAATGACTGGATGCTCCAGCCGCGTTCTGGATGTTCCACGGGGCGTGGGCCCCAGGTTTTCCCCGATAACGGTGGGCAAGCCTGTGGACAACCTGTTCACCCCTGCTCGGACGCCACGGCGCCCGCGCTGCCTGGGCTGGAGGTCAGCCTGCAAGCAGGAAGGTGGTGCCGGTGGGGTGACTATGCACACCCACTGTGCAGGAGGCTGTGGCCGACCTGTGGATAGATGACTGCAGCCCATGGTTGGCAAGGCTTGCAGCGCGCTGATCAAATCCTGAACAGTCCGCTCCCGTGGAACCTCAAGCGGCTGGAAGCCTTGCCGTGCGGGGCCCGAGGGTACGCGGCCGATCCACAGATGCCGTGGACCAGCCTGTGGACAAGCTGTTCACGAAACCCGCTGGGCCCCGCCCGGCGTGGCTTTGCAGGCCCTGGTCGTTTTCCGTACAGGACGATGCCTGGGGACTCAGTAGTCGATGCAGACGTCGCCCTTGGGCACGCTGCAGCAGGAGAGGATGTAGCCCTCGGCGACGTCTTCGTCGGTGATGCCGCCGTTGTGCTCCATCTCCACCTCACCGGCGGTCTTCATCACCTTGCAGGTGCCGCAGATGCCCATGCCGCAGGCCTTGGGGATATGCAGGCCGAGCTTGGCGGCGGCGGAATGCACGGTCTCGCCCGGGGCGACGCGGATGCTCTTGCCGGTGCTGCTGAATTCCACCAGGTGCTGGTCGGCGGCCGGTACGGGCGCGGCCTCGGCAGCCTCGGCGGCCAGTTCCTTGACCTCTTCGCGCACCTCGGGGGGCGTCGGGCCGAAGGCCTCTTCGTGATAGCGCGCCATGTCGAAGCCCTTGGCCTGCAGCAGGCGCTTCACCGCGCTCATGTAGGGGGTGGGGCCGCAGCAGAAGATCTCCCGCTCCATGAAGTCGGGGGCGATCAGGTGCAGCATCGCTTCGTTGAGGTAGCCACGGTAGCCGGACCAGGTCTCGCCGGCATCGTAGCGCTCGACCACCAGGTGCAGCTTGAAGTTGGCGATCCGCGAGGCCATGTGGCGCAGTTCGCGGTGGTAGATGATGTCCTTCGGCGTACGGGCGCTGTGGACGAAGACCATGTCGACGTTGGCGTTGGTGTCGAAGAACCAGCGGGCCATGGACATAACCGGGGTGATGCCGACGCCGCCGGAAAGGTAGAGCACCTTGTCGGCGGGGTGGTCGATGGCGTTGAACAGCCCCACCGGGCCGTGCACGGGGAGGACATCACCTTCCTTGAGGTTGTCGTGCAGCCAGTTGGAGACCTTGCCGCCCGGCACGCGCTTGATGGTGATGGAGAAGCTGTAGGGCACCGAGGGCGTGCTGGAGATGGTGTACGAACGCATGATCGGCTGCCCGTCGATCTCCAGCTCCAGGGTGACGAACTGGCCGGGCTTGAAGAAGAACAGGATCGGCTGGTCGGCCATGAAGCAGAAGGTGCGGACGTCCCAGGTTTCCTGGACGGTCTTCACGCAGCGCACCAGGTGGCGGCCGTTGGTCCAGGTCTGGGTGTTCACCGGGTTCAGGAAGCTGTTGCTCATACGCATCTCCGCGCGCCGTGGATCGGCGCCTTTGATCGGATTCTGCTGAACGCAAATCCCCACCACTTACCTGCCAGCGACATTCGCATGCTCATCGCGACCTGCCAGCAACCACAAGGGCTCGAGCGTCGGAAACGGATGCGGCCGTGTCGCCCGTGGATAAGGTCGTACCCCATGGCGACAGCACACTCGGCCCCAGCCAGAACACGAGGCTTTTCGAAAAACCACCCTCGTATCCGCAGCAGGGCCTGCAGTCGGCCAGGGAGAACAGAGGGGCACGTCACGCCGCCTTGCGTGACAACCGAATCAGCCACCCATTGCGGCGGTCGCCGGTGCGACCAGCCTTTTGAGGAGTTACCGATGGACGTCACTTCCCCCCTGAGCCTGGTCGACCCGCTCGAACCCGCACGCAAGGCCACGGCCGCCATGCTCAAGGAGCGCGACCACACCTTCTCGCTGCCCCAGCCGTTCTACAACGACGAGCGCCTGTTCCAGCTCGACATGCAGGAGATCTTCCACAAGGAGTGGCTGATCGCCGGCATGACCTGCGAGATCCCGGCCAAGGGCAACTACCTGACCCTGCAGGTGGGCGACAACCCGGTGATCGTCCTGCGCGGCGCCGAAGGCCAGGTCCATGCCTTCCACAACGTCTGCCGCCACCGCGGTTCGCGCCTGTGCGTCAGCGACAAGGGCAAGGTGGCCAAGCTGGTCTGCCCCTACCACCAGTGGACCTACGAACTGGACGGCCGCCTGCTGTTCGCCGGCACCGAGATGGGCGCCGACTTCGATATGAAGCAGTACGGCCTGAAGCCGGTGCACGTGAAGACCGCCGGTGGCTACATCTTCATCAGCCTGGCGGAGAACCCGCCGGCCATCGACGACTTCCTCTCCACGCTGGCCCATTACATGGAGCCCTACGATATGGAGAACACCAAGGTGGCCGTGCAAACCACCCTGCGTGAAGCCGCCAACTGGAAGCTGGTGATGGAGAACAACCGCGAGTGCTACCACTGCAGTGGTTCGCACCCGGAGCTGCTCAACACCCTGCTGGAATGGGACGACGTGACCGACCCGCGCGCCAGCCAGGCCTTCAAGGACCAGGTGGCCGCCTGCACCCGGGCCTGGGACGCGGAGAAGATCCCCTATGCCCACGCCAGCTTCGGCCTGCGCAACCGCATCGTGCGCATGCCGCTGCTCGAAGGCACCGTGTCCATGACCATGGACGGCAAGCAGGGCAGCAAGAAACTGATGGGCCGCATCCAGAACCCGGACCTGGGCTCCATGCGCATCCTCCACCTGCCGCACTCCTGGAACCACTGCATGGGCGACCACATGATCGTCTTCACCGTGTGGCCCATCGGCCCGCAGGAGACCGTGGTCACCACCAAGTGGCTGGTGCACAAGGACGCGGTGGAAGGCGTGGACTACGACGTGGCGCGCCTGCGCGAGGTGTGGGACGCCACCAACGACCAGGACCGTCGCCTGGCCGAGGAGAACCAGCGCGGCATCAACTCCTCCGCCTACCAGCCCGGCCCCTACTCGAAGACCTACGAGTTCGGCGTGATCAACTTCCTCGACTGGTACAGCGAGCGGATGCTCAACAACCTGGGCGACACCCCGGCGACCAAGCTGCGCCAGGTCGGCGCCGAGTAAGCGACATGTCCCTGAGCCTGGGATTCCTCATCCTGCTCATGCTCTACGCGGCGCTGGCCTGCAAACGCTCCCGGCGCTGAAAGCAACACACTGAGGTCCCGTCAGGGACACCCCTCGCCCCCGTCAGGTCGTCGGCCCTGACGGGGGCTTTTTTATGTGGCCCATCGCGCCAGTGCGATGGGCCTTTTTCATGCCCGCAGAAAACCAATCCACCACCTGCGCAGGGGCGGAAAAGGCAAATGAAGGCAGTCGGTGCTGAACGAGGGGGCTTGGCTGTGTGTGCGAGGCGGGTGGAGCAGAGGTGCTTTTGCAGTGTGCCTGCGGCGGGATGACTGCCCGATTGTGGCCTTTAAGGGACGAAAGATCCATATAGGAAATTTCTGACGAGGACCACGAAATGAACGTGGTCACAAAATATCGGCAGTCGCAAATGGAACTGTGACGCAAGGGCGTCCCACCCGAGGTCGCCTACAGAAAAAGAGGACAGCAAAAAACTGGATTGTAGGAGCGCGCTGATTTTTACTCAGGTCATGTCTGTGAGGAGTCCTAAACATGAAAAAAATACTGAGTCTCTCCGCCGTCGCCCTTTTCCTGGCCCTGGGTGCTGCCCAAGCCAATGCCAACGAACCTGCTCATGGTCAGATCACCTTTCAGGGCCGAATCGTAAAGGATATGTGCAGCGTTCCTACAAGTGTCTGGCAGAACAATGTGGGACGCGCCAATGGCATCAGCCCGCGCACCCCGACCGATCCCTTCCATGACTCGGCCTGTGCAGGCGTCGCCCAGACCCAGAGCGTGGCGATGAAGCCCATCACGACCCGCTCGGGCCGCAAGGGCGGGATCATCACCGTCACCTTCAACTGAGTCAGTTCGGACGTGCAGAAAAAGACAGGGCCGGTAAAGACCGGCCCTGATGAGGAAAAGCGTTCAGGTAGCCCAGGCGTCAGTCGGCGAACGCGACCTCGGAACGCCCGGTACGGGTGATACAGCGAACTTCCAACTGCTGGTAATTGAGATCATCCGGATCTGCTTCCGGCAGCCGGTACTCGAAGGTGCAACGCCTGTCGGGGTCGCTGCCCCAACGCACCACCAGCGATCCGGTCGGATCCAGCCCCCTCAGGAACGCACGGCCCGCCTGCCCCACCATTGCCAGGCTCTTGCCGTCGGCATCGAGCACTTCAGAGCCCAGCGGCGGGTTCTCGCCGTTGTCCCGCACGATCTTCAACAGCACCGGGATGCCGCTGATGGTCGGGTAGTTGAGCATGACCACCGCGCCATGGCGGGGCGCCACCGACTGCTCGGTGACCTGCAGCTCCACGTTGCGGAACAGCCCGGCCGGGTCGATCACCACCTGGTTCTGCCGATACGGGGACAGCCCACCGACCACGGCGTAGCCATTGCCGGCAATCCGCGTCCCGGCATCGTTCGACACATAGGCACCCTGGGCGCCCTTGGCCTCGATGATGGCGAGGGTTTCGCCCTGGGTCTGGGTGAAGTTGACGCCCCCCGGGTGGAGCACGACGGTGCCCATCGCGCCGAGGTTCTCCTGGCGGTAGCCGGTGCCTTTGCTCAATCCAGCGTTGAGGGACACAGCGGAAGCACGGTAGTTGAAGCTACCACCGGTGTTGTTGGAACGCTCGCCCTGGTCGCGACTGGTGGAACCATAGAGGCTGTAGCTGGCCTGGGACTGTTCCCCGAGGGAGCCGCTCAGGCTGGCCTGGGTGCTGCTGCGGCCCTTAGCGTAGTTGACCGACGTGCTGAGGCTGGCGGAACGACCTACATCGCCGATGGGGATGTTGAAACTCATCATGTACTGGTTCTCATACCCCTCGCCCATGCGTGTACGCCCCACCGACAAGCTCATGGAGCCCCAGCGGTAGCTGTTGGAGTAGCCGCCCTGGAAGGTCATGTCGCCCTTGCGCGAGGCGTCCCAGTACTTCTGCGACGAGCCGCTCAGGTAGAGGCTGCCCATTTCCCCCGGCAGGGGTTGCGTGGCACTCACCTGGAAGCGGCTGCGCTGGCGATAGAGTCCGCCCTGGGGATTACCGTAAGCCTGGGCGTAGTCGCTGAAGCTCAGGTAGCCGCGACTGGAGAAGCGATAGGCCGCCATGGTGAAGTTGGTCTGGGTCGCGTCCACCAGCTTCGAGTAGGTCATCCGGTAGCTGCGGCCGCCCTTGGGCGTCGAGTCCTCGGTGCGCAGGGGGGACTCCTTGACCTGCGACTGGGTCACGTCCAGTGCCAGGGCGCCCAGGCCGGTACTCAGGGCCACGCCACCCTGAACCGCCATGTACTTCTCGGCGATGATGCTGCCGGTGTAGGCACTCCAGTCGTTGGAGATACCACGCTGGTAGGTGCCCTGGACGAAGCGCGGGACGCGCTCGGCCGAGTCGTTGCGGTACTCGCCGGCGGTGACGCTGAAGCGCGACATGCCCGGGCGCAGCAACTGGGCAACGGAGGCGTAAGGTACGAGGAAGGTGCGCTGGCGGCCATCCGCCTCGGTCACGGTGACCTCCAGGTCGCCGGAGTAGCCCGAGTCGTAGAGGTCCTCGATGCTGAACGGCCCGGGGGAGACCGTGACCTCGTGGAGGATCGACGCACCCTGGCGGATGGTGACCTTGGCGTTGGTCTCCGCCACGCCGCGGATGACCGGTGCATAACCGCGCAGGGCGTCGGGCAGCATGCGGTCGTCCGAACTCACCTGCACGCCCCGGAAGGGCACGCTGTCGAACAGCTCGCCCGGCGTGTAGTAGTCGCCCACGGTCAGTTGCGAACGGATGCCGGTCAGGTCCCGTTGCACGTAGGTGCTGCTGTTGCTGTAGTGGCTGCGCGACGGGGCGCCCGACGAGCTGGAGCGGTTGTAGTTGCCATTGGTACGCAGCCGCCAGTCGCCCAGGTTGATGCCGTTGTTGAGCCCGATGCTGAGCTGTTGGGTATCGCCACTGTCGGTGTGGTTCCGGTAGAGGTTGGCGCTGTAGCCGATGAAACCGGCAGTGACGCCACGATCCCAGTCCCGGGGGTCCACCTCACCGCGCACCTGCCGCCCAAGGTAGGCCTGGGGGACGCTGAGGTAGGCGCTGAGTTCAGACAGATCGACGTTGACGCTGGAGGACGGCACCAGTTGCGTCAGGTCCAGGCACTCCTCGCTTTCCAGCTTCGCGCGGGCGGCCGCCGGGTCCGGCAGCTTGTCCAGGTCGAGGCCGATGGTGCCCAGCTGGGTCGGGGTGAAGCAGACCCGGGCGCCGTTGGGCGCGTCCTTGTCGTCCTGCAGACGGACTTCCTGGCGGCCTATCCAGCGCTCGTTGAGGAGGATGTCCAGCCGATAGGTGCCCGCCGGCAGCACGGTGCCGCGGCTGAAGCGGGACAGGTCCACCGCTTCACCCTGCCCCGAGCCATTGAACAGGAAGTCAGGGTTGAAGGCCGCAAAGCGAGGGCTATTGGGCAATTCGTCCGCATCGACGAGGCCCATCGCCCCCCCGAGCGAGGCCATGGCCACGGCAAAAGCCAACAGGTGTGGGCGTACGACAGGGCACCGCCGCTGACCGCCCGGGAGTAAGGCCCTTGTGAGGCCAACGGCATCCGTATCGGGAAGCGAAGTCATGGGTACACCTCGCATCGACCAGCGCGATGCTCCTTGGGATTCGTGTAAAGAAAATGGCGACTAATGCCCGGACCTACTTGTCCAGGCTGCTCTCCTGACCGACGCTGGCGCCGTAGTCGTTGATCCACTGCAGCACCACGCGACCGGATGCCGGCATGCCGGACAACCCGGTAACCGGGAAGTCGTGGCTGCCGAAGGGCCCGACCATGCCGCTGCCAGCCTTGTAGTCGCGGCCGTTGGCACGCAGGGCGATATCGCCGAAGGACACGTTGTAGGCACTGCGGTTGGTGGCCCTGAGCACGGGCTTACCGTCGATGCTGGCCAGGCTCCAGGCCACCTGCTCGATGGCGCGGTCCGGGCGGCCCGGCAGCCCCTCGGGGCGGTAGAACAGCTTGACCCGGGTGCGAATGGCGAACTGCATGTAGTTGCCGTCCTCGCTGGGCATGGGCGGCACGTCCAGCAGGTTCAGCCAGAACACGCTCTCGCGGTCCTTGGGCAGGGGCTCGCCGATGAAGGAAACCCTCACGCTCTGGCCTTTTCCGGGCTCTACACGAAACAGGGGCGGCGTCATGACGAAGGGAGCTTCAGCGTTCTCGGGGCGAATCTCGGGGTCACCCCGGTCGATCCACACCTGGACCAGGGAAGGCTGATTGCCGTCATTGCTGACGCGCACCCCGATCTCCTGCTGCTTCGCGGGGTAGATGAACCGGGTGCCATTGACCACGATGCCGGCATGGGCGCCGGACAGGGTCAACAAGGTCGTGACAGCCAGTAGCCATCGCGTGAATGAGATGCGCAGGGACATGGGGAAGTACCGTAGAGGCAACTCGCCCGGGAGGTCCCGGGCGAGTAGGGGGTATTACTCGTAGGTCATGGTGTAGGAGACATTCGTCAGCACAGGACCGGGCTTGATGGGATCGACCTTCGGGGCAAGGTAAGCGGCCGAGAACAACAACACGGCGTCGTTGTTGGTGCCGGTCACTTCCTCAAGGTTGTTGGTTCCATTCACCAGATTGATAGGATCACCGTTCTTGTTGAGGATCTGAACAAAGGCGTTGGATGCATTAGCGTCTTTGCTCTGGTTCTTGAGAACGCCTTCGACAGCATCGACCGTAGAGCCCGCGTCAAAATGAGCCTTGACCTTGGTGCCAGCAGTGCAAGCGCTGACGCGAATTTCGAACTGCTTGGCACCAGCCCTCTGGCCGGGAGCCAGCGAGGTTTGGGAAACGACTGGCATTTCCACATTTTGATTGAGGGTATTGCTGTCAATGGTGCAGGTCTTGCTGGAGACTTCGCCCTTGAAGGTGATCGTGCCGTCAGAAGCCAGTGCCAGGTTGCTCAGGCCGAAACCGACCAGGGCCGCGCCAGCGGTGAGGAACTTTTTCATTTGACTCTCCTGTAGAGGCGCCTGGTTCCACGCGCCGAAATGAAAGATTGACCTCTAGAGTCGGAACCAGAACTGAGCGCTTGCCGACCTCGTATTGAGAACCGCATCGCACTTCAGCGTGGCGGGCACAATGATATCGACGGCCTCAAGCCGGGAATGGAGTCCCCGACCCATGCGGGCTGTAGGAAATTTCACCTGGATCTGAAACCTTTTCTGAGGCTGGCTTCAGAGCCCCAGAAGAAGGCGCCCGAGCGGGCGCCAGGAGGGAGAAGTGCGAGGTAGAGCGGCTACTGCTGCCGAGCGCTCAGGTCGTTGCGGCGGGCGAACTCGATGAGTTCGAGAAGGGAGGCGAGGTTGAGCTTCTGTTGGATGCGGCTCTTGTAGGTGCTCACGGTCTTGTTGCTGAGCAGCATGCGCTCGGCAATTTCCTTGTTGCCAAGACCGGACGCCAGGTACTGCAGCACCATCAGCTCCTGGTTGGACAAGCGCCCCACCAACTCCTGCTCGCTGGCCGGCGTGCCCTGCCCCACCGGCAGCACGTCGGCGGGGAAGAAGGTGAAGCCGGCGCTGATGGAGTTGATGGCGATCACCAGGTTCTGCAGGTCCTCCTCCTTGCTCACGAAGCCCCGTGCCCCTGCCTGCAGGCAGCGCTGGCAGAATCCCTCGGCGGGCAATGAGGTGAGCACCAGCACATGGCTGTCGAGCCCTAGCGAGCGGATGCGGCTGATGACGTTGAGGCCGTCCAGGCGGGGAATGCCGATGTCGAGGATGACCACATCCGGCTCGTGCTGGCGCACCAGCTGCACGGCATCGACGCCGTTGTCGGCCTCGCCCACCACCTCGAGCCCGTTGCGCTCCAGGAGCATGCGCACCGCCATGCGGATCACCGGGTGATCATCGACGATCAGGGCTGTTCTCATACTTGCGACCTCGCGCTGGACCACGGCTCGGGGGAGCCCCGACAAAACTGTGACACAGTCGTGCCACAGATGAAATTTCCTACAAATGCTACCGACGCTTCGCCTAGCTGCACTTGGACTGCCTGCGTAACGTGGCCGGACTTTTTACCAACCGAGCCCTCGCCATGAAGAACATCAGCATTCTGGTTCTGGAAGACGAACCCTTCCAGCGCCTGATCGCCGTCACCGCCTTGCAGAAGCTGGGGGTCCAGCGCATCCACCAGGCCGGCGATGGCGCCAGCGCCCTGGCCGAACTGCAGAGCTGCGGCGGCGTCGATGTCGTGCTGTGCGACCTGCGCATGTCGGGCATGGACGGCCTCGCCTTCCTCCGCCACGCCAGCCATTCCGGCGCCGTGCGCTCGGTGATCCTCAGCAGTGCCGTGGAAGCGCCCCTGCGCCAGGCCACCCAATCGATGATCCGTACCCTCGGGCTGGAATGCCTGGGTGACCTGGGCAAGCCCTTCGACATCGAGCGGGCCGCGCAACTGCTGGCCCGCTACGAAGCCAACCAGGCCCGTGGGCTGGGCGAGCCGGAAGTCCTCGAACTGCCCTCCCGCGACGAACTGCTGGAAGGCCTGGAACTGGGCCAGTTCGAGGCCTGGTTCCAGCCCAAGGTGGACCTGCGCAGCGGCGAACTGATCGGCGCCGAGGCCCTGGCCCGCTGGCGCCACCCGCAGCACGGCGTGCTGATGCCCGCGCAGTTCCTGCAGATGATGGAGGCCCACGGCCTGATCAACCGCATGTTCTGGCAGATCTTCCGCCAGGGCCTGGAGCTGCAGCGCTGCCTCGCTCGCGAGGGCCGCTCGCTGAACATCGCCTTCAACCTCCAGCCCGGCCAACTGAGCGACAACGCCCTCCCCGAGCGGGTCCGCGAATACCTGGAAGAAGCCGGCCTGCCCGCCGATGGCATCACCTTCGAAGTCACCGAGACCGGCCTGTTCAGCGCCCCGACCACCAGCCTGGAGAACCTCGTTCGCCTGCGTATGATGGGTTGCGGCCTGTCGATGGACGACTTCGGCACCGGCTACTCCTCCCTCGACCGCCTCTGCGACCTGCCCTTCAGCCAGGTGAAGCTGGACGCCGGTTTCGCCCGCAAGCTCACCAGCCAGCCCCGCAGCGGCGCGGTGATCAGCAGCGCGGTGGCGCTGGCCAAGGCCATGGACATCAGCCTGATCATCGAAGGCATCGAGACCCGCCAGCAGCGCGAGCGCCTGCTGTCCCTGGGCTGCACCGAAGGCCAGGGCTTCCTCTTCTCGCGGCCGCTGGCCCGTCCGGACTTCGACCGCCTGCTGGTGGAGCGCCCGACGCTTCACTGAAGCTCCGGCATCTGCTGGAGCAGGCCACGCTCCAAGGCATCCAGGGCACGCCGCACAGCCTCCACGCCGGCCTCGAGGGCCTCGGTGCGCGGCCGTTCCACCACGCTGGCCCGCGACAGGTACTCGCAGGCCTCGATCACCTGGGTGGCCTTGATCACCCGCGCTGCGCCCTTGAGCCGGTGGGCCAGCTCGAACAGCGCCGAGGCGTCGCGCTGGCGGACCTGCTCTTCCAGCGCGGCGAGGTCGCGTCGGTTGGTGTTGAGCAACTCCCGCAGCAGGTTCACCGCCAGGCCCGGGTCGCCACCGGTCAAGGGTGCCAGGGGGCTCAGGTCGAACAGCGCCGCAGCCTCGCCCGCCGGCGGCTCGACCGGCGCGGGTGAGGCGCCCGGGGCACCGCCGAGCTTTTCCTCCAGCAGGTCCAGCCCGATGGGCTTGACCAGGCAATCGTCCATCCCGGCCTTGAGGCCGCGCTCCACTTCTTCCTGCTGGGCGTCGGCGGTCAGTCCGAGGATCAGGGCCGGCACGCGCCCCTGCTGGCGCTCGTCCTCGCGGATGGCGCGGGCCAGGTCTGCCCCGTTCATGCGTGGCATGTGGCAGTCGGTGGCAACGACGTCGAAGGGCTGCTCGTGCCAACGCGCCAGAGCATCCACCCCGTCCGCCGCCTCCACCACTGTATGGCCCAGGTAGGCGAGTTGCTGGGCGAGGATCTGCCGGTTCACCGGGTGGTCGTCCACCACCAGCACTTTCAGCCTCCGCCGGGCCTGGGCCTCCTCCTGGCGGGCGATTTCCATCAGCGGGATCGGGTCGAGCCGCAGCAGGCGCAACTCCACGTCCACCCGGGTGCCACGCCCGAGGGCGCTGTCCAGGGTCAGGCGGCCGCCCATCATTTCGCAGAGTGAGCGGCAGATCACCAGCCCCAGCCCTGCCCCTTCCATCGCCCCGGTGCTGCGCTGTACCTGCTCGAAGGGCTGGAACAGGCGCTCCTGGTCCGCCGGGTCGATGCCGATGCCGGTGTCCGCCACGCTGAGGTAGACGTGCAACTGGTCGGACTCGCCATCCTCGCCATGGATGCGCACGCTGACGCTGCCTTCACGGGTGAACTTGATGGCGTTGCTGACCAGGTTGGACAGCACCTGCTTGAAGCGCATGCCGTCCACCAGCACATCGCCCTGGATGCCGCCATCGATGTCCAGGTTCAGCACCAGCCCCTTCTGCCGCGCCAAACCGTCGAACACCCGCGCCACCGACTCCACCAGCTCCCGCAGGTTGGCCCGGCGCGGTGACAGGCTGAGCCGACCGGACTCGATGCGGGCGATGTCGAGGATGTCGCCGATCAGCTCCAGCAAGCCCTTCGCCGAGGTGTAGGCCACCTCGATGCTGGCCGGGTCGATGGGACGGTCGGCCGCACGCTTGAGCGCCAGTTCGAGGATGCCGATCACCGCATTCATCGGCGTGCGGATCTCGTGGCTCATGGTGGCAAGGAAGGTGGTCTTGGCGCGGCTGGCCGCATCGGCCATGTTCTTCGCCGCTTCCAGCTCCAGCACCAGGTTGTGGTGCTCGGTGAGGTCCAGCCAGCCGCAGATCACTCCACGGGTGACCCCGGTGGAATCCTGGAAGGGCTGGATCCAGTGCTCGATCCACAGGGTGCGACCGCCCAGGGACAGCTCATGCACCGAGCGCTGCAGCTGCCCTTCGGCAATCGCCTGCAGTTGCCGCTGGTGGAATTCGGCGGCGTCCGGGAAATCCACCGGCAGTTCGGTCACCGTCAGGCCGATCACCGCCTCGCGGGGCAGGCCAAGGGTCTGCAGGTAGCTGCGGTTGCACGACAGCAGGCGCCCTTCGGTGTCCCGCACGTAGACCGGCGGCGGCATGCTGTCGATCAAGGTTTCGATGAAGCGCAGCTCATCCTGCAACTGGCGCTCGGCGAGCTGGCGCCGGCGCACCTGGCGCCGCAGGTGCAGCACCCAGGCCAGCACAAGCAGCAGGAGCACCGCCGCACCGATGATGATTCGCTGGATGAGCACACCGTAGTCGCGCCAGGTCTGCGGGCTCATGCCCGGCATGCCGCGCCAGCGGTTGGCCGTGGCGGCCAGCTCGTCGGGCGACAGCTCGGCCAGCGCCCGGTCGAGGATCGCCTGCAGCTCGGTATCGCCCCGACGCACCGCGAAGTTGGCCGTGGCCGGCCCCACCGGCGCCACCTGGGCGATGGCCAGGCGGCCCTGGAACATCCGCACCAGGTAATAGCGGGCCACCGGAAGCCCCACCAGGGCGGCATCGGCGCGGCCGGTGTCGACACTGTGCAAGGCATCCAGGGTCGAACCGGGTTCCACCAGTTCCGCCTTGGGGAAGGCACGGCGGATCGCCTCCCGCGCCACATGGCCGCGCCCCAAGGCGAGCACGCGACCGGACAGGTCCCCCACCGACTCGCCGAGGCCATCGGCGCCGGAACGGGTGACCAGCACGAAGGGGCTGCTGGTGATCGGCCGGGTGAAACGCAGCAGGGTTTCCCGCTCATGGTCCTGCGTCAGCAGCCCCACATCCGCCAGGCCGGATGTCAGGGCGTCGATCTGGCCGGCGTAGCCGCCGGTGCGGCTGACGGCCTCGAAGCGCAGCCCGGTACGCAGCCGCACCAGGTCCAGCAGCTCGGCGATGATGCCCTGGAACTGCCCGTTGCCATCGAAGAAGGCCAGGGGCGCCAGGTCGTCGTCCACTGCCACGCGCACCACCGGATGACGCTGCACCCAGCGCGCCTCCTCCGGGGTGAGCACCATGCGCTCGGCCGCCGGCATCACACCGTTGCCCACCCAGCGGCGAGCGATCTCGTCCAGGCGCGAGCGACCGACTGCACGCAGTGCCCCATCGATCCCCCGCAGCAGTTGCGGGTCGGACTGACGCACCACGAAGGCCAGCTCGCCGCCGGGCCAATCCACATAGCGCTCGAAACGCACCGTGCCGTAGAAGGCGCGGTTCAGCAGGTAGTAGACCGGCACCACATCGGCCAGCAGCAGGTCCGCACGGCCGAAGGCGGCATCGGCGACGCCCTCTTCCACCGTGTCGACCGGCAGCACCTGGGCGGACGGGAACAGCGCCACGGCATCGCCGTGCCCCGGCGTGTAGGCCACCTTCAGGTCCTTGAGGTCATCGGGAAACTCGCGACGGTCATCGCCACGGCGGAACAACGCCAGCCGGCTGGAGCCGTAGGCCAGGCTGCGGGCAAGCCCCGGCTCCTGCTCGCCATGGCTGTCGGCACCGAACAGGTCGATGTCCCCGGCCAGCAGCGCCTTCTCCAGCGCCGCACGGTCGGGGTAGGCACGCAGGCGGATCTGCAGACCGAGCATCTGCCCCAGCAGCGCGGCCGCATCCGGCGTCATGCCCTGGTAGGCCCCCTGCCCCTGGACGATCTCCAGGGGCGGATACCCCTGGGCCAGCACGCCCATGACCAACTCCCGCCGCTGGCGCAACCAGTGCCAGTCGGATTCGGAAATTTCCAGCTCCTGCTGGTCCACCACCACCTGGCTGGACAGCGAGAGGGCGCGCCCTTCCTCGGCCAGGACGACACCGCCGAACGACAGGCACAGCAAAGACAGGCACAGGGAGAGTGTGCGGAGGACGGAAATACGGGACACAGACCCACCTGCAGGGAAAAGAGGTGTCGGGGAAACCTTAGTTCAAGAGCAGACAGGCGACCCTAAGGGGGCGTACATAAAAGTAATACCTACATGTCTTGTAGGAAACTTCCCAAAAGACCAATCCCGCCGCGCACCGCAAATATAATCCGCGCTCTACATGCTTAGCCAAACTTTTTAAGCCGCCTCATCAGACGGATAAATCAGGTCGTACAAGTTAGCCGGGCAGAAAAACGAAGTATTCGGAATAGTCCGAAAGACAGCGAGCAAGATTCTGAGAAGAATCGCTCAATGCCAACTTGATCGACATCGCGCTCGGGCCCATACCCCCGTCGTTCGCGGTCAGGACGGCAAAAGACCGATCCTTTAACACACCTATACGGCAAGTTCCCGAAGGCTTCCGTGCGCCTTCCTATTGAATTGAGAAACTTGAGCAGGAGAACCAACCAGATGAGCAAGATTCTGCTGATCGACAACCAGCCCATGATTCGTTTCGCGACTCGCGTACTGCTGGAACGCGAAGGTTATGAAATCGTCGGTGAAACCGAAAACGGCGTGGAAGGCCTCAGCATGGCCCGCTCCCTGCGCCCCGACCTGGTCATTCTCGACATCGCCATTCCCAAGCTCGACGGCCTGGAAGTGCTGGGGCGCCTCAGCGCGATGGACGTGAACCTCAAGCTGCTGGTGCTCACCTCGCTGCCGGCCGCGCTGTATGCCAACCGCTGCCTGCAGGCCGGCGCCACCGGCTACCTCTCCAAGCAGGAGCAGGCCGTGAGCCTGATCTCCGCCACCCGCTCGGTGCTCTCCGGCTACAGCCTGTTCCCCAGCACCGTGCACCTGCCCTCCGGCGCCCAGGAAGGCGGCAGCCCGAACGACAGCCAGTTGCTGGACAGCCTCTCCGACCGTGAGCTGGCCGTGCTGCAGAACCTGGCCAACGGCAAGAACAACAAGGAAATCGCCGAGCAGCTGTTCATCAGCCACAAGACGGTCAGCACCTACAAGTCCCGCCTGATGGACAAGCTGAAGACCCGCAACCTGGTGGACCTCATCGACTTCGCCCGCCGCTACGCCTTGCCGACCTGACCCCGCGCCGAGCCCCGGCCCCTGCGCCGGGGCGCCGCCTTCATCGCGAAGACGGCAGCCCGATCACCCGCCCCACATACGCCGGCAGCGGACACGCCCGGTGCCCCTCGAACAACGCCCCGACCCGTTCCGCCACCCTGGGTGCGAACGCACAGGAGCGCGCCGTGGCGGCGTCCACGTTCATCAGCATCTGCTCACTGGCTGCGAGCATCACCGGTTCGTCCGGCCGGTGGAGGCTGTGGTGGATGTGCAGGCGCTTGGCGTCCACGCCCAGTACCTGGGTGTGCACCTCCACCGCTTCATCCAGTTTCACTTCCGCCAGGAAGTTCAGGTGGCACTCCAGCGTGTACAGCGTGTGGCCGGTCTCCGCGCGCCCGCCCTCGTCGAGGCCGATCACCTCCATCAGCGCATCGGTGGCGTAGCTGAAGACCAGCAGGTAGAACGCATCGCGCAGGTGGCCGTTGTAGTCCACCCACTCGGCGGGAATGCGCGTGCGGTAGGTCACCAGGGGGTTGCTCATGTCCGGGCTCCACTCCATCGAAAGACCATGCCGGCTACTCCGCGAAGGCGAAGCCATGGCGGGCCTTGGTGTCCTTGATCGCCGCCAGCACCGCCAGCAGGCAGTCGTCCCGGTAGCGTTCCAGCTCGGCGATGCTGCGCTCGCCCTGCTGCACCGCCGTGCCTTCCACCACCCTGTCGATCAGCGTCTCGGTCAGCTCCGGTGCCGGCAGGTAGGTCCAGGGCAGTTGCAGGGCCGGCCCGAACTGCGCCATGAAGTGGCGCATCCCCGCGTTGCCGCCGGCCAGGGTGTAGGTGAGGAAGGTGCCCATGAAGGACCAACGCAACCCTGCGCCGAAGCGGATCGCATCGTCGATCTCCCCGGTGCTGGCCACACCGTCGTTGACCAGGTGCAGCGCCTCGCGCCACAGCGCCTCCAGCAGGCGATCGGCGATGAAGCCCGGCACCTCCTTGCGCACGTGCAGCGGGCGCATGCCCAGTGCGCTGTAGACCTGGATCGCCGCCTGCACCGCCTCCGGCGCCGTCTTCTCCCCGCCCACCACCTCCACCAGCGGCAGCAGGTAGACCGGGTTGAACGGGTGCCCCACCACGCAGCGCTCCGGGTGCTGCGCGTCGGCGTAGAACTCGCTGGGCAGCAGACCCGAAGTGCTGGAACCGATGATCACGTCCGGGCGCGCCGCCGCGCTGATCTGCGCATGCAGCGCCAACTTCAGCTCCAGGCGTTCGGGAGCACTCTCCTGGATGAAGTCGGCGTCCCGCACGCACTCTTCGACGGTGTCGACGAAACGCAGGCGCGCCTGGGACGCACCCGGCGCCAGGCCCTGCTTCTCCAGGGCCGGCCAGGCATTGGCGATGCGGGCCCGCAGCGCGGCCTCGGCACCCGGTGCCGGGTCCCAGGCGACGACGTCCAGCCCGTGGGCCAGGGCGCGGGCGACCCAGCCGCTGCCGATCACGCCGCTGCCAAGGGCGGCGAAGGTTCTGATGTGAGTGGTGAAGGCCATGGTGGCTCCTGATCCTGTGTCGGTTGACGCTGCGTCCCAGGGCTGAAGCCCGGGCTACGGCGTATGAATGAGGGATTTGCTCAGCCGCGGCGCTTGAGGTTCATCTTCTCGCGGCCCTCGGCCGGGCTCAGGGCACGGCCGCCCAGGCGCTCGATGATCTCGATGGCCCGCTCTACCAATTGCCCGTTGCTGGCGTGCACGCCCCGGTCCAGCCAGATGTTGTCCTCCAGGCCGACCCGCACGTTGCCGCCCAGCAGCATCGCCTGGGCCACCATCGGCATCTGCATGCGGCCGATGCCGAAGCCGGCCCAGGTCAGGCCGGGCGGCAGGTTGTCGGCCATGGCCTTCATGGTCGTGGTGTCCGCCGGCGCCCCCCACGGAATCCCCAGGCAGATCTGGATCAACGGGTCCTCCAGCAGCCCTTCCTTGAGCATCTGCTTGGCGAACCACAGGTGGCCGGTGTCGAAGATCTCCAGCTCGGCCTTCACCCCCAGCTCGGTGATGCGCCTGGCGCCCGCCCGCAGCTGGGCCGGGGTGGACACGTAGATGAAGTCGCCATCGCCGAAGTTCAGCGTCCCGCAGTCCAGGGTGCAGATCTCCGGCAGCAGTTCCTCCACATGGGCCAGGCGCTCCAGCGGCCCCACCAGGTCGGTGCCGGCGCCGAACTCCAGCGGCTGCTCGCCCTTGCCGATCTCCAGGTCCCCGCCCATGCCGGCGGTGAGGTTGATGATCACGTCGGTGTCGCTCTCGCGGATGCGCTCCACCACCTCGCGGTACAGCGCCACGTCGCGGCTCGGCTTGCCGGTACGCGGGTCGCGCACATGGCAGTGGGCGACGGTGGCGCCCGCCTTGGCCGCCTCGATGGCGGCGGCGGCGATCTCCTTCGGGGTGACGGGAATGGCCGGGTGCTTGCCGACGGTATCGCCGGCGCCGGTGACGGCGCAGGTGACGATGACTTCATGGTTCACGGTGGATTCATCCTTCTGCGAGGCGATCGGAAACCGTGCACGGGCGAACCCGCGCACCGGGGTTGAACGGCATTACTTCAGGGAGGCGACGGCCTGGTCGCTGCTGCGGCCATCAAAGGTGGTCACGCCCTCCAGCCAGCCCTTGACCACCGTCGGATTGGCCTTGAGCCACTCGCGGGCCACCTTGCCCGGCTCCTGGCGCTCCATGATCGGCTGCATCAGCTGCGCCTCCTGGTCGCTGGTGAAGCGCAGGCTGGTAACCAGCCGGTTGGCATTGGGGCAACGCTGGGCGAAGTCCGGCGCGGTCACGGTGGAGACGGTGGCGGCGCCGTCGTTGGGGCCGAACACGTCCTCGCTGCCGGTCAGGTAGGTCACCGGCATCTGGATGTTCATCGGGTGCGGCTTCCAGCCGAAGAACACCACCGGCTTGTGGTTCTTCACCGCACGCTTCACCGCCGTCAGCATCGCCGCCTCGCTGGACTCCACCAGCTTGAAGCCGCCCAGGCCGAACTGGTTGCCATCGATCATCTTCTGGATCGCCAGGTTGGCACCGGAACCGGACTCGATGCCGTAGATCTTGCCGCCGAGCTGGTCCTTGAAACGGGCGATATCGGCGAAGGTGCGCAGCCCCTGCTCGGCGGTGTAGGTGGGTACCGCCAGCACCGCCACGGCATCGCCCAGGGACGGCTGGGCCGCCACCTTCACGGCACCGCTGTCGAGGAAGGGCTTGATGTTGTCGTCCATGATCGGCTTCCAGTAGCCGAGGAACACGTCCACCTGCTTCTTCTGGATACCCGCGAAGATGATCTGCTGCGACGCCTGGGTCTGGCTGGTCTGGTAACCCAGGCTGCCCAGCAACTCGTTGGCGACGGCGGAGGTGGCGACCACGTCGGTCCAGCCCACCACGCCCATGCGGATCTTCTGGCAACTGGCGTCGTCGGCGGCGAATGCAGCGGTGTGGGACAGGGCGAACAAACAGCAACCAGCGAATGCGGTAAGACGTTTCATCGATGCTCCCCTTGCGGCCATGCGGCTTTCTACTTGTTGTTCAGGAGGCCGGGGTCGACGGCTCCAGGCACGCTCGACCCGCCCGGCGACTCCATCCGTGCTCGGGCGCCACGTCAACCCGATGGACACAACTTACGCAGCGCCCGCCCCACCGATTCGAACCAGAACGACCACCTCTAGGACAGAAACGACCTCCCCGCTTGCAGCCGCCGCGCAGCTGGTTTTTAACTGCTCATCGCCTCGTGGACCCCGCCCATGACCCAGACCTTCGGCTTCCTGCTGCTGCCCGGCTTCTCGATGATGGGCCTCATGTCGGCGGTGGAGCCGCTGCGGGTGGCCAACCGCTTCCGCGGCGAGTTGTACCGCTGGCGCCTGCTCAGTGCCGACGGCGGCCCGGTGGCCGGCAGCAATGGCATGTCGCTCAACGTGGATGGTGGCCTGGAGGCCCCGGCCGTCGGGGATTGCCTGCTGGTGGTGGCTGGCTTCGAGCCGCTGGCCACCTTCAACCCGCGCCTGTCCCACTGGCTCAACCGCGCCGAAGCCGACGGCGTGCGCCTGGGCGGCATCGACACCGGCAGCTTCGTGCTGGCCGAGGCCGAACTGTTCGAGCGCCAGCGCCTGACCCTGCACTGGGAGGCCATCGACGCCTTTCGCGAGCGCTACCCGTCGCTGACCGTCACCCAGGAGCTGTTCGAGATCGACGGGCGCCGCATCACCAGCGCCGGCGGTACCGCCAGCCTCGACCTGATGCTCACGCTGATCGCCCGCCAGCACGGCGAGGCCCTGGCGTTGAAGGTGTCGGAACAGTTCGTGCTCGGCCGCATCCGCTCCCAGCAGGACCACCAGCGCATGCAGATCGCCAGCCGCTTCAACGTGCACAACCGCAAGCTGGTGCAGGTGATCGGCGAGATGGAGCGCCACAGCGAGACGCCGCTGTCGACCTGCACCCTGGCCGAGCGCGTGGGCGTCACCCCGCGCCAGCTGGAACGGCTGTTCCGCCTGCACCTGAAGGACACGCCGACCCGTTTCTACCTAGGCCTGCGCCTGGAAAAGGCCCGGCAGCTGCTGCGCCAGACCGACATGGGCGTGCTGGACGTGGCCCTGGCCTGCGGCTTCGAGTCCTCCAGCTACTTCTCCCGCTGCTACCGCCAGCGCTTCGACACCACCCCGAGCCGCGACCGGCACGAACACCCGGACCCGCCGCTGCGATAAAGCGGCACAGCGGGCGTGGGATGGCGTTGAGCTGTGCGGAGCCCATCAGGGCCAGGCACGGCTCGGATGCGATGCGGTTCGCCGAGCTCACCGCATCCTACGGGTTATGCACACGGCGCCGCCTGGGGTGGGTCGCGCTCCACCGTCGGGCACCACGGGAACGCCCGAGTTTGGACAGCCTCGTAGGATGGGCTGAGCTGTGCGAAGCCCATCATTGCCAGGCTCGGTTCGGGATCGATGCGGTTCGCCAAGCTCACCGCATCCTACGGGTTGTGCATGCGGCCCCCGCGTACGGTGGATCGCGCTCCACCGTCGGGCGCAAAGGGAGCGCCCGGTGGCGTGCAGCACGATGCGGTTAAACCGCCCGCCCCTGCTCGGCCAGGGCGGCCTGCACCAGGGGGTGGAGGTTCTCGCCCTGGCGCTCCACCTGCCAGGCCATGAGCTCGATGCGCATGGCCGGGGTCCAGAAGTTCTGCAGGTGCTGCTGGACGCCTTTCACCGCCGCCTCCGGGTCCGGTTCGCTGCTGAAGAACTGGGCAATCTGGTTGGCCATCTTGATCAGGTTGTCTGTGCTCATCGGCGTGCCTCGACTCTCTCCGTCCTGCGGCGCTCCTTGAGCAGGCGCCGCTGTTCGTCACTGAACGCCTGATAGCGTTTCTGCCATTCGGAAGGCTGGAACACCTTCGTCACTTCCACCGCCGTCACCTTGTATTCCGGGCAGTTGGTGGCCCAGTCGGAGTTGTCGGTGGTGATCACGTTGGCCCCCGACTCGGGGAAGTGGAAGGTGGTGTACACCACCCCCGGCGCCACCCGCTCGGTCACCCGGGCACGCAGCACGGTCTGCCCCGCGCGGCTGCCCACGCCCACCCAGTCGCCCTCGGCGATGCCACGGCTCTCGGCGTCGCTGGGGTGGATCTCCAGGCGGTCCTCCTCGTGCCAGGCCACGTTGTCGGTGCGCCGGGTCTGCGCGCCGACGTTGTACTGGCTGAGGATGCGCCCGGTGGTGAGCAGCAGCGGGTAGCGGTTGTTCACCTTCTCCTCGGTGGGCACGTAGCCGGTCAGCATGAAGCGCCCCTTGCCACGCACGAAGGCGTCGATGTGCATGGTCGGCGTGCCATCCGGCGCGGCGTCGTTGCACGGCCATTGCAGGCTGCCGTGACGCTCCAGCTCGGCGTAGCTGACACGGCTGAAGGTCGGCGTGAGGCGGGCGATCTCGTCCATGATCTCCGACGGGTGCCGGTAGTCCATGCGGTAGCCCAGGGCATTGGCCAGGGCCACGGTGGCTTCCCAGTCGGCCTTGCCGCCCAGCGGCTCCATCACCTTGCGCACGCGGGAGATGCGTCGCTCGGCGTTGGTGAAGGTGCCGTCCTTCTCCAGGAAGGAGCTGCCGGGCAGGAACACGTGGGCGAACTTGGCGGTTTCGTTGAGGAAGATGTCCTGCACCACCACGCACTCCATGGCCGACAGCGCAGCGGTCACGTGCTGGGTGTTGGGGTCGCTCTGGGCGATGTCCTCGCCCTGGCAGTACAGCCCCTTGAAGCTGCCACCCAGGGCGGCCTCGAACATGTTGGGGATGCGCAGCCCCGGATCGGGCTGCAGGGTCACGCCCCAGGCCTGCTCGAACTGCGCCCGCACCGCCTCGTTGGAGACGTGGCGGTAGCCCGGCAGCTCATGGGGGAAGGAGCCCATGTCGCAGGAGCCCTGCACGTTGTTCTGCCCGCGCAGCGGGTTCACCCCGACACCCTCGCGGCCGACGTTGCCGGTGGCCATGGCGAGGTTGGCGATGCCCATCACCGCCGTGCTGCCCTGGCTGTGTTCGGTCACGCCCAGCCCGTAGTAGATGGCCGCGTTGCCGCCGGTGGCGTAGAGCCGGGCCGCCGCGCGGATGGCGTCCGGGGCTACGCCGCAGACCGGGCCCAGGGCCTCGGGGGCATGTTCGGGACGGCTGACGAACGCACTCCAGCGGGCGAAGTCGGCCGGCTCGCAGCGGGCGTCGACGAAGTCCTGCTTCACCAGCCCCTCGGTGACGATCACGTGGGCCAGGGCATTGAGCATGGCCACGTTGGTGCCCGGACGCAGCGCCAGGTGCAGCTCGGCGCGGGCATGGGGCGAGTCCACCAGGTCGATGCGGCGCGGGTCGATGACGATCAGCCGCGCGCCCTCGCGCAGGCGGCGCTTTAGCTGGGAGCCGAATACCGGGTGGGCGTCGGTGGGGTTGGCACCAATCACCAGGATGACGTCGGCCTGCATCACCGAGTCGAAGCTCTGGGTGCCGGCGGACTCGCCCAGGGTCTGCTTCAGCCCGTAGCCGGTGGGCGAGTGGCAGACGCGGGCGCAAGTGTCCACGTTGTTGTTGCCGAAGCCGGCGCGCACCAGCTTCTGCACCAGGTAGGTTTCCTCGTTGGTGCAGCGGCTGGAGGTGATGCCGCCAATGGCGTCGCGCCCGTACTGCAGCTGCAGGCGGCGGAACTCGCCGGCGGCGTAGTTCACCGCCTCCTCCCAGCTGACTTCCTGCCAGGGGTCGGTGATGCGCTTGCGGATCATCGGCTTGGTGATGCGGTCCGGGTGGGTGGCGTAGCCCCAGGCGAAGCGGCCCTTGACGCAGGAGTGGCCGTGGTTGGCCTGGCCGTTCTTGTCCGGGACCATGCGCACCAGCTCATTGCCCTTCATCTCCGCCCGGAAGGAGCAGCCCACGCCGCAATAGGCACAGGTGGTGATCACGCTGCGCTCCGGCTGGCCCATCTCCACCACGCTCTTCTCCATCAGCGTGGCGGTGGGGCAGGCCTGCACGCAGGCCCCGCAGGAGACGCATTCGGAGTCGAGGAAGTTCTCCCCGCCGGCCGCCGCCACGCGGGAGTCGAAGCCGCGCCCGTCGATCGTCAGGGCGAAGGTGCCCTGCACCTCCTCACACGCCCGCACGCAGCGGTTGCAGACGATGCACTTGCTCGGGTCGTAGTCGAAATAGGGGTTGGAGGTGTCCTTGGCATCGCTCAGGTGATTGGCCCCGTCATAGCCGTAGCGCACCTCGCGCAGGCCCACCTGGCCGGCCACGGTCTGCAGCTCGCAGTTGCCGTTGGCGGAGCAGGTGAGGCAGTCCAGCGGGTGGTCGGAGATGTACAGCTCCATGACGTTGCGCCGCAGGCTGGCGAGCTTGGGCGTCTGGGTGCGCACCACCATGCCTTCGGTCACCGGCGTGGTGCAGGAGGCGGGGTAGCCGCGCATGCCGTCGATTTCCACCAGGCACATGCGGCAGGAGCCGAAGGCCTCCAGGCTGTCGGTGGCGCAGAGCTTGGGAATGGTGGTGCCGAGCAGCGCG
Source organism: Pseudomonas sp. zfem003 (assembly GCF_032621675.1). Taxonomy (NCBI): domain Bacteria; kingdom Pseudomonadati; phylum Pseudomonadota; class Gammaproteobacteria; order Pseudomonadales; family Pseudomonadaceae; genus Pseudomonas; species Pseudomonas sp. zfem003. The sequence goes on along the minus strand of NZ_JAVYJG010000015.1, from coordinate 13,033 downwards.
GCGGCACGCATCACCGAGGTGCCGGCAGGCACGCTGATTTCGCGGCCGTCGATGCTCAGGCTGACCTGCACCTCGCTCTGGCGGGCGGGGGTGCCCAGGTCGGTGTCCTTGGCGGGGTCGAAGATCTGGATCATTGCTCAGCCTCCGTGGGCGGCAGCCCGAAGTCGGCGGGGAAGTGCCTGAGGGCGCTGGTGACCGGGAAGGCGGTCATCCCGCCGAGGGCACAGAGCGAGCCGTAGGTCATGGTGTCGCAAAGGTCCTGCAGCAGCAGGGCCTGCTCCTCGCGGGCGGTGATGTCGGTGGCGGCGATCAGCCGATCCACCACTTCCACGCCCCGGGTCGAGCCGATGCGGCAGGGCGTGCACTTGCCGCAGGACTCCTCGGCGCAGAACTGCAGGGCGAAGCGCGCCATCTGCGCCATGTCCAGGCTGTCGTCGGCCACCACCACACCACCATGGCCGAGCATGGCGCCCATGGCGGCGAAGGCCTCGTAGTCCAGCGGGGTGTCGAACTGCGCGGGCGGCACCCAGGCCCCCAGGGGGCCGCCCACCTGGGCGGCCTTCACCGGCCGGCCACTGGCGCAGCCGCCGCCATAGGTCTCGATCAGCTCCCGCAGGGTCAGGCCGAAGGCCCGCTCCACCAGGCCGCCGTGACGGACGTTTCCGGCCAGCTGGAAGGGCATGGTGCCCAGGGAGCGGCCCATGCCGAAGTCACGGTAGAACGCCGCGCCCCGGGCCAGGATGAGCGGCACCGAGGTCAGCGTCAGCACGTTGTGCACCAGCGTCGGCTGGCCGAACAGGCCTTGCAGCGCCGGCAGCGGCGGCTTGGCGCGGACCACGCCGCGCTTGCCTTCCAGGGAGTCCAGCAGCGCGGTTTCCTCGCCGCAGATGTAAGCCCCGGCGCCGACCCGCACCTCCAGCTCGAAGGGCCGGCCGCTGCCGGCCACGTCCGCACCGAGGTAGCCGGCATCACGGGCCAGCACGATGGCGCCGCGCAGGACCTCCACCGCCTGGGGGTACTCGGAGCGCACGTAGATGTAGCCCTGGCTGGCGCCGACGGCGAGGCCGGCGATGGCCATGCCCTCGATCAGCAGGAAGGGGTCGCCCTCCATCAGCATGCGGTCGGCGAAGGTGCCGGAGTCCCCCTCGTCGGCGTTGCACACCACGTACTTCTGCTCGGCGACGGCGCCACGCACCGTGCGCCACTTGATGCCGGCGGGGAAGGCGGCACCACCGCGCCCCCGCAGGCCGGAATCCAGCACCGCGGTGACGATCTCGTCACCGCTCAGCGCCACGGCGCGGGCCAGGCCTTCGAAGCCGCCGTGGGTACGGTAGTCGTCCAGGGACAGCGGCCGGGTGATGCCGGCACGGGCGAAGAGCAGCCGCTGCTGGGTCTTCAGGTAGGGCAGCTCCTCCACCGCCCCCAGGGCCAGGGGATGCTGGCCGTCATCGGCCAGGGCGTCGAGCAGGCCGGGCACGTCGGCTTCGCTGACCGGGCCGAAGCCCTGGCGACCCTCGGCCCCGTCCAGCTCCACCAGCGGCTCCAGCCAGTAGAGGCCACGGGAACTGGTGCGACGCACCTCCAGCGGCAACTGCCGGCGCGCAGCCTCGGCCACCAGGGCGTCGGCCACGGCATCGGCGCCCACCGCGCGGGCGACGGAATCACAGGGGATGCACAGCCTCAGCATGAGCCGTCCTCCAGGCAACCCTGCACCAGTGCGTGCAGGCGTTCAGGGGTCAGCCGGGCGTGGACCTTGCCGTCCACCTCGACCGCCGGGGAGCAGGCGCAGGCGCCCAGGCAATAGACCGGGCGCAGGCTGACGCGGCCATCGGCAAGGGTGCCGTGGTCGTCCAGCCGCAGTTGCTCGCGCAGTTGCGCCGCCAGGGCTTCGGCGCCCCGGCTCTGGCAGGACTCGGCACGGCACAGGCGCACGGTGTGGCGTGCCGGCGGGGCGGTGCGGAAGTCGTGGTAGAAGCTGATCACCCCATTGACCTCGGCCTGGCTGAGGTTGAGGGCGTGGGCGATCTCGGGGATGGCGAGGGCGGGAATGTAGCCGGCGCCCTCCTGGATGGCATGCAGGATCGGCAGCAGGGCACCGGGGGTGTCCTTCTCCCGCGCCAGCACGCGCTGAATCAGAGGCAGGTGAAGCGTCTCATCAGGCATACAGCGTTCCTCGGCTCCACAGGCCGGGCGCTGGGCGCCTGGGCCTGGAGGTTTCGGCTGCGGCAGCGCCGACCGCCACGGTACGCGGGCCGGTTGCCACCCTGTTGCCGGGACCGCACGTCTTCGCGCACGGGTCCGGGGCATTACGCGAGCTTGCCATCCCTGCGCCTGGGAAATTGCACCTCAGCGACCCTGTGCATGCTGAAACCGACGCCGGGCGACTTGCCGCCACCTTCTTATATAGATGCCCCGCAGCCCCATCGGCGGATGCCGGACGCACGGCCCGCCACGAGTCGCCGCGTCGCCGAACCCCGCATGCCTATCCGCGACCGGCTTGACGCTTTCGGCAATACCCCGGTCGCTTTTGCGCGATAGCGCCCAAAGCCCCGGGGATATGCTCCCTTCAAAGCGCCGGCAACCGATTCGGCGCGCCCGACACCAAGGGGACAGCCTGATGAGCCCAGCCGAACTGCACGCCGACAGCATCGTCATCGATGGCCTGATCATCGCCAAGTGGAACCGCGAACTCTTCGAAGACATGCGCAAGGGCGGCCTGACCGCTGCCAACTGCACCGTCTCCGTGTGGGAAGGCTTCCAGGCCACGGTGAACAACATCGTCGCCAGCAACAACCTGATCCGCGAGAACAGCGACCTGGTCATCCCGGTGCGCACCACCGCCGACATCCGCAAGGCCAAGGAACAGGGCAAGACCGGCATCCTCTACGGCTTCCAGAACGCCCATGCGTTCGAGGACCAGATCGGCTACGTGGAGGTGTTCAAGCAGCTCGGCGTGGGCATCGTGCAGATGTGCTACAACACCCAGAACCTCGTGGGCACCGGCTGCTACGAGCGCGACGGCGGCCTCTCCGGCTTCGGTCGCGAGATCGTCGCCGAGATGAACCGCGTCGGCATCATGTGCGACCTCTCCCACGTCGGCTCCAAGACCTCCGAGGAAGTCATCCTCGAATCGAAGAAGCCCGTCTGCTACTCCCACTGCCTGCCGTCCGGCCTGAAGCAACACCCGCGCAACAAGTCCGATGAAGAGCTGAAGTTCATCGCCGACCACGGCGGCTTCGTCGGCGTGACCATGTTCGCGCCGTTCCTGGCCAAGGGCATCGACTCCACCATCGACGACTACGCCGAAGCCATTGAGTACGTGATGAACATCGTCGGCGAGGACGCCATCGGCATCGGCACCGACTTCACCCAGGGCCACGGCCAGGACTTCTTCGAGTACCTGACCCACGACAAGGGCTACGCCCGCCGCCTGACCAACTTCGGGAAGATCGTGAACCCCCTGGGCATCCGCACCGTGGGCGAGTTCCCCAACCTGACCGAGACCCTGCTCAAGCGCGGCCACAGCGAACGCGTGGTGCGCAAGATCATGGGCGAGAACTGGGTGAATGTCCTGAAGGACGTCTGGGGCGAATGACGCCAGCCGGAACCGAACACGAATCGTAGGGTGGATGACGCTCTTTTCATCCACCACCCCACCGCGCGGTGGCTCATCTCTGCGGCGGATGACTGAAGCGCCATCCGCCCGATACCTGACCTGAATTCGGAGTTATCCACATGGCCAAACACGCCCCTGAACTGCCCATCGAAGTCGACAGCGAGACCGGCGTCTGGACCACCGACGCGCTGCCGATGCTCTATGTGCCGCGCCACTTCTTCGTCAACAACCACATGGGCATCGAGGCCGAGCTGGGCCCGGAGCGCTACGCCGAGATCCTCTACAAGGCCGGCTACAAGTCCGCCTGGCACTGGTGCGAGAAGGAGGCCGAATGCCACGGCCTGGAAGGCGTGGCGGTGTTCGAGCACTACATGAAGCGCCTGTCCCAGCGCGGCTGGGGCCTGTTCCAGATCCAGGACATCGACCTCGACAAGGGCACCGCCAGCGTCAAGCTCAAGCACTCCGCCTTCGTCTACGTCTACGGCAAGGTCGGCCGCAAGGTGGACTACATGTTCACCGGCTGGTTCGCCGGCGCCATGGACCAGATCCTCGCCGCCCGTGGCAGCAGCCTTCGTACCGTCGCCGAGCAGGTCTACAGCGGCTCGGAAGAAGGCCACGACGACGGCCTGTTCACCGTCAAACCCCTGTAAGCCGGAGCACGCACCATGGCCTTCGAAGCAATGTTCCAGCCGATCCAGATCGGCAAGCTGACCATCCGCAACCGCGTGCTTTCCACCGCTCACGCCGAGGTGATCGCCACCGACGGCGGCATGACCACCGAGCGCTACATCCGCTACTACGAGGAGAAGGCCAAGGGCGGCATCGGCCTGGCCATCTGCGGCGGCTCGTCGGTGGTCTCCACCGACAGCCCGCAGCAGTGGTGGAGCTCGGTGAACCTGTCCACCGACCGCATCATCCCGCACTTCCAGAACCTCGCCGACGCCATGCACAAGCACGGCGCCAAGATCATGATCCAGATAACCCACATGGGCCGGCGCTCGCGCTGGGACGGCTACAACTGGCCGACCCTGATGTCCCCGTCGGGCATCCGCGAGCCCGTGCACCGGGCCACCTGCAAGACCATCGAGGTGGAAGAGATCTGGCGCGTCATCGGTGACTTCGCCCAGGCCGCGCGCCGCGCCAAGGCCGGCGGGCTGGATGGCGTCGAACTGTCCGCCGTGCACCAGCACATGATCGACCAGTTCTGGAGCCCCCGCGTCAACAAGCGCACCGACGAATGGGGCGGCACCTTCGAAGGCCGCATGAAGTTCGGCCTGGAAGTGCTCAAGGCCGTGCGCGAGGAAGTCGGCCCCGACTTCTGCGTCGGCCTGCGCATCTCCGGTGACGAGTTCCACCCCGACGGCCTGTCCCACGAGGACATGAAGCAGATCGCCAAGTACTACAGCGACACCGGCATGCTGGACTTCATCGGCGTGGTCGGCTCCGGCGCCGACACCCACAACACCCTGGCCAACGTCATCCCCAACATGAGCTTCCCGCCGGAGCCCTTCCTGCACCTGGCGGCCGGCATCAAGGAAGTGGTCAACGTCCCGGTGCTGCATGCGCAGAACATCAAGGACCCGAACCAGGCCACCCGCATCCTCGAAGGCGGCTACGTGGACATGGTCGGCATGACCCGCGCCCACATCGCCGACCCGCACCTGATCGCCAAGATCAAGATGGGCCAGGTGGACCAGATCAAGCAGTGCGTCGGCGCCAACTACTGCATCGACCGCCAGTACCAGGGCCTGGACGTGCTGTGCATCCAGAACGCCGCCACCACCCGCGAGTACATGGGCGTTCCGCACATCATCGAGAAGACCACCGGCAAGAAGCGCAAGGTGGTCATCGTCGGCGGCGGCCCCGCCGGCATGGAAGCGGCCCGCGTGGCGGCCGAGCGCGGCCACGACGTGACCCTGTTCGAGAAGAAGGACCAGCTCGGCGGCCAGATCACCCTCGCCGCCAAGGCCCCGCAGCGCGACCAGATCGCCGGCATCACCCGCTGGTACCAGCTGGAGATCGCCCGCCTCGGCGTCGACCTGCGCCTGGGCACCGCCGCTGATCCGGCCACCATCCTCGACCTCAAGCCCGACATCGTGGTTCTGGCCAACGGCGGCCACCCCTTCATCGAGCAGAACGAGCACTGGGGTGCGGCCGACGGCCTGGTGGTGAGCGCCTGGGACATCCTCGAAGGCAAGGTGGAGCCCGGCAAGAACGTGCTGGTCTACGACACCATCTGCGAGTTCGGCGGCATGTCCGCGGCGGACTACCTGTCCGAGAAGGGCGCCCAGGTGGAGATCGTCACCGACGACACCAAGCCCGGCGTCGCCATGGGTGGCACCACCTTCCCGACCTACTACCGCAGCCTGTACCCGAAGGAAGTGATCATGACCGGCGACCTGGTGCTGGAGAAGGTCTACCGCGAGGGCGACAAGGTGGTGGCCGTGCTGGAGAACGAGTACACCGGCGCCCGCGAGGAGCGCGTGGTGGACCAGATCGTCATCGAGAACGGCGTACGCCCGGACGAGACGCTGTACTACGCACTCAAGCAAGGCTCGCGCAACAAGGGCCAGATCGACGTCGACGCCCTGTTCGCCATCCAGCCGCAGCCCTGCCTCAGCGAGCCCGGTGACGGTTACCTGCTGTTCCGCATCGGAGACTGTGGCGCCCCCCGCAACGTGCACGCGGCGATCTACGACGCCCTGCGCCTGTGCAAGGACTTCTGACGCCGCCAGGTAGACGCGGGATGGGGTGAGCGACGCGAAACCCCTCCCGCGCATCCTCCCCGCGTTCACCCGGTCCCGTAGGGAGACCAGCAATGCTGAACACGATTCTTCCCCTCCTGCTCTTCACCGCCCTCGGCCTGGCCGTGCTCGGCGCCGCGAAGCGCTTCCTCATGTGGCGCCGGGGCCGCCCGTCGCAGGTCGACTGGCTCGGCGGGCTGATGAAGATGCCGCGCCGCTACCTGGTGGACCTGCACCACGTGGTCGAGCGCGACAAGTACATGTCCAAGACCCACGTCGCCACCGCCGGTGGCTTCGTCCTGGCGGCGCTGCTGGCGATCCTGGTGCATGGCTTCGGCCTGCACAGCCGCATCCTCGGCTTCGCCCTGCTGGCGGCCACGGCGCTGATGTTCGTCGGCGCCCTGTTCGTCGCCAAGCGCCGGCGCAACCCGCCGGCGCGGCTGTCCAAGGGCCCGTGGATGCGCCTGCCGAAGAGCCTGCTGATGTTCTCCGCGAGCTTCTTCATCGCTACCCTGCCGGTGGCCGGCATCCTCCCGGCCGGCTTCGGCGGCTGGTTCCTCGCGGCCCTCCTCGCCGTGGGCGTGGCCTGGGGCGTGTCCGAGCTGTTCTTCGGCATGACCTGGGGCGGGCCGATGAAGCACGCCTTCGCCGGGGCCCTGCACCTGGCCTGGCACCGCCGCGCCGAACGCTTCGGTGGCGGCCGCTCCACCGGCCTCAAGGCCCTGGACCTGACCGACCCGAGCGCCCCGCTGGGCGTGGAGAAACCCACCGACTTCACCTGGAACCAGTTGCTCGGTTTCGACGCCTGCGTGCAGTGCGGCAAGTGCGAAGCCATGTGCCCGGCCTTCGCCGCCGGCCAGCCGTTGAACCCGAAGAAGCTGATCCAGGACATGGTCATCGGCCTGGCCGGCGGCAACGACGCCTCCTTCGCCGGCAGCCCTTACCCCGGCAAGGCCCTGGGTGAGCACAGCGGCGGCCCGCACCAGCCCATCGTGTCCCTGGAAGGCAAGGCCCTGGTGGATGCCGATACGCTGTGGTCCTGCACCACCTGCCGCGCCTGCGTCGAGGAGTGCCCGATGATGATCGAGCACGTCGACGCCATCGTCGACATGCGCCGCCACCTGACCCTGGAGAAGGGCGCCACCCCGAACAAGGGCGCCGAGGTGCTGGAAAACCTCATCGCCACCGACAACCCCGGCGGCTTCGCCCCCGGCGGCCGGCTGAACTGGGCGGCCGACCTGAACCTGCCGCTGATGAGCGACAAGCAACAGGCCGACGTGCTGTTCTGGGTCGGCGACGGTGCCTTCGACATGCGCAACCAGCGCACCCTGCGCGCCTTCGTGAAAGTGCTCAGGGCCGCCAACGTCGACTTCGCCGTGCTCGGCCTGGAAGAGCGCGACAGCGGCGACGTGGCCCGGCGCCTGGGTGACGAAGCCACCTTCCAGACCCTCGCCAGGCGCAACATCGCCACCCTGGCCAAGTACCGCTTCAAGCGCATCGTCAGCTGCGACCCCCACAGCTTCCACGTGCTGAAGAACGAGTACGGCGCCCTCGGCGGTCACTACGACGTCCTGCACCACACCACCTTCATCGACGAACTGGTGCGCGGCGGCGCGCTGAACCTCGGCCAGAGCAAGGCCGGCAGCGTGACCTACCACGACCCCTGCTACCTCGGCCGCTACAACGGCGAGTACGAAGCGCCCCGCGCCGTGCTCAAGGCCATCGGCATCGAGGTGAAGGAAATGGAACGCTCCGGCTTCCGCTCCCGCTGCTGTGGCGGCGGTGGTGGCGCACCGATCACCGACATCCCGGGCAAGCAGCGGATTCCCGACATGCGCATGGTGGACATCAAGGAAACCGGCGCCGAACTGGTGGCCGTCGGTTGCCCGCAGTGCACCGCGATGCTCGAAGGCGTGGTCGCCCCGCGCCCGGAGATCAAGGACATCGCCGAACTGGTGGCCGACGTGCTCATCGAGGCCCCCGCCGAGGTGAAGAAACCGGCCGCCGCCAAAGCGTCCATGGAGGTGGCGTGATGCCCATCCACCGCCTCCCCCGCCTGGAGACCCGAGCATGAGCGACATCATCCGCCGCGACCCACGCGCCGAGTGGATCGCCCGCAACCGCCTGCATCCGCTGCACGGCCTGCTGCAGACCCAAGGCCAGGCCAGCTGGATGGGCCCCAACGGCGTGCTGCGCAAGAACCCCCATGTGGCCGCCGCCGGCTTCATCGGCCCCAACGGCGTCAAGCGCATCGACCGCAGCGGCACCCAGCAGGGCACCACCGGCAAGCGCAGCAGCGCGCCCGAGGTGGTGCAACTGCCGCTGTTGGTCATCGAACAACCGGCCTTCCACATCTGCGTGGTGCCCGACATGGTCGGCGGCCGCCTCTCCAGCCACGACAAGGACCTGCTCGGCCTGGCCCGCAAGCTGGCCGGCAGTGACGGCGCCGTGGTGGCCGTGGTGTTCGGCGAGGACAAGGAAAGCGCCTTCGACACCGCTGGCGTCGACCGCCTGCTGCGCATCCCCGGTGAAGCCTTCGACGGCTACTCGCCGGAAGCGCGGGTGCTGGCCCTGAGCGCCGTGGAAAGCCAGCTGGCGCCGCGCCACTGGCTACTGCCCGACAGCCGCACCGGTGGCGGCGAGCTGGGCCGGCGCCTGGCCGCCAAGCTCGGCGAGCGCCCCGCCACCCGCGTCTGGCAGGTGGCCGACCAGCAGGCCACGGGCCGTGCCGGTGCCGGCCGTGAAGACCTGGTACGGCGCCTGCCACGCCTGGTGCTGGCCGCCGCCGAATGCGCCGAGCCGGTCAGCGAGACCCGCCACGAGGCCCGCGCTCTGGAACTCACCCACGCCATCGCCCACAGCCTGCCGCGCATCGAAGACCTCGGCCCGGTGGCCGTGGACCCGGCGCAGATCCCCATGGCCGAAGCGGAGTTCATCCTCTCCGGCGGCAACGGCGTGAAGGACTGGGACCTGTTCCACCAGGCCGCCCGCGAGCTGGGCGCCACCGAAGGCGCCTCCCGCGTGGCGGTGGACGACGGCCACATGCCGCGCAACCGCCAGGTCGGCGCCACCGGCACCTGGGTCACCGCGCGGGTCTACCTCGCGGTGGGCATCTCCGGGGCCATCCAGCACCTGCAAGGCATCGGCGCCTGCGACAAGGTGGTGGCGGTGAACATGGACCCGGGCTGCGACATGATCAAACGCGCCGATCTCTCGGTGATCGGCGACTCCGGCGCCATCCTCGCCGCGCTCATCGAGCGGGTACGGCAATACCGTCAGGGAGGGGCACGCGATGCCGCATGACGCACTGAAGATCGTCAGCCTCGTCTCCGTCGGCGCCCACCCCACGTCCGGCCGTCCGCGCCGCGCCGACCAGGATGCCCGCGCGGTGGAGCTGGGCCTGCGCCTGGCCGGCCCGCAGCTGCGGGTGGTGCACGCCGGCGATCCCCGGGAAGACGCCCTGCGCAGCTACCTGGGCATGGGCCTGACCGAGCTGGTGGTGCTGGAGCAGGGCCCGCGTGACGACGCCCTGCCGGCCCTCGGCGATTTCATCCAGCACAGCGGCGCGCAGCTGGTGCTCACCGGCAGCCAGGCGGAAACCGGCGAAGGCTCGGGCATGCTGCCCTACCTGCTGGCCGAACGCCTCGGCTGGCCGCTGGTGGTGGGCCTGGCCGAGGTGGAGAAGGTGGACAACGGCGTCGCCCAGGTGCTGCAAGCCCTGCCCCGTGGCCAGCGGCGCCGGCTGAAGGTTCGCCTGCCGTTCCTCGCCAGCGTCGACAACGCCGCCCCGGCCGCACGGCAGAGCGCCTACGGCCCGGCGCGTCGCGGACAGCTAAGTGCCGAAGACGTGGACGTGGTAGAAGACGAGCTGTTCGCCGACAGCCAGCTGCAACCCGCCCGCCCGCGCCCCAAGCGCCTCAAGGTGATCAAGGCCAAGACCGGTGCCGAGCGGATGAAGGCGGCGACGGCCAAGGCCTCCGGTGGGGGCGGCCAGGTCCTCAAGGACCTTTCGCCGGAAGCGGGTGCCGAGGCTATCTTCAAACTGCTGCAGGAAGAGGGCGTGCTGCGCTGACGCAGCACCAGGAGGAGACACCGACATGATGCATGCCGATCTGATCGACCAGGATGACTTCCGCGACCGGCTGGTTGCACTGGGCCTCAGCATTCCGCCGGGGGTGAGCGCCGAACAGGCGTGCGAACACGCCGTCAGCGGCCTCAGCCCGGAGCGCGCCACCGCCCTGCGGCGCCTGGTGGAGGAACTGCTGGGCGGCAACGCCACCCTGCTGCCCCAAGTGCGCGAAGCCATCTCCCGCACCCTGCTCCCGGCCCTGGTGCCGCGCTGATTCCTCGTAACGACAAAGGGCGCCGCTGGCGCCCTTTTTCATGCCCACGCAAAACCGTCGCCCGCCGACACGAAACATCCCCTGGCACCGATGGGCTTCGCACAGCTCAGCCCATCCTACGTCCGCCTCCGCCCCCATCGCACGCGACCGCTCCCAAAGGTCGGCACCTGTGGGAGCGGTTTCAACCGCGAAAGCCCCCGCACCCAAGCCCCAGGCAAAACCGCGTAGCCCGGACTTCAGTCCGGGAATGGGCAGGGTGCCCCGGGGAGGAGCCTTCGCGAGCAGAGCTCACTCCTACGGGCGGGTATCAGCCGGGGAGTTTCCCGGGCTGAAGCCCGGGCTACGGGGACGCTCTGGGAACGGCTGAGGACGCACCCTGGCGCCGATGGGCTTCGCACAGCTCAGCCCATCCTACGTCCGCCTCCGCCCCCCCCCCATCGCATGCGACGTAGGATGCGGTGAGCTCGGCGAACCGCATCGAATCCAGCAGTTCCCGCAAGCCGGCACCAGTCCCGTGGGAGCGGTTTCAACCGCGAAAGGCACCCGCACCAAAACCCAAGCAAAACCATGTAGCCCGGACTTCAGTCCGGGAATGGGCAAGGGAAGAACCTCCGCGAGCAGAGCACGCTCCTACGGGCAGGCGTCAGCAGGGGAGTTTCCCGGGCTGAAGCCCGGGCTACAGGGACGTTTTGGGGAACGGGGCCGCTGGGCGGCCCCGGGTGGGTTACAGGCGGACGCTGGCGAAGGTGGATTCGCTCTGCGCGCGGCTGAGGGCGACGCCGGCGGTAGAGGGGCGGCGCAGGTCTTCGGGCAGCGGCACCAGGGCGACGACGTTGGCGTTCTGGCCCGCGCGCTCGTCGCGCGGCGGGATGCCGAAGTACTCGCGGTAGCACTTGGAGAAGTGCGGGGTGGAGACGAAGCCGCACACCGAGGCCACTTCGATGATCGACATGGCGGTCTGCTTCAGCAGCTGGCGCGCGCGGATCAGGCGCAGCTTGAGGTAGTAGCGCGACGGCGAGCAGTGCAGGTACTTCTGGAACAGGCGCTCCAGCTGGCGACGGGAAACGTCGACGTAGCAGGCCAGTTCGTCCAGGTCGATGGGCTCTTCGAGGTTGGCCTCCATCAGCGCGACGATTTCCTGCAGCTTCGGCTGGTTGGTGCCGAGCATGTGCTTGAGGGGCACGCGCTGGTGGTCCTGCTCGTTGCGGATGCGCTCGTAGATGAACATCTCGGAGATCGCTGCTGCCAGCTCGCGGCCATGCTCGCGGCCGATGAGGTGCAGCATCATGTCCATCGGCGCGGTGCCGCCGGAGGAGGTGTTGCGGTTGCGGTCGATGGAGAACAGGCGGGTGGTCACGGCAGCGCGGGGGAAGGCTTCCTGCATGGCCGCCAGGCATTCCCAGTGCACGCTGCAGTCGAACCCGTCCAGCAGACCGGCCTTGGCCAGCGCCCAGCTGCCGGTGCACACGGCGCCCAGCTGGCGGCCCTGGCGGGACTGCACCTGCAGCCAGTGCAGGTGCTCGCGGGTCACGCTGTGCTGGATGTCCACCCCGCCGCAGACGATCACCGCATCCAGCGCCGGCGCATTCTCCAGGCCGGCGTCGGGGGTGATCTGCAGGCCGTCGCTGGCGCTGACCGGCTTGCCGTCCTGGCTGAGGGTGTACCAGCGGTACAGCTCCTTGCCGGAAAGCTGGTTGGCCATGCGCAGCGGTTCCACCGCCGAGGCCAGGGAGATCAGGGTGAAGTTGTCCAGCAGCAGGAAGCCGATGGTTTGGGGGACGCGATTCTGAGGCTGGGAGCCGGTGGTGGACTGTGACATCTGCGAAACCCTCACGCTAAACACGCATTGAGCCCCTATTGCGAGGCCCTCTTTCTTATTGGTGGTTCTGGTACGCGCTGACCCAGACGGTTGCCCTTTCTACAAGGCAAAGGCCATGCCTGGATTGATCAGCTGTTCAATAAAAATGCGTCGATTCATCCAAACCCCATGCCAGCGGGGCTAGGCGAGAGCGACAGAAACATTCTGATAGCGACCGCCAGGCCGCGTGGTTCCTGGCGTCTGGGGTGTTCGGTAGCACCGGACGGGAGGGCCGCTGTCACCCCGCTACATCCGGGAATGTGGGCCGTAACAGACGAACGGCGCGTGATGTGACCGATTGGTCAGGAGGTCTTTTAATCCGCTCCGGGCGCGACGCACCAAAAGGCGGCGGCGCGCCCGGGCCGGGGGCACGGGCGGGTCAGCACTCGATGGCGCTGACGGCCAGGCCGCCGCGGGAGGTTTCCTTGTACTTGTCGTGCATGTCGGCCCCGGTGTCGCGCATGGTGCGGAT
>NZ_JAVYJG010000014.1:0-176369 GCF_032621675.1 Pseudomonas sp. zfem003 | reverse complement strand
TCGACGATGGTGCGGTCACAGAAGGCTTCGACGTGGGCCCTGGCCGCGTCGAGGTAGGCCTGGATCAGGTTGTCCTCCTCGTCGTGCTCGATCCGGAGATGCTCCTTCGCGCGTGCCAGGTCCACCATCACTTGGCTCCTTTACGGCTTGCGGCTTTCGGCGCAGCGGGTTCCGGCTGGGGTTCCGGCTGGGGTTCCGGCTGGGGTTCCGGCTGGGGTTCCGGCTGGGGTTCCGGCTGGGGTTCCGGCTGGGCCTGGCCATCGGCGACTTCGACGCGCTCGGCCAGGCCCATGCCGATCAGCGCTTCGGCGATGTCATCCGGTACGGCCTTTTCCTGGCCGCCGTCGATGGTGCCGAGGTGGTAGTGGGAAAACTCGCGCAGGGCGCGGATGGTGGTTCTCGGTTTAGCCACGGCGATGCCCGGGGCGGTTACCCGCCCCGGCCTCTTCGGTCAGGGGGTTGATCAGGCGAAGGCGCCGTCGACGATGGCGGCCGGGCGGTAGTGGGCCAGGGCCAGGCGTTCTTCGCAGAGGATGGTGAGCATGTTCTTCACGAAGTTGTCGCGGTCGTGCTGGCTCACCTCTACCGAGGCGTCCATGTTGTCCCAGATCTGCGAGGCCATATCGAAGCCGCCCACGGTGAACTCGCCACGGGTCTGGGCCATGGTCGGCACCACCGGCAGGCCCCACATGACGCGGGCGGCGAAGGCAGCCGGGCCACCGAAGATGTAGCGGCCCTCGGCGTCCTTCATCAGGGCGATGGAGTGCCAGTCGCGCGGGTGCAGGACAATGCCGCTGGCTTCGAACTCCGACTCGGACACCTGGTAGATGGCGTGAGCGATCTTGTCCGCCATGGTGTCGCCCGCGACGTTGAGGGTAGCGTCGTAGTCGGTCGCCACCGTCTTCAGGCCCGGCAGGTTGTCTCCGGTCCCGTCGCCGGCGAGCAGCTGGCCCTCCTCCTTCAGGCGCAGGCCGTACAGCAGGCGGTTGTTGAGGTAGGACTCCAGCTGCGGGGCGTCGGACATGATCTGCTTGGACGCCTGGACCCAGTGCGCAATGGTGCGGACGTTGGCGGTCTGCTTGGTGAAAGTCAGGTTCGACTCGGGCTTGAGCGCGCCCTCAGCCACCGGCGCGGCGCTGTTGGTGAAGACGTTCTCGCGCACGTACTCGACGGCGTTGCTGATGGTGCGGCCCTGGGCGAGCAGGTCGCGGATGGTCAGGCGGCGCAGGCCCGGCATCAGGATGCCCGGCATCTGCATCGGCTGGACCAGGGCGCCGGCGGAACCGGCCCCGCTGCCGAGCGCCTTGTGGAAGCTCTTGACGCCAACCTTCGCCGACTTGCCGTCCCAGCTCTTGATCAGGTCTTCGGCGGTCTGCTCGGCGAAGGACTTGGTGGTGGCCGGGTCGTCGCCACCCTTGGTCAGGCGCTGCTCCAGGTCGAACAGGCGGGTGCCGGCGGTCTTGAGCTCGTCGTTCACCTTCACCAGGTCGTCCTGCAGCTGCTTGCTGATCTGGCCGGTGGCTTCGATTTCTTTCTTCTGGGCGTCGAACAGAGCCTGCATCTTGCCTTGGGACTCTTCGATGGCCTTGGTGATTTGAGCAAGTTCGCTCATGGTTAGATCCTCGGTTGGAAATTGCTGATGCGCGCGATCAACGCGGCAATGTCGTCGCCACCTTCGGACTCGCTCCGAACAGCGGACTTGACGCAGGCGATGACGGCCTGCGCTTCGGACTTGGAGAGGCCGGCAGAGTCCCTCAGCCAGTGCTCCACGTCGCGGATGGTGACCAGGCCCTCGAGGCTCTTGAGCGACGCGACGGTCGCCTGCTCGTTGGCGGGCTGGGTGCAGATGCTGATCTCGCTGAGGCGCGAGACGTTCTTGAAGGCGCGGCCGGTGCTGATGATTTCGTAATCGTCGCGGCCGGCACCGAAGCCCACGGACAGGCCGTCGACGGTGCCGTGGGCCATGGCGGCCTTGATGTCGGCGGCGGTGGAGTGCCCGGGCGTCAGGGAGCCACGGACCAGCAGGCCCTTGCTGTCCTCTTCCAGGTGCTCCCACTTGCCCACCGGGATCTCCCAGGCGCGGTGGTTGAAGAACATGGAGACCTTGCGGGTCTGGCTGGCCAGGGCGTTCTTGAAGGCGCCCGGCAGCATGATGTCGCCGTCGGAGTCGACGACGCCGAAGACCGAGGCATAGCCCTCGAAGATGCCTTCGGTGCTGGAGCCTACAAACTTCAGCTCGGCCTGGTCGAAGGCGATGGTCTTGCAGATGTTGGGCATTGCAGCCTCCAGAAAAACTAAGCCCCGCTGGGTGCGGGGCTTGGGTTGCCGAGTTGGATGATCGGTATGTTCTGCGACTGCCGGGTGGCGACGTCGCCGCCGGGCAGTGGTGGGCGGTTGTCGAGGCGGCGGGCCTCGTTCACGGTCATGACGCCGCAGTCGATCATGACTTTGATGAAGGCGGCCCGGGCTGCAGAGTCGCCACGCAGCAGGCCTTCCAGGTTGTGCTCGGCGTGGTAGCGGTTGATGTCGGCCGGCTTCACCAGCCAGCGCCAGACCGAGGCTTCCCAGCGGTCCAGGTAGGGCTTGAGCGTGTACTGCAGGAAGCCCAGGTTCTGCTGCTCCAGGCCGCTGCCCCAGCTGGTGGACTTGTCCACGTCGCCCACCAGGTGGGGCGGCACGCCATAGAAGCGCGCCAGCTCGCTGACCTGGAACTTGCGGGCGGCCATGGTCTCGGCATCCTGGGGGCTGACGCCGATGGGCTGGGTGGTGAACCCGGCTTCAAGCACCCACAGGCGCTTGCGCACGGGGCCGCCGGCAATCTCCTTGAAGTTCTCGTCGAGCTGGTCGCGCTGGTCGCGCGTGAGCTTGTGGTCCCCGGTGAAGAGGATCTGGGGTGACTTGGCGCCGTTGGCGTAGAAGTCGCGCTGCTGGTCTTCCATGGCGATGGCGACGCCGGACGCCTTGGCGCCGAAGGCGATGGGGGACAGCCCCACCAGGCCGTTGAAGCCGAACCCCTTGAGGTGGAGGATCTCGCTCTGGCTGAAGATGGCGTACTCGGTGTCTCGCCGGTACTTGTACAACAGCCGCTTGTTCTCGAGGCGCACGTCCATGTTGGCCGACAGCATCGGAATCAGCGAGACCACGTCGCCGACGCTGTTGCGCTCGATGAGGGCATAGGCGTTGCCGTAGGTGGCCAGTTGCATGGTCATGGCCTCGCGGAATTCGAGGGCCGTCATGTAGATGTTGGGCGAATACTGCAGCAGGCGGGCCAGGGGGTTATCCAGGCTGACCTTCTTGCGCTCGCCGCCCACGGTCTCGTAGATGTCCAGCGGCAGGCTGGCCGTGACGGTGCTGATCAGGCGCACGCAGGCCCACACGGTGGATATCTGCAGGATGCGCTCATCGGTGACCAGCGATTCGCCGACGGACCCGCCTGCGGAGATGGGGCCGGTCTGCGACCCCTTCTCAGGCGTCACCAGGCGGCCTCCGGTGAAGAAGGCAGCCATGCGCGCCCAGACAGGGCTGCGGGTGCGCAGGTCGATGCTGTAGTCGGTGTCTGCCATCACATGCTCATTGGTCGGTTGAGGAAGTCGTCGAGGGACGCGGTATCCATCGAGGTGAGGGCCCGGTTGAGGGCGATGATCGTGGCGACCATGCCGTCGATCTTGTTCTCGGCGCGTTCCTTGCGCGGGTAGATGTTGTCCTTGGCGTCGAGGGAGGCCACGACGTTGGAGGCCATCCACGACAGCACCGGACAGCCGCCATGGGCCAGGATGCGCAGCACCACCAGCTTCTCCAGCTCCTTCATGGGCTCGCTGAAGTTGCGGACGGTGGCACCCACCTCGACCATCGGGGCGCCCTCGGCTTCCATCTCCTGGGCGAGCTGTGTGGCCTGCCAGGGGTCGAAGCCGATCTGCTGGACGTTGAACCGGCCGAGGTCTTCGCGCAGATCGTCCTTGATCACTTCGAAGTCGATCACTTCGCCGTCGGTGAGGGTCAGCAGGCCCAGGGCGTCCCACTCGGCATAGCGCTGGGCGTTGGTGTCTTCGCTGTCCAGCACGCGCGCTTCGGGCAGGTAGTACCGGCCGTGAACATGCCACAGCGGGTCATCGTCCACCGGGGGGAACACCTTGACCGCGGCGGCCACGTCGATCTTCGACGCCAGGTCCAAGCCGATGTAGCAGGGGCGGCCCTCCAGTTCCTTGAGGGGCTTGCGCGGCTGGGCCTCGAACCATCGCAGCATGTTGAGCCACGCGGTCTTGGCGCCCACCCATTCGTTGAGGTGCTTGGTGCGGAACACCGCCTGCTTGCGGGCGGACTGCATGGCGTCGCGCAGGCGGGCCTGCAGGTAGTCGGCCGAGACGGACACGCCGTAGTTGGGGTTCGCCTTGATCAGGTTGCGCGGGTCGGTCCAGTCGTCGCCCTGGTCCAGCGAGTAGAGCATGGCCCAGAGGTCCGGCTTGTCGGCCCCCGGCACCTTCTGCAGCATCTTCTCGGCGTCCCGCACCAGTTCGTGGCAGGGGCCACCGATGGTGGCGCCGGCCGTGGTGATGACCAGCAGCACTGGCTGGTCGCGGGCGCCCATGCCGGTTTCCATGGTGTCGAACAGCGTGCTGTCGGCGTGCTCGTGGTACTCGTCGATGATGGCGCAGGACGGCGAGGCGCCGTCGCCGGGCTTGCCGATCACGGGTTCGAACCGGCTGCCGTCGTCGAGGCGGGCCATGTTCGAGGCGTTGACCTGGACGGCGAACCGCTCGCGCAGGGCGTCGGTCCGCTCCACCATCTGCTTCGCCGGGCGGAACACCTCCCAGGCCTGCTTCTCGGTCGTCGCGCCCGAATACACCTCGGCGCCGAACTCGTTGTCAGCACAGAACATGTACAGGCCGGTACCGCCGGCGATGATGCTCTTACCGTTCTTGCGCGGCACGAAGATCAGGATGACGCGGTACCGGCGGAACCCGGTCTTGTAATGCACCCAGCCGAACGGGATGCAGACTGAGAACAGTTGCCAGGGCTCCAGTTTGATCGGTTCGCGCTTGGCCGCCCACTTGCCCTTGGTGTGGGGCAGCTTCTGCAGGAAACGGGCGATGCGCTCGGCCTTCGCCGGGTCGAACTTGTAGGGGAACTCAGCCGAGGCCTTGCGCTTGCGGTCGTCGAGGTGACGCTGACAGGCGAGCACCACCATCTTGCAGGCGATGATCTTGCCGCTCACCACGTCGCGCGCGTACTTCTCCGCCGCCCGGACGAAGGGGTAGGTCTTCTTGGTAGCCATCAGAATTCATCGAATGCGGATGCGCTGGGCCGGCTGGGCTTGCCCGCGACCTTCGCCCGGTCGGCCGGCGTCATGCCGAACTTGCCGAGCAGGGCCTCGAGGCGGACCAGCTTGGTCGCTGGGAATTCCACCGGGTCCTCGCGGAACTGGTGGAGCAGTTGGGCGGCGAGCTCCAGCGCGATGCGGTCGGAGTTGGTCAGCACCTCGAGCGGCGCGTGACCGGCGATCTCTTTCCAGGCGTGGAGTGCACCACCATTCAAATGAGGGGGCGGACCGGTCAGTGGGCCTACAGTCTGGGCGTCTTCACGGGCACGGTCCGGGTTCTTCTTGAACGCGCCAGTGAGCTCGAGCACGTTCGTCGGCTTGCGTGGCCTGCCCATTTTGGGAATCCGAATTTTGTGGAAATGGAAATTTGGCTCCCCCCGTCGTTCGGGCCTGTGAGCCTATGGAGTTTTTACCCTCCCCCCTGGGTCAGCCCGACCCGCCGCCCGACCCGGTTGTGGCAGGCGCGGCAGAGGCTGCGGAGGTTGGACCAGTCGAGGGCCAGGTGAGGCGCTTCCTTCAGGGGCACGCGGTGGTCGACGATCTCCATCTCCACCACCCTGCCCTGCTTCTCGCACTCCTCACAGAGCGGATGCGCACGCTTGAATCGCGCCCTGCACGCCTGCCAGGCCGTGGACTTATAGAACTTGTCGCTCGCGTCGCGGCGGCGGTTGTACTCGATGTGCACCCGCTTCAGGTGCTCGGCACGCTTCTGGTCGGCGACTTCCTGGTGCTTGGGGCAGTGAGCCTTTCCCCTCACCAGCTCGCGGCACCCTGGGGTTGCGCAAGGCTTCAGAGGTCGAATTGGCACTATTCGATCTCCCTGCCAACCAGGAACATGAAGGAAGGCTCACTGCCACGCATGAAGTGGATGAGGCCTTCGACGTGATGCCAGAGCGTCATGAGGGCTTCAAGCGGGGCCCACTTGGTGGCCACCATGCAGTGGCCGTGGGGATCGCCTATCCACACCGGAATGCCGTAGTACTTGCCGTGGTGAGTGAAGCCTTGGCGCTTTGCCTCGCGCGCTGTCATGTACCCGAGCATGGTCAGCCTCTCCTCCGCTCAACACCCGACCATGGCCGCTCCCAGTCCACCCGCAGGAACGCGGCGACGTTTCCCCGGGCGCGGTACAGCAGCACGGCCATTACGAACAGCAGGCAGACCAGCAGGGGCGACACAGGCGCCACCGGCTGTCCGCACGCGCTGTACAGCACCACGCTCAGGGCATAGCAGCCAGACGAGGCGCTGAGCACCCAGGCCAGCAGGGAGGCGCCTGGCTTGTACTGGTGCCCGTCCGGGCGCCATAGAACGATGCGGAGCGAGATGGCCGCGCAGATCGCGGCGGCCACCAGGGCCCACGGGTCTACCGTCAGGATGCTACCCATTGCCATTACCTCCAGAGCCAGGGCGAACCCAGCTCATCACCGCGCGCAGCCAGGCGGGAGGCTGGCCACCGCGCACCCAGTCCGCAACGCTGATCAGGGCGGCGACGATGAGCGCGCCCGAGATGAGGGCAGGCAGGCCGCTATAGGTCGAATACCCACGGCCTACCACCTCGACGGCTACCTGGTAGCCACCAATCCACGACACGAACAGATAGGCCAGGCGGGCCCAGACGGTCAGGTCCCTGGCCCAGGCCACGAAGAAGAGGGCGCCGGCTACTCCGCCGATCACCGCATTGAGGTCTACGCCCGGGACCAGGCTGGCAGCCGTGATGCCCAGGGCGGTCGGTGCTATCACTGCCGCTGCAGTGCTGGGCTCGGCCATGTGGATCTCCATAGGCGCATCGCGCCGAAACGAAAAGGCCCCGCGTATGCGAGGCCTGGGAATAGGTGCGTGTCTCTCCACGCTGTCCGCCCTGGCTCACACTGCCGACGCCCATATGCATCGGTCTCAACGTGAAGCCACCGCACCGCCCCCGAGTTCAGGAAAGAGCGTGCGGGCTGCCGGGGTTTTTCGCGTCACCGCACTCCCGGCTTATCGGTGTCCGATCCTGAGCCTTGGCCCGTGCATCGGCTGCACTCCCACCACTGGAAAACTTAGCACTTCTGTTGCAATGTAGCATTTGTGATGTATAATGAGCCCATCACCAAGACAGAGGAGAGTTGATGAAATACAGCGAATTCCGGCGATGGCTGGAGTCCCAAGGGGTCACGTTCTCGAAGTCAGCCAAAGGCAGCCACTTCAAGATCAGATACCGGGACCGACAGACGATCTTCCCGAACCACGGCGCTAAGGAAATCAGCGAAGGACTCAGGAAGGACATCATCAAACAGCTAGGCCTCAAGGACTGAGGCCTAGCCTGATGGCCGGAACGATTCATCAGCTCCAAACGAAGAGAGGAGACCCTATGGTCAATTACCCGATTTCCATCCACCAAGAAGCGGACCACTTCTGGTCGCGGTGCCCGGATCTACCGGAAGCGCACAGCGCCGGGGACACCCTGGAGGAACTGCTGGCGAATGCCGTGGAAGGCATTCAGCTGGCCATGTCCATTTACGTCGACCAGAACCAGGCCATCCCGCAGGCCAGCGAGCCGAAGCCGGGCCAGTACGTCATCTATCAGCCGATCCAGGTGGCCGCGAAGGCGGTGCTGTGGAACACCATGCGCGAGCAGGGTGTCCGGGTCGCAGACCTGGCACGCCGGCTTGAGGTGTCGCACCAGGTGGCGAGCAGGCTGATCGACTTCGAGCACACGTCGAAGATTGAGCAGCTGGAGCGCGCGCTGGGAGCCCTTGGCAAGAGGCTGGCCGTCACCTCGGTGGAGGATCGACAGGCGGCAGCCTGAAACGAAAAAACCCGGCGCTTGGCCGGGTTTTTCTTGTCTGTCATCGCGACGCGCACGGATCAGACGATGGTGAGAAATTTCGCTCATTCGCTCACAGTCGTCAAGCCCCCTTAGGCCAGAGATGCGTCCAAAGTTGGACGCATCTTCCTTCTAGGCAGCTTCAGGCGACCAGCAGCTGCTCCCGCTCAAGGATCTCCGTCACATGCACGACGGCCTGCTCCTGAAGTGTCTCAAGCTGCTTGCAGATCTCCCGCCGCCACCGGCTCCGCGTCGACTCCGGTCGGCCCTCGGTGTCCCAGGTGTTGAGGTCGTAGAACTCCGCCGGAAGGATCAGCATCTCGGTTGACCGCTTCCCCTCCTTGCCTTTCATCTTCGGGATTGCCCAGGCCGTGACAGCCTTGTAAACGAAGAGCTGGGGCGCGGGAGAGCTGACCCTCGGCGCAAGCCGGCCGATAGCGCCGACCCTCCGTGCGTCGTGCGTCGAGAACCTGGCCACCAAGACATCCCACTCGGCCGCCGTCAGCTCTCGGTGCAGCCACGCATGCAGGATGCAGTCGAAGTCGAAGCGATCCTGGGCGCTCAGCAGGCTCTGCAGGCCGCCCTGCTGCTCCCTGTCGATCAGCTTCTGCCAGCTCTGCTTCGCCGTGTTGTCGATGGCATCGGCAGCCAGCACCCGCACGATGGCGGGCATCACGTCGCGGTAGACCGTCATGCGAAACCTCCTTGCCCGGGCTCACCGAACAGATCCCGCAGCAGCTCGGCGGACGCCCTAGTCCGGGCATTTCCCTCAGCGACCCAGCACTGTGCGAAGACGCGGAGCGGGGTGGCGCTGCGGTTGCCGTGCCAGGAGGCCAGCAGGTCCAGCAGGTCCGCCATCGCCTGGGCGCCGGCCGTCTTGCCCTTGAGCAGTTCATCGGCGGCCATCTTGATCATCCGGCGCTCGATCTCGGTCATGACCTTGCGGGGCAAGGCAAATTGGTTGGCTTGGTTCATTGCTGAGCACCCCCTATGGCTGCTTCCTGCCCCCTCCTCTGCGTAGGTGGCGGATTGTTCGTGTCTTGCGCGTCACTGCTGGCCTGATGGCCGTTTGCGGAATCGGCGGCGCTAACCTCTGTCTTGCCGTGGATGGCGGCGAAACCACGCACGTCGAGCCAGGCGCACCAGTTCTCCAGGGCTTCCCGCTGCAGCTTCTTGGCGTGGGTCGCGATGTAGGTGGTGGCCATGTCGGGGAGTGCGTGGTTCACCAGCAGCTCGCCCACCAGGTAGTCCACGCCCAGATCGGTCCAGCCGGTACGGGCCACCTTGCGCAGGTCGTGGCTGCTCCACTCCCCCGCGCTGATGTCACGGAACAGCGCCGACGCCTGCCGAGCCGAAAGGGGTTGGCCACTGGAGCCGGGGAAGAGGTAGTCCTGCCGCCCAAGGGTCCGGGCCTGGTGCTCCTGGTAGCGCTTGAGCAGGGCCATCACCTGATCGGTGAGCGGCAGCTCGTGCTGCTGTCCCGTCTTGGTGTTGGCCGCCGGGATCACCCAGATCCGTTCCGCGAAGCTGATGTGCCGCCAGCGCGCGCAACGGGTCTCCCCTATGCGGGTGCCATGGGTCAGCATCAAAAGGGCCAGCATCGCGTCCCTTGGGGCCTTCTCGAAGCGCTCCGCCAGGTCGCCCAGCAGGCTTTCGAGCTGCATGCCGTGCAGGCGCGCCGCCTTGGGCTTGACCCGCTTGGCCACGAAGTCGGAGAACTTCACGCCGTCCAAGGGGTTGGCCAGCAGCAGCTTCAGCCTCACCGCCTGGCGCAGGCCGGCCAGCAGCACGCGCAGGATCTGGCGCACGTAGGCCACAGACAGGCTTTCCATCAGCGGCCAGACCAGTCTCTGGTCCACGGTGCCGGGAGCCAGCTGGCCCAGGGGCAGCTCGCCCAGCGCCGGGAGCAGGTGCCGAGCGATGGCCGACTGCACGTCGTCGCGGCGCTTGGCCTTGATGCTCCTGTCGCCCTGGACGCGGTCCTGGTACCAGCGCAGCAGGTCGCCGACGGTGACCCAAGCAGAGGAAGACACGGCGGCCTTCCGGTCCACCGCCAGCCGCTCCAGGGCCAGCGGCAACGCCGCGACAGCCGCCTTCGCGGTCAGGCCAGGCCAGCGCCCCAGCTTCGACCACTGCCGGCCGATCACCACCCACCAGGTCCCGCTCTGGCGGTTGGTGCTGAAGCGGAAGCGAAGGGCCTGGTGGCGCTCATCGCGAAGTTCGCGCACGTCCTGCAGGCCGGCAGCAGCGCGAATGGACGAATCGGTGAACGCCGTGTGTTCGGTGCGCGCGGTCATGCACCACCTCCAGGCCCCACTGCCGACGAAATTCGTCGGCAGTCTGTGGCCTTCTGGGTCGCAGGCATCACCAGCGGCCCGCGTTTCTCATTGGTCATTCGTCGTCACCTCTGGGGTACTGACGGCCGCGGTAGGGGCGGCCCATCTCGACTTCGTCTTGGCTGAAGTCGCGGGTGAAAAGGTCAGTGAAGCGGGCGAACTGCCCTTCCTGCTGGACGTGGCAGCTGCCGAGCTTGGCCTGGCGGCCCTTGTCCAGGATCAGCTCTGTAACTCCCGCCCGGCCGGCGTCGGTGTCCATGTCGCGGTGCACGAGCACGACCATGTCGGCGTCCTGCTCGATCTGCCCGGAGTCGCGCAGCTCGCTGGCCTGGGGCCTCTTCGCAGCGCCGGCGCGCTTCGTCGACTCGCGATTGAGCTGAGCCAGCACCAGGAGCGGGATGTCGAGCTCCTTGGCTAGGTTCTTCAGGGCGGTGGAGATGGCCGCGATACGCTCGGTACGGTTGGCGCCCTCCCCAGCAATCAGGCCGATGTAATCCACCACCAGGGCGGCCAGGCCGTGCTGACGCTGCACCTTGCGCGCCTCAGACCGAATCCGCGCCACGCTCAGTGATGAGCGGTCGCAGAGGTACAGCGGCGCATTGACCAGCTTATTCACCGAATTGGTGAGCCTCGGCCAGTCCTCGTCCTGCATCTTCGACGCATCGTCCAGACGCGGTAGCGGGATGCCACCAACCGAGGCCAGCGAGCGCTGTACCAGCTCCTCCTTGGTCATCTCCAGGGAGAACACCAGCGACACGCCGGAGCCGCTTACTGCCACGTTCTGGGCGATCTGCAGGCCCAGCGTCGTCTTGCCAGAGCCAGGCCGGCCGGCGATCACCACCATGGACTTCTTGCGCAGGCCACCGCCCAGCAGCTCGTCGAGCGCGCTCAGCCCCGTAGAGAGCTTCGGCACGATCTGCCCATTGAATCCGGCGTCGATGCGGTCAACCTCTGCCGGCAGCAACTCACCGATACGCACCACGTCCTGCTCGGTGCCGTCGATGTCCCGCAAGTCGGCCACTGCCTGCTGGGCCCTCGCCACGATCTCGGCCAAGGTGCCGCCAGCCGTTGCGGCTTCCTGGACAGCCCGGCCGGCGTCGACGACCTGGCGCAGGACGCCCAGCTTGCGCAGATGCTCCGCATAGGCCTTCCAGTTCGCCGCCGAAGGCACGTCTCGCGTGATCTCGGCGGCGTAGGTCATGGTCAGCTCGCCATCCGGCAGCAGCCGGCTGACGATCCCGACCGTCACCGGGTCCAGAGGCATACCCTGGTTGTAGGCCTCGCGCAGTGCCCGCAGCAGGGCGACGTTGTTGTCGAAAGCAAAGTCCTGATCGGTCACGGCATCAAGCGCCTGCTCCACCACCTGCAGATCGCCCTGCAGGCTGCTGAGCATGATCGCGCCCAAGACACCGTGTTCGGCTTCCAGGCTGTAAAGCTCAGGGCTCAGGTACTGGCTCATGCATCCCTCCTTGCGGAGTCCCACGTGAAGCGCACAAGCCGGCTGGAACCTTGGCGCAACCGATCCAGCGCACGGTCGCCGATGAACCGAGGCAGGTCCTCAAGAGTCACGTTGCTGATCACGATGGTGGGCAGCACCTGCTGATAGCGACGGTCGATCACCTCGTGGAGCAGACCCGGCCCGAAGTCGCCAGTGCTGACCTGGACGCCGACTTCGTCGATGACCAGTAGATCCACGCTCGCCAACTCGTCCAGGACGTCGCGCTCGCTGAGCCTGCTGGACTTCGCGAACGTTGCCTTAACAGCCCTGGCGATCTCGCTGGCCGTCGTGAGGATGGCGCTGGCGGTGAACTGCCGGATCACGCTCTGCACGATGGCGCTGGCCAGATGGGTCTTGCCGGTGCCGAGGTTGCCCAGCAGCAACTGGGACCGGCCTTCCTGCATCACCGCATCGAACTCTTCGGCGTAGCTGCGGCACCGCTCAAGCGCAGTGCGCTTGGCCTGGTCGTCAGCGATGAAGGTGTCGAACGTGCATCCCCTGAAGCGCGGGGTGATGCCGCTCTCGATCAGGCGCTGGTTGACGATCTCGGCCCGGCGCTCGTTGCGCGCCACGTTCCGCACCTTCTCGTCGACGTGGCGCCAGTTGAGCGCCTGCCATTGGCACTGCTGGCAAGGGGCAGCCTTCCAGCCGCCATCGAATTGCTCCACCAGCCAGGACTCGTACTGCCCGTGCTCAGGGCAGACCGTAAACATGGGTTCCCCGCGCTTCTTCGCCGGGGGCTTCAGGAAGCTAGAATCGGCCATCGGGGTTCTCCTGGCTGGGCTTGTGGGATGGGAGGTTGGTCAGGGTGCTGCCAGTTGCACCGGGGCCTGGCTTGATGAGCCAATCGACCTCCAAGCCTTTCCAACCCCGCTCGATGGCCTTGCTGAGCGCCGCGTCGGGTGAAAACCCGACCTTGGCCAAGGCAGCCAAGGTCTTGGCAATTCCCTTCCAGGCTCGTTCGGTGAGCCTGGCCTTCACGTCACGGCGATGCGCCAGGTAGTCCCGAGCAACCTCGATGCTCAGCCGAGGTAGCGAATCGACCATCTCCTCAGCGGTGACCACTCGAGATTTCGCGTCACCCTTTGGGTGGCGTATAGCTTTTCGGTTTATTGACGGATCAATGACGGATTGGGTGCAGCTGGTGCACCCCGTAGCGTCTTCATTTGCACCCCGTTCGGTCTTCATTTGCACCCCGTCGACCTCAACGGGGTGCACCATATGCACCCGGCTCATTACGATGTCGTAGACAACCGGTCGGCGATCAGGGCGGTCTATATAGGCGGCAGCGATAGCCTGGTTACCCCGGCGTATCACTCCCAGCTTCTCGAGGGCGTCGAGCTTGTAGCGGACCGTACGCTCCGACAGTCCTGTGTCCTCCGAAAGGCTGGATGCGGAAGGGAAGGAGCCCCTCCCGTCCTTGTCGGCGTAGTTGGCGAGGCACAGAAGAACGTGGCGGGTCGTGGCGTCGGTAACAACCTGCTGCTCAAGGGCCCAGGTCATGGACTGAATGCTCATTTGGCGCGCCCCAGTGCACGAACTGCGCTCTCCAGGCGGCGGCGGGCGTTGTAGACCTGACGACGTGCGAGGTCGCGGCGCTCATTGGCGGCCGCAGTGAACTCGACCACGCCACGGAACGCCTCGGCATAGGGGTTGAAGTTGCCCTCCGGCCGGCCGTGGGCGCGGAAGTAGGTGTCGTACATGGCGCGGATCTCGGCGCGAGCCTGCCGGAGGCCGCGCTCAGCCTCGACCAGGTCGATACCGGCGCGAGCCACTCGCTCCATGAGCTGCTTAGTCTTCTCGAAATTTTTCATTAGATGGTCCCCCCGGTGTGCTTGGCCTGCGTGAAGCGGCCATCCCATGTGGATTTCATGGCCAGCTTTTGCTGCATGTAGAGCTGGTGCAGACGCTGGGCGCCGGCCAGGAGCAGTTGCAGGTCGTACTTGATGAAGGCTTCACCACCCTCCGGCGAGATCTTCCGGGGGCGCTCGGTGAGGTACTTGTCACGGACACGGCTGGCTACGCGGTAGCGAGGAGTGCCGTTCTCCCCGCGGTTCTCGTCGTAGAGCCAGCCAATCTCGAGCAGGGTGCTGTTCACGCGAGAGCAGTTCACGCCGTTCAAACGCTTGCAGAACTGTGTGGGCGTCTCGCCGGAAAGGAACAGCGACTCCAGGCTGGCGATGGTTTCGGCCTGCCTCTGGTTCTCCAACTGCAGGGCAGCGGCACGCTCCTCCAGGTCTGCAGCAAGGCGAAGTGCCTCCGCCCTGGTACGAGGAACGGTGTATCCAGGGGCCCCAAGCTGCGCCTCCAAGGCTGTCATGTGGTCGAATACGGCAGCTTGAAGGTCGTAGCTGTACGACATCGCCATCAGGCAGGACTCGCGCTTGGGGAAACGGTAGCCGCGGCGGGGTCGCCCGTAGCTGTCAGGGAGATCGGCTAGAAAATCAGCCGATCTCTTTCCGAGCACTTCGGGCACCTTCGCAAGGAAGTTCTTGTGMAGAATGGCTTGCTGTTCGCGGTGGCTGTTGATGAAGTCGACCAGTTCGAGGCTGGTCATGGTGGCGGCATCGCCGCCCGTGACGATGCTCTTCATTTGCTCTCCGATTCGGGCGGCTATCCAGAACTGGTTGCGCCAGTGAGACTTTGTCCTAACGCTGGCACCTGCAGATCTTCCAGCAGCGCGCTCAGGTCTTCCTGGGCGCACTTGGAGATAGTGAGAATGGCGAAATGGATGGAGGCCTGGCCCTGTACGCTGAGTCGGGGACCAGGCTCTGACCCTTCGTAGGCGGCGTCCTCAGACAGGATTTCTGCCAGCGATCCAATGGTGAAAATGCCTTCTTGCAGGCGTTCTGCCAACGCCTGAGATTCGCTGCGGATGGGGCGATTAACCATGAGCCACCTCCGCGCTTTGGGCGGACGTTCCGAGGCCCTGAAGCTCTTTAAGCTGGACGGTGAACACATCAGCCATTGCGTCCAGCCCTTCGCATACGTACTCGGCAGCCTTCATCCCTGCTCGGCAGAGCTGGCGGATGTGCTGCGTCGAGTCCATATCGCGGTCGATTGCCCGGAGAACTGAGATCAGTTCACGTGCACTGAGCAGCTCGAGTCGCATGCATTCGACGGCGTCGAATGCAATCTCTACTGCCGACTGGGGCTCCTGCGCCTCTTGCTTCTCGGGGGTCTCTTTGGTAACTTCGAGATGTGACATTTCCTCGCTCCTCAATAGCGATGAAGTACAAACCACTCGCGGTAACGAGTGGAGAAGAGAACCCGCCCGGCAAGGCGGGTTTTTTATGCCTGCTGAAAAAGTTGAGCAGGCGATATGCTTGCAGTTCGCTGCTTATTCAGAATCCATGCAGGCCGCTACTTGCTGGGCGGTTTCCACCGACGGTGTAAACCTGATGACGGCCTTCAAAGAACTCAAAAGAACTCCTCGCTTCAGAAAAGAAGCCATCTCAAAGCGCCATATCTCATGCCAAGCACTGTTCAAAAAAACAGGTAGATTCGGCGCTTAATTCACGGTGTCAGATTCAGTAGCCTTTTCATCAAGGCTGGCCGGGGCTCTCGATGCTGTTGAGAGAAGCCACTCGGAGGTGAACGTTCCGGCGGCGGCGGCGAGATTCTTGGCGTGCCTCGTTTCTCCGGTGTACTCGGTGCGCGGCAACTTTCCCGCTGCAATCCATTTGTTCACCGCTCTCGGGCTAACTCCGCAAATCTTTGCCGCGCTGGAAGACCCTCCGACCGCCTCTACAGCTGTCTTGATTGCGCTCATAGAAACACCAATTAGGACCAACGGTACCAGTTGAACAGGAACTGAAAGTCCCGTCAAGCTCAAGGATAATGGAACCCATGGTACTTTCATACGACAACAATGGCCGGCTCGCCTTTGCAGCTCGCATACGCGAGGCAGCAAAGCGCGCGAACCTGCCGTCGCGAGGTCTTGCGGCGCTACTTGCGCGAGAGACTGGGGTGACCAATAAAGCAGCACAGAAATGGCTGAATGGAGACTCCACTCCTAGTAATGAGCGCGTCATCAAGATCGCTGCCCTACTGCGAGTTGACCTGCCATGGCTTGTCTGGGGGGGTGATGAGCTGGCCGCCAAGCCGGCAGTTATGGAAGAGCAAAAAGCAATTCCAGGAGTACTCCCCGTTTCAGTTTTTGATGAGGCCCTCCCCCCAGAAGAGGATGAGGTTGAGGTGCCATTTTTTGAGGAGGTTGAGCTTTCGGGCGGGCTTGGACGCACTGCAGTAGAGGTTAGCGAGTCTCAGAAATTGAGATTCCCGAAATCTACCCTCCGAACTGCAGGGGTCCAATTTGATCGTGTTGTCTGCGTTAGAGTATCCGGCAACAGCATGTCGCCTGTGCTTCCTCACGGCAGTATTGTCGCCGTTGATCGAGGCACGACCTCCATCGTAGACGGAAAGGTCTATGCCATCTCCCAGGATGGTCAGCTACGAATAAAATCCCTCTATAGGGCTCCAAATGGCGGGTTGAGAGTTCGCAGCTTCAACCATGCCGAGCACCCTGATGAGTCCTATTCGAGAAGTGAAATTGAGGAGTTCTCAATTGAAGTACTTGGCAGAGTGTTTTGGGCTGAAATGTTCATGTAGCCCGGGTCCGATGGAAACCGCCGCATGGCGGTTTTTTTTCGCGCCGAATTGGTACCAATGGTTCTTGACAGAAAAAAACAGCGGGCGCAATCTAGCTGAAACGGGAACCAATGGTACCTTTTCATGGATCGCACAATTACCGCTCACGGCTGGAAAGGAAGTCTTGATTGTGGCATTGCCGAGCGCGAGCTTCGCTGCCTGCTTGCAATAGCTGCTGGCGAGACAGACAAACAGGCGGCTCTCGAAGCAGGCATTTCGCCTCGCACCGTAAAGGGCGCAATCGAACGTGTGATGCATAAGCTTCACACCTACAAGCGCACCGCACTGGTAGCCGAGGCGTTCCGGCGCGGCATCATCGCTCCAGCTCTGTGCATGGTCATCGCTCTCCTGATGGGCCTTCAGCACAATCCCAGCGCCGTCAGGCGCCCCAGCGCACCACGCCGCATCGAGACCTTCAGCGCTGTCCGCCGCATCGAATCGGCAGTGGTGGCGTAGATGGCCTGGAACCCGGACAGCCTCGACCTCCTCGCCCTGGACCTGCAGGAGCAACTGCGCGACATCGGCGCCTTCTGCAACCACTGGAACCGGCCGGCGCAACGCGCCTTTGCCGAGTACCTGCAGGCACTGTGCAAGCCGATTGAGTCGGTCACCGTTGCCGAGCTGCAGGCCGCCGCCAACCACTCCGAAGAGGTGGTGCGCCGCCTCGCCAGCCGAGGTGACCTGTGATGCTCAAGACCATCGCCCTGCTTGCCGCCGCCATGCTGTGGCTCTTCCTCGCCGCCGTCATGGCCCACCAGCTGGCACCGCTCATGCTCACCAGCGGCCGGCCCGAGCTGGTCCTGCTGGCCTTCCTGCTTCCCCCCGCGTGGCTGGTCGTGGGATTGGCCGCCTATATCAAAATCGCCGACTACGGATGGCGGGAGCGCTGGGAGGCACCGCTGCCCCCTGACGCCTTCGACCAGCCAGCGCTGGCCGTGAGGTGCTGGTCATGACAAGCCGTTCCTTCCTCCCCATGAAGCCCGAGCATCTGGATCGCTTGGCTGAGCTCTTTTCCATGCAGCACCTGAAGCCCAGGACACTCCTCTTGGTTGCGAGGCGACTGTCCAGGCAGGCAGACCTGCGCGGTCCCCTGGAGATCTACAGCGAGACCAAGAAGGCCCTTGAAGCGGATCACAGCTTCCAGGCGCGACTCATGCTCAAGGACTGGGAAGCCTGGTGGAAAGGTGTGCGGACGTCGACCGAAGAGACTCGGCGCGCGCTCGGTAAGTGGCTGCTGGGGGCTGAGTCCCTGCGGCTGTTCTCCGATCTCAGCTACTCGGACTTGTGCGACTGCCTCGGTATCAATCCGGTGCACCGCGTTGACCTCGATCCGGCGCCGAAGCCTGGGCGGCTCCTCTGGGACCTGTGCTTCGTCCACGGCCTGGAAGACAGCGCGGCGAGCATGAGCGGCCGCCGGCAAAGAGACTCGAAGGATGGGCCGCTGTTCCACTGCCTGCTGACCATCATGATCGACAACATGGACAAGATGCCCGATCCGTTCGCCCCGGGCGGGCCGTTCTACGGCATCCCCACCCGCCGCCTCTACCAGGACGGCACGCAAACGATCCAGCGGCCGGCCCTGGTGGTGCACAGCAATGACGGCAGCAGCAGGACCATCGAGCGCGCGCCGGAGGTGGTGAAGTGAACAAACCAGCTTTGTGCCAAGGCGAACAATGAAGGCTCGATGGAGTGATCAGGAGGTCGAGCTTCTTCGCGAACTATGGCGAAAACTCTCGGCGCCTGAAGTGGCAAGTAAGTTGGGGCGCTCGCTCCAGTCAGTCATGAGCAAAGCGAGCAGCCTAAACCTGGGGAAGCGCCGGTGGACGACTGAAGAAGACGACCTCCTCAGGCGGCTTTACCCCACCAGCGAAATTATTGCGATCTGTGCGGCCCTCGGAAGAACCCACGCAGCCATAAATGTGCGTGCGGCCTTGATCGGGGTTAAACGGGTTGATAGCCCAGAACGGCGTGAATCATGGCGAAAGCACAGCGCATACATGAAACAGCGCCGGCAAAAGGGGATGAGGAACTCCACGGCTCTCCCGATTGGAAGCCAGGCCCTGCATGGCGGGAAAGCATACCGGAAGGTATCCGACACAGGCGATTCGAATGTGGATTGGAAGCTTGCGCATAGGGTTATCTGGGAAGAAGCACACGGCCCCATTCCGGATGGGTGCGTTGTGGTTTTCCGAGATGGGAACCAGGCCAATCTGGAGCTGGGTAACCTGGAGTTGATCACGACGGCGGAAAAGATGCGGCGCCATTCGATTGCTCGATATCCAAGCGATATTCATGGGGCAGCGGTTGCGCTGGGGCGTTTCAAGTCGAAGTTAAAGAAGCTGGAGGCAGCGGATGAAGAACTTGAATGAACTGAGAGAGATCCTGGGTAGAACCATGGAAGGGGTGCTCAGCGGGAGTGTAAGTGTCGAGCAGGCAAAGGCTGTCGCAGCGGTTGCGTCCGAAGTGAACACTACCGCCAAGCTTGAGGTTGATATGGCGAGGGCTACAGACGGGGACTTCAAAGGAAGTGGCTTCCTTGATGTCGACCCTGCTCCGCGACCGAAGGGCATAGGCGTGGATCGCCACTAGAAGTACGCAACAAAGACGCAGCGCTACGAAATTGATCCCTTTTAAACGTAGCGCGCAACGAAACACAGGAGGCACCCCATGACGGGCGAACGAATCCTTGAGTTCGAAGACCTGCAGAGGATCACAGGCTACACCAGGCGATCCGACGTCGAGCGCAGCATGCGCGCCCAGGGCATCAAGCTGTTCCTTGGACGAAAGGGGCCCTGGACTACGATTGACCTTATCAACGACGCCGGCGGCATCAAGGCCGCCTCGCAGCCCGATGGCTACAACCCGGACATCCTTGGATGAAGAGCGGCAGGAAGCGGCAGCACAACCCCAACATACCTGGCCACATTGACCAGGCCGCCCTCCCCCGTGGTGTCTACTTCGACCACCGTGGGAGCGGCACCTGGTACATGCTGTCCTTCAATGAGGCCGGCCGGCGCCAGCGGAAGAACCTCTGCGCAGCTGACGTCACGCTGTCGGAGCTCCACAAGCTGGTCGAGGAGATCCACGGCGTGGATCGCGACAGCCTGACCTACCTGTGGGCTGCATGGGACGCGGCCAAGGAGTACAGGGCTGCGGTGTGGAAGGAAAAGGCCATGCCTGTGCCAATCCAGGCAGACAAGCGGCGCCTGATTGTCGCCGCCCACGGCGGGGCCCTGCAGAAGTCGAGCCTGGACTCCGCCTGGTGGCGGTTCATCGACGGCGCGCTGGCCGAGGGGATCATCTCCGAAGAGGAGCGCTTTGGCCTGCACGACCTGAAGCGGCGCGGCATCACGGACACGGCTGGCACGAGGGGTGAGAAGCAGCAGGCATCCGGGCACCGAAGCGAGGCGATGCTGGACGTCTACGACCTCAGCCTGCCAGTGGTGAACCCGGCCGCTGATTGAGCTATGCAGCAAAAAGCCCCGCTGTAGCCGGGGCTTTTTGTAGAGGTGCTGCCTTAGAGGATCCGTTTAAACCGAACCTCAAATGCCATGATTCCTAAGGAAGCGCTTGATCTTCTGCTTCACATGTCTCGACACGTCAAAGCCCGCTCGCACTTGATTGAAGACTTCGAAGGCCATCAAGTCGTGCGGCGTGACCTCACCACTATCAACCTTGCCGTCAAGCCTAGCGGCATCCATTACCACTGCATGCTCGTACACAACCCAACTGTCTCGGTTGACGAATCGGTGGCAACCAGGCGCCAGTATGCATGCCGGATCATGATACAGACCAGGCTTAAGGCTAGTTATGTTGACAGTTAAAACCCCGTCATACCCATGCTCATGGGAATAAACGGGGTCATTCATAACGACGTGAAGATGATTAACCGGCCCGCTCAGTATTAGCAGCGTTCCTTGCCGAAATACATTCCCTGGCATTAGATCAACTCAGAAACGACTCGTCCTAGCTGCTTGCGCTCATTGATTTCACGTGCGGCGGCATCGGCCTGCGCCTCGGTACGTCCCAAAGCGACGAACGTGGTGCGAGGGTTGATGGGGCGCGAAGAGCGCCCAGGGTCTACCCACTCGGGTAGATTGCTGTGGGTGTAATCCACAAGCTGCCATCTCTCCATTCGGCCGAAGCGCTGCCAAACCTGCTCCAAAATGTCGAGGTCTGCTTCCGAAAGCTCATCCAGCTCGTCAAAGGAATGAAGAGGTCGACTGAGGCTAACTTCGTATCGGGCGTCAGGCGAAACCCAGCTACGCCATTCAGGAGACTCGATCTGGCCGGTGATCAGGTTGAGAGTGGTGGACAACACTGGCCCGTGCGGCATGGAAACATGACTGTCACAAGACATGGTGCTGTTGTACCTATCCATCGACTCACGATCTGCTAAATAAAGCAGCTTCATGAGCTTCAGGTAGGCCATTTCCCCACCTCGGCGGCTCAAAAAGTAAGCCGCCATTTGGGCTACTTTTAGCTCACTGAAGATCACGTTTATACCTCTCGATCCCGGGTCCATGGGAATGGCTTGAAAATGGGCGCGAATTATGTGCTTGTCAATATCTATGTCAAGCAAACCTCAGCATCGTTCAAGCCACTGCTTGTCTTATCCGACGAACGAATCATACCCCATTACTGGTTGTTTGTACAGTATCAGGGAGCGCAAGGGCTCTGCTTCTCGCTGCCTTTAGCCCTTCGCGCGAAACCAGGCCAGAGTCTGCGAACCGGCCGGTAATTCGATTTATCCACAGGCTTCCGAGGCGGTTTTATCGCGTACAATGAAATCTGCCCCCCTTGGAAATGTTGCTTTTGGTGGGTGGTGTCGACGTACAATGCTTTGAGCTAAGTGCCTGATTTACTTGTTAAGAGGCTTTGACTTGTAATCAGTAGGTCCCGGGTTCGATTCCTGGTGCCGGCACCATCTTTTAAAGCCCCGCTATTGCGGGGCTTTTTGCTATCCGGCCAGCGCACTTCCCCGGACATCCGGCTTCGCCCACCAAAGGACTTGGAAGGCCCTGCACAATCCACGACCATAGGCCGTTCGCGGCTCATACCCCACGTCACAACAGGTCCACGACATGCGCATCCTTATCACCGGCGGAGCCGGTTTCATCGGTTCGGCCCTCGTCCGACACCTGCTGAACGAGACGGACCATGAGGTCCTCAACCTCGACAAGCTGACCTACGCGGGCAACCTGGAATCGCTGGCCAGCATCGAAGGCCATCCCCGCTACCGCTTCCTCAAGGCCGATATCGCCGACAGCGAAGCAGTAAGCCGTGCACTGGCCCAGTTCCAGCCGGACGCCATCATGCACCTGGCCGCCGAGTCCCATGTGGACCGCTCCATCGATGGCCCGGCGGCCTTCATCCAGACCAACATCGTCGGCACCTATGCCCTGCTGGAAAGCACCCGCGCCTACTGGTCGTCCCTGAACGCCGAGCGCAAGGCAGCCTTCCGCTTCCACCACATTTCCACCGACGAGGTGTATGGCGACCTGCATGGTGTGGACGACCTGTTCACCGAGACCACGCCCTACGCCCCCAGCTCGCCCTACTCCGCGAGCAAGGCCGCGTCCGACCACCTGGTCCGTGCCTGGCACCGCACCTATGGCCTGCCGGTGCTGCTGACCAACTGCTCGAACAACTACGGCCCCTATCACTTCCCCGAGAAGCTGATCCCGTTGATGATCCTCAACGCCCTCGAAGGCAAGCCGCTGCCGGTCTACGGCGATGGCCTGCAGGTACGCGACTGGCTGTTCGTCGAGGATCACGCCCGCGCCCTGGTGGAGGTGGTGACCCGTGGCCAGGTGGGCGAGACCTACAACATCGGCGGCCACAACGAGCAGAAGAACATCGAGGTGGTGCGCGGCATCTGCACCCTGCTGGAAGAGCTGGCCCCGGCCAAGCCCGCCGGCATCGCCCGTTTCGAGGACCTGATCACCCACGTCAAGGACCGCCCGGGCCACGACCTGCGCTACGCCATCGACGCCGGCAAGATCGAGCGGGAACTGGGCTGGAAACCCCAGGAGACCTTCCACAGCGGCCTGCGCAAGACCGTTCAGTGGTACCTCGACAATCTGGAATGGTGCCGCCACGTACAGGACGGCAGCTATCAACGCGAACGGCTGGGAGCCCACGCATGAAAGGCATCATCCTCGCGGGGGGCTCCGGCACCCGTCTGCACCCCATCACCCTCGGCGTGTCCAAGCAGCTGCTGCCGATCTACGACAAGCCGATGATCTACTACCCCCTCTCGGTGCTGATGCTCGCCGGCATTCGCGAAATCCTGGTCATTTCCACCCCCCAGGACCTGCCGCAGTACCGCAACCTGCTGGGCGATGGCAGCGCCTTCGGCGTCAGTCTCGAGTACGCCGAACAGCCCTCGCCGGATGGCCTGGCCCAGGCCTTCCTGATCGGCGAAGACTTCATCGGCAGCGACTCGGTGTGCCTGATCCTCGGCGACAACATCTTCCACGGCCAGCACTTCACCGAGAAGCTCAAGCGCGCAGCCAGTGGTGACAAGGGCGCGACCGTATTCGGCTATTGGGTCAATGACCCGGAGCGCTTCGGCGTTATCGAGTTCGATGCGCAAGGCCAGGCCCTTTCCATCGAGGAGAAGCCCGCCAAGCCCAAGTCCAGCTATGCCGTTACCGGGCTGTACTTCTACGACAACGACGTGATCCGGATCGCCAAGGCCGTGAAGCCCTCGTCGCGTGGTGAGCTGGAGATCACCGACGTCAACAATGCCTACCTCGCACGCGGTGATCTGCGGGTGGAAAAACTCGGCCGCGGCTTCGCCTGGCTCGACACCGGCACCCACGACAGCCTGCTGGAAGCCGCCCAGTACGTGCAGACCATCGAGCACCGCCAGGGGCTCAAGGTGGCCTGCCTGGAAGAGATCGCCTACCAGAACGGCTGGATCGACAAGACGCTGCTGTTGGAGCGGGCCAAGGCCTTCGGCAAGACCGGCTACGGCCAGTACCTCTTCAAGCTGGCGGGAGAACAGGCATGAACGTCATCAAGACCGACCTGCCGGACGTACTGATCCTCGAACCCCGCGTCTTCGGCGACGAGCGCGGCTTCTTCATGGAAAGCTTCAACGCCCGCACCTTCGAGGAGGCCACCGGCCTCCAGCGCACTTTCGTCCAGGACAACCACTCCCGCTCGCAGAAGGGCGTGCTGCGCGGCCTGCACTATCAGCTGCAGCAACCTCAGGGCAAGCTGGTGCGGGTCACCGCCGGCGAGGTGCTCGACGTCGCCGTCGACATCCGCCGCAGCTCGCCCACCTTCGGTCGCTGGGTCGGCGTGCACCTGTCCGCCGAGAACAAGCGCCAGCTCTGGGTTCCGGAAGGTTTCGCCCACGGCTTCGTGGTGCTCAGCGAGTTCGCCGAGTTCCTCTACAAAACCACCGACTACTACGCCCCGGCCCATGAACGCTGCATCCGCTGGGATGACCCGACGCTCGCCATCGACTGGCAACTGGGCGAAGCCCCCCAGCTCTCCACCAAGGACCAGGCCGGCGTGCGCCTGGAGGACGCCGAGGTGTTCCCGTGAAGATCCTCGTCACCGGCCACAGCGGCCAGGTCGCCCGTGAACTGGCCCTGGCCCTCGCCGGCCAGGGCGAACTGCTGATCCTGGGCCGCGACCGTCTCGATCTTGCCGACAGCGAGGCCATCCGCCAGCGGGTCCGTGCCGAGCGCCCGGAGCTGATCATCAACGCCGCCGCCCACACCGCCGTGGATCAGGCCGAGAGCGAGCCCGAGGCCGCCTTCGCCCTCAATGCCACTGCCCCCGGCGTGCTGGCCGAAGAGGCCGCTGCCCTGGGCGCGCCGCTGATCCACTACTCCACCGACTACGTCTTCGATGGCTGCAAGACCGCGCCCTACACCGAGGACGACCTGCCCAACCCGCTGGGCGTCTATGGCCGCAGCAAGCTGGCCGGGGAAGAGGCGATCCGCGCGGTGGGCGGTGCACACCTGATCCTGCGCACCAGCTGGGTCTATTCCCTGCACGGGCGCAACTTCCTGCTCACCATGCAGCGCCTGCTGCAGGAGCGCGAACAGCTGAACGTGGTGGACGACCAGATCGGCGCGCCCACCTGGGCCGGCGACATCGCCACCGCCACCGCTGCCCTGATCCAGCGCTGGCAACAAGGCCGCCAGGCCTGGGGCACCTACCACTTCACGGCCGGCGGCGAGACCTCCTGGTTCGGTTTCGCCAGCGCCATCGCCGAGACGCTCAAGGCCCAAGGCAAACCCTGCGCCCGCCTGGAGCCCATCCCTAGCAGCGCCTACCCGACGCCCGCCCAACGGCCGCTCAACTCGCGACTGGACGGCAGCAAGCTGCGGCGCGACTGGGACGTCGCCCTGCCCGACTGGCGCCAGGGGCTGGAGGCGTGCCTGCGCCACCCTCGCTGAGCCCGCCGGTGTCATAATGCGCCCCACCCCGGGCGCATCCTGACACCATGACCGCGAACACCCTCCCCTATCGACCCCGCTGGCGCAGCCTCGTGCTGCTGGCACTGGTGCTCGCGCCCCTGCTCTGGCCCGCGCACCACCTGGCCGACCGCTACTACAACCGCACCCTGGCCGAGCAGAACCGGCAGACCCTCGACCTCTACGTCGCCAACCTGCTGGGCACCCTGCGCCGCTTCGAGGTGCTGCCGCCGATCCTCGCCGACCTCCCGGCCCTGCGCGAACAACTGGCCGCCCCGCAGGACAAGGCCCGCCTGGACGCCGCCAATCGCCTGCTGAGTGAGGTGCGCGAGGAAACCGGGGCCGACGTCATCTACCTGATGAACCCAGAAGGCCGCACCCTCAGCTCCTCCAACTGGGACAAGGCCGACAGCTTCGTCGGCCGCGACTTCTCCTTCCGCCCCTACTTCCGCGAAGCCCTGCAGGGTCGCCAGGGGCGCTTCTTCGGCCTCGGCACCACCTCCGGCAAGCGCGGCTACTTCTACGCCAGCCCGGTGCTGGAGCAGGGCCGGGTGATCGGCATCCTGGTGGTCAAGGTCGACCTGGACGACGCCGAAACCCTCTGGGGCAACACCCCCGAGCAACTGATGGTCACCGACGGCAACGGCGTCGCCATCATCACCTCCCGCCCCCAGTGGCGCTTCCACGCCACCCGTGAGCTGGACGCCGCCGAGCGCGCCGCCATCGCCGCCAACCAGCCCTACCCGACCCAGGTGCCCGAGCCCCTGCGCCTGCGCAGCCAGGACTGGATCACCCAGAGCCGCGAACTGCAGGAAACCGGCTGGACCGTCAGCATCCTCGCCCCGCGCCTGCTCATCGACCGCCAGGTGCGCACCACCGACGCCATCGTCGCCGCCACCCTGCTCGCCCTGCTGCTGCTCATCGGCCTGATGATGCAGCGCCGCCGGCACTACCTCGACCGTATCGCCCTCGACGCCCGCGCCCGCCAGGAGCTGGAAGCCCGCGTGCAGGAGCGCACCCGCGACCTGGAGGCCCTGAACAACCGCCTCAAGGACGAAGTGCTCGAACGCGAGCAGGCCCAGCAGGAGCTGGTGCGCGCCCAGGACGAACTGGTGCAGTCCGGCAAGCTCTCCGCCCTCGGCACCATGTCCGCCAGCATCAGCCACGAGCTCAACCAGCCCCTGGCGGCCATCCGCAGCTACGCCGACAACGCCGTGGTGCTGCTCGACCACCAGCGCCATGACGACGCCCGCGCCAACCTCAACCTGATCAGCGAACTGACCGGGCGCATGGCCTCGATCATCGCCCACCTGCGTGCCTTCGCCCGACGCGACCGCCACGCCCCCGAGAGCGTCGCCCTGCAGCCGGCGGTGGACGACGCCCTCGCCCTGCTGGCCAAGCGCCGCCGCGCCATGGACGTGGAGCTGGTCCGCGACCTGCCCGAGGCCCAGCTCTGGGTCCAGGCCGGCGAAACCCGCCTGCGCCAGGTGCTGGGCAACCTCCTGGCCAACGCCCTCGACGCCCTGGGCGAGAAGCCCCAGCCGCGGCGCATCTGGATCAGTACCGCCGCACCCGAACCCGGCATCGTCGAACTGCACCTGCGGGACAACGGCCCCGGCTTCAGCGCCGAGGCCCTGCAACGGGCCCGTGAACCCTTCTTCACCACCAAGACCAGCGCCCAGGGCCTGGGGCTCGGCCTGGCCATCTGCGACAGCCTCATGCGCGCCCTGGGTGGCGAGCTGCTGTTCGACAACCACCCCGAAGGGGGCGCCCTGCTGACCCTGCGCCTGCGCACCGCCGTACCCGGCGCCAACCCTCTGTCGCCCGAGGACATCGCCTCATGACCGTACCCCTCGACCCCACCGTCCAGGTCCTGCTGATCGACGACGACCCGCACCTGCGCCAGGCCCTCAGCCAGACCCTCGACCTGGCCGGCCTCAAGGTCGCCAGCCTGGGGGATGCCAAGGGCGTCGCCGAGGCCCTCGACCCCGACTGGCCCGGCGTGGTGGTCAGCGACATCCGCATGCCCGGCATCGACGGCCTCGAGTTGCTGCGCCAGCTCCACGCCCGCGACCCGCAGTTGCCGGTGCTGCTGATCACCGGCCACGGCGACGTGCCCCTGGCCGTGCAGGCCATGCGCGCCGGCGCCTACGACTTCCTGGAGAAACCCTTCGCCAGCGACGACCTGCTGGACAGCGTGCGCCGCGCCCTCGACCTGCGCCGCCTGGTGCTGGAGAACCGCAGCCTGCGCCTGGCCCTCTCCGACCGGCAGCAGCTCAGCGCCCGCATCATCGGCCAGTCCGCCGCCAGCCAGCGCCTGCGCGACCAGGTCGGCGCCCTCGCCGCCACCCAGGCCGACGTGCTGATCCTCGGCGAGACCGGGGCCGGCAAGGAGGTGGTCGCCCGCGCCCTGCACGACCTGTCGAGCCGGCGCGACGGCCCCTTCGTCGCCATCAACGCCGGCGCCCTGGCCGAATCGGTGGTGGAAAGCGAGCTGTTCGGCCACGAGCAAGGCGCCTTCACCGGCGCCACCAAGCGCCGCATCGGCAAGTTCGAGTACGCCAACGGTGGCACGCTGTTCCTCGACGAGATCGAGAGCATGAGCCCCGATGTCCAGGTCAAGCTGCTGCGCCTGCTGCAGGAGCGGGTGGTGGAGCGCCTCGGGGCCAACCAGCTGATCCCGCTGGACATCCGCATCATCGCCGCCACCAAGGAAGACCTGCGCCAGGCCGCCGACCAGGGCCGCTTCCGCGCCGACCTCTACTACCGCCTCAACGTCGCCAGCCTGCGCATCCCGCCGCTGCGCGAGCGGGGCGAAGACATCCTCCTGCTGTTCCGCCACTTCGCCGAAGCCGCCTCGGCCCGCCACGGCGGCCAGCCGCGCCCGCTGGACGCCGGCCAGCGCGCCACCCTGCTGGCCCACAACTGGCCGGGCAACGTGCGCGAACTGCAGAACGCCGCGGAACGCTTCGCCCTGGGCCTGGACCTGGCGCTGGACAACAGCGCGCCGGAGGTGCCCCTCAGCGGAGGCGGCCTCAGCGAACAGGTGGAAGCCTTCGAGAAGGCCCTGATCCAGGCCGAGCTGGCCAACCCCCACAGCTCCATGCGCAGCCTGGCGGAAGCCCTCGGCCTGCCGCGCAAGACCCTCTCGGACAAGCTGCGCAAGCACAACCTGGCCTTCATCGGCGGAAATCCGAACGACGACGCCGAGGGCTAGGCGGAAAA
This sequence comes from Pseudomonas sp. zfem003, assembly GCF_032621675.1. Classification (NCBI taxonomy): domain Bacteria; kingdom Pseudomonadati; phylum Pseudomonadota; class Gammaproteobacteria; order Pseudomonadales; family Pseudomonadaceae; genus Pseudomonas; species Pseudomonas sp. zfem003. The sequence continues at coordinate 148,099 of NZ_JAVYJG010000014.1, read as the reverse complement.
CCGCCCAGCGCCACACGCGCTCTGCAGCCACAGGGCACGCCGGGCAAGGGTTTCAGCCATGGAATGGGCCTGGCACAGCCCTTGCTCAGTCGCACGTGCCCGGCACGCGCCGGGCCTGGGCACCCGCCACCGGCCGGCGCCCACCCGCAACGGCCACAAGCCGCCAGCGGGTCACTCCCTCGATCGGCTGCCCTGCAGCCAGGCGCCGGGCCACACGCCTGCCGTCACCGGTGAAGAGCCCGGCCATCCGCCGGGCTCTTCGTCACTCCTCCCGCTCCCGCAGGAATCGCTCCAGGTCCACCGGCGTCCCCGGTGCCGCGTGCAGCTGCGCGCGCAGGTCATCGAACACCCGCACGTAGTCCCGGTGATGGGCCAGGGGTTCGAGCGCGCCCGGTGCCAGGCCGTGCCGTCGCAGGCAGCGGCAGGTGCGGTGGAGGAAGTTGTAGGCCACGTCGCGGTGCAGACGGAAGCGATCCTGGAAGGGCTGGCCACTGACCTCGCCGACCAGGTCGAAGTGCACATAGGGGCCGTCGTCGTCCTGACGCAGTGCGTAGTCCAGGTCGAAGCGATAGGCCGGGAACGCGCCCAGCGCCTCACTGCGGATATCCAGGTGTCCGGGGCGGAACATCATTCACCTCCACCGATGTCGAGAAGTCGGGGGATGCCCTGTCCCTGGGCCTGCTTATAGCGGAACGCAATTACCGCCTCGTAGCGTCATTCCCTTCGGCAGCAAGGCGAAACCGCTCACCCGCGCCGTGACCAATCCCCGCAACTTGAATTGAAATGAAAACCGTCTAGCTTGAATCGGACGCTGCTCCAGGGAAGGCCAAAAGCCCCGCCAATCGCGGCTCGCAGTCCTTCATGGAAAGCTGTCGAGCTGTTCAGGTTTTCTGTCGGAAATTGTTCCTCGCACATCGTTAGCTGGCTATTGACCCACGTCATCACTCTTCCATGAAAGGAAGAGCCAACTAAGCACAGTTCCTACTCGAATGGAGGTGCAAGATGTCAGACTCCACGCACAAACTCCGACTTGGCGCGCTCGTCGCCCTGGTGGTCGGTTCCATGATCGGCGGCGGGATCTTCTCCCTGCCCCAGAACATGGCAGCCAGTGCAGATGCCGGCGCGATCCTCATCGGCTGGGCGATCACCGCCGTCGGCATGCTGACCCTGGCGTTCGTCTTCCAGACCCTGGCCAACCGCAAGCCCGACCTCGACGGCGGCGTCTACGCCTATGCCAAGGCCGGCTTCGGCGACTACATGGGCTTCTCCTCGGCCTGGGGCTACTGGATCAGCGCCTGGCTGGGCAACGTCGGCTACTTCGTCCTGCTGTTCGGCACCCTCGGCTACTTCTTCCCGATCTTCGGCGAGGGCAACACGCCCGCTGCCATCGTCGGCGCCTCGGTGGTGCTCTGGGCGGTGCATTTCCTGGTGCTGCGCGGCATCCGGGAAGCGGCCTTCATCAACCTCGTGACCACCATCGCCAAGGTGGTGCCGCTGTTCCTGTTCATCCTCATCTGCCTGTTCGCCTTCAAGCTGGACATCTTCACCGCTGACATCTGGGGCACCAAGAACCCCGAGCTGGGCAGCGTGATGAACCAGGTGCGCAACATGATGCTGGTCACCGTCTGGGTGTTCATCGGCATCGAAGGCGCGAGCATCTTCTCCGCCCGTGCCGAGAAGCGCAGCGATGTCGGCAAGGCCACCATCCTCGGCTTCGTCATCGTGCTGCTGTTGCTGGTGCTGGTGAACGTGCTGTCCCTCGGCATCATGACCCAGCCGGAACTGGCCCAGCTGAAGAACCCCTCCATGGCGGCCGTGCTGGAGCACGTGGTGGGGCACTGGGGCGCGGTGCTGATCAGCGTCGGCCTGGTGGTCTCGCTGGTGGGGGCGCTGCTGTCCTGGGTGCTGCTGTGTGCGGAGATCCTCTTCGCCGCCGCGAAGGACCACACCATGCCGGAGTTCCTGCGTCGCGAGAACGCCAACCACGTTCCCGCCAACGCGCTCTGGCTGACCAACGCCATGGTGCAGCTGTTCCTCATCGTCACGCTGTTCAACAACAGCACCTACCTTTCGCTGATCTACCTGGCCACCTCGATGATCCTGGTGCCGTACTTCTGGTCCGCCGCCTACGCCGTGCTGCTGCCGCTGCGGGGCGAGACCTACGAGCAGGACGCCAGCGAGCGCGGCAAGGACCTGGCCATCGCCGGCCTCGCCCTGGTCTACGCCACCTGGCTGCTGTACGCCGGCGGCGTGAAGTACCTGCTGCTCTCGGCGCTGCTCTACGCCCCCGGCGCCATCCTCTTCGCCAAGGCCAAGCATGAACTCGGCCAACCGGTATTCACCCCTGTCGAGAAGCTGATCTTCGCCGCCGTCGTCATCGGCGCGCTGGTAGCGGCCTATGGCCTCTACGACGGCTTCCTGACCCTCTGATCCGCAAGGAGACCTGCCATGTCCAACGTCAAACTCGGCGTCCACTCCGAAGCCGGCAAACTGCACAAAGTGATGGTTTGCTCCCCGGGCCTCGCCCACATGCGGCTGACCCCGAACAACTGCGACGAACTGCTGTTCGACGATGTCATCTGGGTCAACCAGGCCAAGCGCGACCACTTCGACTTCGTCACCAAGATGCGCGAGCGCGGCATCGAGGTGCTGGAGATGCACAACCTGCTCACCGACATCGTGCAGAACCCCGAGGCCCTGAAGTGGATCCTCGACCGCAAGATCACCCCCGACCAGGTCGGCGTCGGCTTGGTCAACGAAGTGCGCGCCTGGCTCGAAGAGCAGGAGCCGCGCAAGCTCGCCGAATACCTGATCGGCGGCGTCGCCGGCTCCGACCTGCCGGACAGCGAAGGGGTCAGCGCGATCAAGATGTACCGCGACTACCTGGGCCACTCCAGCTTCATCCTGCCGCCGCTGCCCAACACCCAGTTCACCCGCGACACCACCTGCTGGATCTACGGCGGCGTCACGCTCAATCCCATGTACTGGCCGGCGCGACGCCAGGAAACCCTGCTGACCACCGCCATCTACAAATTCCACCCGCAGTTCACCGGCGCCGACTTCGAAGTCTGGTACGGCGACCCGGACAAGGACCACGGCATGGCCACCCTCGAAGGCGGCGACGTGATGCCCATCGGCAACGGCGTGGTGCTCATCGGCATGGGCGAGCGCACCTCGCGCCAGGCCATCGGCCAACTGGCGCAGTCGCTGTTCAGCAAGGGCGCGGCGCAGAAGATCATCGTCGCCGGCCTGCCCAAGTCCCGCGCCGCCATGCACCTGGACACCGTGTTCACCTTCTGCGACCGCGACCTGGTGACCATCTTCCCGGAAGTGGTGCGCGAGATCGTGCCCTTCATCCTGCGTCCGGACGAGAGCCGCCCCTACGGCATCGACATCCGCCGCGAAGAGAAGCACTTCGTCGACGTGGTCGCCGAGTCCCTCGGCCTCAAGCAACTGCGCGTTGTGCAGACCGGCGGTGACAGCTTCGAGGCCGAACGCGAGCAATGGGACGACGGCAACAACGTGGTCTGCCTGGAGCCCGGCGTGGTCATCGGCTACGACCGCAACACCTACACCAACACCCAGCTGCGCAAGGCGGGTGTCGAGGTGGTCACCATCAGTGCCAGCGAACTCGGCCGCGGCCGCGGCGGTGGCCACTGCATGACCTGCCCGATCCTGCGCGACCCGATCGACTACTGAGACCAGGCGGCGGCCGTCACCCACGACCGCCCCCGCCCCGCCGACGCCACGAGCAGTACAGGCGGGGCCCTTCTTCCGACCTGCCCACAAGGAGAACGACCATGGCCTTCAACATGCACAACCGCAACCTGCTGAGCCTGATGCACCACAGCACCCGCGAGCTGCGCTACTTGCTGGACCTCTCCCGCGACCTCAAGCGCGCCAAGTACACCGGCACCGAGCAGCAGCACCTCAAGCGCAAGAACATCGCGCTGATCTTCGAAAAGACCTCCACCCGCACCCGCTGCGCCTTCGAGGTCGCCGCCTATGACCAGGGCGCCAACGTCACCTACATCGACCCCAACTCCTCGCAGATCGGCCACAAGGAGAGCATGAAGGACACCGCCCGGGTGCTCGGCCGCATGTACGACGCCATCGAGTACCGCGGCTTCCACCAGGACATCGTCGAGGAACTGGCCACCTACGCCGGCGTGCCGGTGTTCAACGGCCTCACCGACGAGTACCACCCGACCCAGATGCTCGCCGACGTGCTGACCATGCGCGAGCACAGCGACAAGCCTCTGCACGACATCAGCTACGCCTACCTGGGCGACGCCCGCAACAACATGGGCAACTCCCTGCTGCTGATCGGCGCCAAGCTCGGCATGGACGTACGCATCGCCGCACCGAAGGCCCTCTGGCCCAGCGATGAACACGTCGCCGCGTGCAAGAAGTTCGCCGAGGAAAGCGGCGCCCGCATCACCCTCACCGAAGACCCGAAGGAAGCGGTGAAGGGCGTGGACTTCGTCCACACCGACGTGTGGGTCTCCATGGGCGAGCCGGTGGAAGCCTGGGGCGAGCGCATCAAGGAGCTGCTGCCCTACCAGGTGAACATGGACATCATGAAGGCCACCGGTAACCCACGGGCCAAGTTCATGCACTGCCTGCCGGCCTTCCACAACAGCGAGACCAAGGTCGGCAAGCAGATCGCCGAGCAATACCCGAACCTGAAGAACGGCATCGAAGTCACCGAGGACGTCTTCGAGTCCCCCTACAACATCGCCTTCGAGCAGGCGGAAAACCGCATGCACACCATCAAGGCGATTCTGGTCTCGACCCTCGCCGACATCTGATTCCAGTTCGCCACAGGGGCGCTGGCTTTGTCGGCCGCACTGCGCGGCTCCTCACCGTACCGGGGTACGGGTCGTCGCTGCTCGCTTGCCTTCGCGCCATCATCCCCTGTGGCTTCCCGGAATCCGAGTGATCAGGAGACGGAGCGGAAAACCGCTCCCTCTCCCCTGCAACAGGAGAACAATCATGCGAATAGTCATCGCGTTGGGCGGCAACGCCCTGCTGCGCCGAGGCGAAGCCATGACCGCCGACAACCAGCGGGACAACGTCCGCGTCGCCTGCGAGCAGATCGCCAAGGTCGCCCCCGGCAACGAGCTGGTGATCGCCCACGGCAACGGCCCGCAAGTGGGCCTGCTGGCCCTCCAGGGCGCCGCCTACGACGCCGCCAACCCCTACCCGCTGGACGTGCTCGGGGCCGAGACCGAGGGCATGATCGGCTACATGATCGAACAGGAGCTGGGCAACCTGCTCCCGGTCGAAGTGCCCTTCGCCACCCTGCTCACCCAGGTGGAAGTGGACCCGGCCGACCCCGCCTTCCAGCACCCCAGCAAGCCCATCGGCCCGGTCTACCCCCGCGAGGACGCCGAACGCCTGGCCGCTGAGAAAGGCTGGGCCATCGCCCCCGACGGCGACAAGTTCCGCCGCGTGGTCGCCAGCCCCCGGCCCAAGCAGATCTTCGAGATCCGCCCGATCAAGTGGCTGCTGGAGAAAGGCTCGGTGGTCATCTGCGCCGGCGGCGGCGGCATCCCCACGATGTACGAGAACGGCAAGCTCAAGGGCGTCGAGGCGGTCATCGACAAGGACCTCTGCTCCGCCCTGCTGGCCCGCCAGCTGGAGAGCGACCTGCTGGTGATCGCCACCGACGTGGACGCCGCCTACGTCGACTGGGGCAAGCCCACCCAGAAGGCCATCGCCCAGGCCCACCCCGACGAACTGGAGCGCCTCGGCTTCGCCGCCGGTTCCATGGGGCCCAAGGTCCAGGCCGCCTGCGAGTTCGCCCGCGAGACCGGCCGTCCTGCAGTGATCGGTGCCCTGAAGGACATCGAAGCCATCGCCCGGGGCCAGGCCGGCACCCGCGTCAGCACCGCCACCCCCGGCCTCAGCTACCGCTGAAGCCCAGGCCCGGCGCGCCCTCACGGGCCGCCGGGCGCCTTCTCGGCCGGCAGCACCGGCCGCCCTCCAAGTGACTCGACGGTCATAGGCCGCGTCAGGTATGGCATTCGGTTCGTACGAGCTGCCACCCGGTCCGTGACCGGGCCCCGACCTCGCACCCCTGGCCAGCCGCCCCTGCGGTCTCCTTGGCCCGTCTTCACCGCGTCGTCACCGGGCCCTGCCACGCCATGGTCATTTGAGGAGTGTTCCAGTCATGTCCCGACTTCCGGTCATCGTTGGTTTTGGCGGCTACAACGCGGCAGGACGCAGTTCCTTCCACCACGGATTCCGCCGCACCGTGATCGAGAGCCTCGATGCCGCCACCCGCCAGGAAACCCTGGCCGGCCTCGCCGTGATGACCAAGCTGGTGACCGTGGTCGACGGCCAGTACCTGGACGCCGACGGCAAGCCCCTGGACCTGCCCGCCATCGAATCCCGCTACGGCGAGCGCGTGCTGGCCTCCACCCTGGTGCGCCGCATCGAGAAGAGCTTCCTCGACGTGGACGCCGCGCCCTGGCAGAAAAGCATCGGCGTGACCCCCGAGGACGGCGCCCGCATCACCTTCATCACCTCGCGCAAGCAGCTGCCCGAGCCCCTGCCGGCCAGCTGGAGCGTGGAAACCCTGGACAGCGGCGAGGTGCGCGTCACCCTCGGCGGCACCAGCGAATTCAAGGTCGAGAGCTTCCGCGCGCTGCCGGTGAAATCCGCCGGCCAGCTGCCCAGCGGCTTCGAGCCCGGCGAGCTGTACAACTCCCGCTTCCACCCCCGCGGCCTGCAGCTGTCGGTGGTGGCTGCCACCGACGCCATCCGCTCCATCGGCCTGCCCTGGCAGCAGATCGTCGACCAGGTGCAGCCCGACGAGATCGCCGTGTTCTCCGGCAGCATCATGAGCCAGCTCGACGAGAACGGCTTCGGCGGCCTCATGCAGTCGCGCCTCAAGGGCGGCCGCGTCACCGCCAAGCAGCTACCCCTGGGCCTGAACACCATGCCCGCCGACTTCATCAACGCCTACGTGCTGGGCAGCGTCGGCACCACCGGCAGCGTCACCGGCGCCTGCGCCACCTTCCTCTACAACCTGCAGAAGGCCATCGAGCAGATCACCAGCGGCCGCGCCCGCGTCGCCCTGGTGGGCAACGCCGAAGCACCGATCAACCAGGAATGCATCGACGGCTACGGCGCCATGGGCGCCCTGGCCACCGAAGACGGCCTGCGCCAGGTCGGCGGCCGCGACGACGTGGACTTCCGCCGCGCCAGCCGCCCGTTCGGCGAGAACTGCGGCTTCACCCTGGCCGAATCCAGCCAGTACGTGGTGCTGATGGATGACGAGCTGGCCCTGCAGCTGGGCGCCGACATCCACGGCGCCGTCACCGACGTGTTCATCAACGCCGACGGCTTCAAGAAATCCATCTCCGCCCCCGGCCCGGGCAACTACCTGACCCTGGCCAAGGCCGTGGCCAGCGCCACCCAGCTGTTCGGCAGCGACGCCGTGCGCCAGCGCAGCTTCGTCCACGCCCACGGCTCCAGCACCCCGGCCAACCGTGTCACCGAATCCGAGCTGCTGGACCGCGTGGCCGGCGCCTTCGGCATCGACAACTGGCCGCTGACCGCCGTGAAGGCCTTCGTCGGCCACTCCCTCGCCGCCGCCAGCGGCGACCAGCTGATCTCCGCCCTCGGCACCTTCCGCTACGGCATCCTGCCGGGCATCAAGACCATCGACCGGGTCGCCGACGACGTCCACCAGCAGCGCCTGGCCATTCCCCTGGCCGACCAGCGCGACCGGGCGAACCTGGACATCTGCTTCATCAACTCCAAGGGCTTCGGCGGCAACAACGCCACCGGCGTGGTGATCAGCCCGCGCCTGGCCGAGCGCATGCTGCACAAGCGCCACGGCGCCGACGCCTTCGCCGCCTACCTGGACAAGCGCGAGGCCACCCGCGCCGCCGCCCGCGACTACGACGCCCGCGCCCTGATGGGCGAGCTGGACATCATCTACAACTTCGGCAACGACCTGATCGACGACCGCGAGCTGGAAGTCTCCACCGAGGGCGTGAAGGTCCCCGGCTTCGCCCGCCCGCTGCTCTACGCCCGCGACGAACGTTTCAGCGACATGCTCGACTGATCCGGACTGACTGAACTGAGCCTGGTGGGCTTTGGCGGAACACCGCCCGGCCCACCCGGCTCAGGGAGCTGGCTCACGCCAGCTCGCGGGCCAGCGCCAGCAGTTCGCCGCGCCATGCGGCCTGCGCCGGCAGGGCCAGGAAGGAGGGATTGAGGAAGGATTCCCGCGCCCCGTAGCCCAGCGGCGCACCCGCCAGGTCCAGCACCTCGCCACCGGCCCCCTCCAGCACGCCCTGGGCCGCTGCCGTGTCCCACTGGGACGTCGGCGCCAGGCGCGGGTAGCAATCCGCCGCACCCTCGGCCAGCAGGCAGAACTTCAGGGAGCTGCCAATGTTCGCCAGCGAGAGTTCACCGAAACGCTCGCCGAGCCCCGCCAGCAGGCGCTCCTGGGCCGGGCTGGAGTGGCGCTTGCTGGCCACCAGGGTGAAGGCCTCGGCCGGCTGCGGGCGCACGCGGATGGCCTGGGCCGCACCGCCAACATCCTGCTGCCAGGCGCCGAGGCCGGCGCCACCGTAATAGCGACGGCCGCTGGCCGGGATGCCGACCACGCCGAACACCACGCGACCCTGTTCGATCAGCGCGACGTTGACGGTGAACTCGTCGGACCCGGCGATGAACTCCTTGGTGCCGTCCAGCGGGTCCACCAGCCACCAGCGCTGCCACCCCGCGCGGGTTTCCAGGGGGATGTCGGCGGCCTCTTCAGAGAGCACCGGGATCTCCGGCGCAAGCGCCGTCAGGCCCTCCACCAGCACGCGGTGGGCGGCCAGGTCGGCGGCGGTGACGGGGGAAGCATCGGCCTTTTCCTCAACGGCCAGTTCGGCACGCCAGAACGGCAGGATGGCGTGACCGGCGCGGTCCACCAGATCGAGGACAGCGGGCAGCAAAGGGTGGCTCATGCAGGGAATTCTCCACGGCGGGTCAACAGGTCTCGGGCAAGGTACAGCGCCGCCAGGGCGCGCCCCTCGCTGAATTGCGGGTGTTCGTTGAGGGTGATGAGGTCATGCAGGCTGGCCTGCTCCACCCGCAGCGGCTCGGGCTCGTCGCCCGGCAGGCGCTCCTCGTAGAGGTCGCGGGCCAGCACCACCTGGATCTTCTGGCTCATGTAACCGGGGGACAGCGACAGCTCGGTGAGCAGCTCCAGGCGGCGGGCGCCGAAGCCCGCCTCTTCCTTCAGCTCGCGGTTGGCGGCTTCCAGCACGTCCTCGCCGGGCTCCACCAGGCCCTTGGGCAGGGACAGCTGGTAGTCGTCGGTGCCGGCGCAGTACTCCTCCACCAGCAGCACGTGTTCCGGATCGGGCAGCGCCACCACCATCACCGCGCCATAGCCGGAGCCCTTGCCCACCAGGCGTTCATAGGTGCGTTCCACGCCGTTGGCGAAGCGCAACTGGAGCTCCTCGACGCTGAACAGGCGGCTGCTGGCAACGATCTCGCGGGCCAGCACGGTGGGCTTCTGACGCATGACGAACTCCTGGTTGGGACCGGCGGGTTATCATACCCCGGCTTTTCCGATTGTCCGTGTCGGAGATTGCACCCTGACGACCGTGCAGGGCGCACCCACGGCCACCACCCTCGACCCAGCCCGGACACCCATGCCCACCCTCAACTGGCCCGCCATCGACACCGTGCTGCTGGACATGGACGGCACGCTGCTCGACCTGCACTTCGACAACCACTTCTGGCTCGACTACCTGCCCCAGCGCTACGCCGAGCACCACGGCATCAGCCGCGCACTGGCGGACGCCGAGCTGGTGCCGCTGTTCCGCCAGCACGCCGGACAGCTGAACTGGTACTGCACCGACTTCTGGAGCCGCGAGCTGGGCCTGTCGATCCGCGACCTCAAGCGCGAAGTGGCGCACCTGATCGCCCTGCGCCCGGACGCCGACCTGTTCCTCGCCACCCTGCGCCGCGCCGGCAAGCGCGTGGTGCTGATCACCAATGCCCACCGCGACTCCCTCTCGCTGAAGATGGAGCGGGTCGAGCTGGCGCCCTGGTTCGACCGCATGATCAGCTCCCACGACTACGGCTACCCCAAGGAAGACCCGCAGTTCTGGCAGGCCCTGCAGGCCGACTGCCCGTTCGACCCGGCCCGCGCGCTGTTCATCGACGACAGCCTGCCGATCCTGCGCGCCGCCGGCGCCCATGGCGTCGCCCACCTGCTGGCCGTGCGCCGCCCCGACAGCCAGGGCGCCGACAAGGACACCGAGGAATTCGACGCGGTGGACGACTACCGCCAGCTCTGCACCGGCCTCTGAGGACCGCAGGCATGGACATCAAGCAGCTCAAGTTCCTCGTCGCCCTGGATGAGACGCGCCACTTCGGCCAGGCCGCCGCACGCTGCCACATCACCCAGCCGACCCTGTCCATGCGCCTGCGCAAGCTGGAAGAGGAGCTGGGCCTGGAGCTGGTCCAGCGTGGCCAGCGCTTCGAAGGCTTCACCGAGGCCGGCCAGCGCGTGCTCGCCTGGGCCCGCACCCTGCTCGCCGCCCACGACGGCCTGCAGGCCGAGGCCGCCGCCTGTCGCGGGCAACTGGTCGGCACCCTGCGCCTGGGGCTGGTGCCCCTGGCCGGCTACGACCCCATGGGGCTGATCCGCGCCTTCGCCGAACGCCACCCCAACCTGCGCTTCCAGCTCTTTGCCCTCAGCTCCGAGCAGATCCTCGAACGCCTGGCGAGCAACCAGCTCGACCTCGGCCTGTGCTACCTGGACCGCCTCGACCGCGAGCACTTCGAGTACCTGGAGATCGCCGACACCCGCATGGGCCTGCTGCACGACCGTCGCCACTTCCCCTTCAGCGACACCGCCCTGACCTGGGAACAGCTGGCCACCCTGCCCCTGGGCCTGCTCTCCGGCAGCATGCATTTCCGCCAGTCCATCGACCACGGCTTCCGCAGCCGGGGCCTGACGCCCCGCCCGCGCCTGGAGACGGACGCCGTGCACCAGCTGCTGCAGGCCGTCAGCGCCGGCCTGTGCTGCGCCATCATGCCGTTGGCCAGCGGCCTCGACGCCCTCGCCGAGCACCTGGCGCTGACACCCATCGAGCAGGCCAATACCCTTGCCCCGTTCGGGCTCATCCAGCGCCGTGGTTTGCCCCGCTCCACCCTCGCCGACACCTGCTTCAGCGAAGCCCGGGACCTTCTGGCAAGCGCCTGAGCCCGAGCCAGAGGCGCGCAAACCTGACCGATAGACGACATCGATCACAGCATCGGGCAAAGCGATTAGACGGCGCCCCCCGACCGGCCTAGGCTGCCTGAGTCAATCCGCCGCAGGGGAGACCCCGCCATGCCCCGTCGCGCCTCCCGCCGTCCGTTCAGCGCCGTCGAGCCACCGCCACCGCCCACCGATTACCAGTACGTCGAACTGGGTGGCAGCACGCAGCCCGGCGAGGCCGCCCTGGCCGAGGAAAGCGCCCTGGCCATCGCCTACAACGGCATCAGCCACGCCGTGATGATGGTCTCGCCGCGCAACATCGAGGACTTCGTCGTCGGCTTCAGCCTCAGCGCCGGCATCATCGGCAGCCTCGACGACCTCTACGACATCCAGGTCAGCGGTGCTGGCGAAGCCCTGCGCGCCGAGGTGGAGATCGCCAGCCGCGCCTTCTGGGCCCTCAAGGACCAGCGCCGCCAACTGGCCGGCAACACCGGCTGCGGCCTGTGCGGCGTCGAGGCCCTGGAGCAGGCGCTGCCCAACCTCGACGTGCTCGCCCGCAGCCCGCTGCCGCCCCTGGAACACCTCGCCGACCTGCGCCAGCGCATCGCCGACCAGCAGGACCTGGCCCGGCGCAGCGGCGCCCTGCACGCCGCCCTGTTCGTCGACAGCAGCGGCACCCTGGCCCTCTGCCGTGAAGACATCGGCCGCCACAACGCCCTCGACAAGCTGATCGGCGCCCTGCTGCAAAGCGAGCAGGACCCGCGCGCCGGCTTCGCCGTGGTCACCAGCCGCTGCAGCCTGGAACTGATCCACAAGGCCGTGCGCGCCGGGCTGTCCACCCTGGTCAGCCTGTCCGCGCCCACCGCACTGACCGTGCAATGGGCCCGCCGCCACCGCCTCAACCTCATCCACCTGCCCCACCACAGCGCACCCCGGGTCTACAGCCCGGCGACGCGCCACGAGAACGACACCCCGCAATGAGCCTGCAACCCGTGCAACCCCGCTACAAACCCTACCGTGGCGCCGCCGCCGGCTGGGGCGCGCTGAAGAGCGTCACGCGCTTCTGGCTGGACAGCAAACAGCCGTTCAAGAACCTGCGCGCCCTGCTCAAGACCAACCAGAACGGCGGCTTCGACTGCCCCGGCTGCGCCTGGGGCGACTCCCCCGAAGACGGCCGCGTGAAGTTCTGTGAGAACGGCGCCAAGGCCGTGAACTGGGAAGCCACCAAGCGCCGCGTGGACCGCGCCTTCTTCGCCCGCTACAGCGTCAGCCAGCTGCGCGAGCAGAGCGACTACTGGCTCGAATACCAGGGCCGCCTCACCGAGCCGATGCGCTACGACCGCGACAGCGACCACTACGTGCCCATCGACTGGGACGCCGCCCTCGCCCTCGTCGCCAGCCACCTCAAGCGCCTGCCCGACCCGAACCAGGCCGAGTTCTACACCTCCGGCCGGGCCAGCAACGAAGCGGCGTTCCTCTACCAGCTGTTCGTCCGCGCCTACGGCACCAACAACTTCCCCGACTGCTCGAACATGTGCCACGAGGCCAGCGGCGTCGCCCTCGGCCAGAGCGTCGGCATCGGCAAGGGCACCGTGACCTTCGGCGACTTCGAGCACGCCGACGCCATCTTCGTGTTCGGCCAGAACCCCGGCACCAACCACCCGCGCATGCTCGAACCGCTGCGCGAAGCGGTGAAGCGTGGTGCCCAGGTGGTCTGCTTCAACCCGCTCAAGGAGCGCGGCCTGGAACGCTTCCAGCATCCCCAGCACGCCCTGGAGATGCTCACCAACGGCTCCGCCCCGCTGAACACCGCCTTCTTCCGCCCGGCCCTGGGCGGCGACATGGCGGCCATCCGCGGCATCGCCAAGTTCCTCCTGCAGTGGGAGCGCGAAGCCCAGGCCAAGGGCGAGCCGGCGGTGTTCGACCACGCCTTCATCGCCGAGCACACCGACGGCCTCGACGCCTACCTGGCTGAGCTGGATGCCACCGACTGGGCCCACATCGAGGCGCAGTCCGGCCTCGCCAAGGCCGAGATCGAGCAGGCGGCGCTGATGTACCGCCGCGCCGACCGCGTCATCGTCTGCTGGGCCATGGGCCTCACCCAGCACCACCACTCGGTGCCGACCCTGCAGGAACTGGTCAACCTGCAACTGCTGCGCGGCAACATCGGCCGCCCCGGCGCCGGCCTGTGCCCGGTGCGCGGCCACAGCAACGTGCAGGGCGACCGCACCATGGGCATCAACGACCGTCCGCCGGTGGCCCTGCTGGACGCCATCGAGCAGCGCTTCCGCTTCAAGGTCCCGCGGGAGAACGGCCACAACACCGTGGAAGCCATCAACGCCATGCTCGAAGGCCGTGCCAAGGTCTTCATCGGCCTCGGCGGCAACTTCGCCCAGGCCACCCCGGACAGCCCGCGCACCCACCAGGCGCTGATGAACTGCGACCTCACCGTGCAGATCAGCACCAAGCTCAACCGCAGCCACCTCACCACCGGCCGCGACGCGCTGATCCTGCCGTGCCTGGGCCGCACCGACATCGACGAGCAGGCCCACGGCCCGCAGGCGGTGACGGTGGAGGACTCCTTCAGCATGATCCACGCCTCCTACGGCCAACTGGCCCCGCTGTCGAAGCAGATGCGCTCGGAGCCGTCCATCGTCGCCGGCATCGCCAAGGCCACCCTGGGCGACCACCCGGTGGAGTGGGACGCCCTGGTGGCCAACTACGACCGCATCCGCGACCTGATCGCCGAAACCATCCCCGGCTTCCACGACTTCAACCAGCGGGTGAAGCACCCGGGCGGCTTCCACCTCGGCAACTCCGCGGCGGACCGCACCTGGAAGACCGCCACCGGCAAGGCCAACTTTAAGGCCCACGCCCTGCCGACCACCCTGCTGCACGAGCGCGTGCGCGCCACCGGCCAGCAGCCGGACCTGATCCTGCAGACCCTGCGTTCCCACGACCAGTACAACACCACCATCTACGGCCTCGACGACCGCTACCGGGGCGTGCGTGGCCAGCGCCACGTGGTGTTCGCCAACGCAGCCGACATCGACCGCCTGGGTTACCAGCCGGGGCAGAAAGTGGACATGGTGTCGCTGTGGGACGACGGCGTGGAGCGCAAGGTGGAAGGCTTCACCCTGCTGGCCTTCGACATCCCCGCCGGGCAGGCCGCCGCCTACTACCCGGAGACCAACCCGCTGGTGCCGCTGGACAGCCACGGCGTGGGCAGCCACACCCCCACCTCCAAGTTCGTGGCCATCCGCCTGCAACCGAGCCGGGAAGGCAACCGCATCCTGTGAGGCGCCGACGGCGTCGCCGGAAACCCCGGCGGCGCTGTCGCGGTGCCAGCATGGATGCACCGGAAACGGTGTGTCGGAATAAGCCTCAGACAGCGCCAGACACCGCAAGTTCTCCCGCAAAAACAAATACTTAGGGAATGTGAAAAAAGCCGCGCAACTCGTCGGCAAGGGCTTCCGCATGCCGCTTCGTCGTGGCACATATCGCCCCACGTTCCCTACAGAGGCGTCACCTCCATGAAGCAATCCTCGGTCCTTCTCCTCTCCCTCTGCCTCGCCAGTGGCGGCGCCTTCGCCGGCGGCACCCTGGAGGCGGGCGTCGGGGGTGCACTGGGCGGGGCACTGGGCTCGGTCGTCGGCCAGTCCATCGGCGGCAACACCGGCTCGGCCATTGGCGCCGGCGTCGGCGGCGCGGCCGGCAGCGTGGTGGGGGCTGACCGCCGCAACCGTACCGAAGCCGCCATCGGGGGCGCCCTGGGCGCTGCCGGCGGCAACGTGCTAGGCCGCCAGGTCGGCGGCGACACCGGCTCGGTGGTGGGGGCCGCAGCGGGCGGTGGTGCCGGCGGCGCGCTGGGCAACTACATGGGCAATGAAAGCCGCCAGGACGAAGGCTGGCGCGACGGCCGCCATCGCGGCGAGCGCCACCACCCCGGCCGTGGCTGGGGCCCGCGCAAGCACAGGCACCACCATTGACCGCGGATGATCGACCGCAACCGCCGGCCCTGACCCGGGCCGGCACCTATCTGCACCTGCAGCGCTGGATACGGGCCGACGCCCAGCGCCTGCTGGCCCTGCGCTGCCTGGCCAGCCTCGGCCTGAAGGACGCCTGGCTGGCTGCCGGCTTCGTCCGCAACCTCGCCTGGGACCAGTTGCACGGCTACCGCCATCCCACCCCGCTCAACGACATCGACCTGATCCACTTCGACCCCGACCAGCCCGACGCCGAAGCCGACGCCCGCATCGAGGCGCACCTGCGCCAGCAGGCCGGGCACCTGCGCTGGTCGGTGAAGAACCAGGCACGCATGCACCTGCGCAACGGCGACGCCCCCTACCGCGACAGCTGCGACGCCATGGCCCGCTGGCCCGAAGTGGAAACCGCCATCGGCGTGCGCCTGCGCTCCGGCGGCGGTATCGAGATCGCCACGCCCTTCGTCCAGACCGGCCTGCTTGCATTGCGGTTGACCCCCAACCTGCGGCACCGCCACCCGCACACCTTCGCCGAGCGCGTGCAGGCAAAAGGCTGGCTGCGCCAGTGGCCACGGTTGCAGGTAGAAGACCTGCCAAGGGCCGGCGCATGGCACGCCGACCCCAGGAACGGCAACCCCTCGCCCTAGCCGGTACGCCGGCCCAGCTGCGCCCGCAGGGCCATCGCCACGGCGTCCGGCCGCTGCTCGACACGGCGGTACTCGCGCCCGTCGGGGGTCCGCACCAGCCAGCCCGCATCCACCAGTTCGCGCCTCAGCAGCACGTGATCGCCCAGGCTCGCGGCAGTGCGGATATGAGCGTCCACCTCGCGCTCGCTCATCCGCGTGCGCGGCGGCAAGGCCATCCAGACCGCCCACAGGCAGGGTCGCCGGTGGCTGTGCTTGCCCGGCCAGCTATGCAAGCGGCCCTGCTCGTCGAAATAGCGCAGCAACCGGCGCACTAGCACATAGTCCACCGCCTCGGCGCGGGCGGGTTCGGCCAGTTGGCGCTCGGCGACCTGGCTCGCGCGCAGGGCCTGGTAACTGCGAAAGCCACGGGCACGGGCCAGCAGGTTGAGCATGTCCACATGGCTGGGCGGCCCTTCGCGCTCGCCAAGCTGGCGGACCAGCGATCGGGCCAGGGCGGAAAGGTCGGGGGTGGAGAAGGGAATGAGCGTCTTGGACACAATGCGTTCCTCGTGTGTGCCAAGTCCTCGCAGGAGGATGTCGGGGGTCACCGGCTTCCGACGCGGCACAGGACGAGTGTCGGTCGAGGATGAGCCTGAGGCTCGTGGCAGGTTTAGCTGCCCGAATGGGCACCGGTGACGCCTGGGTGAACTGCCGACCGCGGGCGAGCATAGCGCTGGGTGACGAGTGGCTCAACCCCGTTTGGGTGAAACGCCGGGAAGCCTGTAACCTTGCACCCTTATTGTGCTGGTGCCTGTTCGCCGACTGCCGTGGAACCGTCATGGGTCCTGTCCGCCACACCCTGATCCTGCTGTGCTGCCTGTTGCTGCTGCCTGCCCTGCCCGCCCGAGCGGAACGCCTGCTGCGCGTCTGCCAATACCACGGGGCGAACTACGCCTACCGCATCGAGCTGGCCAACCTGATCCTCGCGCGTACCGCCGACCGCTACGGTGCCGCCCGCATCGCCCCCGGGGATGAGCGCCCCGACCCGTCCCAGGAGCGCTGCCTGGCGCTGCTGCGCGACGGCCAGGTGGACCTCGCCTACGTACCGCCCAACGCCGAGCGCCTGGGCACCCTGGACATGCTGCCGATGGACATGCACGCCGGCATGCTCGGCTACCGGGTGCTGATCATCCGCCGCGACCGCCAGGCCGACTTCGCCCAGGTCCAGGACGTGGAGGGCCTGCGCCGGCGCATCGGCGGCTTCGGCAGCCAGTGGAGCGACTTCCCGATCTTCGAGCGCAACCACCTGCCGGTGCTGGGCATGGCCAACCCCGGCAACCTGCTGCCGATGCTGGAACAGCGCCGCTTCGACTACTTCCACCGCGCCCTGAGCGAGGCCTGGATGGAGGTGCAGGGGCACCCGGACCTGATGGTCGAGCCGCACCTGGCCCTGCGCTACGCCATGCCGGTGTACTTCGCCTTCAACCGGGGTGATGCTGAGCTGGCCCGGCGCTTTGCCGAGGGCTTCGAACAGGTGCGGGGGGACGGCAGCTTCCGCGCGCTGTTCCTGCGCCATTACGGACACCTGGGTGACCTGGCACGGCTCGGCGAGCGGCGGATCATCGAACTGGACAGCGGCCTGCCGGCGACGGATGCCAGCCTCTGGCTGGACCCGCCGACGGCGGACGGGAAAGACGGCACGCCCTGAGGCGAGCGTGCCGGAGGGGATCAGCCGGCGTTGCCGACCTGGGCCGGATCGCGCACGTCACCCTTGGCCATGCAGGCCGCGGCGGTGAACAGCACGTCGGTGGAGGAGTTCAGCGCGGTCTCGGCGGCGTCCTGCAGGATGCCGATGATGAAGCCCACGGCCACCACCTGCATCGCCACTTCGCTGGGGATGCCGAACAGGCTGCACGCCAGCGGGATCAGCAGCAGCGAACCACCGGCCACGCCCGAGGCGCCGCAGGCGCAGACGGAGGCCACCACGCTGAGCAGGATGGCGGTGGGGATGTCCACGGCGATGCCCAGGGTCTTCACCGCCGCCAGGGTCAGCACGGTGATGGTGATGGCCGCGCCGGCCATGTTGATGGTCGCGCCCAGGGGGATCGATACCGAGTAGGTGTCCTCATGCAGGCCGAGCTTCTCCGACAGTTGCAGGTTCACCGGGATGTTGGCCGCCGAGCTGCGGGTGAAGAAGGCGGTGATGCCGCTCTCGCGCAGGCAGGTCAGCACCAGCGGGAAGGGGTTGCGGCGGATCTTCCAGTAGACGATCAGCGGGTTCACCACGAAGGCCACGAACAGCATGCAGCCGATCAGCACCGCCAGCAGGTGGGCGTAGTCCGCCAGCACCTTCAGGCCGTTGGTCGCCAGGGTCGAGGCCACCAGGCCGAAGATGCCCAGCGGAGCGAAGGCGATCACCACGCGGACGATCAGCGACACGCCGTGGGACAGGTCGCTGAACACCGCGCGGGTGGTCTCGCTGCCCTGGCGGATGGCGATGCCCAGGCCCACGGCCCAGACCAGGATGCCGATGAAGTTGGCCTCCATCAGCGCCTTGACCGGGTTGGCCACCGCGCTGGAGAGCAGGCTCAGCAACACCTCGGAGATGTTCCCGGGCGGGGCCAGCTCGTTGGCGGCGGCGCTCAGGTGCAGGGTCGAGGGGAACAGGCTGGAGGCCAGCACTGCCACCACGGCGGCGGAGAAGGTGCCGATCAGGTAGAGGAACAGGATCGGGCGGATGTGGGTGCGCTCACCGGGCTTGTGGTTGCCGATGGCGGCGATCACCAGGACGAACACCAGCACCGGCGCAACGGCCTTCAGGGCGGTGACGAACAGGGTGCCGAGCAGGCCGACGGCCGCAGCCGCCTCGGGCTTGAGCACCGCCAGGAGAACGCCGGCCACCAGCCCGACGAGGATGCGCGTGACCAGGCTGGTGCCCTTCAGGCGCTGGAGGATGGAGCGGTTGGCTTGGGACATGGCAGGTTCACAGACAGGGGCCGCCGCAGCGACCGTACCAATGGACCCCCCTGCGCTCCCCCGGCCTTCACGGGAAAAAATCCCACGGGCCGCAGGGTCTTGTCGCCCTGCAGTCTGGAAGCGCAGCGGATTTGGCTGCGCATTCTGCGTGCTTGCGGCGCTTTAGGGTAGAGCGACCGGTCGGCGCACCCCGCAGGATGTCGCCATTCCGGCTGTTTAGGGTCGATCTGGTGAAAAACCCGCCGGCAAAGGCAAGAGCCGTAGCCCGGGCTTCAGCCCGGGAAGGGTCCTGCCGGCACCACGATCAGCCCGCCACCACCAGCTCCGCCAGGGCCGCGCGCAGGCGCTCGGGGATCGGCACCGGGCGGTTGCTGGCGCGGTCGACGAAGACATGGACGAAGCGGCCGGCGGCGCAGGCGTCGTCTTCACCGGCCTTGAAGATGGCCAGTTCGTACTGCACCGAGCTGTTGCCCAGCTTGCCGACCCGCAGGCCCACCTCGATGCGCTCGGGGAAGGCGATGGAGGCGAAGTAGTCGCAGGCGGAGCTGACCACGAAGCCGACGACGTCGCCATCGTGGATGTCCAAACCGCCCACTTCGATCAGGTAGGTGTTCACCGCCGTGTCGAAGAAGCCGTAGTAGACGACGTTGTTCACGTGGCCATACACGTCGTTGTCGTGCCAGCGGGTGGTGATCGGCTGGAAGTGGCGGTAGTCGCTGCGCAGGTGCTGGGGCTGGTTCATGACGCGTCGTCTCAATAGGCGGCTTGGTAGATCGCCAGCGCATCGCGCTCGCTGACATCGCGCGGATTATTCACCAGCAGGCGCTGTTGCAACATGGCGTCCTTCGCCAGCTGCGGCAGCATCGCCTCGGCCACGCCGGCATCGCGCAGGCGCGTGGGCAGGCCGCTGCGCTCACTGCAATCGGCCAGCTCGACGATGAGTTGCTCGGTGAGGTGCAGCGCATTGCCCGGCTGCAGCTTGCGGCCCAGCACCTGCGGCGCCAGTTCGGCATAGAGCGGCGCGGCCACCTCGGCGTTGAAGCCCAGCACGTGGGGCAGCACCAGCGCATTCGAGAGCCCGTGGGGGATGTGGTAGTGCCCGCCCAGGGGATAGGCCAGGGCGTGCACCGCCGCCACCGGGGCATTGGCGAAGGCCTGCCCGGCCAGGCAGGCGCCCACCAGCATGGCCTGGCGCGCCTCGCGGTTGCGGCCGTTGTGCACCGCCTCGTCGAGGTGGGCGCAGAGCAGGCGCAGGGCCTCGCGGGCGAGCAGGTCGGACAGCGGGTTCTTCTTGTGGCGGCTGGTGTAGGCCTCGATGGCGTGGACCATGGCATCGATGCCGGTGGCGGCGGTGACGGCAGCGGGCAGGCCGAGGGTGAGGTCGGCGTCCAGCAGCGCCAGGTCGGGCAGCAGCAGCGGGGACACCACGCCCAGCTTGGTGGTCTCGCCGGTGGTGACGATGGCGATGGGGGTGACTTCCGAGCCGGTGCCGGCGGTGGTCGGCACCTGGATCAGCGGCAGGCGCCGGCCCCGGGCGTTGCCGACGCCGTAGAGGTCCTGGAGCCCCTGCCCGCACGCCGGGTGGGCCAGCAGCGCCACCAGCTTGGCCACGTCCATGGAGCTGCCGCCACCGAAGCCGATCACCAGTTCGGCGCGCAGGGCCTTCGCCTGGTCCACCGCCTGCAGCACCACCGCCTCCGGCGGGTCCGCCTGCACCTGGTCGAACACCTCCACCGCCAGGCCGGCGGCGGCGAAGCCCGGGAGGATCGGGTCGAGCATGCCCAGGCGGGTGATGCCCGGGTCGGTGACGACCAGTACGCGCCGGGCCTCGCGTTCGCGGCACAGCTCGGCGAGGCGGGTGGCGGAGCCGGATTCGCAGAGGATCTGCGCGGTGGTGGCAAAGCTGAAGGGCTGCATGGGGCGTCCTCTTGTTGTTGTGTGGCCCGGGCTCAGAAGGCGAAGTGCGCCTCCGGCAACGCCATCAGGCAGTCGGCGCCGCCGAGCAGCGCCTCGCGGTGGCCGCTGGCCCGTGGCAGCACGCGGCGCAGGTAGAAGCGCGCGCTGTGCAGCTTGGCCTGGTAGAAGTCGGCTTCGCCGGTGCCGTCGGCCAGGGCCTGGCGGGCACGGCCGGCGGCCTGCAGCCAGAGCGCGGCGAGCAGCACGTAGGCAGCGTACTGAAGGTAGTCCACCGAGCAGGCGCCGATCTCCTGGGGGTCGTGCCGGGCGCGGTCGAGCACCGTGGCGGTGAGGTCGCGCCATTCGTGCAGGCGCGCCAGCACGGCGCCCGCCGCTTCGGCCAGCTCGGCATCGCCCAGCAGGGCGTCGGCCTGGGCGGTGAGTTCGTCCACCAGTGCGAACAGTTCGGCACCGCCGTCGCCCATCAGCTTGCGGCGGATCAGGTCGAGGGCCTGGATGCCGTTGGTGCCTTCGTAGATCTGGGTGATGCGGCTGTCGCGCATCAGCTGCTCCATGCCCCACTCGCGGATGTAGCCGTGGCCGCCGTAGACCTGCACGCCGAGGCTGGCGACCTCCTGGCCCATGTCGGTGAGGAAGGCCTTGACGATGGGGATCAGCAGCGCGGCCCGACGGCTGGCGGCGCGGCGCACGTCGGCGTCCGGGGCGGCGTGTTCCAGGTCCAGCTGGCGCGCGCAGTAGGCGGCCAGCATGCGGCTGCCTTCGGTGAGAGTCTTCTGGGTCAGCAACATGCGCCGCACATCGGGGTGCACGATGATCGGATCGGCCGCCTTGCCCGGCTCGGCCGGGCCGGTCAGCGCGCGGGATTGCAGGCGCTCGCGGGCATAGGCCAGCGCGCCCTGGAAGGCGCGTTCGGCGATGCCCAGGCCCTGCAGGCCGACCTGGAAACGGGCGTCGTTCATCATGGTGAACATGCAGGCCAGGCCCTGGTTGGCCTCGCCCACCAGCCAGCCGGTGGCGCCGTCGAAGTTCATCACGCAGGTGGCGGCGCCCTTGATGCCCATCTTGTGTTCGATGGCCCCGCAGGACAGGGCGTTGCGCGCCCCAGGCGTACCGTCGGGGTTGGCGATGAACTTGGGCACCAGCAGCAGCGAGATGCCCTTCACCCCGGCGGGGGCATCGGGCAGGCGTGCCAGCACCAGGTGGACGATGTTCTCGGAGAAGTCCTGCTCGCCACCGCTGATGAAGATCTTGCTGCCGCTGACCGCGTAGCTGCCGTCGGCCCGGGGCTCGGCGCGGGTGCGCAGGAGGGCCAGGTCGGTGCCGGCCTGGGGCTCGGTGAGGCACATGGTGCCGGTCCACACGCCGCTGACCATCTTGCCCAGGTAGTCGCGCTTGAGGGCCTCGCTGCCGTGTGTGTGCAGCGCCAGCACCGCGCCTTCGGTAAGGCCGGAATAGACGCGGAAGGACAGGCTGGCGGCCATCAGCATCTCGTGGAAGCTGGCGGCCACCAGCTGCGGGAAGCCCTGGCCGCCGTGCTCAACCGGGCCGGTCATGCTGGCCCAGCCGTTGTCACAGTACTGCTGGTAGGCCTCGCGGAAGCCCGTGGGGGTGGTGACGGCGCCGCCTTCGAGGGTCACGCCCTCTTCGTCGCTGGCGCGGTTGAGCGGGGCGATGACTTCGCCGGTGTAGCGCGCGCCTTCTTCCAGCACGCCGTCGATCAGCTCGCGGTCCAGGCCATTACCCAGCCGTTCGCAGTGGCCGGCGGCGTCGAACAGTTCATGGAGCACGAAGCGCATGTCGCGCAGGGGGGCGGTGTAGCTCATTTCAGGCCTCCAGGCGGTAGTCGGCGAAGCCCCGGCCTTCGGCGGCCAGACGCTGGATCAGGGCGGCGGGTTGCCAGTGCAGGCCGTGGCGTCCGGCGAGGTATTCCAGGCGCTCGCGCAGGGCCTCCAGGCCCTGGCCGTCGGCCCAGCTCATGGGGCCGCCCTTGTCGGCAGGGAAGCCGTAGCCGTTGAGGTAGACGGTGTCGATGTCGGCGCTGGAGGCGGCGATACCTTCTTCGAGGATCTTCGCGCCTTCGTTGACCAGGGCCAGCAGGCAGCGCTCGAGGATTTCCTCCTGGCCGATGGCCCGGCGCTGGAAGCCGAGCTGCTCGGAGACGGCCAGCACCAGGGCGTCCACTTCCGGGTCGTGCTCGGCCTGGCGGCTGCCTTCGGCGTAGCGGTAGTAGCCCATGCGCGATTTCTGGCCGAAGCGGCCAAGGGCGCAGAGGCGGTTGTCCACCTGCACCGCCGGGTCATCCTGGCCCTTGCCGGACAGCTCGCGAGCGCGCCATTCGAGGTCGATGCCGACCACGTCGTACATGCGGAACGGGCCCATGGCGAAGCCAAAGGCCTGCAGGGCGGCGTCCACCTGGTGGGGGAAGGCACCTTCCAGCAGCATCATCCGCGCCTCGCGGACGTAGGTGTGGAGCATGCGGTTGCCGATGAAGCCGTCGCAGTTGCCGGCGACGACGCTGACCTTGCCCATGCGTTTGCCCAGGTCCAGGGCCGCGTCCAGCACCGGCTGGGCGGTCCTGGCGCCGCGCACGATCTCCAGCAGCTTCATGATGTGCGCCGGGCTGAAGAAGTGCAGGCCGAGGACCTGCTCGGGACGGGCGGTGACGGCGGCGATGGCATCGATGTCCAGTGCCGAGGTGTTGCTGGCGAGGATGGCCGAGGGCTTCAGCCGGGCGTCCAGCTCGCGGAAGATCTGCTGCTTGAGGTCGAGGTTCTCGTAGACCGCTTCGATCACCAGATCCACCTCGGCCAGGTCGGCGTAGCCCTGCACCGGCTGGATGCGCGCGCGGCGGGCGGCGGCCTCGGCTTCGTCGATGCGGCCCTGGCGCAAGTTGTGGGCGTAGGTGTCGGCCACCACGCCCAGTCCCTGTTCGAGCATCTGCGGGTTGCTGTCCAGCCAGCGCACGGGAATGCCGGCGCTGGCCAGGCTCATGACGATGCCGCGGCCCATGGTGCCGGCGCCGATCACGGCGGCGTGCTGGATGTCGTAGGGGGTGCGGGTCATTGCCTCGTCCTCTTGTTGTTCTGGGGGGTGGGGAGCGTGAAAGCCGTGGAACACAGTAAGGAAGCCGGTACTATTTTTGAAATTTAGTCTTGTGATAGGCCGCATTCCCGTCGTGAATATTTCCAACTTCGACCTGAACCTGCTGCGGGTGCTCGATGCCCTGCTGCGCGAACGCAGCGTGTCCCGCGCGGCGGAACGCCTGGCGCTGAGCCAGCCGGCGGTGAGCAATGCCCTGAACCGCCTGCGGGAACTGCTCGGCGACCCGCTGCTGACCCGAGTGGGCCGTGGCATGCAGCCCACCGCACGGGCCCTGGCGCTGGAGATGCCGATCCGCGCGGCGCTGCGCCAGATCGAGCAGAGCCTGGTGACCGGCGAGGGCTTCGACCCGGCGCGCAGCCAGCAGCGCTTCACCATCGCGGTGACCGACTACGTGGAGCTGATCGCCATGCCCCGGCTGCTACAGCAGCTGGCCCTGGAGGCGCCGGGGCTGCGCATCGCCATCCGCCACCTGACCCCGAGCCTGCCGGCCGAGGCGCTGGACCAGGGCGAGCTGGATCTGGTGCTGGGGCGCTTCGAGCGCATTCCGGCGCGCTTCCGGGCGCGGCGCTGGATGAGCGAGAGCCTGCGCCTCGTGGCCCGCCGCGATCACCCGCAGCTGCAACAGGCGCCGGACCTGGCGACCTTCCTGAGGCTACGCCACCTGTGGGTGCATGGGGGCCAGACCAAAGGCATGGTGGACCAGTGGCTGGGGGAACAGGGCCTGGCGCGGGACATCGTCTACACCACGCCGAACTACCTGCAGGCGGCCCACATCGTGGCCGGCACCGACCTCACGGTGGTGCTGCCGGCGCGGCTGGCGGCGCACTTCGCGCGGTTGCTGCCGCTCGCGGTGCACCCCCTGCCCTTCGCCCTGGGGCCGTTCCACCTGGACCTGGTGAGCCTGGCCCAGCGCGACTCCGACGCGGCGCTGGGCTGGCTGGTGGAGCAGTTGATGGGGGTCGGCCAGGCCTGAGCGGCCGGGCCGGGTGGGGTGCGGGTCAGGGCAGGATGGCGAAGACGCGGGCGGGGAAGCCGGTGCCACGGGCTATCTTCGGGAAGCTGACCACGGCCAGGGCGCCGGCCTCGGGCACCTGGTCGAGGTTGGCGAGCAGCTCGATCTGGTAGTGGTCCTTGCCGAGGATGTAGGACTCCAGGGAGTAGTCGTCCTTGCTGGTGGCGATGCCCGGGTCGGTGTCGGTGGTCTCGTGGCCGGAGGCGGTGATCTTGCGCGTCTCGTAGAGGTACACCAGGGCCTCCTTGCTCCAGCCGGGGTAGTGGGCCACGCCCTGGGCGTCGGCGTTCTGGATCTTCTCCTGGCTCGGCCAGCGCTTGGACCAGTCGCTGCGCAGGGCGACGAAAGCGCCTTCGGGTACCGGGCCGTGCTTGGCCTCCCAGGCCTTCACGTCGGCCAGGGTCAGCACGTAGTCGGGGTTCTTCGCCGCCTGCTGGTGGATGTCCAGCACCACCAGGGGCAGCAACTGCTCCTTCACGTCGATCTGGTCGATGCTGCGCAGGCCCTTGTGGAAGTGCACGGGCGGGTCGACGTGGGTGCCCCATTGGCCGACGTGGGTGTAGAGGTCCACCTGGAAGCCGTCCTTGTCGACGGTGTAGAGGGTCTTGCGCTGGGCGTTGTCGAAGCCCTTCCAGTGCGGGACCTGTTCGTCGTAGGGGTGGGTCAGGTCGACCCAGGTCTTGCTCTTCAGCGTGGCGTAGGTGTCCCAGAGCCCGGGTTGGGCGGCCTGGGCCAGCAACGGCAGCAACAGGGGAAGGGTGAGGGCCAGACGGCCCAGACGGTGTTTCGACATGACCATGCTCCTGGGTGGTATGACGGTACGGGCGGCTGCCTATACTGCGTTGCCTAATAACCTAAAAGGAGAAACACCATGTCGTCTAAGCACTTGATCGAATATGCAAATGCCTCGCCTGAAGTCCGTGCGGTCTACGACGACATCATGGCCACCCGCCAGGTGGACCAGGTGAACAACTTCTGGAAGGCCCTCGCCCGGCACCCGCAGACCCTGCGCCGTACCTGGGAAAGCCTGAAGGAGGTGATGGTGGCGGACGGCGAGCTGGACCCGCTGACCAGGGAGCTGATCTACATCGCGGTGAGCGTGACCAACAACTGCGGCTACTGCGTGGGCTCGCACACGGCGGCGGCGCGCAAGGCGGGCATGAGCGAGGCGATGTTCGGCGAGCTGCAGGCGGTGGTGGCGATGGCCAACGAGACCAACCGGCTGGCCATCGGCTACCGGGTGCCGCTGGACGCGGCGTTCGAGGAGTGACTCAGGCGATGCGTGGCGGGCGCTGCAGTTCGTACTGGTCATGGCCGTCGTCCCAGCCGGCCTCCCAGGCCGCTGCGAGGACGTCCGCCGCGTAGGGTTGCGGGTCGATGGGCTGGCCGGTGAGACCGGCCATGTAGCCCTGCTGGTAGGCCTTGTTCAGGTCTTCCAGGCTCCACAGCGGCGGAGCGGGCTCTTGATCGTGATCGGGCGGCGCCATGACGCAGGCTCGCAGAAGGGTTCAGGCACCATGCTAGCCGTCGGCTTTCCGGCATGGATGGCCACTTGTCCCACCTGGAGCCCCAGCTTGTCGGTTTTGTGACGCGGCGCTCGCTCCGTTTGCCTCAGTTGCTCAGCAGCCCGAGGATGCTGGCCTGGTAGGCGGCGACGAAGGTGTCGAAGTCCCCCTCGGGCTCGGCTTCCAGGCGTGCCTGCTCCTCCAGCGACGAGCGGGCCATGGCTTCGAAGCGCTCCACGTCGGCAGCGTCCAGCGGGCGCTCGCGGAACGCGCGGGCATGGGCCTCGCTCTGGCGTAGGGCGAACTGGCTGAAGCTCTCGCCCCGTTCGCGCAGCTCCGCCAGTACCTGGGCCGACGGCGTCAGGGACGGGTCCTCGACCTTGCGACGCTGTTCGGCCAGGGCCTGGGCGTGGGCCTCGCCGCCCTGGGCGCGGTCCAGCAGCGCGGCGGTCTGGGCGATGCGTTCCAGCAGTTCGCCGGCCCACTCCACCAGGCCGATCTCGCCATCAGGGCGCTGCAGGCGCAGGCCCGGACGGCGGCCTTCCTTGACCACCCGCTGGAAGTTGTCGGTGCAGGCGCGGCACTCGTCGCCGGCCATCGGCGGGCTGTCGGCCAGGGCGCAGTAGAGCAGGAAGGCATCGAGGAAGCGCGACTCGGTGAGATCGATGCCCAGCGGCAGGAAGGGGTTGATGTCCAGGCAGCGCACTTCGACGTACTGCACGCCACGGGCCATCAGGGCCTGGATCGGGCGTTCGCCGGTGTAGGTGACGCGCTTGGGGCGGATCGAGGAGTAGTACTCGTTCTCGATCTGGATGACGTTGGTGTTCAGCTGCACCCACTCGCCGTTCTGCTTGGTGCCGATCTCGGCATAGGGCGGGTACGGCGTGGAGACGGCCTGGCGCAGGCTCGACAGGTAGCTGTCGAGGCTGTTGTAGCAGGGCGTCAGGCCGGCCTGGGCGTTGTTCTGGTAGCCCAGGTCGCTCATGCGCAGGCTGGTGGCCCAGGGCAGGTAGAGGGTGTCGGCATCGAGGCGGTCGAGGTCGTGGGGACGGCCGCGCAGGAAGTTCTCGTCCAGTGCCGGGGCGGCGCCGAACAGGTACATCAGCAGCCAGCTGTAGCGGCGGAAGTTGCGGATCATGGCGATGTAGCGCGCCGACTGGTAGTCGCGCTCGCTCTGGGTATCGCCCTCGGCCGCCTTGAGCAGCGGCCACAACGCCTCGGGCAGGGAGAAGTTGTAGTGGATGCCGGCGATGCACTGCATGGTCTTGCCATAGCGCACGGCCAGGCCACGCCGGTAGACGTACTTCAGCCGGCCGATGGGCGAGGTGCCGTAGTGGGCGATGGGGATGGCTTCCTCGCTCGGCAGGCGGCCGGGCATGGAGGCGCTCCACAGGTATTCGCCGTCCAGCTTCTGGTAGGTGAAGCGGTGGATGCGGTCGAGGTCGTCGAGGGTGGCGGCGGGGTCGTGCTCGGTGGGGGTGATGAATTCGAGCAGCGACTCGGAGTAGTCGGTGGTGATCTGCCCGTGGGTCAGGGCCGAGCCCAGGGCCACCGGGTGGTCGGTCAGGGCCAACTGGCCACGCGGGTCGACGCGCAGGCATTCACGCTCGATGCCGTGCAGGCACTGGGTCAGCAGGGACAGGTTGGCTCGCTCGCCAAGCAGCGCCAGGCGGCGGGAGAGAAGGTCGCTCAATTTGGAATCCTGTGGGTCCCAGTGGACAGTCGCCCCAATATGAGGGTGGACTGATCGGTCTACAAGGGGCGGACATGACTGCGTTGTCGCTTCGTCCAGAATAGAGCGTCGCCGTCCTGGCGCTTACAGCTGGGCGAAGGTGCCTTGTCCCTTGGCGACCAGCTTGTCGCCCTGCAGCACGTCGGCCTCGACCACCAGGGTGCGCGAGCCGGCGTGCAGCACGCGGGCCCGGCAGGTGATCTCGCCGTCGGCCACGGGGCGGATGTAGTTGATCTTGCATTCGATGGTGGCGCTGCGCCGGTCGAAGCCGTGGACGCTGGTGCAGGCCAGGCCCATGGCGATGTCCAGCAGGGTGAAGATCGCCCCGCCGTGCATCACCTGGCCCCGGTTGCGCAGGTGCTCGCCCATGGGCAGGCGGGCCTCGGCGACACCGTCGCCGAGGCTCACCGCTTCGATGCCGAGCAGCCGACTGAAGGCGCTGGCGGTCTGCGGGTCATCGAGTGCCATGGTCTTACTTCTTCTTGATCTGCTTGGCGTTGGCGAACAGCGAGGCCATGGCGTTGTTCGCCGGGGCCGCCTGCTGCTGGCGCGGGGCACCGCGATCAGGACGCTGGCCGCCCTGCGGGCGACCGCCGCCGCGCGGGCCCTCGACCTTCTCGCCGGGGGTGTCGCTCATGCGCATGGACAGGCCGACGCGGTTGCGCGGGATGTCCACCTCCATGACCTTGACCTTGACGATGTCGCCGGCCTTGACCACCTCGTACGGGTCCTTGACGAACTTCTCCGACAGCGCGGAGATGTGCACCAGGCCGTCCTGGTGGACGCCGATGTCGACGAAGGCGCCGAAGTTGGTGACGTTGGTCACCACGCCCTCCAGCACCATGCCGGGCTTGAGGTCCTTGAGGCTCTCGACGCCGTCCTGGAACTCGGCGGTCTTGAACTCGGGGCGCGGGTCGCGGCCGGGCTTGTCCAGTTCCTTGAGGATGTCGGTGACGGTGGGCAGGCCGAAGGTCTCATCGGTGAACTTGGCCGGGTCCAGGCGCTTGAGGAAGCCCGAGTCGCCGATCAGGGTGCGGATGTCGCGGCCGGTATCGGCGGCGATGCGCTGCACCAGCGGGTAGGTCTCCGGGTGCACGCCCGAAGCGTCCAGCGGGTTGTCGCCGTTCATCACGCGGAGGAAGCCGGCGGCCTGCTCGAAGGTCTTCTCGCCGAGGCGGCTGACCTTCTTCAGTTCGTCGCGGGTCTTGAACGCGCCGTTGGCGTCACGGTAGGTGACGATGTTCTGCGCCAGGGTGCTGTTGAGGCCGGAGATGCGCGCCAGCAGGGCGGCGGAGGCGGTGTTCACGTCCACGCCGACGGCGTTCACGCAGTCCTCGACCACGGCGTCCAGGCTGCGCGCCAGCTGCAGCTGGGAGACGTCGTGCTGGTACTGGCCGACGCCGATGGATTTCGGGTCGATCTTCACCAGCTCGGCCAGCGGGTCCTGCAGGCGGCGGGCGATGGAGACGGCGCCACGCAGGGACACGTCCAGCTCGGGGAATTCCTTGGCCGCCAGTTCCGAGGCGGAGTAAACCGAGGCGCCGGCCTCGCTGACCATGATCTTGGTGAGCTTCAGGCCCGGCAGCTTGCGCACCAGCTCGCCGGCCAGCTTGTCGGTCTCGCGGCTGGCGGTGCCGTTGCCGATGGCGATCAGCTCGACGCCGTGCTTGGCGCAGAGCTTGCCGAGGGTGGCCAGGGTCTCGTCCCACTTGTTGTGGGGCACGTGGGGGTAGACGGTGGCGGTGTCCAGCAGCTTGCCGGTGGCATCCACCACGGCCACCTTGCAGCCGGTGCGCAGGCCCGGGTCCAGGCCCAGGGTGCAGCGCGGGCCGGCCGGGGCGGCCAGCAGCAGGTCATGCAGGTTGCGGGCGAAGACGTTGATCGCCTCGGTCTCGGCGGCTTCGCGCAGCTCGCCCAGCAGGTCGGTCTCCAGGTGGGTGTAGAGCTTGACCTTCCAGGTCCAGCGCACCACCTCGCCCAGCCACTTGTCGGCGGCGCGGCCCTGGTCCTTCACGCCGAAGCGCTCGCCGATCATCACCTCGCAGGGGTGCATGGTGCCCGGCAGCTCCTCGCCCACCTTCAGGGCGATGCTCAGCACGCCCTCGTTGCGCCCGCGGAAGATCGCCAGGGCACGGTGGGATGGCACGCCCTTGAGGGCTTCGTCGTGCTCGAAGTAGTCGCTGAACTTGGCGCCTTCCTGCTCCTTGCCGGCCACCAGGCGGGCGGACAGGGTGGCGTTGTCCTTGAGGTAGCTGCGCAGGCTGGCCAGCAGGGTGGCGTCCTCGGCGAAGCGCTCCATGAGGATGTACTTGGCGCCTTCCAGCACGGCCTTGGTGTCGGCGAAGCCCTTCTCGGCATCGATGAAGCGCGCGGCCTCGGCCTCCGGGGCCAGGCTCGGGTCGGCGAACAGCGCATCGGCCAGCTCGCCCAGGCCGGCTTCCAGGGCGATCTGGCCCTTGGTGCGACGCTTCTGCTTGTAGGGGAGGTAGAGGTCTTCGAGGCGGGTCTTGGTGTCGGCCAGCTTGATCTCGCGGGCCAGTTCCGGGGTCAGCTTGCCCTGCTCCTCGATGCTGGCGAGGATCGCGCCACGGCGGTCCTCCATCTCGCGCAGGTAGCGCAGGCGCTCTTCCAGGGTGCGCAGCTGGGTGTCGTCCAGGCTGCCGGTGACTTCCTTCCGGTAACGGGCGATGAAGGGCACGGTGGAGCCCTCGTCGAGCAGGGCAACGGCGGCGGCGACTTGCTGCGGGCGTACACCCAGCTCTTCAGCGATACGGTTGTTGATGCTGTCCATTGAGAAAAAACACACCTGTAAGCAACGGAAGAACCGGCCGGCAAGGCCCGGCCGGGCAAAAGAGCGGCGCATTATAAACACCGGCCCGCGCCGGCCAGGGAACCGTTGGGGGAAAAATCTGCTAACAATGGACGGGCCGCCGCACCGGTGGACTGAGCGATAATGCCGCGCCGAAGAATCTGGAGTGACCATGAGCAGCATCCCCAACGCCGAGGGTGAAAAGATCCTGATCGTCGACGACGACGCGCGCCTGCGCCGTCTGCTCGAACGCTTCTTCGAGGAACAGGGCTACCGCGTGCGCGCGGTGGAAAACGTCGAGCAGATGGACCGCCTGCTGGCCCGCGAGCTCTTCCACCTGCTGGTGCTGGACCTGATGCTGCCTGGCGAGGACGGCCTCTCCGCCTGCCGCCGCCTGCGCGCCTCGAACAACCAGGTGCCGATCATCATGCTCACCGCCAAGGGCGACGAATCCAGCCGCATCCAGGGCCTGGAGCTGGGCGCCGACGACTACCTGGCCAAGCCCTTCAACCCGCGCGAGCTGCTGGCCCGGGTCAAGGCCGTGCTGCGCCGCCAGGCGCCCCAGGTGCCGGGCGCGCCGTCCAGCGAGGACGAGGTGGTCAGCTTCGGCGAGTACGAGCTGTCCCTGGCCACCCGCGAGCTCAAGCGTGGCGATGACGTGCACATGCTCACCACCGGCGAGTTCGCCGTGCTCAAGGCCCTGGTCCAGCACGCCCGCGAACCGCTGACCCGCGACAAGCTGATGAACCTGGCCCGTGGCCGCGAGTGGGACGCCCTGGAGCGCTCCATCGACGTGCAGATCTCGCGCCTGCGCCGGCTGATCGAACCCGACCCGTCCAAGCCGCGCTACATCCAGACCGTCTGGGGCGTCGGCTACGTCTTCGTGCCGGACGGCAACAAGTGAACCTTCCCGCCGCGCGCCCCCCGCGCGGCACGTCCGCCCCCAACACCCGCCCGCCCATGAAAGCGCCCTACTGGTTCCCGCAGAGCTTCTTCTCCCGCACCCTCTGGCTGGTGCTCATCGTCGTGCTGTTCTCCAAGGCGCTGACCCTGGTGTACCTGATGATGAACGAGGACGTGCTGGTGGACCGCCAGTACAGCCACGGCGCGGCGCTGACCCTGCGCGCCTACTGGGCCGCCAGCGAGGGCGAGCGCGACCAGTTGGCCCGCGCCGCCGGCCTGGCCCGGGTGAGCCAGGAGGACGTGCCACAGACGGAACAGCATTGGCCCTACAGCGAGATCTTCGAACGGCAGATGCAGACCGAACTGGGCCCGCAGACCGAAGTCCGCCTGCGCGCCAAGAGCCCGCCGGCGCTCTGGGTCCATGCTCCCAGCCTCGGCCCGGACTGGGTGCGCATCCCGCTCTACCCGCACCCGCTTCGCGGCCAGCGCATCTGGAGCGTGCTCGGCTGGTTCCTCGGCATCGGCCTGCTGTCCACCGCCGCCGCCTGGATCTTCGTGCGCCAGCTCAACGCCCCGCTCAAGCGCCTGGTGTTCGCCGCCCGCCACCTCGGTCAGGGCCGCAGCGTGCGCCTGCCGGTGAGCGACACGCCCAGCGAGATGACCGAGGTGTACCGCGCCTTCAACCAGATGGCCGAAGACGTCGAGCAGGCCGCCCGCGAGCGCGAGCTGATGCTGGCCGGCGTCTCCCATGACCTGCGCACGCCGCTGACCCGCCTGCGGCTGTCCCTGGAGCTGATGAGCGCCGACTCGGAGCTGACCGAGGACATGGTCCGCGACATCGAGGACATGGACGCCATCCTCGACCAGTTCCTCGCCTTCATCCGCGATGGCCGCGACGAACGCGTGGAGGAAATGGACCTGGGCGAACTGGTGCGCGAAGTGGTGGCGCCCTACAACCAGCAGGAGGAACAGGTGCGCCTGTGCCTGGAGCCGGTGCCGCCGGTACCGCTGCGCCGGGTGTCGATGAAGCGCCTGCTCGCCAACCTCATCGAGAACGCCCTGCGCTACGGCAACAACGGCGTGGAAGTGGCGGCCTACGTGGCCGGCGACCACGCTGCGCCCTACGTGGTGCTGAGCGTGCTGGACCGCGGCCAGGGCATCGACCCGGCCGAGCTGGGTGACATCTTCAACCCCTTCATCCGCGGCGACCGCGCCCGGGGCGGCAAGGGCACCGGCCTGGGGCTGGCCATCGTCAAGCGCATCGCCGCCCAGCACGGCGGCAGCGTCGAGCTGCGCAACCGCTCCGGCGGCGGCCTGGAAGCCCGCGTCTGCCTGCCCCTGGGGCTGCTGCTGCCGCGCGACGCGGCCTGAGTCCATCGCGCCTGCAAGCCCCGGGTCGCCTGGCCGGCCCGGGGCCCGCCTGCCTTCTGTCGACGCGCCGCAACGGCGCTCATTTCGATAGTGTCACTTTGCCCTGATCCACGTACTCTAGGCGCCCTGAACCCTGCCCAGCCCTGCGTCGACAAGAGGCCCCCATGCCCGACGCCCACGCCCTTGCGCCCCGATGGACCTGGTGGGTGCCCTTGCCCCTGCTGCACCTGGCCACCTGGATGTCGCTGGGCACCCAGATTTCGGGCGGTGTCGCGCTCTGGTACCTGCCATTCGCCCTCGGCCTGGTGCTGACCCTCTGGTGGGGCCCCCGGGTACTGGCCAGCGTCTACCTCAACGCCGTCGCGAGCATCCCGCTGTGGGGGCTGGACTGGCACCTGGCACCGTTTTACGCCCTGCCCGAAACCCTCTCCATCGGCGTCGCCTGGCTGCTGTTGCGCCGGCACCAGGCCGAAGCCGGCCTGCCGGACTTCGCCAGCCTGCTGCGCTTCATGCTGCTGGGCGTGCTGGTGCCGGTGACCCTGGTCAGCCTCGGCGTCCAGGCCAGCCTGCTGGCCACCGGCGTCATCACCCGCCAGGCCTGGCTGCTGGCCAGCCTGCAGATGTGGCTGGGCGACAGCCTCACCACCCTGGTATTGAGCCTGCCGCTGCTGGTCTACGGCACCCCCTGGCTGCGCCGCAACGGCTGGGCGCTCGGCGTCTACGAGCCGCTGCCGGAGGCCATCCGCCGCCTGCCACCCTGGCCCGTCCTGCTGCTGCCGGCGGTGGCATTGCCACTGCTGATGGCGGTGATGCCGCTGCCCATGACCCTGCCGGTGATCGGCCTGGCGATCCTCGGCCTGGCCCTCGGCTGGGGCTTCAGCGGCGCACTCTGGGGCGCGGTGGTCACCACCATCAGCGTGCTGGCGCTGCCGGCCCTGCGCGAGCTCGGCGACGCCAGCCAGTGGCTGGAGACGCGGCGCATCGAGCTGCAGTTCAGCGTGTTGCTGCTGATGGTCTCCGCCCTACTGGTGGGGCGCAGCCTCAGCGACCTGCGCCTGAACCTGCGGCGCCGCGCCGAGATGCAGCGCGAGCTGGCCATGACCAACCTGGCCATGGAGGCGACTCCGCTGGGCGTCACCATCGCCGATGCCCGTGACCCCGACTTCCCGCTGATCTACTGCAACAGCGCCTTCGAGCGCATCACCGGCTACAGCCGCGAAGATGCCCTCGGCCGCAACTGCCGCTTCCTCGTCGGGCACGACCGCAACCAGCCCGCCCTGCGGCACCTGCGCGCCGCCATCGAGCAGGGCAATCCGACCCAGGCGATCCTGCGCAACTACCGCAAGGACGGCAGCCTGTTCTGGAACGAGGTGACCCTGGCGCCGATGCGCGACGGCGAGGGCATCAGCCACTTCGTCGCCCTGCAGCACGACGTCAGCACCCGCGAGCTGCTGGCCGAGGAGCTGGCCATGCGCCGCGAGGAACTGCTGCGCCAGACCCACCTGCTGAGCCAGACCGAAGCCATCGCCGACCTCGGCGGCTGGGTGCTGCAGCTGCCGGCACGCACGCTGTTCTGGAGCGAGGGCACCTTCCGCATCTTCGACCTCGACCCCGCCGACGGCGCCCCCAGCTTCGAACGGGTGCTGGAGTTCTTCGACGCCGCCAGCCGCCAGCAGGCCGAAGCCACCCTGCAGCGGGTGCAGGAGACCGGCACCCCCTTCGACCTGGAGCTGCGCATCACCAGCGCCAAGGGCATCCCGCGCACCCTGCGCTTCAAGGGCCTGGCCGAGAGCGACGGCGACCAGGTGATGCGCATCTACGGTGCGGTGCAGGACCTCACCGAGCAGAAGCGCACCGAACGCCGCCAGCGCGAGCGCGACGAGCACCTGCACCTGTTCTTCGAAGCCCCGCTGATGGGCATGGCCCTGTGCTCGCCGGAACAGGGCTGGCAGGAAGTGAACTTCAAGCTGTGCAGCATCCTCGGGCGCTCCCGCGAGCAGCTGCAGGGCCACGACTGGATGAGCATCACCCACCCGGACGACCGCCCCCAGGAAAGCGAGCTGCTGGTGGAGCTGCGCCAGGGCCTGCGCGACGGCTACGAACTGGACAAGCGCTTCCTGCGCCCGGACGGCAGCGCGGTGGACACCCGCGTCAACGTCCGTGGCGTGCGCGATGCCGAGGGCCGGCTGTACGCCCTGCTGATCCTGGTGGAGGACGTCAGCGCCCGGCGCGAGGCCGAGGACCGCTACCGCGTGCTGGTGGAACACGCCCCCGAGGCCATCCTGGTGTTCGACCTGGAACGCGGCATCACCGATGCCAACGAGAACGCCGCGCGGCTCTACGGCCTGCCCCGCGAGCAGCTGCTCGGGCGCATGCCCGACAGCTTCAGCCCGCCCTACCAGGCCGACGGGCGCAGCTCCCAGGAGGTCGGCCGCGCCCACGCCCGCGCTGCCCTGGCCGGCGAAACGCCGCTGTTCGAGTGGCTGATGCGCGACTTCGCCGGGCGCGTGCGCCCCTGCGAGGTGCGTCTGGTGCGCCTGCCGGGCCGCGACCGGCAGCTGATCCGCCTGAGCATCACCGACATTTCCGAGCGCCAGCGCTACCAGCGCGAGATCGAGCGCCTGGCCTACAGCGACGAACTCACCGGCCTGCCCAACCGCCGCCTGCTGCTGGACCGCCTGCAGCACGCCATGGCCCGCGAAGTTCGCGACGGCCGCTTCGGTGCGTTGCTGTTCATCGACCTGGACCACTTCAAGACCGTCAACGACAGCCTCGGCCACCCGGTGGGCGACGCCCTGCTGCGGGAAGTCACCGCGCGCCTGGCCGGCTGCCTGCGTGCCGAGGACACCCTGGCGCGGCTGGGCGGCGACGAGTTCGTGGTGCTGCTGGAGGCCCTGGCACCGGAGGCCGACGGCGCGGCCGACCACGCCGCCGAAGTGGGCGCCAAGCTGCTGCAGAGCCTGCGTGGCAGCTACCGCGTGGGCGAGCATGAGCTGGCGGTCAGCGCCAGCATCGGCATCGCCCTGCATCCCTTCGACGGCCAGGGCGCCGCCGACGTGCTCAAGCAGGCCGACACCGCCATGTACCGGGCCAAGCAGGGCGGGCGCAATGCGCTGCACTTCTTCGCCCCGGCCATGCAGGCCGCCATCGACCAGCGCCTGCAACTGCAGAGCGACCTGCGCCAGGCCCTGGCGCGGGGCCAGCTGTTCCTGGAATTCCAGCCGCAGCTGGAACTGGCCGGCGGCCAGGTGGTGGGCGCCGAGGCGCTGCTGCGCTGGCGCACGCCCAGCCGCGGCGTGGTGTCACCGGCGCAGTTCATCCCCCTGGCGGAAGAGACCGGGCTGATCCTCGAACTGGGCAACTGGGTGCTGGATCAGGCCTGCGCCAACCTCGCCCAGTGGCTGCCGCACCGGCCCGCCCTGGTGCTGGCGATCAACATCAGCCCCCGCGACCTGCGCCAGCCGGACTTCGTCGAGCGGGTCCGCGACTGCCTGCAGCGCCACGATGTACCGGCCCATGCGCTGGAGCTGGAGATCACCGAAGGCAGCCTGATGGAGGACGTGGAACGCTGCATCGCCGCCATGCTGGAGCTGAAGCAACTGGGGGTGCGCTTCGCCATCGACGACTTCGGCACCGGCTACTCCTCGCTGATCTACCTCAAGCGCCTGCCGCTGGACCGGCTGAAGATCGACCGCAGCTTCGTCGAGGGGCTGGAGCAAGAGGGCAGCGACGCGGCACTGGTGGAGACCATTCTCGCCATCGGCCGCAACCTGGGCCTGGAATGCGTCGCCGAAGGCATCGAGGCGGACGCCCAGTACCAGTCCCTGCGCCGGCTGGGCTGTGCCCTGGGCCAGGGCTTCCACATCAGCGAGCCGCTGGACGGGCCGGCCTTCCTGGCCTGGCTGCAGCGCCGCGAGCGCGCCCTGGCCGACTCGGCCTGAGGAACGGCTGGACGGGCCTCAGCCCTTGCCCTTGGTGCGGGTGAGGTTGGGGCCGGCGTGCTTTTCCAGGTGCTCGATGATGATGCCGGCGACGTCCTTGCCGGTGGTGGTCTCGATGCCCTCCAGCCCCGGCGAGGAGTTCACCTCCATCACCAGCGGGCCGTGGTTGGAGCGCAGGATGTCCACCCCGGCCACCGACAGGCCCATGACCTTGGCCGCGCGGATCGCGGTCATGCGCTCCTCGGGGGTGATCTTGATCAGGCTGGCGGTGCCGCCCCGGTGCAGGTTGGAGCGGAACTCGCCGGGCTTGGCCTGGCGCATCATCGCGGCGATCACCTTGTCGCCCACCACGAAGCAGCGGATGTCGGCGCCGCCGGCTTCGCGGATGTACTCCTGCACCATGATGTTCTGCTTCAACCCCATGAAGGCCTCGATCACCGACTCGGCGGCCTTCTCCGTCTCGCACAGCACCACGCCGATGCCCTGGGTGCCTTCCAGCACCTTGATCACCAGGGGGGCGCCGTTGACCATGCGGATCAGGTCGGGGATGTCGTCCGGCGAGTGGGCGAAGCCGGTCACCGGCAGGCCGATGCCCTTGCGCGAGAGCAGTTGCAGGGAGCGCAGCTTGTCCCGCGAGCGGGAGATGGCGACGGACTCGTTGAGCGGGTAGACGCCCATCATCTCGAACTGCCGCAACACGGCGCAGCCGTAGAAGGTGACCGAGGCGCCGATGCGCGGGATCACCGCGTCGAAGCCCTCCAGGGCACGGCCGCGGTAGTGGATCTGCGGCTTGTGGCTGGCGATGTTCATGTAGGCCCGCAGGGTGTCGATGACCACCATCTCGTGACCGCGCTGCTGGCCGGCCTCCACCAGACGACGGGTCGAATACAGACGCGGGTTGCGCGACAGCACGGCAATCTTCATTGGGCACCTGGGAGGGAATCGAACGCCGGCAGGGTCGGCTTGTCCTGTACGTAGCTGAGGGCGGGGTTGACCACCAGTTGCCCGTCCACCAGGGCCTTGGAGCCGATGAGCACGCGGTAGCGCATGGCCTTGCGGCAGGCGAGGGTGAACTCGATGGGCCAGGCGCGATCGCCCAGCACCACCGTGGTGCTGATGACGTAGCGGCTCTGGGCCTGGCCGTTGGAACTCTTGATCGTGCGCACCGAGACCAGCCGCGCCTCGCAGCGATGGCGCCGCTGCACCAGGGTGCCCAGGTGCGCGGTGAAGCGCACCCAGCGCTCGCCATCGCGCTCGAAGGGCACGATGTCGCTGGCATGCAGGCTGGAGGTGCTCGCCCCAGTGTCGACCTTCGCTCGCAGACCGACCATGCCAAGCTCCGGCAGGGCGATCCATTCACGCAGGCCGACCACGGAGAGGTGATCGAAGGTCTTCACGGCGGGGATTCCGGTAGAGTTGCCGGCATTCTAGATGGGCCGTGTGACAACTGCATCCGCCACCGGCCGACGATGTGCGGGCGCCCGCAGGGTGCCCCGGAGGGAAAGCAACGATGCGCGAGAAAGACGACGACAAGGTGCGCCTGGACAAGTGGCTCTGGGCCGCGCGCTTCTACAAGACCCGCGCCCTGGCCAAGGAGGCCATCGAGGGCGGCAAGGTCCATCACCGGGGCGAGCGCTGCAAGCCGGGCAAGGAGCCACGGGTCGGCGACGAGTACGTGATCCGCACCGGTTTCGACGAACGTACCGTGGTGGTTCGTGCCCTGTCGGTGGTGCGCCGGGGCGCGCCCGAGGCCCAGGCGCTGTACGAAGAGACGGCGGACAGCATCGCCCGCCGTGAAGAAGCGGCCGCCCTGCGCAAGGCCGGGGCCCTGGGGGTGCAGACCGACGGACGGCCCACCAAGAAGCAGCGCAGGCAGATCCATTCCCTGCGCGGCGCCGCCGAGTAGGTCAGCGCAGGCGCTTGGTATCCAGCAGCGCCAGGCGGTTCACCAGCGGGATGTAGCCGCCCAGGCGCAGCGCCGGGCTGGCCAGCCACTGCAGCAGGTGCGCCAGGTGGCTGCCGGCCGGGGTACAGAAGCCCCAGGCGATGACCACCAGGGTGATCACCAGTCCACCGACCACATCGTCCGTCAGCCAGTGGGCACCGGCCACCAGGCGCGGCAGCATCAGCACCGTGGCGATGGCCAGCACGGTCACGCGCTTCCAGCCACGGGCGAAGATCGCCATGAACAGGCCCCAGAGCATCAGCACCGAAGCGTGGTCCCCCGGGAAGCTGCGGCTGGAACGGTCCTTCACCTCGAACACGCTTTCCAGCAGCGGGAACTGGTCGCTCAGCTGGATACCGCCGAGCACCACCGAAGGGCTCGCGTGCTGCCAGCCGAAGTGCACGCCGATCTTGGTGAACAGCGAGCGCACCACCAGCAGCATCGCCAGCAGGGCGATGAAGGTGAACAGCGCTGGGCGCAGCTCGTGGCGACGGAAGGTCCAGTCCTGGCGGATCAGCAGCGCCAGCATCAGGCCGCCGGCGAGGATGTCGAACAGGCGGGTGCTGGCGAAGGCCCAGAGCGCCATCCATACCGGACGGCCTTCGAGGGAGCCGTTCAGCGCCCGGTAGGCGGCATTGTCGGCCAGGTCCCAGAGTTCACGGGTGGTCGGCCACAGCCAGCTGGCCAGTACCAGGGCCGCCAGCAGGTGCAGCCCGAGCAGGGCCGGCCATCGCCAGGAGGCTTGGACGCGCATTGGTTTCTCCATAAAATTCCCATCCTCATCTATCGCGGGCAGCGGAATGGCGCGCTTTATAGTGCGCTGTCACCGATCTGTCACCCTCTTGTGGTTGCCCCCATGCCTATTTCCGACAATTCCCAGCGTTTTATCTTCGACGACACCGACGTACGCGGTGAAATGGTCTCCCTGGGCGAGAGCTACACCCATGTCCTGGCCAAGCACCCCTACCCGGAACCGGTGGCCCAGCTGCTGGGCGAGATGCTCGCCGCCGCCGCGCTGCTGGTGGGCACCCTGAAGTTCGACGGCCTGCTGGTGCTGCAGGCGCGCTCCAGCGGCGCCGTGCCGCTGCTGATGGTGGAGTGCTCCAGCGAGCGCGAGATCCGCGGCATCGCCCGCTATCACGCCGAGCAGATCGGCGCCGACGCCGACCTGCGGCAGCTGATGCCCGAAGGCGTGCTGACCCTCACCGTCGACCCGCGTCAGGGCCAGCGCTACCAGGGCATCGTCACCCTCGAAGGCGCCAACCTGGCCGAATGCCTGTCCACCTACTTCGCCAACTCCGAACAGCTGCCGACCCGCTTCTGGCTCAACGCCGACGGCCGCAACGCCCGTGGCCTGCTGCTGCAGGCCCTGCCCGCCGACCGCCTGAAGGACCCGGAAGCCCGTGCCGCCAGCTGGCAGCACCTGACCACCCTGGCCGACACCCTCACCGCCGAGGAACTGCTGGGCCTGGACAACGAAACCGTGCTGCACCGCCTGTTCCACGAAGAGACCGTGCGCCTGTTCGACCCCCGCCCGCTGCGCTTCCACTGCAGCTGCTCGCGGGAGCGCTCGGCCAATGCCCTGGTCAGCCTCGGCCAGGCCGACGCCGAGGCCCTGGTGGAGGAACAGGGCGGCGCCGTGGTGATCGACTGCCAGTTCTGCAACCAGCGCTACCGCTTCGACGCCGCCGACGTGGCCCAGCTGTTCGCCGGTGGCGGCAGCCGCGCACCGTCGGAAACCCGCCACTGAGTACCGTTCGGCGGAATTCGTAAGGCTGCTACCCATTTGTAGCGAGGGCGCCCCTGTGGATATGTCGCCGGGGCCCCCGCTGCATCGTCGCTTCAGCGGCTGCGGTCCGGAACGTGACCGGCAGGTGCGATTCAAGTCTTGTAGCGGTCTTTCGGCCCCCGATGAGTGGTCACGGAGAACCCCTCCAGCACCCCCTGATTTCGCCTGGAACCCAGGCAGGACGTGCCTTACATCCAGTCATCTCGCAATCGCCCGGTTTCCTCTGGCATAATCCGGCGCACTTTTTTCGCTGTAGCGGGTCGCAAGGCTCACTACATTTCGCATTGGAGGACTCGGCCTCTGGCCGACGGGGAACCACATGACGCAAGCCACTAAAGCCGTGTACACCGACATCAGCGCCGCGCAACTGGTCGAAGAAGCCATCCGCCGTGGCGAAGGTGAACTGGCCGCCAACGGTTCGCTGGTCGTGCAGACCGGCCATCGCACCGGCCGTTCTCCGGCTGACCGCTTCATCGTCCAGGAGCCGAGCACCGACGCCAAGATCGCCTGGGGCGCCATCAACCGTCCCTTCCCGGCGGACAAATTCGATGCACTGTGGGCCCGTGTCGAAGCCTATGTGACCGAACGCGAGCGTTTCGTCTCCCACGTGCACGTCGGTGCCGACCCCGCGCACTACCTGGCCGTCAAGATGACCACCGAGACCGCCTGGCACAACCTGTTCGGCCGCTGCCTGTTCATCAACCCCGAGCAGTACAACCCGCAGGGCCGCCAGGAATGGCAGATCATCAACGCCCCGAACTTCGTCTGCGAGCCCGAGCGTGACGGCACCAACTCCGACGGTTGCGTGATCCTCAACTTCGCCCAGCAGAAAGTCCTGATCGCCGGCATGCGCTACGCCGGTGAGATGAAGAAAGCCATGTTCTCCGTGCAGAACTTCCTGCTGCCGGAAAAAGACGTGCTGCCGATGCACTGCGCCGCCAACGTCGGCGAAGACGGCGACACCACCCTGTTCTTCGGCCTGTCCGGCACCGGCAAGACCACCCTCTCCGCCGACCCGAGCCGTTACCTGATCGGTGACGACGAGCACGGCTGGGGCGTGGGCACCGTGTTCAACGTCGAAGGCGGCTGCTACGCCAAGTGCATCGACCTGTCCGAGAAGAACGAGCCGGTGATCTGGAAAGCCATCCAGTTCGGCGCCGTGCTGGAAAACGTCGTGCTCAACCCGGAAACCCGCCTGCCCGACTACAGCGACGACAGCCTGACCCAG
Organism: Pseudomonas sp. zfem003; assembly: GCF_032621675.1. Lineage (NCBI taxonomy): Bacteria > Pseudomonadati > Pseudomonadota > Gammaproteobacteria > Pseudomonadales > Pseudomonadaceae > Pseudomonas > Pseudomonas sp. zfem003. The sequence goes on along the minus strand of NZ_JAVYJG010000014.1, from coordinate 106,033 downwards.
AACACCCGTGCCGCCTACCCGCTGCACCTGGTGGAAAAGCGCGTCGAAGCCAACCGTGCCGGCGAGCCGAACGCGGTCATCTTCCTGACCTGCGACCTGACCGGCGTACTGCCGCCCGTCTCCATCCTCAACAACGAACAGGCGGCCTACCACTTCCTGTCCGGCTACACCGCCCTGGTCGGCTCCACCGAAATGGGTTCCGGCGGCGGCATCAAGTCCACCTTCTCCACCTGCTTCGGCGCCCCCTTCTTCCCGCGCCCGGCCGGTGAGTACGCCGAACTGCTGATCAAGCGCATCCAGGGCTTCGGCTCCAAGGTGTACCTGGTCAACACCGGCTGGACCGGCGGTGGCTACGGCGTCGGCAAGCGCTTCAGCATCCCCACCACCCGTGGCGTGATCGCAGCCATCCAGAGCGGCGCGCTGGTCGGTGCCGAGACCGAGCACCTGGACATCATCAACCTGGACGTGCCGAAGGCCGTTCCGGGCGTCGAGACCGAGCTGCTCAACCCGCGCAACACCTGGGCTGACAAAGCCGCCTACGACGCGGCCGCCAAGGCCCTGGCCGAGAAATTCGTCGAGAACTTCAAGAAGTTCGACGTCTCCGACGCCATCCGCAACGCCGGTCCCAAGCTGTAAGGGACCCGTTGTACGAAGAAGCCGCCTACGGGCGGCTTTTTCATTGGCCACTGTCCCGTGCTGCAGCCCGCCACTGGCGTAGTGGTGGATGACGCTCTTCTCATCCACCAACCGCGCTCCCGGGGACAGACAGTGATCGAGCTTGCTCCTCGCGGAACAACACCCGCTCCATCCTACTGACAGACCGGTCGGTGCCCTGCCCTGCAACGGCGCCGCCGTGTTGCACTTCGGGCCATGATCGACAGCCCCCTCACAACGGAGTGACGCCATGCCCCTCGCCACCCTCGCCCGCGTCTTCGGCTACGACCGCTTCCGCCCCGGCCAGGAAGCCGCCGTCAGCGCCGTGCTGGCCGGCCGCTCGGCCGCGGCGATCTTCCCCACCGGCTCCGGCAAGTCCCTCTGCTACCAACTGCCCGCGCTGCACCTGCCGCACCTGACCCTGGTGGTGTCGCCGCTGCTGGCGCTGATGCAGGACCAGCTGGCCTTCCTCCACGCCCACGGCATCGCCGCCGCCAGCATCGACTCGGCCCAGAGCCGCGAAGAGGCTGCCGAGGTCATGGCCCGCGCCCGCAGCGGCGAACTGAAGATCCTGATGATCTCGGTGGAGCGGCTGAAGAACGAACGCTTCCGCCACTTCATCCAGCAGGTGCCGATCTCCCTGCTGGTGGTGGACGAGGCCCACTGCATCTCCGAGTGGGGCCACAACTTCCGCCCCGACTACCTCAAGCTGCCGGACTACCAGCGCGAGTTCGGCATCCCCCAGGTGCTGCTGCTCACCGCCACGGCCACCCCGGCGGTGATCACCGACATGCAGCGCAAGTTCGCCATCGACTCCGCCGACGTGGTCACCACCGGCTTCTACCGGCCCAACCTGCACCTGCAGGTGGAGCCCGTGGCCGGCGAGCAGCGCCGCCGCTACCTGGTGGACTGGCTGCGGGCCCGGCCCGGCAAGCCCGGCATCGTCTACGTCACCCAGCAGAAGAGCGCCGAAGAGCTGGCCACCCACCTCACCCGCCAGGGCATCGACGCCTGCGCCTACCACGCCGGCCTCGACCACAGCGTGCGCGAAGGCCTGCAGCGGCGCTTCATGAACGGCGAGGTGAACCTGATGGTCGCCACCATCGCCTTCGGCATGGGCATCGACAAGGCCGACATCCGCCTGGTGGTGCACTACGACCTGCCCAAGTCGGTGGAGAACTACAGCCAGGAGATCGGCCGCGCCGGCCGCGACGGCCAACCCTCGGAATGCCTGGTGCTGGCCAACCGCGACGGCCTCAACGTGCTGGAGAACTTCGTCTACGGCGACACCCCCGAGCGCGACGGCATCGCCGAGGTGCTGCAGGAACTGCGCAGCGCCACCGGCCCCGACGGGCGCTGGGAGCTGATGGCCGGCGCCCTCTCCGAGCAGAGCAACATCCGCCCCCTGCCGCTGAAGACCCTGCTGGTGCAGCTGGAGCTGCGCGGCCTGATCGCCCCGCTGTTCGCCTACTTCGCCGAATACCGCTTCAAGTACCTGATCGAGCCCGAGGCGCTGCTGGCGCGCTTCGAGGGCGAGCGCCGGCAGTTCGTCCAGGCCCTGGTGGACACCTCCACCCGCGCGCGCACCTGGTGCACCGTGGACTTCGACCGGCTCTACCGCGACCACGCCGCCGAGCGTGCGCGGGTCGTGAAGGCCCTGGACTTCTTCCAGGAGCGCGGCTGGATCGAGCTGGAGAGCAAGCAGATGACCGAGGTCTACGCCCTGCGCCAGCCCGACTTCGACACCGAGGCCCTGGCCGATGAGCTCCACCGCTACTTCCGCCAGCAGGAGGACAGCGAGATCGCCCGCATCCAGGCCATGCTCGCGCTGTTCGCCAGCGACACCTGCCTCAGCGCCCGGCTGGCCCGCTACTTCGGCGACCAGGCCGCCCCGGCCGCCTGCGGCCACTGCTCCGTATGCGCCGGCCGGGTGGCGGTGCTGCCGCCGCCAGCACCGCTGGCGTCCCTCGCCGGGCAGGATCTGGAAGGCCGCTGCCAGGCCTTCATCGAGCGCTACCGCGAGGCCAAGGGCCGCGCCCCCAGCGTCGACTGCCTGACCCGCCTGCTCTGCGGCATCGCCACCCCCGTGTTCACCCGCCTCAAGGCCCGCAGCCTGCCCGCCTTCGGCGCCCTGGAGGCCTACCCCTACGCCGAGGTGCGCCAGCAACTGGCCGATACCCGGAGGTGATGAATTCGATGTGTTTTATCGCCATTCCTCACTGGTCGGCGTTCACCGGCCTGCTTAGGATGGCGCACCCTTTCCACCGTTGCGCCTGACCAGGAGCCGACCATGCACATCGACGAAGCCATCCGTACCCGCCGCGCCATCAAGGGCTACGACACCCAGCACAGCCTGAGCCGCGAAGAGAAGGACGAACTGCTGGAGCTGGCCCTGCTCGCCCCCACCGCCTTCAACCTGCAGCACGTGCGCCTGGTGGAAGTCAGCGACCCCGCCCTGCGCCAGCAGATCCGCGAAGTGGCGTGGAACCAGGCCCAGGTGACCGAAGCCTCGATGCTGGTGGTGGTCTGCGCCCGCCTCGACGCCTGGGAACAGGACGCCGCCCGCGTCTGGGCCGACGCGCCGCAACCGGTGCAGGAATTCATGGCCGGCGCCATCGACAACTACTACCGTGGCAAGCCCCAGGTGCAGCGTGACGAAACCATGCGCAGCTGCGGCCTGGTGGCCCAGACCCTGATGCTGGCCGCGCGCGGCCGTGGCCTGGACAGCTGCCCCATGGACGGTTTCGACTTCGACGCCGTGGCCAAGCTGATCAACCTGCCGGAGAACCACGTCATCGGCCTGATGGTCGCCGTCGGCAAGCAAGCCGTCGAAGCCAAGCCGCGCATCGGCAAGCTGGCCTTCGACGAAGCCGTGATCCGCGACCGCTTCTGATCCCCGCCCCACACCGGGCTGCACACCCCAGGTGCGCAGCCCGCGTCGTTACAGCGCCTTCTCGAAGATCTTGGAGTTGCGCTGGTAGTTGTACAGCGAGGCCCGCGCCGCCGGCAGGCGCTCCACGCCGCTGGGCTGGAAGCCGCGCTCGCGGAACCAGTGGGCGGTACGGGTGGTGAGGACGAACAGGGTCTTCAGGCCCAGGGCCCGGGCCCGCTCCTCGATGCGCTCCAGCAACTCGTCCCCGCGACCGCCATGGCGGTACTCCGGGTTCACCGCCAGGCACGCCAGCTCCCCCGCCTCGGACTCGGCGATCGGGTAGAGCGCCGCGCAGGCGATGATGTGGCCGTCGCGCTCGACGATGCTGAACTGGCCGATCTCCCGCTCCAGCACTTCTCGCGAGCGACGCACCAGGATGCCCTGCTCCTCCAGCGGGGTGATCAGCTCGATCAGCCCGCCCACGTCGTCGATGGTGGCCTCGCGCAGGGACTCGAACTGCTCCTGGTCCACCAGGGTGCCGCCGCCGTCACGGGTGAACAGCTCGGTGAGCAGCGAACCGTCCTCGGCATAGCTCACCAGGTGGCTGCGCTTGACCCCGCTGCGGCAGGCCTGGGCCGCCGCGTCCAGCAACTCGGCCTGGTAGCCGTTGCCCAGCCGCGCCAGGTGCTGCGGCACCTGCTGCGGGCGCAGCTCGCGTACCAGCCGGCCGTGTTCGTCGATCAGCCCGCGTTCGGCGCCGAACAGCACCAGCTTGTCCGCGCCCAGGTCGATGGCGGCACGGGTCGCCACGTCCTCGCAGGCCAGGTTGAAGATCTCCCCGGTGGGGGAATAGCCCAACGGCGAGAGCAGCACGATGGAGCGCTCGTCCAGCTGGCGGCCGATGCCCTTGCGGTCGACCCGGCGCACCTCGCCGGTGTGGTGGTAGTCGACCCCGTCGACGACGCCGATGGGCCGCGCGGTGACGAAGTTGCCGCCGGTGACCCGCAGCCGCGAGCCCTGCATCGGCGAGGCGGCGATGTCCATGGACAGCCGCGCCTCGATGGCGATGCGCAGCTGGCCCACGGCGTCGATCACGCATTCCAGGGTGGGGCCGTCGGTGATGCGCAGGTCGCGGTGGAAGTGCGGGGTCAGCCCGCGCGCGGCCAGGCGCGCCTCGATCTGCGGGCGCGAACCGTGCACCAGCACCAGGCGCACGCCCAGGCTGTGCAGCAGCACCAGGTCGTGGACGATGTTGCCGAAATTCGGGTGGGCAACCCCCTCGCCGGGCAGCATCACCACGAAGGTGCAGTCCCGGTGGGCGTTGATGTAGGGCGAAGCATGGCGCAGCCAGTTGACGTAGTCGTGCATGGGATTCCGAATGCCTGTGACGGGGGCGAAATGAACGGTGCTACTCCGGAAACGGAGCAGGTGGCGTTGCGTTTATCGTCGTCGCAGCAACATCAACGGAAGCCCTCCTGGGGAGTCATCTGGCGGGCACTTCTGAAACTACCTGCGTTGTCATCGCGGCGTTAAAAACCGGCTCAAAATGCTCATTTACCGTACGTAAACTGCGCTTTTTCGCCTGTTTTTGCCTTGCGCTGACGGCCTCGCCTACGTTTCAGAGGTGCCCTGGTTGGGTTGGGGTGATGCAGTAATGGCGGATCAACTGACGCAACAGCGCCACCGTAGGTGCGATCCGTGACAGTTCGAGGTGCTCGTCGGGCTGGTGCGCGCAGGCGATGTCGCCTGGGCCCAGCACCAGGGTCTGGCAGCCGAGGTGCTGAAGATACGGTGCTTCGGTGCCAAAGGCCACCGCTTCTGCGGCATGCCCGGTTAGACGTTCGGCGAGTTGCACCAGCTCGCTGTCGGCCGGCTCCTCGAACGGCGGCACCGCCGGGTAGAGCGGCCGGTAGTCCAGGGACACGCCGTGGCGCTCGGCCACCGGGCGCAGGCGCTGGCCGATGGCCTCGCGCAGCACCTCGGGCTCCATGCCCGGCAGGGGCCGCAGGTCGAACTCCAGGCTGCACTGGCCGCAGATGCGGTTGGGGTTGTCGCCACCGTGGATGCAGCCCAGGTTGAGGGTCGGCCCCGCCACGTTGAACAGCGGGTTGTGGAAGCGCGCCTGCCATTCGCGGCGCAGCGCCAGCAGCTCGCCGATGCCCTCGTGCATGGCCTCCAGGGCGTTGCGGCCCAAAGCCGGGTCGGAGGAGTGGCCGCTCTGCCCGAGGATGTCGATGCGCTCCATCATCACGCCCTTGTGCAGGCGGATTGGCTTCAACCCGGTGGGCTCGCCGATCACCGCCGCCCGCGCCAGGGGCCGACCGGCCGCCGCCAGGGCGCGGGCGCCGGACATGGAGCTTTCCTCGTCGCAGGTGGCGAGAACGATCAGCGGCTGGCGTGGCACCTGCCCGTCCAGCTCGCGCACCGCTTCGATCACCAGCGGGAAGAAGCCCTTCATGTCGCAGCTGCCCAGGCCGTACCAGCGATCGCCCACCTCGGTGAGGGCGAGCGGGTCGGTTTTCCACAGCGCCGCGTCGAAGGGCACGGTGTCGCTGTGCCCGGCCAGCACCAGTCCGCCGGGGCCGCTGCCCAGGGTGGCCAGCAGGTTGGCCTTGCCCGGCGCCACGGTCTGGATCTCGCAGGTGAAGCCCAGCTCGCCCAGCCAGGCGGCCAGCAGCTCGATGACCGGCAGGTTGGACTGGTCCCAATGGGGCTGGGTGCAACTGACCGAGGGCGCGGCGATCAACGCAGCGAACTGGGTCTTCAGGTCTGGAAGGCGCATGGGGGTTCTCCACCGACGAGCGCCCCATCATAAGAGCCTGTTCACGCGCTTGCGAGCTAGAGGCATGCAAGGCGAGAAACGGCGAAAAAGCACAGTTTACGTTGTGTAAATGAGCATTTTGATCGGACTCGCGCACGAGCGGGTTCTCAACGCCGCAGGCCCGACGCGCAGCCGAGTGTGGACAGGCTCGTGGAAGGCGCCACCGCTGGCAAAACCTCCCGGCAGGCCCCGCCGCGCTGCTGTAGACTTCACGCCCTCGACAGCCATCCCGCGCTGCACCAGAAAGTCCGGCCATGCAGAAAGAAACCGAAATCAAGCTCCGCGCCAGCCGCGAGACCCTCGACGCCCTCCGCGACCACCCGCTGCTGAAGAAGCGCATCAAGGGTGGCTGGGAGACCCGTGAACTGTTCAACCAGTACTACGACACCCCCGCCCGCGACCTGGCCCAGGCCCGCGTGGCGCTGCGCATGCGCCGCGACGGCGACCAGTTCATCCAGACCCTGAAGACCCGTGGCCAGAGCGTGGCCGGGCTGTCCGAGCGCAACGAGTGGGACTGGTACCTGCCCAAGGCCAAGCTGGACACCAAAAAGCTCGGCGACGAGTGCTGGCCCGCCAGCCTTGCCGAGCTGGACAAGAAGACACTGGCCCCGCTGTTCACCACCGACTTCGTGCGCCAGCGCGCCGAAGTGGCCTGGGGCCGTGGCAAGGCCAAGGTGGTGATCGAAGCCGCCCTGGACCTGGGCAAGGTCATCGCCGGCGACCAGGCGGAAGAAATCTGCGAGCTGGAGCTGGAGCTGCGCCAGGGCGAGCCCGAGGCCCTGCTGGAGCTGGCCGAGGCCCTGGCCGCCGACCTGCCGCTGATGCCCTGCGACATCAGCAAGGCCGAGCGCGGCTACCGCCTGTATGACGCCCAGAGCTACAGCGTCAGCCTGCCCGCCCCCGAACTCGCCTTCGAACAGCCGCTGGACGACACCATCCCCGCCCTCGGCTGGACCCTGCTGGGCAACAGCCAGCGCCTGGCCGAGCAGTACCGCTTCAACGGCCACTGGAAGCTGCTGGCCGACTGGCTGCAGCAACTGGTCGACCTGCGCGCCCTGCTGGGCAGCCTCGGCCAGGCCGCCCCGCGCCCCACCAGCCATGAGCTGCGCCAGGCGCTGGATGCGCTGATCGGCGACTGGCGCCCGGTGGTCAACGCCGGCCAGGACGACGAAAGCGTGCGCCAGGCCGCCCCGGCGCGCTTCGCCGAGGAACTGGCCGGCACCCGCTGGGGCCTGTTCTCCCTGAAAGCCTCGCGCTGGCTGCTGGGCCGCAGCTGGACCCAGGGCCGCAACGCCCGCGGCGAGCGCCAGGGCCAGGCAGCCATCGGCCGCTGGCTTCCGCGCCTCTTGGCCGAGGAAGCCGTCGCCCTGCAACTGGACCGCTACCGCCGCCAGCCGGAAGACCTGGCCGAGCAGCTGCCGCGTATCGAGCGCCTGCTGGTCTGGCTGCGCCTGGCACGTGGCGTGCTGGTGGAGGTACCCGAGGTGGACCGCTGCTTCGGCGAACTGAGCAAGCTCGCCGAACTGGCCGCCCAGCCCCTGGACGACGCCAGCCGTGAAGCCCGCAGCGCCCAGGCCCAGCACCTGCTGACCCTGAAGGGCTGGAAACACCTGCTGAAGTGACCCGCCGGCCCGCCACCCCGGGTGGCGGGCCTGGAGCCCCCGCATGTTCAAGCACAGCCTCCGCTCCCTGATCACCACCTGGTTCACCGGCCTGCTGGCCTTGCTGCCGCTGGTCCTGACCCTGGCGCTGCTGGCCTGGATCGTCAGCCTGCTGAACCGCCTGGTGGGTCCCTCCACCCTCATCGGCCAACTGCTCGCCGCCCTCGGCCAGCCGTTCGCCAGCAATCCGGTCCTGGCCTGGTTCGTCGGCACCCTGGTGCTGCTGGGCAGCCTCTACCCCCTGGGCCTCGCCGTGCAGCTGGGCCTGCGCCGGCCGCTGGCCTGGCTGTTCGACCAGACCCTGCGCCGCACCCCGCTGATCGGCAACGTCTACAACGTCGCCGACCGCTTCGTCGGCATGCTCGACAAGGACAAGAACGCCGACATCACCACCATGCAGCCGGTGTGGTGCTTCTTCGGCGGCGACGGTGCCGCCGTGCTGGCACTGCAGCCCAGCTCCGAACCCATCGAGCTGGAAGGCCGCGCCTACTGCGCCATCCTCGTGCCCACCGCGCCGATCCCGGTGGGCGGCGGGCTGCTCTACGTCCCGGTGGACTGGGTGCGCCCCGCCGACATGGGCGTCGACGCCCTCACCAGCGTCTACGTCTCCATGGGCCTGACGCCCCCGGGCGCCGCCCGCAAGGCCACCGAGGAACGCCCATCGCCGTGACCTGCGGGCCTGGTTACAATGCACGCCCCATCAGCCCCGGCTGGGGTTCCTTCGTCTTTACCGAGTGAGTCCGCCATGGTTTTCAAAGTGTTCGTAGATGGTCAGGAAGGCACCACCGGCCTCCGGTTGCTCGACTACCTGTCCGGCCGTTCCGACGTGGAGCTGCTGCGCATCGCCGATGACAAGCGCAAGGACCCGGCCGAACGTGCGCGCTTCCTCAACGCCGCCGACGTCGCCTTCCTCTGCCTGCCCGACGTCGCCTCCCGCGAGGCGGTGTCCCTGGTGACCAACCCGAACACCTGCATCATCGACGCCAGCACCGCCTTCCGCACCGACGACAGCTGGGCCTATGGCCTGCCGGAACTGGCCGCCGGCCAGCGCGAGAAGATCCGCACCTGCAAGCGCATCGCCGTCCCCGGCTGCCACGCCAGCGCCTTCATCCTCGCCGTGCGCCCGCTGATCGACGCCGGCCTGCTGCCCGCCGACTACCCGCTCTCGGCCTTCTCCCTCACCGGCTACAGCGGCGGTGGCAAGGGCATGATCGCCCAGTACGAAGCCGGCAATGACGCCAGGCTGATGAGCCCGCGCCCCTACGCCCTGGGCCTGGAGCACAAGCACCTGCCGGAAATGCGCGTCCAGGCCCGCCTGGCCCAGGCACCGGTGTTCAACCCCATCGTCGGCCCCTTCCTCAAGGGCCTGGCCGTGACCGTGCCGCTCTACACCGAGCGCCTGGCGCGCAAGGCCAGCGCCGCCGAGATCGCCGAGATCTACCGCCAGCACTACGCCGGCGAGCAGTTCGTGCGGGTGATGCCGGCCGGTGACGACGGCAACCTCGACGGCGGCTTCTTCGACGTCCAGGGCTGCAACGACACCAACCGCGTCGACCTCTTCGTCTTCGGCTCCGCCGACCGCCTGAACCTGGTCGCCCGCCTGGACAACCTCGGCAAGGGCGCCGCCGGCGCCGCCGTGCAGTGCATGAACGTGCACATCGGCGCCGACGAGGCCACCGGCCTCAACGCCTGACCCGCCGCACAACGAGAAAGGCCGGCCTCTGCCGGCCTTTTTTGTGCCTGCGGGGTTTGCATCACCCGTCCAGTAGCCCGGGCTACACGCCAGGTGGACCGATGAAGCGCGGTCCGCCCTCCGCACGCCGGCTCATGGGCGGCTCCCGTAGGGGCGAATTCATTGGCTCTGTCTGCGTTAGCTGTTGTGGCTTTAATGCAAGCGCTCAAGCACGGCCCTTTCCGGGCGCCCAAGGGTTCGTGCCACCGACACCGCATGGGTTTCGCTTCGCTCGCGGAACGCCGCCCGCCCCATCCTACGAAAGCCCGTGCGCACCACATGGCGATGCGCTGGACGAAGAAGTTGGAGCAGCCGCCAACGCCCCTCCAGGAGGCCGAACGCAGTCGTTGCGCCGGGGGACGAGCGGCATGGATGCCGCGAGAGGCGCGCCAGGCCATGGATGGCCCATCGCGCCGGCCCCCAGAGCGGCGATGGAGTGAGGGAACCCCGGCGAAGCCGGGGCCGGATGATGGGGCAAGCGTTTTTGGTTCCTTTTTTGGCGATTGAAAAAAGGGACTCGCCCGGGGGGGCGAAACCAGAAACATCATCAGAGCTCGGCAATCAGCTGGGTTCAAAGCTTCTAGCAACACTTAACGCAGACAGAGCCAATTCATTCGCCCAAGGACTGCGCAGCAGTCCCGTCCCGTGCACCGTGGGCCCGCCCGGCAGGAGCGAATTCATTCGCGAAAGGGCCGCGCAGCGGTCCCGTCGTGACCTCAAGGGGCGGGCCTACGGCCCGCTTGGCGACTGAAGTCGCCCCTACAAGGGTGCCCATGAAGGTTCCAGCACTACCCCTCCACCGGCAAGCAGGTGGTGGACTTGATCTCCGACAGGGCGACGATGGAGTTCACCTCCTGGATGCCCGGCACCATGGACAGCTTCTCGAAGAAGAAGCGCTCATAGGCCTCGATGTCCCGGGTGACGATGCGCAGCATGAAATCCACCGCCCCCATCAGCACATGGCACTCCAGCACTTCCGGGAAGCCGCGCATGGCCTCGGCGAATTCGGTGAGGTTGGAGCGGCCGTGGGCGTTGAGCTTCACCTGGGCGAAGATCTGCGCGTTGAGGCCGATCTTGCGCCGGTCCAGCAGGGTGACCTGGCGACGGATCACCCCCTCCTCCTTGAGCCGCTGGATGCGTCGCCAGCACGGCGACTGGGACAACCCGACGCGCTCGGCGATCTCGGCGGTGGAAAGCCCGGCGTCTTCCTGCAACAGGTCGAGGATGCGGCGGTCGTAGGCGTCCAGTTCCAAAGGCATGTTTTTCCCCTCATCAGGCAATACGGGGAAATTCTATGTGCAAAAAACCGGATAAGCCCGCGATATAGGCAGATATTTTGCCGCTTCGGCTGGGAAACTGTGCCCATCCCAACCGGAGCCCCCGCCATGTTCGAACGCGAATCCGCCGCCTGCCAGCCGCTGCCCGCAACCCCGTCCACCGAAGGGACGCGCAGCGACCCCTGGAAGCCCCACGAGGCCCCTCGCCCGCTGCGCTTCGCCGTGCACGCCGCCGCCGAGCCGGACCTGCTGCTGCGCTTGCTCGGCCATTTCGCCCAGTTGCAGGTGCTGCCGCTGCGGGTGGAGGCCCGCCACCTGGACGACGACCTGCGCATCGACGTGGTCCTCACCGACCTGCCGCTGCACCGCGCCGAGGTCATCGCCCGGCGCCTGCGCAGCCAGGTCGGCATCCTCGGCGTGGAGCTGCAGGTTACTGGCTGATCGGTCAGGCTGCCGACCGGGTCACGCAAACAGCTTGGCCCTGGGAGGGTGGTTTCGGGCATCCTTGGCACCCTGCGGGGAAGGCGCATTGACTACGCTTTCCCGTCGGGACTGCACGACCAAGGAGAACGCATGTCGGCTTTCGCATCGGCCGCCCAGGATCGCTGGCTGGATCTCAATGACCTGCTCCGGGAGCTGGTGAACCAGGGCCGGATCGCCCAGGACACCGCCGAGCAATGCCTGGCCATCCGCCGCAGCGCGGTGAACAACCAGCAGCACCCGCTGGAGTTCCTCGCCAGCCAGCAGGTGGACGATCTCAAGCGCCCCGGCCGCAAGCTGGAGCTGGAGACCCTCACCCAGTGGCTGGCCGACTATTGCGGCCAGCCCTACCTGCGCATCGACCCGCTGAAGATCGACGTCGCCGCCGTCACCCCGCTGATGTCCTACGCCTTCGCCCAGCGCCACAAGATCCTCGCCGTGGCGGTGGACAGCGAGAGCGTCACCATCGCCAGCGCCCAGCCCTTCGTGCACAGCTGGGAGAGCAACCTCACCCACGTGCTCAAGCGCCCCATCCGGCGCGTGGTGGCCAACCCCGCCGACCTGCAGCGCTTCACCACCGAGTTCTACCGCCTGGCCAAGTCGGTCAGCGGCGCCACCGCCGTGGACCAGAAGATCAGCGGCGTGGGCAACTTCGAGCAGCTGCTCAAGCTCGGCGCCAGCGACCAGGAGCCGGACGCCAACGACGCCCACATCGTCAACATCGTCGACTGGCTGTTCCAGTACGCCTACCAGCAGCGCGCCAGCGACATCCACATCGAGCCGCGCCGCGAGCAGGGCACCGTGCGCTTCCGCATCGACGGCGTGCTGCACAACGTCTACCAGTTCCCGCCCCAGGTGACGATGGCCATCGTCAGCCGCCTGAAGAGCCTCGGGCGGATGAACGTGGCCGAGAAGCGCAAGCCCCAGGACGGCCGGGTCAAGACCAAGACCCCGGACGGCGGCGAGGTGGAGCTGCGCCTGTCGACCCTGCCCACCGCCTTCGGCGAGAAGATGGTGATGCGGATCTTCGACCCCGAGGTGCTGCTCAAGAGCTTCGACCAGCTGGGCTTCTCCCAGGACGACCTGAAGCGCTGGCAGAGCATGACCCACCAGCCCAACGGCATCATCCTGGTCACCGGCCCCACCGGCTCGGGCAAGACCACCACGCTCTACACCACGCTCAAGCAGCTGGCCACCAGCGAGGTGAACGTCTGCACCATCGAAGACCCCATCGAGATGATCGAAGGCGCCTTCAACCAGATGCAGGTGCAGCACAACATCGACCTCAGCTTCGCCAGCGGCGTGCGCGCGCTGATGCGCCAGGACCCGGACATCATCATGGTCGGCGAGATCCGTGACCTGGAGACCGCCGAGATGGCCATCCAGGCCGCCCTCACCGGCCACCTGGTGCTCTCCACCCTGCACACCAACGACGCCCCCAGCGCCATCACCCGCCTGCTGGAGCTGGGCGTGCCCTACTACCTGCTGCGCGCCACCCTGCTCGGGGTCATGGCCCAGCGCCTGGTGCGCACCCTGTGCCCGCACTGCAAGGCGCCCATGGAGCTGGAGGAAGAGGACTGGCAGAACCTCACCCGCCCCTGGAGCGCCCCGCTGCCCACCGGCGCGCACCGCGCCGTGGGCTGCCTGGAGTGCCGCGACACCGGCTACCGCGGCCGTGCCGGGGTCTACGAGATCATGCTGCTGAGCGACGGCGTGAAGAGCCTGATCACCGCCGACACCGACCTCGTCGCCCTGCGCCGCCAGGCCTTCAAGGACGGCATGCGCAGCCTGCGCCTGTCCGGCGCGCAGAAGATCGCCGCCGGCCAGACCACGGTGGAGGAAGTGCTGCGCGTCACCCCCCAGAGCGAACAGAAATAACCACGGGACTCGGCGGCGCCCCGCGTATTTGCAGGCCACACTGAGCTGTGCAAAGGTGCCGGGCCAACCGACCTGGACCACGGGGTGCAACGCCCCGCCCGACACACTGCCAAGGAGTACAGCATGGGCATCAGTACCGTCGTCATCCTCTTCGTCGCCCTCGCGGTGGCCATCGTCTTCATGGGGTTCAAGATCGTGCCCCAGGGCTTCGAGTGGACCGTCGAGCGCTTCGGCCGCTACACCACCACCCTCAAGCCCGGCCTGAACATCATCGTCCCGGTGGTGGACCGCATCGGCCGCCGGGTCAACGTCATGGAAAGCGTGCTGGACATCCCCCCGCAGGAAGCCATCAGCGCCGACAACGCCATGGTGCAGATCGACGCCGTGTGCTTCTTCCAGGTGGTCAACACCGCCCAGGCCGCCTACGAGGTGAACAACCTCGAACACGCCATCCGCAACCTGGTGATGACCAACATCCGCACCGTGCTCGGCTCCATGGAGCTGGACGCCATGCTCAGCCAGCGCGACGCCATCAACGAACGCCTGCTGCACACCGTGGATGAAGCCACCGCCCCCTGGGGCGTGAAGGTCACCCGCATCGAGATCAAGGACATCAGCCCGCCCAACGACCTGGTCGAAGCCATGGCCAGCCAGATGAAGGCCGAGCGCCTGAAGCGCGCGCAGATCCTCGAAGCGGAAGGTTCCCGCTCCGCTGCCATCCTCACCGCCGAAGGCCAGAAGCAGGCCGAGATCCTCCGCGCCGAAGGCCAGCGCGCCGCCGCCTTCCTCGAAGCCGAAGCCCGCGAACGGGCCGCCGCCGCCGAAGCCGAGGCCACCCGCGTGGTGTCCAACGCCATCGCCACCGGCAACGTCCAGGCGGTGAACTACTTCGTCGCCCAGAAGTACGTCGAAGCCCTCGGCAACCTGGCCAGCGCCAACAACAGCAAGGTGATCCTCATGCCGCTGGAAGCCAGCCAGGTGATCGGCTCGGTCGGCGGCATCGGCGAGATCGTCAAGGCCACCTTCGGCGACAAGAAGGGCTGAGCATGCTGGCGTACCTGCAGAACCTCGCCTTCTGGGACTGGCTGGCCCTCGGCACCCTGCTGCTGATCCTCGAAGTCTTCGGCGCCGGCGGCTACCTGCTGTGGATCGGCCTGGCCGCCGCCGGGGTCGGTGCCCTGGTGTTCTTCGTGCCGGACCTGCCCTGGCAGGCGCAGTTCGTGCTCTTCGGCCTGCTCGCCGTGGCCACCGCCGCCTACTGGTGGCGGCGCCAGCAGGTGGCCGTGCGCGCCTCCGACCAGCCGGGCCTGAACCGCCGCGGCCAGGAGCTGCTGGGCCGGCAGTTCACCCTGTTGCAGGCCATCGAGGGCGGGCGCGGCAAGATCCGAGCCGGCGACTCGGTGTGGCTGGTGGTCGGCCCGGACCTGCCGGCCGGCAGCCACGTCCGCGTGGTCGGCCAGGACGGCGTGCTGCTGAAAGTCGAGCCCGCCCCGGCGGACTGAGCCCCTTGCCCCGGCCCCGGCGGCTGGCGTCCAATAGCGCCTCACCGCCGAGGAGCCGCCGATGTCCCGCCCTGCCACCGCCCGCAAGCCCCGCGCCAGCAGCCAGTTGCGCATCGCCGCCATCCTCGACGCCGCCCGGGGCCTGCTCGCCGAACAGGGCGTGGCCAACCTGTCGATCTACAGCGTCGCCGAGCGGGCGGAGATGCCGCCCTCCTCCGTCTACCACTTCTTCTCCAGCGTCCCGGCGATCCTCGAAGCGCTGACCGCCGACGTTCACGCCGCCTTCCGCGCCAGCCTGCAGCAACCGGTGGACCACGCCGCACTGGGCAGCTGGCGCGACCTGTCGCGGATCGTCGAGGAGCGCATGCTGGCGATCTACGACGCCGACGCCGCCGCCCGCCAGCTGATCCTCGCCCAGCACGGGCTCACCGAAGTGACCCAGGCCGACCGCCAGCTGGACATCGAGCTGGGCCACCTGATGCACGCCGTGTTCGAACGCCACTTCCCGCTGCCCGCCCTGCCCGAGGACCTGAACGTCTTCTCCCTGGCCATGGAGCTGGGCGACCGCGTCTACGCGCGTTCCGTGCAGCAACACGGCCACATCACCCCCCGCCTGGCCGAGGAAGGCATGCGTGTGTTCGACGCCTACCTGGGGCTCTACCTGCCGCACTGCCTGCCCAAGCGCGACGTCATCCAGGACGCCTGAAAAGCCGATAGTTATCGAACTAAAAGCCTCCTCACGCTGAGTGAACGCTAAAAATCCCTTTAAAAACGGATTTTTATCGAATATAACGGTACCATCCGCGCGACTGGACCGCGACCGATCGCACGGAATCCCCCGGAATGCCGATGAATATCCGGCACCGGTCCGCAACCGTTCGACGAGGTGTTCCATGTCCCGCATCGTTACCGTCGCCGCCACCCAGATGGCCTGCTCCTGGGATCGTGCCGCGAATATCGCCAACGCCGAGAAGCTGGTGCGCCAGGCCGCCGCCCAGGGCGCGCAGATCATCCTCATCCAGGAACTGTTCGAGACGCCCTACTTCTGCCAGAAGCCCAACGCCGACTACGCCCAGCTGGCCACCCCGGTGGAGGAGAACGCCGCCATCGCCCACTTCAGCCGGCTCGCCGCCGAACTCAAGGTGGTGCTGCCCATCAGCTTCTTCGAACGCGCCGGCCGTGCCCGCTTCAACAGCATCGCCATCCTCGACGCCGACGGCAGCAACCTCGGCGTCTACCGCAAGAGCCACATCCCGGACGGCCCCGGCTACCACGAGAAGTACTACTTCAACCCCGGCGACACCGGCTTCAAGGTCTGGGACACCGCCTACGCCCGCATCGGCGTCGGCATCTGCTGGGACCAGTGGTTCCCCGAGTGCGCCCGCAGCATGGCGCTGATGGGCGCCGAACTGCTGTTCTACCCCACCGCCATCGGCAGCGAACCCCACGACGCCACCATCACCTCCCGCGACCACTGGCAGCGCGTGCAGCAGGGCCATGCCGGCGCCAACGTCATGCCGCTGATCGCCTCCAACCGCATCGGCCGCGAAGAGCAGGACGGCTACGACATCACCTTCTACGGCTCCTCCTTCATTGCCGATCAGTTCGGCCGCAAGGTGGCTGAACTCGACGAGGTCGAAGAAGGTATCCTTGTCCACCGCTTCGACCTCGACGAACTGGAGAAGGTACGTACCGCCTGGGGCGTGTTCCGCGACCGCCGTCCTAACCTGTACTGGCCGATCGCGACCCTCGACGGCGAAACCCTCTCCGAATGACCGACCCGGCGCCGCAGGCCGGCCTCATCAACGGCCTGCGCCCTCCACCAAGGACCGCCCCATGAGCACCCCGATCCGCACGCCCCGCGCCGATGGCTTCCACATGCCCGCCGAGTGGGCGCCCCACACCCGCACCTGGATGGTCTGGCCCGAGCGCCCGGACAACTGGCGCCTCGGCGGCAAGCCCGCCCAGGCCGCCTTCACCGCCGTGGCCAAGGCCATCGCCCGCTTCGAGCCGGTGACCGTGTGCGCCTCCGCCGCCCAGTACGAGAACGCCCGCGCGCGCCTGGACGACGCCAACATCCGCGTGGTGGAGATCACCACCGATGACGCCTGGGTGCGGGACACCGGCCCCACCTTCGTCATCGACGACCAGGGCGAAGTGCGCGGCGTGGACTGGGCGTTCAACGCCTGGGGCGGCTTCGACGGCGGCCTCTACTTCCCCTGGCAGCGTGACGACCAGGTGGCCCGCAAGATCCTTGAGATCGAAGGCTGCGCCCGCTACCGCACCGAAGGCTTCGTGCTGGAAGGCGGCTCCATCCACGTCGATGGCGAAGGCACCCTGATCACCACCGAGGAATGCCTGCTCAACCGCAACCGCAACCCGCACCTGAACCGCGAGGAGATCGAAGCGGTGCTGCGCGACCACCTGGCGGTGGACACCATCATCTGGCTGCCGGATGGCCTCTACAACGACGAGACCGACGGCCATGTGGATAACTTCTGCTGCTACGTGCGCCCGGGCGAAGTGCTGCTGGCCTGGACCGACGACCCGGCCAACCCCAACTACCCGCGCTGCCAGGCCGCGATGAAGGTGCTGGAGCAGGCACGCGACGCCAAGGGCCGCCAGCTGGTGGTGCACAAGATGCCGATCCCCGGCCCGATCCACGCCACCGAGGAAGAATGCGCCGGCGTCGACCTGGTGGAAGGCACCCAGGAGCGCGACCCGTCGATCCGCCTGGCGGGCTCCTACGTCAACTTCCTGATCGTCAACGGCGGCATCGTCGCGCCGAAGTTCGACGACCCGAAAGACGCCGAGGCCGAAGCCATCCTCAAGCGCCTGTTCCCGCAGCACGACGTGGTGATGGTGCCCGGCCGCGAGATCCTCCTCGGCGGCGGCAACATCCACTGCATCACCCAGCAGCAGCCGGCACCGCAGAAGCGCTGAGCCACCGCTGGATAAACGAAGCCCCGCGAACGCGGGGCTTTTTCATTCCGGCACAAGGCACTTTCCTGTGGGAGCGGTTTCGTCGGGCAATCCCCTACACCCCGGGGGCGCACCGTGCGTCATCACGAATGCGTTACCACGCGGATCGGCCTGTAGGGGCGAATTCATTCTCCCAATGACCGAGCAGCGGTCCCCAACGAACGAGCCCCCGCAAACGCGGGGGCTCTTCATGTCGGTACAAGGCACGGTCATGTGGGAACGAATTCATTCGCGAAGGATCGCGCAGCGATCCCCGCTTCCCCCCACGATCACACCCCGCTGCCTCACAGCTTGGCGATGGACACCTCGGTGGACTTCACGAAGGCGATCACCTCGGAGCCGATGCCCAGCTCCAGCTCGCGCACGGAGCGGGTGGTGATCACCGAGGTGACGATGCCGGCGGCGGTCTGTACGTCGATCTCCGACAGCACCGGGCCTTCGATGATTTCCTTGATGGTGCCCTTGAACTGGTTGCGGACGTTGATGGCTTTGATGGTCATGGCGTTTTTCCTTTGCTCGGGGTCGTGGGATGAAGATCAGAGTGCCCAGCGCAACTGCGTGGGCAGGGGTGAAACAGGTTCGGGTTCCGGCGGCGGCGCCGGCTGCGACAGCACGCGTTCGAGGACCTGGGCCTCCAGCGCCGCCAGCCGGGCCGAGCCACGGGTACGCGGCCGGGGCAGGTCGACCGTGAGGTCGAGGCCGATGGCGCCGTCCTCGATCAGGATCACCCGGTCGGCGATGGCCACCGCCTCGTTCACGTCGTGGGTCACCAGCAGCACGGTGAAGCCGTGTTGCTGCCAGAGCCGCTCGATCAGTTGCTGCATCTCGATGCGGGTCAGCGCGTCCAGCGCGCCCAGCGGTTCGTCCAGCAGCAGCAGGCGCGGCTGGTGGATCAGCGCACGGGCCAGGGCCACGCGCTGCTTCTGGCCACCGGACAGCGCCGCCGGCCATTCCCGGGCGCGGTCGGCCAGGCCCACCGCCTCCAGGGCGTCCAGGGCCTTGGGCCGCCAGTCGCCGGAGAGGCCCAGGCCGACGTTGCCGATCACTCGTTTCCAGGGCAGCAGGCGCGCGTCCTGGAACATCAGCCGGGTGTCCTCGCGGGCCTCGGCCAGGGGGGCCGAACCGGCCAGCAGTTCGCCCCAGCTGGGCTGGTCGAGGCCGGCCAGCAGGCGCAGCAGGGTGCTCTTGCCGCAGCCGCTGCGGCCGACCACGGCGACGAACTGGCCGGCGGGGATGCGCAGGTCGATGCCCTTGAGCACCTCCCGCTCACCGAAGGATTTGCCGATGCCCTGCACCGCCAGGGGAATGCCGCGCTTGAGGTGCTGCGGCGTGGACAACGCATTCATGCCGCACCTCCCTTGGGCTGGTAGGCCGGGTGCCAGCGCAACCAGGCGCGCTCCAGGCCACGGGCGGCGAGGTCGGCCAGCTTGCCGAGGACGGCATAGAGCACGATCGCCAGCACCACCACGTCGGTCTGCAGGAACTCCCGGGCGTTCATCGCCAGGTAGCCGATGCCGGCATTGGCGGAGATGGTCTCGGCGACGATCAGCGTCAGCCACATGAAGCCGAGGGCGAAGCGCACCCCCACCAGGATCGAGGGCAGCGCGCCAGGCAGGATCACCTGGCGGAACAGGCCGAAGCCGGAGAGGCCGTAGCTGCGCGCCATCTCCACCAGCGCCGGGTCGACGTTGCGGATGCCGTGGTAGGTGTTGAGGTAGATGGGGAACAGGGTGCCGAGGGCGACGAGGAAGATCTTCGCCGACTCATCGATGCCGAACCACAGGATCACCAGCGGGATCAGCGCCAGGTGCGGCACGTTGCGGATCATCTGCACCGAGCTGTCCAGCAGCCGCTCGCCCCAGGCGGAGAGCCCGGTGATGAAGCCCAGCAGCAGGCCGATGCTGCCGCCGATGACGAAGCCGATGCCGGCGCGCCAGCCGCTGATGGCCAGGTGGGTCCAGATATCACCGCTGGCCACCAGGTGCCAGCCGGCGGTCACCACGGCACTGGGTGCCGGGAGGATGCGGGTGGAAAGCAGGCCGGTCTCGACGGCGACCTGCCAGGCGACCAGCAACGCCACCGGCAAGGCCCAGGGCGCGAGGCGCTGGAGGATTGATTGGACGTTCATCTCGGCACCCTCAGCTCTGCGAGACCTTGAGGCGACGCTCGGGCAGCGCCTCGTTGGCCACCATCTCGCCGAAGGGGCTGACGAAGGCCAGGCCATCGCTCGCCTGCGGGCGCGCCACGTCCAGGTGGGGGAACAGCAGTTCCGCCACGCGGTAGGACTCTTCCAGGTGCGGGTAGCCGGAGAAAATGAAGGTATCGATGCCGAGGTCGGCGTATTCCTTGACCCGTGCGGCCACGGTGGGGCCATCGCCCACCAGTGCGGTACCGGCACCACCACGCACCAGGCCGACGCCGGCCCAGAGGTTGGGGCTGACTTCCAGCTGGTCGCGCTTGCCGTTGTGCAGGGCGGCCATGCGTTGCTGGCCGACGGAATCGAAGCGGGCGAAGGCCGCCTGGGCCTTGGCGATGGTGGCGTCGTCGAGGTGGGCGATCAGGCGGTCGGCGGCAGCCCAGGCTTCTTCGTTGGTTTCGCGCACGATGACGTGCAGGCGGATGCCGAAGCGCACGCTGCGGCCGAGCTTGGCGGCTTTCGCGCGCACCTGTTCGATCTTCTCCTTCACGGCGGCCGGTGGCTCGCCCCAGGTCAGGTACAGCTCCACCTGCTCGGCGGCCAGGTCCTGGGCGGCCTCGGAGGAACCTCCGAAGTACAGCGGCGGACGCGGTTGCTGCAGCGGCGGGTAGAACAGCTTGGCGCCCTTCACCTGGATGTGCTTGCCGTCGTAGTCGACGGTCTCGCCCTCCAGCACGCGGCGCCAGATGCGGGTGAATTCGACGGACGCCTCGTAACGCTCCTCATGGTTCAGGTGCAGGCCATCGCCGGCCAGCTCGTCCGGGTCGCCCCCGGTCACCAGGTTGAACAGGGCCCGGCCACCGGAGAGGCGGTCGAGGGTGGCAGCCTGGCGCGCGGCGACGGTGGGCGAAATGATCCCCGGGCGCAGGGCCACGAGGAACTTCAGGCGCTGGGTCACCGGGATCAGCGAAGCGGCGACCAGCCAGGAGTCCTCGCAGGAACGGCCGGTGGGGATCAGCACGCCGCCGAAACCGAGGCGGTCGGCCGCCTGGGCGATCTGCTGCAGGTAGCCGTGGTCGACGGCACGGGCGCCCTCGGATGTGCCGAGGTAGTGGCCGTCGCCGTGGGTCGGCAGGAACCAGAAGAGGTTGAGACTCATCGCAATAACTCCAGGGTGAGCGCGCCGGCGTGGCGTAGCCGCGCGATGATGGTTCGTGTGCGGTAGCCGGGCCTTCCCCGCGCCGTCCGGGCGCGGGGCCAGGCGTGGGTCAGGGTTGCTGGGCGACCTTGGCGGGCGGCGTCCAGATCACGTCCTTGATGCTGAGTTTTTTCGGGATCAACTTCAGGTCGGTGAAGGTGTCGGCGATCTTCTGCTGCGCCGTGACCACCTCGGGGCTGAGGAACTGGGCGCCGTAGCCCTGGCGCTTCACCGCGATGGCGGTGATGTCCCTGGGCAGGCCGAGCAGCGGTGCGACCTGCTCGGTCACCTTGTCCGGGTCAGCCTTGGAGTCCTCGCCCACGGCGCGGACTTCCTCCACCAGGGCGCTGATCACCTGCGGGTGCTGGGTCGCGTAGTCACGGGTGGCCAGGTAGAACTGGTGGTTATCCACAAGCTGGCTGCCGTTGCGCAGGGTGCGCGCCTGCAGCTGCTGCTCGGCGGCGGCCTGGAAGGGGTCCCAGATCACCCAGGCGTCGACGCTGCCACGCTCGAAGGCGGCGCGGGCATCGGCCGGGGGCAGGTACACGGGCTGGATGTCGCTGTACTTCAGGCCGGCTTCTTCGAGGGCACGGACCAGCAGGTAGTGCACGTTGGAGCCCTTGTTCAGGGCGACCTTCTTGCCGGCCAGGTCCTTCACCGACTGGATCGCCGAGCCCTTGGGCACGAGGATCGCCTCGCTGGTGGGCGCCGGCGGTTCGGAGGCGACGTAGAGCAGGTCGGCACCGGCAGCCTGGGCGAACACCGGCGGGGTCTCGCCGGTGACGCCGAAGTCGATGGAGCCGACGTTGAGGCCTTCCAGCAGCTGCGGGCCGCCGGGGAACTCGGTCCATTTGACGTCGATGCCCTGGGCGGCCAGGCGCTTCTCCAGGGAGCCCTTGGCCTTGAGCAGCACCAGGGTGCCGTACTTCTGGTAGCCGATCCGCAGGGTCTCGGCCTGTGCCTGGGTGATGGCGCCGAATGCCAGGGCCGCGGTGAACAGCGCAGCCAGGCTCCGACGCAAAGTGATGGTGCGCATGGCGCTCTCCTCGTACTTCGCTCGTGCTTGTGTGCGCCTGCTCGCCTCGTTGGCGGGAGAGTAAGGCCGGTTCGGTTGCTCCACAGGGAGCGGGTTGTTCGTGTCAGACGCTCCAGCGCGCGTGGCGCAGGGCGTTCGGGTCCAGCGGGCGCGGCTGGCGGGCCAGGGCCTGGTGGAACCGTTCAAGGGCTTCGTCCAGGCGCTGTTCCAGGGACGGGGCCAGTTGCACCCCGCCATTCTCGAACGCCACCTGGCCGTCGTCGGCGAACACGCCGTGCTGCACGTCCTCGGCCTTGAGGGCCGCCAGGACCGGACGCAGGGCGTAGTCCACCGCCAGCATGTGGGCCTTGCTGCCGCCGGTGGCGATGGGCAGCACCACCTTGCCGGCCAGGGCCCGCTCGGGCAGCAGGTCCAGCAGGGTCTTCAGGGCGCCGGCGAACGACGCCTTGTAGACCGGCGTGGCCACCAGCAGGCCGTCGGCCTGGCCGACCTGTTCGATCAGGTGCTGCACGCGGGGGCTGTCGAAGCGCGCGTGCAGCAGGTCCTCGGCGGGGAAGTCGCGCACGGCGAACCCCGTCACCTCGACCCCGTGCCGCTCCAGCCAGTGCCGCGCACGCGCCACCAGGGCGGCGGAGCGGGAACTCGGGCTGGGACTGCCGGATAGGGTCACCACCACCATGGTCGTGCCTCCTGGCTCAGCGGTTGGGCTGCGGGGTCAGGCGCAGGTAGGGGCGTACGGCCTTGTAGCCGCGGGGGAAGCGCTGCTTGATCTCGTCCTCGTCCTTGAGCGAGGGGACGATCACCACGTCGTCGCCGTCCTGCCAGTTGGCCGGGGTGGCGACCTTGTGGTTGTCGGTCAGCTGCAGGGAGTCGATCACCCGCAGGATCTCGTTGAAGTTGCGGCCGGTGCTGGCCGGGTAGGTGATGATCAGACGCACCTTCTTGTTCGGGTCGATGATGAACAGCGAACGCACGGTGAGGGTGTCGTTGGCGTTGGGGTGGATCAGGTCGTAGAGGTCGGACACCTTGCGGTCGGCGTCGGCGATGATCGGGAAGTTGACCACGGTGTTCTGGGTCTCGTTGATGTCATCGATCCAGCGGATGTGGGAGTCCACCGGGTCCACCGACAGGGCGATGGCCTTGACGCCGCGGGCGGCGAATTCGTCCTTGAGCTTGGCGGTCAGGCCCAGCTCGGTGGTGCACACCGGGGTGAAGTCCGCCGGGTGGGAGAAAAGGATGCCCCAGTTGCCACCGAGCCACTCATGGAAGCGGATGCGGCCTTCGCTGGAATCCTGTTCGAAGTCGGGGGCGATGTCGCCGAGTCGGATGGTCATGGTGTGGCTCCTCTGTCGTGGGGTGGCGTTCCGTGGAGCTCACTATGCGCAAGGTTTTTGAAAATTAAAAAGAATAAATGACAATTTATTTATAACTTTAAGAGCTATATGGATCGGCTCACTTTCCTCCCCACAGGGGCGCGCGCTGCTCGCCAAATCCGTGCCCCGGACGACCGCCTTGCCTGGCGTCGTGGACCGGTTGGGACGCCGCACCGCACGCCAGGCGAACGCCCTCCCAGCAGGCCAACGCCCTGCCCTCCCCCGAATCCCAGGCACAAAAAAGCCCCGCCTCCGCCAGGGGCGGAAGCGGGGCTCGATGACGCCGCTTACAGCAGGGTCAGGGTGTAGCTCAGGATCAGGCGGTTCTCGTCCTGGTCGCGGGTCACGTCGCTGCGCAGGGCAGCGTTACGCCAGGAGATGCCCAGGCCTTTCAGCGGGCCGTCCTGCAGGGTGTAGTCCAGGCGGAAGTCACGCTCCCACTCGCCCTGGCCACCGTTGGCGGTGTCGATGTTGTAGCCCTTCAGGTAGGTGCCGACGGCCTTCAGGCCCGGTACGCCGACCTTGGTGAAGTCGTAACCGTACTCGGCCACCCAGGTGCGCTCGCCGGCGCTGAGGAACTTGCCGATCTGACGGTCGGTGATCAGGTAGGCGGTGGCACCGTCGCCCTGGTTCAGGAACGGGAAGGCGCTGTCGCCGGAGAGCTGCTGGTAGCCCAGGCTGGCGGCGTGGCTGCCCAGGGTGTAGGTGAACATGGCGCTCCAGGTGCGGTTGTCCACTTCACCGGTGGTGCGGTTGCCGCCGTAGTAGCCCGAAGCCACGTAGCCATCGGCACGGCCGGCGGCGCTGGAGTTCTTGCCGTCGGAGGTGTTGTAGAAGTAACGCAGGTCGGACTTCAGGCTGCCCGGGCCGATCGGCAGGTTGTGGGTCAGGCCCAGGAAGTGCTGCTTGTAGAAGTCTTCCAGGTTGCCGTAGTAGTACTGCGCGGTGAGGTCCTTGGTGACCTTGTAGTCGCCACCGGCGAAGTAGAACTTGTTGCTGAACTGGCCGTTCCGGTAGTTGCTGGAGCTGTTGGCACCACCGATGGACAGGCCACGGGCGTCGCTGGAGTTACGGCCCTTGGCGTGCTCGAGCTGGCCACCGGTCAGGGTCAGGCCGTCGATCTCGTTGGAGGTGACCTGGCCACCTTCGAAGGTCTGCGGCAGCAGGCGACCGTCGTTGAAGGTCACCACCGGCAGCTTCGGTTGCAGGGTACCGATGCGCGCTTCGGTCTTGGAGAAGCGGACCTTGCCGGTCAGGCCCAGGCTGCTGAAGTTATCCACAGCGCGGCCATTGC
The DNA here is from genome assembly GCF_032621675.1 of Pseudomonas sp. zfem003. NCBI lineage: Bacteria > Pseudomonadati > Pseudomonadota > Gammaproteobacteria > Pseudomonadales > Pseudomonadaceae > Pseudomonas > Pseudomonas sp. zfem003. The sequence continues at coordinate 81,136 of NZ_JAVYJG010000014.1, read as the reverse complement.
TTTCGCTCGGGAACACCAGGCCGCCATAGGCATTGCTGCCGTTGTTGTAGTGGGTGCCCTTGCCGGAGTCCAGGCGCACACCCAGCAGGCCCAGGGCGTCAACGCCGAAGCCCACGGTGCCTTCGGTGTAGCCGGAGGTGTAGTTGAGGATGAAGCCCTGGCCCCACTCTTCCTGCTTGGACGGAGCGTTATTGAACTGACGATTGTCCTGGTTGATGTAGAAGTTGCGCAGGCCGAGGGTGGCCTTGCTGTCTTCGATGAAACCGCCTGCAACGGCCTGTTGGGCCAGCAGGCCGCCAGCGATGGCCAGGGCCAGGGTAGATTTGTTCATGCAATGCTCCAGTGGTGCGTGTTTCTAGGTTGTTCTGGTCGGTGACGTGCACACCGCTATGTACAGACGACTAGCGAAGTGGAATGACCCGTGGGTCAGAAAATCCCCGTAGCGCCCCTTGCAGTGGGCCTGCCTCAGGTGGCGGCCAATCTAGGACAAGGGATTTAATTCTTAAAAAGAATTTATCGTCACGTTGTTGTAACTAAATCGAATAAAACGCCTGATAGCCTCCCTCTGGCGGGGAGCTGCCCTTGGACGGGCCACATCAGTTACTCGAAAGGGCGCGCAAATTACCGACTTTGGTCGCCTGGCGCCATCCCCAATGACTCGGCAGCGGACGGAATTCGCAGTCCCACGCCTCTCCTGGCCTGCAAAGGCGTCGGCACCCTCACCGCCGCTCATAAACTAATAACCAAATAGTATTTATTGAGCTGTTTTTAGATCATTTAGATTTCGCTTCACCGGACCACCGGACTCCCAGCACCACCCCCCTATTCCAGTCCCGTGGCCCGGCCTCGCGCCGGCCAGCCGCCCGTGAGGAGCACCACCATGAATCGTTCCCCCTTCGCCCGCCGCCTGCTGGCGGCCCTGACCGTCGGCGGTCTGGCCCTGAGCGCCCACGCTGCCGACTTCACCGTCGCCTACCAGACCACCGTGGACCCGGCGAAAGTCGCCCAGGCCGACGGCGCCTATGAAAAGGCCAGCAACGCCAAGATCGACTGGCGCAAGTTCGACAGCGGCGCCGAAGTCATCACCGCCGTCGCCTCCGGTGACGTGCAGATCGGCTACGTCGGCTCCAGCCCCCTGGCGGCGGCCGCCACCCGCCAGCTGCCGATCCAGACCTTCCTCATCGCCACCCAGATCGGCGACGCCGAGGCCCTGGTCGCCCGCAACGGCGCCGGCATCACCAAGCCCGAGGACCTGGTCGGCAAGAAGATCGCCGTGCCCTTCGTCTCCACCGGCCACTACAGCCTGCTGGCCGCCCTCAAGCACTGGAAGATCGACCCGAGCAAGGTGACCATCCTCAACCTCGCGCCGCCGGCCATCATCGCCGCCTGGCAGCGCGGCGACATCGACGCCACCTACGTCTGGGACCCGGCGCTCGGCGTGGCCAAGGCCAACGGCAAGGTGCTGATCAGCTCCGGTGAGCTGGGCACGCTCGGCGCCCCGACCTTCGACGCCTGGATCGTGCGCAAGGACTTCGCCGAGAAGCACCCCGAGGCGGTCCGCGCCTTCGCCAAGGTGACCCTCGACGCCTACGCCGACTACCGCAAGGACCCGCAAGCCTGGCTGGCCGACAAGGCCAACATCGACAAGGTGGTGAAGCTCTCCGGCGCCAAGGCCGAAGACATCCCGCTGCTGCTGCAGGGCAACGTCTTCCCGCTGGCCGCCGACCAGGTCACCGCCCTCGGCGCGCCGACCACCCAGGCCATCAACCAGACCGCCACCTTCCTCAAGGAGCAGGGCAAGGTCGATGCGGTGCTGCCGGACTACGCCCCCTACGTGAGCGCCAAGTACGTCACCAACTGATCGGCTGCGCGTCGGCGGGGCGTCGTTGAAAACGACCTGGGCTTGCTCACTTGCAGCAGCCCCGGTCGTTTGCGACTGGCCCCGCTCCAGCTCGCTCGATCCGACACATTCAGAAGAGCGCAAAAGAAAATGGCCTTACTCCAGCTGGAGCGCATCAGCGCACAGTACCCCGGCACGGCCGAGCCGGTACTGACCGACATCTCCCTCACCCTCGGGCCACAGCAGCTGCTGGTCGCCCTGGGGCCCTCCGGCAGCGGCAAGACCACGCTGCTCAACCTCATCGCCGGCTTCGTGCCCCCCAGCGACGGTCGCATCAGCCTCGACGGCAAGCCCGTGCAGGGCCCCTCCGCCGAGCGTGGGGTGGTGTTCCAGGACGACGCCCTGCTGCCCTGGCAGAACGTCCTCGGCAACGTCGCCTTCGGCCTCGAACTGGCCGGCGTGCCCCGTGCGCGGCGCGAAGCCAAGGCCCGCGATATGCTCGCCCTGGTCGACCTCGCCGGCTTCGAGAAGCGGCAGGTCTGGGAACTCTCCGGGGGCCAGCGCCAGCGCGTCGGCATTGCCCGGGCCCTGGCCGCCGACCCGCGCGTGCTGCTGATGGACGAACCCTTCGGCGCCCTCGACGCCTTCACCCGCGAACAGATGCAGGAGCTGCTGCTGCAGGTCTGGCAGCGCGCCGCCAAGCCGGTGTTCCTGATCACCCACGACATCGAGGAAGCGGTGTTCCTCGCCACCGACCTGATCCTCCTGTCACCCAACCCCGGCCGCATCAGCGAGCGCCTGACCCTCGACTTCGGCCGCCGCTACGCCGCCGGCGAGAGCGCACGGGCGATCAAGTCCGACCGGGCCTTCATCGAAACCCGCGAACACGTCCTCGCCCAGGTCTTCGCCGAACGGCAAAGGAGAAGCGCATGAGCAGCCTCGACCTGCCCCTGCCGGAAAACAAGGCAGCGGCCCCCGCACCCCGCACCTGGCGCCTCTCCACCTTCGCCATCAGCAGCCTGACCCTCGTCGGCTTGCTGCTGGCCTGGTGGGCGGTGACCACCGCCGGCCTGATCGAGCCGCTGTTCCTGCCCAGCCCCCAGGCGGTGCTGCGCAAGGGCTGGCAGCTGGCCACCCAGGGCTACATGGATTCCAGCCTCTGGGCGCACCTGCTGGCCAGCCTCGCACGCATCGGCACCGCCCTGCTGGCCGCCGTGCTCACCGCCATCCCGCTGGGCATCGCCATCGGCCGCAACCGCATCGCCCACGGCATCTTCGACCCGCTGATCGAGTTCTACCGGCCGATCCCGCCGCTGGCCTACCTGCCACTGATCGTCATCTGGTGCGGCATCGGCGAGCTGTCCAAGGTGCTGCTGATCTTCCTCGCCATCTTCGCCCCCATCGCCATCGCCACCGCCACCGGCGTGCGCAACGTCAACCCGGCGCGCCTGCGCGCAGCGCAGTCCCTCGGTGCCACCCCGGCGCAGCTGATCCGCCACGTGGTCCTGCCCAGCGCCTTGCCGGACATCCTCACCGGCGTGCGCATCGGCCTCGGCGTCGGCTGGTCGACCCTGGTCGCCGCCGAACTGGTGGCCGCCACCCAGGGCCTCGGCTTCATGGTCCAGTCGGCCGCGCAGTTCCTGGTCACCGACGTCGTGGTGCTCGGCATCCTGGTCATCGCCCTGGTCGCCTTCGCCCTGGAACTCGGCCTGCGCACCCTGCAACGCAAGCTCGTGCCCTGGCACGGGCAGAACCACTGATCGAGGCCCGTCATGCCCCTGCACATCACCCCCCTCAGCCCCGCCCTCGGCGCCCTCGTCGGCGGCGTCGACCTGCGCGAGCCGCTGAGCGCCGAACACCGCGATGGCATCGAGGCCGCCCTGCTCAAGCACCAGGTGCTGTTCTTCCGCGCCCAGCCCCTGGAGCCCACCCAGCAGGCACGCTTCGCCGCCCAGTTCGGCGACCTGCACATCCACCCCATCTACCCCAACATCCCCGAGCAGCCGGAAGTGCTGGTGCTCGACACCGCCGTCACCGACGTGCGCGACAACGCCCTCTGGCACACCGACGTGACCTTCATGGAAACCCCGGCCCTGGGCGCCGTGCTCAGCGCCAAGCTGCTGCCGCCGGTGGGAGGCGACACCCTCTGGGCCAGCAGCAGCGCCGCCTTCGAAGCGCTGTCGGCGCCGCTGCAGCGGATGCTCGAAGGCCTCACCGCCACCCACGACCTGGCCCGCTCCTTCCCCGAGGAGCGCTTCAGCCTGACGGCGGAGGAACGCGAGAAGCTGGAAGCGGCCAAGCGCAAGCACCCGCCGGTCAGCCACCCGGTGGTGCGCACCCACCCGGTCACCGGGCGCAAGGGGCTGTTCGTCAGCGAAGGCTTCACCACCCGCATCAACGAGCTGTCGGCGGCGGAAAGCGACGCCCTGCTGCGTTTCCTCTTCGCCCACGCCACCCGCCCGGAGTTCACCCTGCGCTGGCGCTGGCAGGAGAACGACGTGGCCTTCTGGGACAACCGCATCACCCAGCACTTCGCCGTCGACGACTACCGACCCGCCCGCCGCGTGATGCACCGCGCCACCATCCTCGGCGACAAGCCGTTCTGAACGGTCCCCTCCCGCTCCGATACGGAGCGGGGGCGAGCCGCTTGTCCACCGATCTTCGGACGGGTCCGAATGGCCTTCTGCCAGCCTTTTGCCAAGGCGCAACGCAGTTCCTGAAACCGGTGTGAACGTCGTTGCAAAGCTGGCCGTTGACCCCTTCTGCGGGTGGAACTATCGCTATGCTGAGGCCCCTAACAGGCTGTTGAAGAAACTAACTGCGTTGCCGTTGCGGCGTTGAAAACGCCCTCAAAATGCTCATTTACGACCGTAAACTGCGCTTTTTCGGACGTTTTCGCCTTGCATCGGCTGCCTCGTTCACGTTTTTCAACGGCCTGTTAAAGCAGTGTGTTCCACCACCGTCAGGGCCCGTCAGCCATGAGTGCAGCCATCTACATCGTTCCTGAGAAACCCGTCGCCGGGCTCGATGATTTCGTCCACGGCAGTACCGTCGTCCAGGTGGACGAAGTCGAGGTCGACGACCTCTGCAAACGGCTCAAGGTGAAGTCGCTGTGGGACTTCGTCAGCCAGGATCCGAACGAGTTCGCCGACCTGCTCGAAGGCCTCGAACTGGACGACCAGCTCGCCTGCGAGCAGTGGTTCAGCCCCGAGGACGGGCTGCGCACCGTGCGTGCCCTGCAGGGGCACCTGGTGAGCCAGCCGCGTTCGCTGTCCAACGCCGATGCCTTCCTCGAAGACCTGCAGGACTACGAGTGGGTGCTCAGCGCCCTCGCCGAGCAGGACGTGCGCTGGCATTTCGCCGTCGCCGTCTGAGCCCTCCCCCGGGCCCGGGGCCGGTCAGAGCCGGTCCAGGGCCTGCACGAAGTCGCCGATGATGTCGGCGGCATCCTCGATCCCCACCGACACGCGGATGGTCCCCTCGTGGATGTCCAGCTCCGCCAGGGCCTCGGCCGACAGGGCGCGGTGGCTGGTCTTGCCCGGGTGGGTGATGCTGCTGGCCACACCGGCCAGCGAGGGCGCGAACGCGGTGCGCTGCAGGCCGCGGATCAGGCCGTCCACCTCCGCCAGGCCGCCCTTGAGGGTGAAGCTCAGCATGCCCGAGGCACCCTTGGGGAACAGCCGCTGGGCCAGCGCGAAGTCCGGGTGCGAGGGCAGCCCCGGGTAGAACACCTTCGCCACCTGCGGATGGGCCTCCAGCGCTTCGGCCAGGGCCTGGGCGTTGGCCGAGTGGGCCTTCATGCGCAGGGCCAGGGTCTTGGCGCCACGGAAGGTCAGCCAGGCTTCGAAGGGGCTGGAACTGCCGCCGGCATTGATCTGGAAGCGCCGCGCCTGGGCGATCCACTCGGCGTCGCCGACGAGGATGCCGCCGGTGGCGTCGCTGTGGCCGTTGAGGTACTTGGTGGTGCTGTGCAGCACCAGGTCGGCGCCAGCGGCCAGCGGGTTGTAGAGCGCCGGCGAGAGGAAGGTGTTGTCCACCAGCAGCTTGAGCCCATGGGCCTTGGCCAGCTTGGCCAGGGCGGGGATGTCGCTGATGCGCACCAGCGGGTTGGAGGCCGTCTCGGTGTAGATCAGCCGCGTGGCCGGGGTGATGGCCGCCTCCACCGCCGCCAGGTCGTTGATCTCCACCAGGGTGGCGGTGATGCCGAAGCGCGCCAGCTCCTTCTCGATCAGGCTCTGGGTGGTGCCGTACAGCTCGCGGCTGGCGATCAGGTGGTCGCCGGCATTCAGCAGCCCCAGCAGCGCCGCGCTCACCGAGGCCATGCCGGAAGCGGAGAACAGCGCCGCCTCGCCACCTTCCAGGTCCCGCACCAGTTGCTCCAGCGCCGCCTGGTTGGGGTTGGCGATGCGGGTGTACATGTAGTTGTCCGGGTTGCCGGCGAGGAAGTCGTCCACCTGCTCCAGGTTGTCGTAGACGAACACCGAGGACTCGTAGATGGGCAGCGTCTTCGGGCGGGTGACCATCTGCTGGTCGACGTCGTTGCCGCTGTGCACCGCGCGGGTGGAAAGGCCGGGTCTGGATTCAGGCATGGAGTCCTCCGAGAAATCGTGCGGAATGGGGGCAATGCCACCACATAAAAAAAGAACGCCGACGATAGTCGAGACTCGTCGGCGTGAGGAGAGGCGCGGCGTTCGCCGCACCACCGTGGCTTGCGGTTGATCAGAAGGCCGGCACGACCGCGCCGGAGTATTTCTGCTCGATGAAGGCCTTCACTTCCGGGCTGGTCAGCGCGGCGGAGAGTTTCTTGATGGCGTCGCTGTCCTTGTTGTCAGGACGGGCCACCAGGTAGTTCACGTAGGGCGAGCTGCGGTCTTCCAGCACCAGCGCGTCCTTGGACGGGTTGAGCTTGGCCTCCAGCGCGTAGTTGGTGTTGATCAGCGCCAGGTCGACCTGGTTCAGCACGCGCGGCAGGAGGGCCGCTTCCAGCTCCTTGAACTTGAAGTGGTGCGGGTTCTCGGCGATGTCCTTCGGGGTCGCCAGGGCGTTGCTCGGGTCCTTCAGCTTCAGCAGGCCGGATTTCTGCAGCAGGAGCAGGGCACGGCCGCTGTTGCTGCCCTCGTTGGGGATGGCGATGGTGGCGCCATCCGGCAGGTCCTTCAGGGATTTGTACTTGCTGGAGTAACCGCCGAAGGGCTCGACGTGCACGCCCTGCACGATCACCAGGTGGGTGCCCTTGCCGCTGTTGAAGTTGTCCAGGTAGGGCTTGGTCTGGAAGTAGTTGGCGTCCAGGCGCTTCTCTTCCACCTGCACGTTGGGTTGCACGTAGTCGGTGAACACCTTCACCTCCAGATCGACCCCTTCCTTCGCCAGCTGCGGCTTGATCAGTTCGAGGATCTCGGCGTGGGGCACCGGGGTGGCGGCGACGACGAGCTTCTCGCCGGCGTGGGCCAGGGTGACGGAAAGGGCGGCAGCCAGAGCGGTCAACAGCAGGGACTTCTTCATGATGTTCCTTGATCTCAGGGGCTCCGGCTGGATCGTCAGCCATGAGCGGGGGTTCGGGTCCCGGCCTGGATGGTGCCGGGTTGGAGCGGACGTTACGGTGATTTTTTATAACGAACAAATACCAATTTTTTATTCATATATTCTTTTATGGAATTAAAAGACACCCCAGCCCGTACCCGACGCAGCCCCCGTGCCCACATCGAATGTCGCCCTCGTGAATTGCCTGACCCGGCCGGCCTCACTAGAGTGGCGGCCTGTACCAGACACCCTCGGATGCCCGCCATGCTCGCCACTGCCCTCGCCCGCTTTCCCCGCCTGGAACTGGTCACCGCACCGACCCCGCTGGAAAAGCTGGAGCGCCTCTCCCGGGAGCTGGGGCGCGGCCTGTACGTCAAGCGCGACGACCTGACCCCCTTCGCCCTCGGCGGCAACAAGGTGCGCAAGCTCGAATACCTCGCCCAGGACGCCCTGGCCCAGGGCGCGGACGTGCTGGTCACCGCCGGCGCCATCCAGTCCAACCATGTGCGCCAGACCGCCGCCCTGGCCGCTCGCCTGGGCCTGGGTTGCGTGGCCCTGCTGGAAAACCCCATCGGCACCACCGACCGCAACTACCTGGAGAACGGCAACCGCCTGCTGCTGGACCTGTTCGGCACCGAGGTGCAGCGGGTGCCCAACCTCGACAACGCCGACCAGTTGCTGGCCGAGGCCGCCGAGCGCCTGCGCGCCGAAGGCCGCACCCCCTACGTGGTGCCCATCGGCGGCTCCAACGCCCTCGGCGCCCTGGGCTACGTGCGCGCCGGCCTGGAACTGGCCGAGCAGATCAAGGCCAGCGGCGAGCGCTTCGCCGCCGTGGTACTCGCCTCCGGCAGCGCCGGCACCCACGCCGGGCTCGCCCTGGCCCTGGAACACGCCCTGCCCGGCACCCGCGTGGTGGGCGTCACCGTGTCGCGCCCCGACGCCACCCAGCGCCCCAAGGTGGAAGGCCTGCTGCAGCGCACCGCCGAGCTGCTGGGCGTGCCGGTGCCCAACGGCCTGAAGGTGGAGCTGTGGGACCAGTACTTCGCCCCGCGCTACGGCGAAGCCAATGCCGGCACCCTCGCCGCCGTACGCCGTGCCGCCGCCTGTGAAGGGCTGCTGCTGGACCCGGTCTACACCGGCAAGGCCTTCGCCGGCCTGCTGGACGGCATCGCCCGCCAGGCCTTCGACGGCGACGGTCCGCTGCTGTTCCTGCACACCGGCGGCTCACCGGCGCTGTTCGCCTATCATCCAGCGGGTGATGCGAACCACGACTTATAACCAGAAAGGCATTTTCTGTTTTTTATGTATTTAAACGAATATATGGAACTCCCTTAGAGTGGCGACCCTCCATTCGCCAACTGCCCCCGCGAGGCCCCTTATGCACGCAGCAACTCTCCGTCGTCCCGCCCTCTTCGCCAGCCTGGCACTGGCCCTCGGTCTCGGCCTGGCCGGCACCGCCGCCGCCGACCTGAAGGACATCCAGCAGAAAGGCGCCCTGAAGATCGGCCTGGAAGGCACCTACCCGCCCTTCAACTACCAGGACGAGAGCGGCAAGCTCACCGGCTTCGAAGTCGAGCTGGCACAAGCCCTGGCCAAGGAGCTGGGCGTGAAGGCCGAGTTCCAGCCGACCAAGTGGGACGGCATCCTCGCCGCCCTGGAATCCCGTCGCCTGGACGTGGCCATCAACCAGGTGACCATCTCCGAAGAGCGCAAGAAGAAGTACGACTTCACCACCCCCTACACCGTCTCCGGCATCCAGGCCCTGGTGCGCAAGGGCAAGGAAGGCGAGATCAATACCGCCGCCGACCTGGCCGGCAAGAAGGTCGGCGTGGGCCTGGGCACCAACTACGAGCAGTGGCTGAAGGAGAACGTCCCGCAGGCCGACATCCGCACCTACGACGACGACCCCACCAAGTTCCAGGACCTCAATGTCGGCCGCATCGACGTGATCCTGGTGGACCGCCTGGCCGCCTTCGAAATGGTCGACAAGACCGGCGGCCGCCTGGCCGTGGCCGGCGAGCCCTTCTCCCGCCAGGAGTCCGGCATCGCCCTGCGCAAGGGCAACCCCGAATTGCTCGCCGCGCTGGACAAGGCCCTGGCCAAGCTCAAGGCCGACGGCACCCTCAAGGCCCTGTCCGAGAAGTGGTTCAAGGCTGACGTGACCCAATGATCGAAGACGGCAGCCTGCAACTGGTGCTGGATTCCGCGCCCTTCCTGTTGAAGGGCGCGCTCTACACCGTAGTCCTCAGCCTCGGCGGCATGTTCTTCGGCCTGCTGCTGGGCTTCGCCCTGGCCCTGGCGCGCCTCTACGCCATCGCCCCGGTGCGCGGCCTGGCGCGGGTCTACGTGTCGTTCTTCCGCGGCACCCCGCTGCTGGTGCAGCTGTTCATCATCTACTACGGCCTGCCCCAGCTCGGCCTGGAGCTGAGCCCGCTGCTGGCGGCGCTGATCGGCTTCTCGCTGAACATGGCCGCCTACACCTCGGAGATCCTCCGCGCCGCCATCGCCTCCATCGACAAGGGGCAATGGGAAGCCGCCGCCAGCATCGGCATGAGCCGCAGCCAGGCGCTGACGCGCGTCATTCTCCCGCAGGCCGCGCGCACCGCCCTGCCGCCGCTGGGCAACAGCTTCATCTCGCTGGTCAAGGACACCGCCCTGGCCGCCACCATCCAGGTGCCGGAGCTGTTCCGCCAGGCGCAGCTGATCACCGCGCGCACCTTCGAGATCTTCACCATGTACCTGGCCGCCGCGCTGATGTACTGGGTGCTGGCCACCCTGCTGGCCCACGTCCAGGCGCGCCTTGAGGCCCGGGTCAACCGCCACGAACAGGACAGCTGATGATCACCGTCCGTAACCTGACCAAGTCCTTCAAGGGCCAGGCGGTGCTCAAGGGCATCGACCTGACCATCGAGCCGGGCGAAGTGGTCGCCATCATCGGCCCCAGCGGCTCGGGCAAGACCACCCTGCTGCGCTGCCTCAACCTGCTGGAAGAGCCCGACGGCGGCACCCTCCAGCTGGGGCGGATCGAGATCGACGCCAACCAGCCCCTGAAGCAGCAGCAATGGCTGATCCGCCAGCTGCGCCAGCACGTCGGCTTCGTGTTCCAGAACTTCAATCTCTTCCCCCACCGCACCGCGCTGGAGAACGTCATCGAAGGCCCGGTGGTGGTGAAGAAGGAACCCCGCGAGCGCGCCATCGCACGGGCCCGCGCGCTGCTGGCCAAGGTCGGCCTGGCGGGCAAGGAAGACGCCTATCCCAAGCGCCTTTCCGGCGGCCAGCAACAGCGGGTGGCCATCGCCCGCGCCCTGGCGATGGAACCGGACGTGATCCTCTTCGACGAACCCACCTCCGCCCTCGACCCCGAGCTGGTGGGCGAGGTGCTGACCACCATCCGCGGCCTGGCCGAGGAGAAGCGCACCATGGTCATCGTCACCCACGAGATGAGCTTCGCCCGCGACGTGGCCAACCGCGCGATCTTCATCGACAAGGGCGTGATCGTCGAACAGGGCGACGCCAAGACCCTGTTCAGCGCCCCCAAGGAAGAACGCACCCGGCAATTCCTCGCCAAGTTCCTGGTGGGCTAACGCCTATCGCTCTTGATCCTGTAGGGGCGACTTCAGTCGCCAAGCGGGCCACAGGCCCGCCCTGCGGAATCCATGGGACCGCTGCACGATCCTCGGGCGAATGAATTCGCCCCTACAGCCGTGGCCCATTCGCCCCCTCAAACCGCTCGTTCCAACGCCCTCTGTAGGGGCGACTTCAGTCGCCAAGCGGGCCACAGGCCCGCCCTGCGGATTCCATGGGACCGCTGCGCGGTCCTCGGGCGAATGAATTCGCCCCTACACGACCAAAGCCCATGCCTCGGCCTCTACGGCCGCCACACCGCACTCCCGACATCCACCCGCTTCGGCAGCAGCCGGTTCTCCAGGAACAGGTCCGCCGTGCGCTGCTGGGCGGCGGCGATGTCGTCGGTGACCGGGCCGATGGGCGAGGCCGGGCGGTGCTGGAAGCTGCGCTCGATCACCGCCGGGGGCAGGCCCATGAACTTCGCCAGCAGGGCGATGCTGCCGTCGCGGTCGCTGCGGGTCAGGGCCTCGGCCTCGGAGATCACCCCCAGCACCTGCTGCACGAACGCCGGGTCGGCCTCGGCGTAGCCCCGCGCGGCCAGGTAGAAGGGCCCGCTCAGCCCCAGCCCCTCGCCATTGGCCAGCAGTCGTGCATGGCCCTCCAGTTCCATGGCCGAGTAGTAGGGGTCCCAGATCGCCCAGGCGTCCACGCTGCCCTGCTCGAAGGCGGCGCGGGCATCGGCCGGGGTGAGGAACAGCGGCTGGATGTCGGCCATGGACAGCCCCGCCGCCTTGAGCGCGCGCAGCAGCAGGTTGTGGGCGCTGGAGCCCTTCTGGAAGGCCACCTTGCGCCCCTTGAGCTCGGCCACCGAGCGGATCGGGCTGCCCTCCGGTACCAGGATCACCTCGGCCTGGGGCTTGGGCGGTTCGGCGCCGACGTAGAGCAGGTCGGCCCCGGCGGCCTGGGCGAAGATCGGCGGGATGTCGCCGGTGGAGCCCAGATCCAGGCTGCCGACGTTCAGCGCTTCGAGCATCTGCGGGCCGGCGGGGAATTCGATCCACTGCACCCGGGTGGCGGGGAAGCGCTGCTCCAGCAGGCCGTGCTCCTTGGCCAGCACCAGGCTGGCGGAGCCCTTCTGGTAGCCGATGCGCAGGGTCGCGGGGTCGGCCAGGGCGCCCTGTGCCAGGGCCAGCAGCGCCAGCAACGCGGCGCCCAGTCGAAGTCGTTGCATGCTCAGGCCTGCCAGTCGGTGGAGGGTTTTTCCCAGAGGTTGATGCCGCCTTCCACGGCGTGGCGGTCGATCTCCGCCAGCTCCTCGGCACTGAAGGCGAGGTTGTCCAGGGCGGCGACGTTCTCGACGATCTGCTCCGGGCGGCTGGCGCCGATCAGCGCCGAGGTCACCCGCGCATCGCGCAGGGTCCAGGCCAGCGCCAGCTGGGCCAGGCTCTGGCCCCGGCGCCGGGCGATCTCCGCAAGGGCGCGAGCGCGGGCGATGTTGGCCTCGGCCAGGTGCTCCGGGCGCAGCGAGGCGCCGCCGGGGCGGTTGACCCGCGCATCCGCCGGCACGCCGGCGAGGTACTTGTCGGTGAGCAGGCCCTGGGCCAGCGGGGTGAAGGCGATGACGCCGGTGCCCAGTTCCTCGGTGGTGGCCAGCAGGTCCTTCTCCACCCAGCGGTTGAACAGGTTGTAGGCCGGCTGGTGGATCAGCAGCGGCACCTTCCACTCCCGCAGCAGCGCGGCGAGCTCGCGGGTCTTGCCCGCCGAATAGGACGAGATGCCCACGTACAGCGCCTTGCCCTGCTGCACCGCGCTGGCCAGGGCGCCGGCGGTTTCCTCCAGGGGCGTGTCGGGGTCGAAGCGGTGGGAATAGAAGATGTCCACATAGTCCAGCCCCAGGCGCGCCAGGCTCTGGTCAAGGCTGGAGAGCAGGTACTTGCGCGAGCTGCCGCCCTGGCCGTAGGGGCCGGGCCACATGTCCCAGCCGGCCTTGGTGGAGATCACCAGCTCATCGCGGTAGGCGCGGAAGTCTTCCTTGAGCAGGCGGCCGAAGTTGATCTCGGCGCTGCCGTAGGGCGGGCCGTAGTTGTTGGCCAGGTCGAAGTGGTTGATGCCCAGGTCGAAGGCGGTGCGCAGCAGGGCGCGCTGGGTGTCGAGGGGCGTGGCGTCGCCGAAGTTGTGCCACAGCCCCAGGGACAGGGCCGGCAGCACCAGCCCGCTGCGGCCGACGCGGCGATAGGGGATGCGCTCGTAGCGGTCGGGAGCGGCGATGTAGGTCATGGATGGGTCTCGCTTCAGGTTGTCGGGACCCCGCTGGCGCGGGGCCCCGGTGAATGTCAGGCAGGGCGGGCGAAGCGGTTCGCCGGCCGCGCCAGGCCGAGGTGTTCGCGCAGGGTGCGGCCCTGGTACTCGGTGCGGAACAGGCCGCGCCGCTGCAACTCCGGCACCACCTGGGTGGCGAAGTCCTCCAGGCCGGCCGGCAGGTGCGGCACCAGCACGTTGAAGCCGTCGGCGGCGCGGCCTTCGAACCAGGCCTGCAGCTCGTCGGCGATCTGCGTCGGGGTGCCGATCAGGCTGTGGTGGCCGCGCCCGCCGGCGATGCGCCGGCCGAGCTGGGCCAGGGTGAGGTTCTCCTGCCCGGCCAGCTCGGTGAGCAGCTTCTGCCGGCTCTGCTGGCCGTCCTGGGTCAGCGGCAGCTCGGGCAGCGGGCCGTCCAGCGGGTATTCGGAGAGATCGAAGTTGCCGAGCATGCGCCCCAGCAGGGCGACGCCGACGCGGGGCTCCACCAGCGCCTGGAACGCCTCGAACTTCTCCTTCGCCTCAGCCTCGCTGGCGCCGACGACGACGAAGGCGCCGGGCATGATCTTCAGCTCGTCCTCGCGGCGGCCGAACCTGGCCAGGCGCCCCTTGAGGTCGGCGTAGAAGGCCTGGGCCTTGGCCAGGGAGGTCTGCGCGGTGAACACCACGTCGGCGGTCTCGGCGGCCAGCTCGCGGCCGGTCTCGGAGGAGCCGGCCTGCACCACCACCGGCCGGCCCTGGGGCGAGCGGGCGACATTGAGCGGGCCCTGCACACGGAAGTGCTCGCCCTGGTGGGCGAGCACGTGGAGTTTGCCCGGGTCGTAGTACTGGCCGCTGGCCTTGTCGCGGAGGAAGGCGTCGTCCTCCCAGCTGTCCCACAGGCCGGTGACCACCTGGTGGAACTCCCGGGCGCGGGCGTAGCGCTCGGCATGGCCCAGGTGGGCCTCGCGGTTGAAGTTGAGCGCCTCGGCGGCGGCGTCGGAGGTCACCAGGTTCCAGCCCGAGCGGCCGCCGGAGATGTGGTCCAGCGAGGCGAACTTGCGCGCCACGTGGTACGGCTCGTTGTAGCTGGTGGTGACGGTGCTCACCAGGCCGATGCGCTCGGTGACGGCGGCCAGGGCGCTGAGCAGGGTCAGCGGTTCGAAGTAGGTGGAGCGGGCCATGTGACTGGCGATGTCGCTGGTGGGCGCGGCGACGCTGTCGGCGACGAACAGGGCGTCGAACTTCGCCGCTTCGGCGATGCGTGCCAGGTGTCTGTACTGGGCGAAGTCGAGGGTGTCGGCGGGAACGTCCGGGTGGCGCCAGGCGGCCACGTGGTGACCGGTGGCCATCAGGAAGGCGCCGAGGGAGAGCTGTCGGGATCGGGTCATGGTGTCGTTACCGGGGTCGGTGGGAGTGCCGCCCGGCCGCTCTGCGGCGGCTCGGGCGGTTCCTGCACGCAGGCGCGGGTCAGAAGTCGAAATCCTTGCGCAGCTGGACGCCGAAGTAGCGCTCGTCGTCCCGTGGCACGGCGCGGTAGATGTAGCTGCCGCCGCTGGCCAGGGACTGGGCGTAGGAGGTGTCGGCGAGGTTCTTGCCCAGCAGCGCCACGCGCCAGCCGGCGTTGTAGTCGGCCAGGGCGACGCTGGCGTTCCAGATGCCGTAGGCGCCCTGCACGGTGTCCGGGTTCTGGTCGAGGCTGAACTGCACCTCGTCCTGCCAGCTGTAGTCGGTGGACAGTTCCACATCCAGGCCGTTGTCCAGCGGGATGCTGTAGTCGGCGCGCACGTAGACCTTCCAGTCCGGGGTGAAGGGCAAGCGGCCGCCGTCGATGTTGCAGGTGGCGGCGGCGCCGGGCGGGCAGTTGAAGTGGTCCACCCGCGCCTTGGTGTAGGCCAGGGCGGCGGACAGCTTGAGCTGGCGAGTGGCCTGGAAGCTGGTGTCCAGCTCCACGCCCTGGGTCTTCACGCTGCCGGCGTTGATCAGGCGGGTCACCACCTGGTTGGCCACGGTGTCGAAGAAGTTCGCCTGGTAGTCGTCGTAGTCGGTGTGGAACACCGCCAGGTTGGCGCTCAGGCGCTTGTCCAGGGCGGTGGCCTTGAGGCCCAGCTCGTAGGAGTCGGAGGTCTCCGGCTTGAGCGCCCCGGTGTCGCGCGGCTGCATGTTGAAGAACACGTTGTAGGCCGGCCCCTTGTAGCCGCGCGAGTAGGTGGCGTAGCCCATCAGGTCGTCGCTGAAGTCGTACTGCAGGCCGGTGCGGCCGGACCAGCCGTCCTCGTCCACCGAACCCGAGCTTGCGGTGGAGGGCTGGATGCCGGTGACGGCGGTGGCGGAGGTGGACGTGCGGCGGTGGTCGTACTCCAGGTCGTCGTGGGTCCAGCGCAGGCCGAACAGCGCGCGGAAGTCGTCGGTGAGGTTGAAGGTGTTCTCGCCGAACAGCGCGACGCTGTCGTTGGTCACGCTGTAGTCGGCGCGGCCGCTGTTGGGGGTACCGCCGTTGACCGACAGGCGCCGGTAGGTCTCCTCGGAGCGGCCATGGAAGTAGTAGGCGCCGACCACGTATTCGTTGAAGCCGCCCTTGGGCGAGGCCAGGCGGAACTCCTGGGAGTACTGGTCGTAGTCCACCTCGCCCTTGTCGTGGGAGGCGGTCAGCGGTAGCTGCGCCGAGCGGTCGCCGTCCTGGTACTGGGTGTTGTCCCAGCCGCGCCAGGCGGTGATGGAGGTGAGGGTGAAGTCGCCCAGCTTCCAGTCCACCTGCCCGGACAGGCCGCTGTTGGTGTCCTCGACGTAGGTCTTGTAGTCGCTGCGGATGTCGCGGTTGTGGTCGCTCGGCACCACCGGGCGCAGGGCGCTGGCGAAGGCTGCGCTGCTGGTGGAGGTGATCACGCCGCTGGGCAGGGTGTCCTCGCCCTCCATGCGGTCGGCGATCAGGGTCACCTTGAGCGCGTCGTCCGGCTCGAACACCAGCTTGCCGCGCACGCCCTTGCGGTCGTAGCCGTTGACGTCATGGCCGTTGGCGACGTTCTCGACGTTGCCGTCGTAGCGCCCCAGCAGGGTGCTCAGGGAGCCTTTCAGGGTGTCGCTCAGGCGTCCGCCGATGCCGAAGCGCAGGCGGTTCTCGTTGCCGCCGCCGAAGTGCGAGTAGTCCACGTAGCCGTGGCCCTGCTCGGGCGGGTCCTGGCTGACGATGTTGAGCACGCCGGCCGAGGCGTTCTTGCCGAACAGGGTGCCCTGGGGGCCGCGCAGCACTTCGATGCGCTCCAGGTCCAGCAGGTCCAGGGTGGATTGCCCGGGGCGGCCGAACACCACGCCGTCCACCACCGTGGCCACCGTGGGCTCGACCCCCGGCGAGGTGGAGATGGTGCCGACGCCACGGATGAACAGCGAGGTGTCCTTGTTGGAGGCACCGGTGCGGTAGTTGAGGGTCGGCACCTGCTGGACGATGGCGCCGACGTTGTTGCGGTTGTCGCGCTCCAGCTGCTCGCCCTGCACCACGGAGACGGCCACCGGTACGTCCTGCAGGCTGGCTTCGCGGCGGGTGGCGGTGACGGTCACCGTCTTCAGCGTGGGCGCGGCCTTCTGGCCGTCGGCGGTGCTATCGGGGGTGCGCTCGGCGGCCCCGGCGGCGCTCCCCAGCGCCGCCAGGAGGATGCCGATGGCCAGCGGGCTGCGGCGCCCGCCGTGGGAGGTGCGAAGGCCGCGCGGTGCGGCCGGATTGCTGTGGATGCTCATGCTCGTTTCACTGCCCTGCGGAGACCAGACGTGCCTGCTGCGTGGCAGGCTCCTTGTGGGCTGTCGCGGTCTGGTCTCGCTCGTGCGAGTGGCAGCAAAAAGGCAGACAGCCGTGCTTTGTTAGCGCTAACATCGCCAGTATCCGAGCGACACCAATAGATCGTCAAATAATTAAAAATTACTTTTATATGCCTACAAGGATGGTCAATCCATGAGCAGCCCCCGCAAGCGCCGAGGCGCGGGACGCGTCACCCTCAGCGCCGTGGCCGAGCGCGTCGGCGTTTCCGCCATCACCGTGTCGCGCTACTTCAACCAGCCGGAGCAGGTCTCCGAGGAACTGCGCGGGCGCATCGAAACGGCGGTGGCCGAGCTGGGCTACGTGCCCAACCTTGTGGCCGGCGGCCTGGCCTCGGCGCGCGGACGTATCGTCGGCATGGTCATCCCCAACATCTCCGGGCCGATCTTCGCCAACACGATCCAGGGCTTCAGCGACACCCTGGCGCGCCACGGCTACCAGCTGCTGCTGGCCTCCAGCTACTTCTCCGAGGAACAGGAAGAGAGCGCCGTGCGCGCCTTCCTCGGCTGGTCGCCGGCGGCCCTGGTGGTCACCAGTCATTTCCACAGCCCCGGCACCGAGAAGATGCTCGCCGAGGCGGACATCCCGGTCGTCGAGGTCTGGGACTACCAGCCCGAGCGCGCGCCGATGCAGGTGGGATTCCTCCACCGCGACGTGGGCGTCGCCGCCGCCCGCTACCTGCTGGACAAGGGGCACACGCGCATCGCCTTCGTGCAGAACAGCGCCGCCGGCGACTTCAGCGCCCTGGACCGCCGCGACGGCTACGCCGACACCCTGCGCGCCGCCGGCCACGAGCCCTGGGTCTTCGTGCCCAGCAGCGGGCTGGCGCCCTTCGAGGCCGGCAAGCAGGCCATGGAGGCGCTGATGAAGCGCTCGCCACGGCCGGACGCGATCATCTTCGCCAACGACAACCTCGCCGCCGGCGGCCTGCTCGCCGGCCAGCGGGCGGGCCTGGACCTGCCGGGCGACTGCGCGGTGATGGGCTTCGGCGACTACCCGTTCGCCGAGATGCTGCTGCCCAGCCTCACCACCATCCGACCGCCGGCGCTGGAGATCGGCGAGCGCGCCGCCACCCGGGTGCTGGAGGCACTGGGCGTGCTGCCGGTGGAGGGCGAGGTGGAGCGCCTGAATCTGCTCGACTGCCAGGTCATCGCCCGGGAAAGCGCGTAGAATCCGCGCCCCCTCGCAACAAGCCCTGCCTCTTGCCATGAATCCCTCGACCCTTCTCTCCCTCCCCCTGCTCGCCCTGGCCCTTGGCGGCTTCGTCGTCGGCAGCAGTGAATTCATCATCATGGGCCTGCTGCCCGAGGTGGCCCAGGACCTCTCCGTGAGCCTCTCCGACGCCGGCCTGCTGGTCAGCGCCTACGCCATGGGCGTGGTCATCGGCGCGCCGCTGCTGGGCCCGCTGCTGGGGCGCCTGCCACGGCGCCAGGCGCTGCTCTGGCTGATGGGCGCCTATGCCTTGGGCAACCTCGCCTGCGCCCTGGCCCCCAGCTACGAATGGCTGCTGGCGGCGCGCATGTTCACCGCCTTCAGCCATGCCGGTTTCTTCGGCTGCGCCACCCTGCTGGCCGCCGAGCTGGCGCCGCCCCATCGCCGCGCCTCGGCCATGGCACTGGTGCTCAGCGGGCTGACCATCGCCAACGTGCTCGGGGTACCGGCCGGCGCCTGGCTGGGCCAGGCCACCAGTTGGCGGGTGACCTTCATGGTGGTGGCGGGCCTGGGCCTGCTGACGCTGCTGGCGCAGTTCCTCTGGCTGCCGGCCACCGCCAGGCCGCAGCCCAATGCCGCCGGCGCCTGGGACGGCATCTTCCGGCGCCCGGTGCTGCATGCGCTGGGGGTGTGCAGCCTGTCGTCGGTGGCGCTGTTCGGCGTGTTCACCTACATCAGCCCGCTGCTGCGTGATGTCTCCGGCTTCAGCCCGGAGCACGCCAATTTCGCCCTGCTGCTGTTCGGCATCGGCCTGACCCTCGGCAACCTGTTGGGCGGGCGCCTGGCGGACAAGGGCTTCCGCTTCGCCCTGCCCGGGGCCTTCGCGGTGAGTGCGTTGTGCCTGGTGGGGCTGTTCGTCTTCGCCCAGATGCCGGTGCTGGCGCTGGCCTGCCTGTTCCTCTGGGGCGTGGCGAGCTTCGCCATCTCCTCGCCGCTGCAATTGCTGCTGGTGGAACAGGCCGGCGAGTCCGCCAGCCTCGCCGCCACCCTCAGCCACGCGGCCTTCAACCTGGGCAACGCCAGCGGTGCATTCGTCGGCGGCCTGTGGCTGAGCACCGGGATGGGCCTGGCCAACCTGCCGCTGATGGGCGTGGCCGTGCTGGTCGCCACCCTGCTGGTGTGCCTGCCCCTGCCCCGCCTGCGCGCCACCCGCGAGCGCCTCCAGGCGGCCGGGCAGATCCATTGATCCAGGCCCCGTGGGGTGACGCTGCACCCGTAGGAGGGATCGCGCTTCGCCGATCCACCGCCCAGCTCCGAGCCGCGCGCCGTGCATCGGGGCGATGGGCTTCGCGTAGCTCAGCCCATCCTACGGACGACAGGGCGCTGCATCCGTGGGGTGATCTCGCTTCATCGATCCACCGTCCAGCTCCAAGCCGCGCGCCGTGCATCGAGGACGATTGAGGGTTCGCGGTACGGAACCCCGGGAGCTGCGGGATCGGCCCGGGCGGGCTAGGCTCTGGCCTTTCCCACGCGACAGGAGCACGGACATGGAAGCGGAACGCCAGGCCATCGAGGCGGTGGTACGGGATTACGTGGAAGGCATGGTGCGGGCGGACGCGACGCTGTTGCGCAGCGCCTTCCACCCCGACAGCCGCATCGTCGGGCACTTCGGCCCGGACCTGCAGTGGCTCTCGCCGGAAGCCTTCATCGCCGGCCTGCAGGCCAAGGGGCCGGTGGTGGCCGAGGGCGAAGCGCCGGTGTGGCGGCTGGAGTCCCTGGACCTCACCGGCGACACCGCCCTGGCCAAGGTCACCGACGTCTACGCCGGCCTGGACTTCACCGATTACCTCTCGCTGCTGAAGATCGACGGCCGCTGGCGCATCGTGCACAAGCTGTTCCACCTGCACGGCTAAGGCCTGCCTCCGGGTGGGTCACATCGCGTCGACCCACCCCTTGCCCCCTCGACGCCCTACCCCGCCAGCACCTCGGCGAACAGCTGCCGCAGGTTGTCCACATCGTTGGCCGCCAGCTGCCGCAGCTGCTGGGCGAGCTGTGCATAACTCGGTGCGGGCGGCAGGTTGAGGTGGTGCGGCAGGATCTCCTCGCCGTCGCTCACCAGCAGGGCGAAGTGGATGCTGTTCTCCAGCTCGCGGGTGTTGCCCGGCCAGGGGTAGCCCTCCAGCGCCGCCTGGGCCTGGGCGCCGATCAACGGCAGCGGCAGGTCGAGGCGCTGGGCGTAGATGCCGAGGAAGTACTCGGCCAGCGGCAGGATGTCGTCCGGGCGTTCGCGCAGCGGCGGCAGTTCCACGCGCCCTTCGTTGAGGTACTGGTAGAGCCGCTCGTCGAACTTGCCGGCACGCACCGCCTGGGCCAGGTCGATGCTGGTGGCGGCCACCAGGCGCACGTCCACCGGGGTCGGCTGCTGGGCGCCGACGCGGGTCACCTCGCGGCTTTCCAGGGCCGCCAGCAGGCGCGCCTGGAGCGGCAGCGGCAGGTCGCCGATCTCGTCCAGGTAGAGCGTCCCGCCGTTGGCCGAGCCGAACCAGCCGGCGCGGCTGCTGGCCGAGCCGGCATGGGCGCCGGGGGCGTGGCCGAACAGCTCGGCCTCGGCGTAGGCCTTGCTGATGGCGCCGCAGTTGACCGCGACGAACAGCCCCGGCCGCTCGCTGGCGCGGTGGATCTGCCGCGCCAGCAGTTCCTTGCCGGTGCCGGTCTCGCCCTGGATCAGCACCGGCACGGCGGCCGGTGCCAGGTGTTCTATTTCCTCCCGCAGGCGCCGCGAACGGGCATCGACGAACACCAGCGCACGGGCACGGATGCTCAGCGGGCTGCGGTCGGCGTCGGCGAAGGTCAGCAGGGGTTGGCCATTGGCTGGCTGGCTCATGGACGAAATCTCCCGCCGGGGCCTGCGCGCTGGCGGGTCCCGGACGTCACGCGATGAATGGAGGCGCGCCCGGCTCAGGCGCGCAGGCGGGCCAGTTGCTCGATGCGCCCCTGCAGGCGGTAGAGGTAGGCGAAGCCCTGCTCCCAGCGCTGGTGGCCGGACTTCACGTTGATGTGCCCGGCGCCGGCGAGGATGGCCGGCTCGGCGCCCCAGTCACAGGCCAGTTGCAGGGCCCGCTGCGGGCTGGCCGCGTGGTCGTTGTCGGAGCCCACCAGCAGCGTGGGGAACGGCAGGGCCGTGCGGGGGATCGGCGCGAAGCCGGTGAGCGCCTCCGGGCAGCCGGGGCGCTCCACATCCGCCGGGGCGACCAGCAGCGCACCGCGCACCCGGCGCAGCACGTCCGGGTCGGCCTGGGCCGCCCAGTGGGCCACGGTGACGCAGCCCAGGCTGTGGGCGACGAGGATCACCGGCGTGCGCTCGGCATCGATGGCCCGCTCCAGCGCCGCCACCCAGGCCGCGCGGTCGGGTTGGTCCCAATCGGCCTGCTCCACCCGCTGCGCGTTGGGCAGCGTGCGCTCCCAGTGGCTCTGCCAATGGTCGTCGGGGGAGCCCTGCCATCCTGGCAGGATCAAGTAGCGAATGGCCTGGCTGCGCATGGCGAGCCCTCCTTGCGAGACGTTCGATGAAGGGCAGTCTAGGGGCTCGTCATATATCTGTTAAGGAATAAGAATTTATTTACTTATGCATTATTAGCTTATAGCTGCAGGTCATCCTCGCCCCGCCAGACCGAACGAGTAGGATGAGCCCCTCGCTCCCCAGCACCGGAACACGGCGCCATGCAGATCGACGACGAGCTGACCCTGAAGAAACTGGAGACCTTCCTCGCCTTCATGCGCGCGGGCAACCTGTCCCGCGCGGCGGCGGCGCTGGGCACCAGCAACGTCAGCGTGCACCGCGCCATCCACTCCCTGGAGAGCGCCCTGCGCTGCCCGCTGTTCAAGCACGAGGGGCGCAACCTGACGCCGCTGGAAAGCGCCTACGTGCTGGAGGAGAAGGCCCAGAAGCTGGTGCAGGACGTGCTCGACATGGTGCGCCTGACCCGCGAGGCGGCGGGCTTTTCCGCCGAGCGCTTCAAGCTCGGTGCGCTCTATTCGTTGACGGTGAAGACCGTGCCGCAACTGGTGATGGGCCTGAAGATCCGCCGCAGCGAGCTGAACATCGACCTCACCCTGGGCTCCAACGCCGACCTGCTCTACCGCCTGAAGAACCTGGAGCTGGACGCCATGCTGGTGTCCCTCGACGAGAGCGTCAGCGACCCGGACTGCGAGCAGCTGCCGCTGTTCTCCGACGACATCTTCCTCGCCGTGCCCACCGACTCGCCCTTCGCCGAGCAGCCGGAGGTGGACCTGGCGGACCTGGCCGACTCCACCTTCATCACCCTCACCCAGGGCTTCGCCACCCACCGCGACGGCGCGCGGGTGTTCCAGCAGGCGGGCTTCGAGCCGAAGGTGGCGATGCAGGTGAACGACATCTTCACCCTGCTCAGCATGGTCAGCTCCGGGGTCGGCTACGCCCTGCTGCCCGGGCGCATCGCGGCGGTGTACGAGAACCGCGTGAAGCTCATCCCGCTGCAGGCACGCTACCGCCTGCAGCAGCACATCGGCGTGGTCTTCCTCAAGGCCCGCGAGCGCGACCCCAACCTGCTCGCGCTGCTGGCCGAATGCCGCATGTACAGCCTGCGGCAGGGCCCGCACTGACCGCCGTCGTAAAACCCGGGCGAGCCCCTCAGCCGGCCAGGCCGCGCATCATGAAGAACAGCAGCGACGGGCCCAGCAGGCAGCCCAGGGCGGTGTAGAAGGCGGCGGTCAGGCAACCGTAGGGCACCAGCTTCGGATCGGTGGCCGCCAGGCCCCCGGCCACGCCGCTGGAGGTCCCCATCAGGCCGCCGAAGATCACCGCCGTGCGCGGGTTGTCGAGGCCGATGAAGGGCGCGACGAAGGGCGTCGCCACCATCACCAGGATGGCCTTCACCAGGCCGGCGGCAATGGACAGCGCCATCACCTCGGAGCTGGCGCCGATGGCCGCGCCGGTCACCGGGCCGACGATGTAGGTCACCGCCCCCGCGCCGATGGTGGTCAGGCTCACCGCGTCGGTGTAGCCGAAGGCCAGCGCCACGCCGACCCCAGCGACGAAGGAGGTGCCGATGCCGAAGAACAGCGCCACCACCCCGGACACGCCGGCGCGCTTGAGTTCCTCGATGTTCACCCCGAAGGCCGTGGCGACGATGGCGAAGTCCCGCAGCATGGCGCCGCCCAGCAGGCCGATGCCGGACAGCAGCGGCACGTCCACCAGGCCCTTCTGCCCGCCGGTCATCACGCCGCCCACGTAGGACAGCACCAGGCCGAGGAAGATGGCGATGGCCGAGCCGTGCAGGCGGCCCCGCGTCAGCTTGTCGGAGAGCCAGTAGGACAGCCACATGGTGACGCCGATGACGGCGAAGCCGCTGATCAGCCCGTAGCCGTTGATCACTTTCAGCATGGATTCGTACATGGCGGTCACCGTTGCGCAGGCTTCAGGGCATCAGCGGCGGCTGCCGCGTCGGGCTTCTTTTGGCCGAGGCGGTCCAGCACCGGGACCATGGCGAAGCCGAGGACCACCGCCGCGATGCCGGCGAGGATCGCCATGGGCCCGCCGGACAGCGCGCCGAGCACGTTCTGCTGGGCGGCCATGGCGACCACGATGGGGATGTAGATGGCGCTCCAGAATTCCACGCCCTGCTCGCTCTTGGCGCCCATCAGGCCGCGCTTGTGCAGGGCGCTGCCGACGAAGATGAGCAGCAGCATGGCGATGCCGACACCGCCGACGTTGGCGGGAACGCCCAGGAGCTTGCCCAGGAGTTCGCCGATGAACAGGCCGACAAGGGTACACAGGGCCAGGAAGGCCACACCGTAGATGATCATTGTTGTTGTCCTCGTGTTCGGGTCGAAGTGGCTTGTTTTTATCCTTCGAGTTGCACGGCGTTTATCGGGAGTGCTCCACCTCCTGGCGCAACAGGGCGTCCAGCGTATCCAGGCGGGCGCCCTGAAAGGCGATCACCGTCCCTTTTTCGAACACCCGCCGCGCCAGGCCGCTGAGTACGGCGCCGGGGGGCAGCTCGATGAACAGGCCCACGCCGCGCTCATAGGCGGTGCGCAGGGTGCCGTGCCAGTCGACCACGCGGCACATGTTGAAGGCGAGGTCGTCGCGCAGGCGCTCCGGGTCGTGGATCAGCCGCGCGGTGGTGCCGCTGAGGTAGCGGATCGCCGGGCGCCGCAGCGGCACCTCGGCGAAGGCCGCCGCCAGCTCACGGGCCGGCGCTTCCAGCAGTGGGCAGTGGGACGGCACGCTCATTGCCAGGCGCTTCGCCAGACCGGCCCCCAGGGCGCGGGCCCGTTCGGCGACGGCGGCCATGGCGGCGTCGCTGCCGGCGATGACGATCTGGTTGTCGGCGTTGAGGTTGCCGATGAACACCGGGCCCTCGGCCTCGGCCAGCAGCCCTTCCACCGTGGTCAGGTCCAGCCCCTGCAGGGCGGTCATGCCGTAGCCCTGTGGATAAGCCCGCTGCATCAGCTCGCCACGCAGGGCCACCAGGCGCAGGGCATCGGCGAAGTCCAGGGCGCCGGCCACCACCGCCGCCGGGTAGGCGCCGATGGACAGCCCGGCCACGTAGTCCGGCGCCGGGCTGCGCGCCAGCAGCAGGCGGGCGCTGGCGACCCCGGCGATGAGCAGGCAGAGCTGCACCGCACGGGTGGAACGCAGGGCCTCGGCGCTGTCGAGCCGGGCCAGGCCCTCCCCCAGCACCTCGGCGGCCTCGCCCAGGCAGGCACGCACTTCCGGCGCTGCCGGCAGGGCCTGGAGCATGCCGGGCTGCTGGGCACCCTGGCCGGGGAAGGCGAACAGGCTGCTCATGCCACGTCCTCCAGGGGCTGCCAGGGGTTATCCACAAGCCGCGCGCCAGCGTCGCACTTGAGCAGCACGCGACGGGCGCTGCCGCCCCACTCGCGCAGGGCCACGCCGCCCTGGGGCGTCTGCAGTTGCAGGTCGACGCGGCAGGGCAGGTCTTCGAACAGCACCAGCAGCTCCCGCGCCCAGGCGCGCGGCAGGGGCTCGGCGGTGCGCAGCAGCAGGTCGAGGTCACTCTCCGCGTGCAGCACGTCGCGCCCGGTGGCGAGCTGGTAGCCCACCCCGCCAGTGGGGCCCCAGGGCAGGCCGAGGGCGTCCATCAAGGGCGTCACCTGGGCCAGGGCCCGCAGGGCCGGCAGTTCCCCCGGCGCGCGCAGGCGCAGTTGCTCGGGGGCGAGGCGCCGCTGCACGGCGGCGACCGGCATGCAGGCGGCGAAACGCTCGGCGCGGGTGGCGCCACGCACCCCCACGGCCACCTGGCCCGCCGGGCAGCACGCACGGCGCACCACCACCGGTTGCCCGGCGGCCAGCACCTGCCGCGCCCAGGCCGGGGCCTCGGCAGGCAACCGGTCCGGGGCCAGGCCCCAGAGCAGGTCGTGTGGCTGGAGGCGGTCCATGGCGGGCTCCCGGCCGGGCCTTACCACTGCGCCCGCAACTGGGCACGCACCGCCGAGGAGGCGGCGCGGTTCTCGGCGCCCAGGCGGTTGGACAGGTCGGTGCCGGTGCCGATATCCGCCACGGCGCGCACCAGGCAGTCGCGCACCCGGTCGAGGTCGGCGGCGCCGGGGCTGTCGGGGTTATCCACAGCCAAGCGCTCCCAGAGCAGGCCGAGGGAAGCGTAGTTGTCCAGGTCGTAGGCCATGGGCGGCACCTTGGCCGCCAGGGCTTCCAGCTCGTCGACGCTGCGCAGGGTGATGCGCGCGGCAGCGGCCTTGCCCATGGCGTGGACCATCACCCCGGCGTCGTCCAGGGCGATCAGCCGCTGGGCCTGGTAGCCGTGGGCGAGGAAGGCGCCGGACATGGCCTTGCCCACCAGCAGGCCGATCACCGGGTGCCCGGCAAGGCGGGCACGGGCGTAGGCGTCCACTGCGCCGGCCAGGGCCTGGTGGATCCCCAAGGCTTCTTCGCGGCGGCCGTAGGCCTGGCTGGGCACGTCCACCACGGCCACCAGCACGCGCTTGTCGGCACGCCCCGCATCGGCCTGGATGGCGTCATCCACGGCCTTGGCCAGGCCCCAGCCTTCCAGCAGCCCCACCTCGCCGTTGCGGGCGCGGGGGAAGGGGTTGCGCGGGTCGGGCACCACGGCGATGAAGCGCGCGGCACGGCTGCCCACCTCGCCGTCGATCACCTGCACCGAAGCGGGGAAGCCCGCCAGCGGGATACCGCCGGCCAGGCCGTGCAGCCAGTTCAGTCCTCGGCTCATTGCAGCTCTCCCTGGTAGAGGGCGCGCACCTGGGCGGCGTCCAGTTGGTCACAGTCTTCCCCCAGCCGGGCCAGGCGGGCGAGGAATTCGTCGGGGCGGCGGCAGCGCGGGGCAGCGGGTTCGCCAGCCGCCAAAAGGCCGGCCAGGGCCTCGCGCAGGGCGGCCACGTCATCGGCCACGTAGGCGTCGGCCAGGCCGCAGGCGTGGCGCTGTTCGCCACCGGTGAGGCTCCAGATGAAGGGCCGGTCGCGGGCGTCGTACTCCTCGATGCCGGCTTCCTGCTCGATCACCTGGGGGCCGTTGAGGCCCAGGCGCGCCTCGCGGGTCACCAGCAGGTGGCTGCACAGGCCGGCAGCGATGGACATGCCGCCGAAGCAGCCGACGGCACCGGCGATCACGCCCACCACCGGCTGGTGCTGGCGCAGGGCGACGATGGCGGCCTGGATCTCGGCGATGGCGGCCAGGCCCAGGTTGGCTTCCTGCAGGCGCACGCCGCCGGTTTCCAGCAGCAGCACGGCGGCAGTGGGGATGCCCTGGCGGTTGTCTTCCACCGCCAGCTCCAGTGCGCCGGCGATCTTGGCACCGCCGACCTCGCCCAGGCTGCCGCCCTGGAAGGCGCCCTCGATGGCGGCGATCACCAGGGGGCGGCCGTCGAGGCTGCCCTTGGCCACCACCACGCCGTCATCGGCCTGGGGCACGATGCCCTGCTGCACCAGCCAGGGCGACATGACGCGATCAAAGGGGCCGAGCAGTTCGCGGAAGCTGCCGTCGTCCAGCAGCGCGCGGGCGCGCTGGCGGGCACCCAGTTCGACGAAGCTGCGGGCCGCCAGCAGGCGGGCGGTATCAGTCATGGGCCACCTCCTCCAGGGCCTGCTCCAGGCGCAGGCGCACCACCCCCGGCGTGGCGCCGAAGTCGTGGATGTCGATGTTCAAGGCCGGCAGCTGCTGGCCGGCGAAGAGGCGCTGGAACAGCTGCGTCCAGCGCGGGCCGCTGCCGTTCACCGAGGTGATCACCTGGATCGCCAGGGTGCCGGCACGGCCGGGCTCCAGCAGCACTTCCAGGTCGCCGGAGCCGACGCAGCCCACCAGGGCGCGGCCGCGAGCGGGTTGCCCGGCGGGGAATTCGAAGGTCAGGGTTTCCATGTCACAGGCTCCCGGCTTGATCGAGGAACAGGCAGGCGGCCAGCAGGTCGGCGGCTCCGCCCGGGGATACATTGAGGGCCAGCAGGCGCGCCTCCAGGGCGCGCAGCTGACGGCGCCCGGCGAGGCTGGCGGCGCCCCCGGCGGCGAGCACCGCGCGGGCACCGTCGCGGGTGGCCTGCAGCCCTTCCGGGCCGGCGCGCCAGAGCACGCAGGTATCGGACAGCTCGGCCATGATCGCCAGCAGCGCATTGAGCCGGGCGTTCTGCTCGCCGGCTCCGGCCGCGCGGCTGCGCTGCAGCTGCGGCAGGCCGTGGCCGAGGGCGGCGGGGAAGCCCAGCTGGGCTTCTTCCCGCGCACCGCGCACGCCGTAGCGACGGCACACCTCGGCCCCGTGGCTGCGCGGCGCGGGGGCGGCGGGGTCGTCGATCAGGGCGATGCGCGCGGCCCGCAGGGCGATGGCGCGGGCGTCGCGGCTGTCGGGCTCCAGCGCCCAGGCCGCCACCAGCAGGCCGAGGGCCCAGATGGCCCCCCGGTGGGTGTTGACCCCAGCGGTGGTGGCGAGCATCGCTGCCTCGCCTTCGCGGCCGATGCGGCCCAGGGCTTCGCGCAGGGGCACGCCGACCTCGCCGTGCTGCAGGGCAACCTCGGCCATCTGCCGGAAGCAGGGCCAGAGCGACAGCGCCGAGGCGTGCATCAGGCCCAGGTGCAGGTCGGTGTGGGCACCGCTGCCGCGCCGGTCCACCAGGCCCGGCTTGGGCGTGAGGTCGGCCTCGTCGATCAGGGCGTCCACCGCCCGGTCCGCCAGCCAGTCGGCCAGGGGCAGGTCGGCGTCGCGTAACGTGACTGCGCTCATCACCAACTCCTGAAACGGGCGGGCGGGTTGTAGAGGCCGCCGGACCACTCCACCAGCTCGGCGATGCTCTTGGCGGCGAGCAGTTCGCGGCTGGCGTCGGTGCGACGGATGCCGAGGTCCTCGGGCAGGGCGATCAGCCCTTCGCGGCGCATGCGCTCGGTGTCCCTGGGGTCGTGGCGCAGGCCGATGGCGGTGACCCCGGCGACGGCGGCGATCATGGCGCGGCGTTCCTCATCGGAGCGCGCCTTGTACAGGTAGGCGATGCCTTCCTCGGTGAGCAGGTGGGTGACGTCGTCGCCGTAGATCATGATCGGCGCCAGGGGCATGCCGGTCTTGCGGGCCACGTCGACGGCGTCGAGGGTCTCGACGAAGGTGGGTTTGCCGCCTTCCTGGAAGGTCTCGACAAGCTGCACCACCAGCTTCTTGCCGCGCGCCAGCAGGGCCTCGGGTTCGGCGCGCATGTCCAGCCAGGCGGGGGTGGAGTGGCGCCGGCCACGCGGGTCGTGGCCCATGTTCGGCGCACCGCCGAAGCCCGCCAGGCGACCCCGGGTGACGGTGGAGGAATGGCCGTCGCCGTCCACCTGCAGGGTGGCGCCGATGAACAGGTCCACCGCGTACTGCCCGGCCAGTTGGCACAGCATGCGGTTGGAGCGCAGGGAGCCGTCGCGGCCGGTGAAGAACACGTCCGGGCGCTGGGCGATGTAGCCCTCCATGCCCAGCTCGGTGCCGAAGCAGTGCACGCTTTCCACCCAGCCGGTCTCGATGGCGGGGATCAGCGTCGGGTGCGGGTTGAGCGTCCAGTTGCGGCAGATCTTGCCCTTCAGGCCCAGGGACTCGCCGTAGGTGGGCAGGATCAGCTCGATGGCGGCGGTGTTGAAGCCGATGCCGTGGTTGAGGGACTGGACGTTGTGTTTCTCGTAGATGCCGCGGATCGCCATCATCGCCATCAGCACGTGCACCGGCTTGATGTGGCGCGGGTCGCGGGTGAACAGCGGCTCGATGTAGAAGGGCTTGTCGGCCACCACCACGAAGTCCACCCAGGAGGCGGGGATGTCCACGCGCGGCAGGTCGCGCACGTCGTCCACCAGCTGGTTGACCTGGGCGATGACGATGCCGTCGGAGAAGGCCGTTGGCTCCACCAGGGCCGGGGTGTCCTCGGTGCTGGGGCCGGTGTAGAGGTTGCCCTCGCGGTCGGCCATGAAGCCGGCCACCAGGGTGACGTTGGGGATCAGGTCCACCACCAGCCGCGAGTACAGCTCGATGTAGGTGTGGATGGCGCCGACTTCCAGCAGGCCGTCTTCCATCAGCTGGCCGATGCGCAGGCTCTGCGGGCCGGCGAAGGAGAAGTCCAGCGTGCGGGCGATGCCGCGTTCGAACAGGTCCAGGTGCTCGGCGCGGCTGACGCTGGGCATGATCATGTGCAGGTCGTGCAGGCGCCCGGGGTCGGCCTTGGCCAGGGCGCGGGAGAGGAAGTCCGCCTGCTTCTGGTTGTTGCCTTCGAGCACCACCCGGTCGCCGGGGGCGATCAGGGCTTCGAGGGCCTCGACGATACGCTCGCCGGGCAGCACCGCGCCGTCGGCGAGGTGGCGCACGCGGTCGAGGCGGCGCTGCTTTTCCGCGCGCCGACGCGACCACTGCGGCGGGGAGGTGGGTGTTGTTGTCATGGTGGCTCCACGGGTTCCGCTGTCGTGGAGCGAACCTTAGGAGCGCGACCGGCTGGTCATCAATCAAGCCCGGCGGCGGATCGTTACGGCGAAGTTAACGATCCGCTGCGGCGGGGGGCCGGATTTAGGGCGGACCCCGCTTCACCGGTCCACCATGCGGAGTGGACCGGCACTCAGAACTCCAGGGTGCTGGAGAGCTGCACCAGGCGCGGGTCGCCGATGGAGACGTTCCACTGGTTCACCGAGGAGCTGTAGTAGGTCTTGTCGAAGAGGTTCTTCACGTTGAGCTGGAGCTTGAGGCGCTTGTCGTTGCCCAGGGGCGTTTCGTAGCTGGCGAAGGCGTCGGCGACAGTGTAATGCGGCAGCTCGAAGGTGTTCTCGGCATCCCCCTCGCGGTCGCCGACGTAGCGGCCACCCAGGCCGGCACGCAGGCGGTCGCCGTCGAACAGCGGGCCGAAGTCGTAGACGGCGGAGAGCGAAGCGGTGTGACGGGCGACGTTCTGCAACGCATTGCCCTTGAGCGTGGGGTCGCGGGTCACTTCGGCGTCGGTGAAGGCGTAGGTGCCGATCAGGCTGAGGTTGTCGGTCAGTTGCCCGGTCACATCCAGCTCGATGCCCCGTGAGCGCACTTCACCGGCTCCGCTGGCGACGGTGTCGGATTTCCCGTCGATCGTCACGTTCTGGGTCACCAGGACGTTCTCCTTGACGATGTCGAACAGCGCCAGGGTGCCGGTGATACGGCCGGGCATGTCCAGCTTGGCGCCGAGCTCCCAGCTCTTGCCCTCCTCCGGGGCGATGCCGTTGATGGACGCGGTGCCGGTCAGCGGCGCAATGGTGGAGTTGGGCTTGAACGACTCGGTGTAGCCGCCATAGAGGGACAGCTCGTCGGTCATCTTGTAGACCAGGCCGACCCGGGGCACCCATACCTGGCCGTCGATGTCGGTGTTTTTCTTGAACGGGCGGCCCCGGCCGGCGAGCTGGTCGTAGAGCTGGTAGCGGGCCCCGGCGATGAAGATCCACTGCTCGTTGAGGTGCACCGAGTCCTGGAAGAAGGCGGACTGGCTGACCACGCGGTCGGTCTGGTCGCTGTCGCCGGCGGCCACCGTGGTGGGCACCGGCACCTGGCCGTACACCGGGTTCCAGGGGTTGAAGCTGACGGTGGTGGTCTGGCGGATCAGGTCCTCGCGGAAGAACTTGCGGTACTCGTGGTCCACGCCCATCAGCAGGTCGTGCTGCATGCCGCCCAGCTGCACCTGGCCGTCCAGGTCGAAGGTGGCGAAGTGCTCGGTGCTCACCGCGCCACGGGTGCCATCCAGGCGGCGCCGAAGCGTGCCGTTGGCGTTCTGGCTCTGTACCCGTGCCTGATAGTCATCGTAGCTGTCGCGGTTGTAGCTGTAGGCGAAGTGGGCCTTCCAGGCCTCGTTCAGCTGGTGTTCGAGGTCGAGGATCATCAGGTCCGACCGGCCCTCGGTGACGTTGTAGGGCTCGTCCAGGCGGCGGTTGGCGGGCACCGCCAGGGGCTTGCCGTTGAGGAAGATGGTGCCGCGGTCGAAGGGGGTGCTGTACTCGCGGTGCTCGAAGCTGAGGTTCACCGTGGTGTCTTCGCCGTACCAGGCGAAGGAGGGAGCGAAGGTCTTGTCGCGGCTGTGGCCGAAGTTGCGCCAGTAGTCGGCGTCGTCGTAGTCGGCGATCACCCGGTAGGCCAGGCCGGAATCCCCCA
Source organism: Pseudomonas sp. zfem003 (assembly GCF_032621675.1). Classification (NCBI taxonomy): domain Bacteria; kingdom Pseudomonadati; phylum Pseudomonadota; class Gammaproteobacteria; order Pseudomonadales; family Pseudomonadaceae; genus Pseudomonas; species Pseudomonas sp. zfem003. The sequence goes on along the minus strand of NZ_JAVYJG010000014.1, from coordinate 49,346 downwards.
GCGGGCCGGTGACGTCGAGGGTGCCGCCGCTGCCGTCCTTGCCGTCGCCGTAGGTGGAGGCGCGCGCGGTGATGGCGCGGTAGGCCTGCAGTTGCGGCTTCTTGCTGATGACGTTGATCACCCCGCCCGGGTCGAGGATGCCGTAGAGCATCGAGGACGGGCCCTTGAGCACTTCCACCCGCTCGGCGCTGGCGGTGAGGTTGCGGCCCTGGATGGTGCGCATGCCGTCGCGCAGGATCGAGCCGTCGCGGTTGTCACCGAAGCCGCGCTTCATCACCGCGTCCAGGGTGCTGCCGAGGGTGTTGGCCTGGGTGATGCCGCTGACGTTGGCCAGGGCGTCGTCGAGGTTCTGTGGCTGCTGGTCCAGCAGCGCCTGGGCCGGGACCACGGCCACCGCCTGGGGGATGTCCAGCAGCGGGGTGTCGCTGCGGGCCAGGCGGGTGGTGGGCGGTGGCTGGTAGCTGGCGGCGCCTTCCGCCTGGCGGGTGCCATCGACGTTCACCGCGCCCAGGTCGAGGGCGTCGGAGCTGGCCACCGGCACCAGCGTCAGGGTGCCCGGTGCCGCCTCGGTGAAGCTGAAGCCGCTGCCGGCCAGCAGGCGTGCCAGGGCCTGCTCGGCGCTCATACGGCCCTTCACGGCCGGCGCATTGCGCCCTTCCGGCAGGGCCTGGGTGTAGACCACCGCCAGCCCGGTGCTGCGGGTGAAGGTGGCCAGGGCCGGGGCCAGTGGCTGCGCCTCGATGGCGAAGACCTGCTCCCGCGCCAGCGCCGCCGGGGCCTCGGCCAGGGCCTGGGGCACCCAGGGTGCGCTCCCCAGGGCGAGCAGGGCCGAGACCAGTCCGAGGCGCTTGAAGGCGCCGCGCTGCAACCGCGATGAGCTGTGATTCATGTAAGGCGTACCCCTGGCTGTGGCTTCTCGTTGCGAATAAATCGCATTCCATCACCCCTACACGGATGCCGAGCGGGAACACCTCACCCCTGCCCTGAAGTTTTTTTCCACAGGCGGCAGGCGACGTCGGAACGGCGCGGACGGTTTTCCACAGGCCACGGCGTTGCCGTGACCGACAGGCGGCGGAGACGCGAGAAGGAAGGGCGGCGGAATGCGGCTGACAGCTCAGCGCAGGACCATCACCCGGCCCAGCACTTCGTGGCGCTGGAAGCCGAGCACGGCGCCCAGGGCATCCACCACGGCGCGAGGGTCATTGTTGGGGAAGCTGCCGCTGACCCGTTGCCCGGCGAGGTCGGTGTCCAGCAGCAGGATGCGGCCCGGGTAGTAGCGGCCCAGCTCGTCGAGCACGTCGGCCAGCGGCGTCTTGTAGAAGGTCAGCCGGCCCTGGCGCCAGGCCAGCTGGGCCTCGGCATCCACCGGGTAGACCTCCCCCCCGCGGCCGTCGAGGTAGCGCACCTGCTGGTTGGCGGTGAGCACCTGCTGCGGGGCATCCGCCCGGGCACGGACGCCCACCCGCCCCTGCTCCACGGTGACCCGTGCGCCGCCGAGCTGCAGGCGCACGCCGAAGCGGGTGCCCAGCACGCGGGCCTCGCCCCCGGCCGCTTCCACCACGAAGGGCGGCTCGCCATGGGTGACCTGGAAGTAGGCACCGCCCCGGTGCAGCACCACGTGGCGCTCATCGGCGCGGTAGTCGACGCTGAGGGCGCTGTCGGCATCCAGCACCACCCGGGAGCCGTCGGCCAGGGTGAGGGTGCGCACTTCCCCCGGCGCGGACACGTAGTCGGCACCCAGGTCCTGCAGGCGGTCCAGCGGGTGCCAGCCGCCGGCCCAAAGCATCAGTACCAGGCTGGCGGCCATGGCCAGCGCCGCGCTCCAGCGGGCGCGCCGCTGCGAGGGCACGGGACGCGGCGCCAGGTACTGGCGCAGCTGGTCCGCCTCCTCGTCCGCCAGCAGCGCGGCGGCCGGCCAGGTGCGGCGCCAGAGCGCCTCGGCCTGGGCGTAGGCATCGATGTGGCGGACGTCGGCGTAGAGCCAGCGCTCGAAGGCCTCGCGCTGGCCGGCATCGGGATCGTCCTGCATGCGCCCCGCCCACAGCCAGGCCGCCTGCTCGACGGCGCTCTGGCGAGGGCTGGCCGCTGGCGGCCGCTGTGGATCGGGCTTCATCAGGTCGCGCTCCCGGGCGATGGGCCGGCGGAGGGCTCCGCCAGGCTGGCCTTGCAGGCCTCCAAGGCGCGCATCATATGTTTTTCCACCGCGCTCTGGGACAGCCCCATGGCCTGGGCGATCTCGCCGTAGGTGCGGCCGTGGATGCGGTTGAGCAGGAAGATGTGCCGGGTGCGTTCAGGCAGTGCACGCAGGGCTGCCTGCACGTGGCGCAGGTCGTGTCCGGCGGCCAGGGCCGCCTCCGGGTCGGCGGGCTCCGGCAGGTGCTGCTCGGCCAGCAGGCCGGCCTCGGTACGCGAGCGCGAACCCTCGCTGCGCAGGTGGTCGATGGCCATGTTGCGCGCGCTGCGCAGCAGGTAGGTGGCGAGGTCCTCCACCTGGGCATCGGCGCGCCGCCAGAAGCGCAGGAACAGCTCCTGCACCAGGTCCGCCGCCGTGGCCCGGCAGCGCACCTGGCGATTCACCAGCGCCTCCATGCGCGAGCGCTCGGCGAGGAAGGTGCGCAGCAGCACCTCGCGCGGCGCGGCTTTCGCGCGCTCGGCCTCGGCAAGGGTCGGCGGGAGGGGCTGGTCGGGCATGGAGAAGCCGGCGGGGCCAGGAAGGGAGCGAGATGATAATGCTTATCAAATAGACCTGACTAGGGACGATCCCCCTGCCGCCGACCGGTGACTGCCTTTAAAATGGCCGCCCCATGGACGACACGACCCCACCCCGAATGGACAAACGCCTTACCACCCTCAGCAAGTACCTCAGCTACCTCCTGCGCCACCAGCCCGGCGCCATCGGCCTGACCCTGGACCGCGAAGGCTGGGCCGACCTCGACACCCTCATCCGCCTCGCCCGCGCCACTGGCCAGGCCATCGACCGCGAGCAGGTGCTGGAGGTGGTGGCGAGCAACGACAAGAAGCGCTTCAGCCTCTCCGACGACGGCCAGCGCATCCGCGCCGCCCAGGGCCACACCGCCACCGGCGTGGCCATCGACTACGCCGAGCAGGTGCCGCCGGAGCACCTCTTCCACGGCACCGCCTCGCGCTTCATGGAGGCCATCCGCGCCCAGGGCCTGCGCCCCGGTCGCCGCCACCATGTGCACCTCTCGGACCAGCGCGACACCGCCATCGCCGTCGGCACCCGCTACGGCCAGCCGGTGCTGCTGCGCATCGCCGCCGCACGCATGCACCAGGCCGGGCATCGTTTCTACCGGGCGGACAACGGCGTGTGGCTGGCCGATGCCGTGCCGCCGGCGTTCTTCGAGGTGGAGGATTGAGCGCCACGCCCCTCCGTTCTGTCCCACCGCCGGGGCGGTGAACGCGGTCGGGCCGGCTACAGGGCGCACAGGCCCCGCGTGGTCATAAAAAAGGCCGCCCGCCCCCTGCCTGAAGGCGGGCAGCCAATCCTTCAGCGAGCGGTAATCACCGCCAGCTTGGTGATCCCGGCCCGCTCGATGGAGGCCATGGCCTTGGCCACCGCACCGTAGTCCACCTTGTCGTCGGCCTGCAGCTGCACCCGCAGCTCGGCATCCTTGGCCTTGGCGGCCTCCAGGTTGGCCTGCAGCAGGTCGGGCTGGATCTCGTCCTTGTTGATGAACACCTTGCCCTCGCCATCGATGCTCACCACCAGCGGGTCCTTCTGGTCCGGCGGGGCGACGGCCTCGGTCTTGGGCAGGTTGATGGGGATGGCGTTGGTGAGCAGCGGCGCGGTGACGATGAACACCACCAGCAGCACCAGCATCACATCCACCAGCGGGGTGACGTTGATCTCGGAGAGGACCTCGTCGCTGTCCTGAGTGGAGAAGGCCATGTCAGGACGCCTCCTTCACAGCGCCGGCCGCACGGGCCGGAGCGGGGTTGACGATCAGCCTGAAGGCGCTCTTCTGGGCCAGCAGGTAGAAGTCGTGGGCGAAGTCGTCGAGGTCGGCGGCGGTCAGCTTGAGGCTGCGCAGGAAGTAGTTGTAAACCAGCACCGCCGGCACCGCGACGGCGATGCCCACCCCGGTGGCGACCAGCGCCGCACCGATGGGGCCGGCCACGGTCTCCAGGCTGGCGGAGCCGGCCAGGCTGATGCCCTTGAGCGCCTCCATGATCCCCCACACGGTGCCGAACAGCCCGATGAAGGGCGACGTAGAGCCGATGGAGGCCACCACCGCCAGGCCCGACTCGAGGGCGCGGCGCTGGCGCTGGATCTGCTGGCGCAGGGCGCGTTCGAGGCGGTCCTGGTGGTTGATCGCCTGGCTCAGGTCACCGGGCTGGCCACCGGGCACCTGCAGGGCAGCAAAGCCGGCGCGGGCCACATCGGCCACGGCCCCGCCATGGCCCTGCACCAGCTCGGCGGCGCTGTCCAGGCTGGTGGCGCTCCAGAAGCGCTTCTGGAACTGGCGGTCGCGGTGCTTCAGGCGGGCGAACTGGATGGCCTTGACCAGGGCCAGGCCCCAGGTGACGACCGAGAAGCCGATGAGCAGCCAGATGACCAGGTGCTCGACGGAGCCGAAGGGGTTGCTGATTAGGTCCATGGTGCAGTCCTCACAGGGCGCAGGGCGCCGGTATTCAGTTCAGTTTGAAATCGATGGGCACGCTGACCCAGCCGTCCTGGGCCACGTCGCCGCGCTTGGCGGGGACGAAGGTCCAGCGCTTGACGGCCTTGACCGCCGCCTCGTCGAGCAGGTCGCGGCCGCTGCTCTTCTGCACCTGCACCTCGCTGGGCGAGCCGCTGGCCAGCACATGGACCCGCAGCAGCACCGTGCCTTCCCAGCCACGGCGCTGGGCGAAGGCGGGGTATTCCGGCGCCGGGTTGCGCAGGTAGCCGGCGTTGGCCGAGGGCGGCGTGACCGGAGCCGGAGCGGGCGGAGCCGGGGGTGCCGGCGGCGCGGGCGGGGCCTCCACCTTCGGCGGGGGTGGCGGAGCCTCCACCGGCTTGGGAGCCGGTTTCGGCGCGGGCTTGGGCACGGGTTTCGGCTTGGGCACCGGCTTGGGCGGCGGCGGTTTCACCGCCAGCTCCTCCACCACCGGGGGCGGCGGCTCGACGACCGGCGGCGGGGGTGGTGGCTCAGGGGGTGGCGGCTCCACCACGGGCGGGGCCGGTGTGGTGAATTCGATGGTCATCGGCGGCACCTGGGGCGGCACCTCGGGCAGCGGCGGCGTGGGCTTGCTGCTGACCCAGTAGAGGACGCCGGCATGCAGCACCAGGGCGAAGGCCCCCAGCAGCCACGCCTCGCGGCGACCGAGCACGCGGGCCTGGCCGCTGCGGAAGCGGGAGGCGGCCAGCGCCTGGCGCACCTGCACGCCCAGGTCGCGCACCTCACCCGGCGCGCGCGCATCAGGCCACGGCAGGCCACTTGCGCTGTCGGCCTTGAGGACATTGCCCATCGGCAGGACTCCTGGTTGAAGAAACCGGCCGGGGCCGGTGATCGAAAACGGGCGGCTGAGCCGCGTAAGGGCCGATCCAGAGCGGTCGGCCACGGCGGGAATGATTGGTTCGGACGCTTATCCCATAAAGTAATTTTTAATGATTTTGTAATTACTTTAGGGAATATAAATTTCTAACCAATTGATTAATAAAGGGTTTTAAAGTCCGATGCCTTGGCGGCATTGAAAATATGCCGGGAAGGCATCGAAAGACCGCGCAGGCGGCGGTTTGGGATGGACGCCGTGTCGGGTGGACGTCGCGTTTCACGCCCACCCGCGGTGTTGCAGGTGGCGCCAGCGGTGGACCGGTGAAGCAGGGCCCACGCCACCGATCCGCAGCCAGCCACAACGATGGGCTTCGCACAGCTCAGCCCATCCTACGGACGGAGCTGACCCGTAGGATGCGGTGAGCTCGGCGAACCGCATCGGTGCGTGGCAGGGATGTAGGAGGTGGTTCAACCGCGATGCAGGTGCTGATCGCGAACCGTAGGAGCGAGCTCTGCTCGCGAAGCGTCAGCCCCGAGATCGGGAGCGGGGGCCTCCCCGGACTGAAGTCCGGGCTACGGCGATGGACCGGTGAAGCGGAGCCCAGACCACCGATCCGCAGCCAGCCACAACGATGGGCTTCGCACAGCTCAGCCCATCCTACGGACGGAGCAGGCCCGTAGGATGCGGTGAGCTCGGCGAACCGCATCGATGCGTGACAGGGGTGTGGGGTGGTTCAACCGCGATGCAGGTGCTGATCGCGAACGAGACCGGAGAAGCCGCCGGGCGACGAGCGTCGCCCGGCGGAGGGTGGCGGTATCAGCCCTTGCGGGTGGTGCGGCTGTGCTGGCCGTCGATGCCCACCGGCACGTCGCCGGCCAGGGTCACGCGGCGCACGATGCGCGGCTGGGTGTCGTAGTCATCCACGGCGTAGTGCTGGGTGGAGCGGTTGTCCCAGATGGCCACGTCACCAGGCTGCCAGCGCCAGCGCACGGTGTTCTCCAGGCGCGTCACGTAGCCCTGGAGGACGGCGAAGATGTGCGCCGAGTCGGACTGGGACAGGCCCTTGAGGCGTTTGACGAAATGCCCCAGCAGCAGGCTGCGTTCGCCGCTGACGGGGTGCACGCGCACCACCGGGTGCTCGGTCTCGTAGACGGTGGAGGTAAACACCTTGCGGTACTCCTCCAGTTTTTCCACCGGGGCGTTGGGGCGCACGCCGGCGTAGTCGTATTCGTTGCTGTGGATGGCCCAGAGCTTGTCGGCCAGCTCGCGCAGTTCGCCCGGCAGGTCGTTGTAGGCGGTGGCGGTGTTGGCCCAGACGGTGTCGCCGCCGGCGGCCGGGGCCACCACGTTGCGCAGGATGGAGGCCTTGGGGTAGGCGTCGACGAAGGTCACGTCGGTGTGCCAGGAGTTGGCCCGCTGGCCTTCGGCGCCGTCGAGCTGCAGCAGGTAGCGGGTGCCTTCGCGCACCGGCACCGTGGGGTGGGCGACAGGGTCGCCGAGCAGCTTGGCGAAGGCCTCCTGGCCCTGGTCGTCGAGGTGGGTCTGCCCACGGAAGAAGATCACCTTGTGACGGACCAGGGCGGCCTGGATGGCGTCCACGGTGGCGGCGTCCAGCTCGGCGGAGAGGCTGATGCCACGGATCTCGGCGCCGATGCGTCCGGCGATGGGGTGGATGTCCAGCTGGATCTCGGGCTGCTGGGTGGCCAGTGCTGCGTTGCTCATGGTGCGGTCCTCGCGTTGGGTGGGTGGTGCTGGGGGTCAGAAGTCGTAGCGCAGGGAAACGCCGGCGGTGCGCGGGGCGCCCACCGAGGCCGTGTAGGCGCCGTTCAGGTAGGCGAAGGCGCTCAGGTAGTAGTCGGTGTCGGTGGCGTTGCGCACCCAGATGGAGGCGTCCACCTGGCCATCGCCCAGGTCGCGGCGCACGCCGGCCGAGAGGTTGACCAGGCCGTAGCCGTCGATCTTGGAAAGGTCGGAGTTGTCCAGGGTGCCTTCGGCCTCGGAACGGTAGGCGTAGCTGGCGGTGAGGTAGGGCTCGATGCGGTTCTCCAGCTGCCACTTGTATTCGCCGCTGAGGTTGGCGATCCATTTCGAGGCACCGACCACGCGCTCGCCGGTGAGGTCGCAGGTGGCCGGCGCGCCGGGAGCGGTGCTCACCTCGCCGGGGCACGGGGCGTCCTTGAAGCTGAGGTAGGTGACGTCGTTGTAGGAGCCGTTGAAGCGCAGGGTCAGCCCGCGCAGGGGCAGCGCGGTGGCTTCGAACTCCAGGCCGCGCGAGCGCACGCTGCCGGCGTTGGCCAGCACCTGCACGACGTTGGTGGAGCCCGGCGCCTGGTACAGGGTGGTGGCCTGGTAGCCGTGGATGCCGGTCCAGAACAGGTTGGCGTTGAGCTGCAGGCGGTTGTCCAGCAGGGTGCTCTTGAAGCCCAGCTCCGCGTCGTTGGCGCGCTCGGGCCCGACCACCAGGGAGTCGGCACCGGCCACCGGGGCCGAGCCCACCGCCAGGTTCACCCCGCCGGACTTCTCGCCATGGGCCAGGGAGGCGTAGCCCAGCAGGTCGTCGTCGAACCGGTAGGCCAGGTTCAGCAGGAAGGACGGTGCGGCGTTGTGCAGGCTGAGGTCGCCCGAGTCGTAGGCGCCCAGCTGCGCCGCGCGGATGGCGGCGGCCTGGCCGCTGACGGCAGCACCGCCCACCGGGGCGAAACGCTCGACCTTGGCGTCCTTCTCCTCGTAGGTGCCGCGCAGGCCGGCGGTAAAATCGAGGCGGTCGGTGAGGTGCCAGGTGCCCTGGGCGAACAGCGCGTAGCTGTCGGTCTCGATCTTGCCGTTGGCCTGGGTGCTGACGTTGTTGAAGGCGTTGAGGTTGGCACCGAGCAGGAACAGGTCGGCCCGGGAGCCGTAGTCGGTGAAGGACTTGTTGCCCAGGTTCTGGTTGAACACGTAGGCGCCGACCACGTAGTCGAAGGCGCCGCCGGTGGGCGAGGCCAGGCGGATCTCCTGGGAGAACTGGCGGTCGTGCACTTCCACGCCGGTGTTGAGCAGCGCCGGTACGTTGAGGCTCTCGTCGTTGGCCGGGGTGAAGTGCCAGTAGCGGTAGGCGCTGATGGAGGTGAGGGTGTAGCCGCCGGCGAGGTTCCAGTTGGCCTCCACCGAGCTGCCGCCCTGGTGGACGCTGACGTTCTGGCGGCCGTCGATGTTGACCTTCCTGTCGTCCGGGTCGCGCACCGGCGAGGCACCCGCCAGGGCCGCGCGCTGCCAGTAACGGGCCGGCGCGCCGTAGACCACCATGGTGCCGGTGCTGGAGTCCTCCTCGTTGTAGTCGTTGATCCAGCGCAGGTTGAAGTCGTCGCTGGGCTTGAACAGCAGTTGCCCGCGCACGCCCTGGCGCTCGCCACCGTTGAGGTCGTCGCCGGTGTGGATGTTCTTGATGAAGCCGTCGTCGCGGGTGCGGTAGGCCGACAGGCGTGCGGCGAGGGTGTCGGTGAGGGTGCCGTTGACCGTGCCCTTGGCCTGGAAGTAGCCGTCCTGGCCGCCGGAAACCTCCACCGTGCGCTCGGGGCTGAAGGTGGGGGCGCGGGTGCTGATGTTGAGCACACCGGCGGTGGTGTTCTTGCCGAACAGGGTGCCCTGGGGGCCACGCAGCAGTTCCAGCTGCTCGATGTCCAGCAGGTCGAACACGGCCATGCCCGGGCGACCGAGGTAGACGTTGTCGAGGTAGACCCCGGCGCTGCCTTCGAGGCCGTCGCTGGCCGGGTTGTTGCCGATGCCACGCACCGCGACGCTGGATTGCCGCGCATGGATGAACGCGACGTTGACGCTGGGTAGCACCTGCTGCAGGTCCTGCACCTTGTAGATGCGTTGGGCTTCGAGGTTTTCCCCGCCCAGGGTGGTGATCGGCGTGGGGACGTCCTGGGCGTTTTCCTCACGGCGACGGGCGGTGACGGTGACCTTCTGCAGGGCCACGTCCTCCTCGGCCTTCGGGTTGTCGGCAGGCCGCTCGGCGGCCCAGGCGGGGGCGTTGCCGAAGGCCAGCAGCAGGGCCAGGCTGGCGTCGAGGCGGCGCAGGGTGAAGGGCGGTCGCAAGGCGGTACGGCGGTTTCTCATGATCGGTTCCTTGGCATCGGGCCCGGCGCCGGGCCGAGCGGGGCCACGTCACCCAGGCGGGCAACGGCGGCACGGTGTTCAGGGAGTGCGGGGGCGGCGCGGGGCGCTCAGCCGCCGGGGCGGTGCCTCAGCGACACCCCATCCGGACGGACATGGGACACGGGCACGGCGGCAAGGCGATGGGCATGGCAAGCGGTTTCATGGTGCAGGTCCCCCTCTGGGCTGGGCCATATACTTATTCCATTTAAATCTTATTTATCTATTTAAGCTTCGTTGACGGAATAAGAGCCTGCATTTAAAACCAGCCCCCAGAGGCCGGCAAATGCCTTCGCCCTATATTTTCGATGCCGGAAGAGCATGTATGGACCTGCGCCAACTCCGTTACTTCGTCGCCCTGATCGAACACCGCAGCTTCGTCCGCGCGGCCGATGCCATGGGCATCACCCAGCCGGCCTTCAGCCGCAGCATCCAGGGCCTGGAGCAGGCGCTGGGCTGCCAGCTGGTGGACCGGGGCAACAAGGACCTGCGCCCCACGCCGGAGGGCCAGGTGGTGCTGCAGCACGCGCTGCGCCTGGTGCAGGGCGCCAGCAACCTGGTGCACGAGATCAACCAGATGACCAAGCTGGACGCCGGCGAGCTGCACTTCGGCTGCGGCCCGGCGCCAGCGGCGAGCCTGGTGCCGGATGCGCTGGCAGCGTTCATCCGCCGCCATCCACGGGTGAATGCACGCTTCGAGGTGAACAACTGGGAGACCCTGGGCCGTTTGCTGGCGCGGGAGGAGATCGAGTTCTTCATCGCCGACATCCGCCAGTTCGAGACCGACCCGAACTTCCAGACCCGCGAATTGAGCCCGCGCCGGGGGCGTTTCTTCTGCCGGGCGGGGCATCCGCTGCTGGCCAAGGACAGCCTCTCCACCAACGACCTGTTCGACTACCCGCTGGCCGCCACCCGGTTGCCCGCGGGGGTGCGCAAGCTGCTGGCCGGCTTCAGCGGCAAGGCCGATTTCAGCCTCAACGTGGAATGCGAACACGTGCCCGCGCTGGTTCAGGTGGTAAGCCAGACCGATGCGGTGGGCCTGGCCATGCTGGAAACCCTGGCGCCCCACCTGGAGCGCGGCGAGCTGGCGCTGCTGGGCTTTCGCAACCTGCCGGAAAACCTGGACAGCCTCTCCGCCCGCTGCGGCATCGTCACCCGCACCGGCTACCGCCTCTCCCCCGCCGCGCGGGCGCTGATCGAGATCATCGTCGAGCGGGACCAGGCCGACGCGGCGCCAGAACGCCAGAGCGCCTGACGGACGCGGCCCGTGGGGGTTCCTGTCGGTGGGCTGAGCTGTGCGAAGCCCATCATGGCCGGACGCCTCGGGCTCGATGCGGTTCGCACGGCTCACCGCATCCTACGGACGGCTCCCATGCGCCTGGAGGGCGGCCCGCCGGTCCACGATCGGGGCCGACCGCAACTCCGTCGGTGGGCTGAGCTGTGCGAAGCCCATCATGGCCGGGCGCCTCGGGATCGATGCGGTTCGCGCAGCTCACCGCATCCTACGGGCGACGACCAGGCGCCTGGCGGGCGGCCCGCCGGTCCGCTATCGGGGCCAACCGCGACTCCGTCGGTGGGCTGAAGCCCACCCTACGAATCGGTGCGCGGAGGCGAGCGTAGGATGGGCTGAGCTGTGCGAAGCCCATCGTTGCAGGGCGCCTGAGGTGCGATGCGGTTCGCACAGCTCACCGCATCCTACGGACGGCTCCCAGGCGCATAGGGGGCGGCTCACCGCCCCACTATCGGGGCCAACCGCGACTCCGTCGGTGGGCTGAAGCCCACCCTGCGAATCGGAGTTCAGCGCGAGGCCTGGGCCTGCTCGGCCAGGGCGGCATCGAGGAAGCGCGGTTCGGCCCAGTCGCTCACCTGGAAGGGTTTGCGGATCAGCCGCTGTTCGGCGGCGAAGTCGACGCCCTTCTGCAGGCGGGCGAGGAAGTCGGCATCCAGGCGCGGGTCGAAGATCGTGTGGAAGCTGTCGTCCTTGAGGTCGGTGCCGAGGATCACCGGCGGGTAGCTGGCCAGGCGCGAGACCAGTTCGACGTAGGCCTGCTTGTGGTTGTCGTCGCGCAGCCACTCCACCGCCTGTTGCTGGGCCTTGACCAGGCGCGCGGTGACCTCGGGGTACTCGCGGACGAAGGCGCCCGTGCCCACCAGCACCGCCTGGGTGCTGCCGGCGCCGCCCAGGTCGCGGGTGCTGAGCGGCAGTTCGGCGAGGCCCTTCTCACGCAGGGCGATGAGCCCGGCCAGGCCCCAGGTGGCGTCCACTTGCTTGGCCGCGAGGGCGGCGTTGGCGGCGTTGAAGTCGAGGTTGATCACCTTGTAGTCGCGTTCGGACAGGCCTCGGCTGGCCAACGCGTTGGCGAAGGACAACTGGTTGGCGGTGCCGCGGAACACCGCGACGCGCTTGCCCTTGAGGTCTTCCAGGGTCTTGATCCCCGAGCCGGGCACCACGCCCAGGTAGCTCTTCACGTCGCGGGCGGTGGCGCTGAGCAGGCGGGTGTCGAGGCCGCTGGCCTTGCCGATGATGGCGGCCAGGTCGCCGAGGTAAGCGAAGTCCACCTGGCCGTTGGCCAGGGCTTCGTTGATCACCGGGCCGGCGCCCTTGAAGAACAGCCATTCGACGCGGATGCCGTCGGCGGCGAATTCCTGTTCGAGGATCTGCCGGCTGCGCAGCACGTCCACCACGCCACCGCCGCTGTGTTCGCTGCCGGCGCTGAGGTCGGGCACGGCGATGCGCAGGGTGCTGGGGGCGGCTGCCTGGGCAGGCAGGGCGAAGGTGCCCAGCCAGCCCGCCAACAAGGCGGGGACGAAGCGCCCGATGAGGCGCGGCAGGGAAAGGGACATGGCGGAGCTCCTGTGGATAAGGTCGATGGCGGCACCTTATCCACAGGCTTAAAGGCAAATTAAATAATAAAAACTCATTCACTTATTCCCTGGATGCTTAAGTCAGCACTGCCGCACCCGCCAGGCCGGTATGCGCCGCGCGCATGGAAAATATTCGGAAAATGCATTTGCCGCCCTCCCCCGCCGCTCCCTATGAATAGCCCTTCTTATCCCTGGAACAGCAGAAGCCGACGCTTCTTATGCCTCCGGGAAATATTCATGGCGCGCCGGGAGACCCGATGAGCACGATCCAGACGCCGTTCCCCACCCTGCCCCTGCCAGCCGTGCGCCGACGCCCCCGGGTCGGTGCCGTGCTGCTGCCCTGGGCCCTGCCAGCCGCGCTCCTGCTGCTGTGGTGGCTGGCCGCGCGGGGCCAGTGGATGTCCGGCCAGATCCTGCCGTCTCCGGCGCTGGTGTGGCAGAGCGCGGTGGAGTTCGGTTCCGGCGAGCTCTGGGCGCACCTGTGGATAAGCCTGCAGCGGCTGCTGCTGGGCTTTGCCCTCGGGGTCGCCGCCGGCACCCTGCTGGGCACCTGGCTGGGGCTGTCGCGGCGGGCCGAGGCGCTGGTCTACCCGAGCTTCGTGGCCCTGGCGCAGATCCCCACCCTGGCGTGGATCCCGCTGTTCATGCTGCTGTTCGGCATCGGCGAAGCGCTGAAGCTGGTGGTGCTGGTCAAGGCCGTGGTGGTGCCGGTGACCCTGCACACCCTGGCCGGCGTGCGCGATGCCCAGCCACGCCTGCGCGAGGCGGCGGCGGTGCTGCGCCTGCCGCCGCACCTGCTGGCCTGGCGCCTGATCGTGCCGGCTGCCCTGCCCGCCTTCATGGCCGGGTTGCGCCTGGCCCTGGCCACCGGCTGGACCTCGCTGCTGGCGGTGGAGCTGCTGGCCTCCAGCGAGGGCATCGGCTACCTGATGGTCTGGGGCCGCCAGCTGTTCATGCTCGACCTGGTGTTCGTCTGCATCCTGGTGATCGGCCTGGTGGGCGCGCTGATGGATCGCGGCATCAACCTGCTCGACGCCCGCCTGCTGTTCTGGCCGCACCCGGCCACCGCCGAGCGCCCACGCGGTCCGCACCTGCGGGGATGGCAGCGCTTGCAGGCGGCGGTGCTGCCCCTGGTGCTGCTGGCGGTGTGGCAGGCCAGCAGCAGCCTGGGCTGGGTCGACGCCAATATCCTCGCTTCCCCGCTGGAGGTGCTGCGTGCCCTGCACCAGGGGCTGCTGGATGGCAGCCTGCCCACGGCCATGGGTGCCAGCCTCAAGCGCACCGTGGCAGGCCTGGCGCTGGGGGGCGGCGCGGGGTTGGCGCTCGGTCTGCTGCTGGGGCTCTCCGCCCGTGCCGAGCGCTTCGCCGGCCCCAGCCTCTCGGCCCTGCGCCAGGTGGCGATCTTCGCCTGGGTGCCGCTGCTCACCGCCTGGTTCGGCCTGGGGGAGGCGGCCAAGCTGGCCTTCGTCGCCCTGGCGGCCTTCTTCCCCCTGTTCATCGCCACCCAGCGCGGCGTCCTGGCGCTCTCGCCGCAGCTCGGCGAGGCAGCGCAGGTGATGCGCCTCGGCCTGGGCCAGCGCCTGCGCCTGCTGGTGCTGCCGGGTGCGGCACCAGCGATCTTCGCCGGCCTGCGCCTGGGGCTGATCTACGCCTGGCTGGGCACCATCGGTGCCGAGTACTTCATGCCTTCGGACGGCGGCATCGCCAGCTACATGCTCGGCGCGCAGCAACTGTTCCGCATGGACCAGGTGATGGCCGCCATGGTCCTGGTGGGCCTGGTGGGTGCGCTGCTGGGCACCCTCGGACAACGCATCGAAGCGCGCGCGACGCGCTGGAGAACCGCATGAACGCATTCCACCGGGTGTCGCCACCCGCCACGACCCGCGCGCCGACGGTGCGCTTCGCCGGGGTCGGCAAGGTCTTCGAGGTGGATGGCCAGGATTTCCAGGCCATCCAGGACTTCAGCCTGGATATCGAGGAGGGAGAGTTCATCGCCATCGTCGGCTCCAGCGGCTGCGGCAAATCCACCCTGCTGCGCCTGCTGGTGGGCCTGGACACCGCCTTCGACGGCCGCATCGAGGTGGACGGCCAGCCGGTGCGCGGCATCGGTGGCGAACGCGGCATCGTGTTCCAGGAGCACCGCCTGTTCCCCTGGCTGACGGTGGCGCAGAACATCGGCCTGGGCCTGGTCAACGAGAAGCTGGAGCGGGCCGAGCGCGCCCGGCGCATCCAGCAGTTCGTGCAGCTGGTGGGGCTGGGCGGCTTCGAGGGGGCCTACCCGCACCAGCTGTCCGGTGGCATGGCCCAGCGCGTGGCCATCGCCCGGGGGCTGGTGGCGAGCCCGCGCATCCTGCTGCTGGACGAGCCCTTCGGCGCCCTCGATGCGCTGACCCGCCAGCAGATGCAGGACGAGTTGCTGGCCATCCGCGCGCGCCAGCGCATCACCACCCTGCTGGTCACCCATGACGCCGAGGAGGCCATCTACCTGGCCGACCGCGTGGTGGTGATGGCGCCACGCCCGGGGCGCATCAAGCAGGTGGTGGACATCGACCTGCCGCGCCCGCGCCAGCGCACCGGCCATGACTTCCACCAGGTACGCGAGGCGCTGCTGCACCAGCTCACCGGCGATGGCGACTACCGCCCGCCGCAGCCGCCCCGGCTGGCCGACCTGCCATTCGAATCCATCGCCCTCTGACCCTGGAGCCTCCATGAGCAAACGCCCGAACTTCCTGATCATCGTCGCCGACGACCTGGGCTTCTCCGACCTGGGCGCCTTCGGCGGCGAGATCGCCACGCCGAACCTGGACCGCCTGGCCTTCGACGGCCTGCGCCTGACCGACTTCCACACCGCGCCCACCTGCTCGCCGACCCGCTCGATGCTGCTCACCGGCACCGACCACCACATCGCCGGCATCGGCACCATGGCCGAGGCGCTGACCCCGGAGCTGATCGGCAAGCCGGGCTACGAGGGCTACCTCAACGACCGCGTGGTGGCGCTGCCGGAGCTGCTGCGCGAGGCGGGCTACCAGACGCTGATGTCCGGCAAGTGGCACCTGGGCCTGACCGCCGAGCGGGCGCCCCATGCGCGGGGCTTCGAGCGCTCCTTCTCGCTGCTGCCGGGGGCGGCCAACCACTATGGCTACGAGCCGCCCTACGACGAGACCACGCCGGGCATCCTCAAGGCGACGCCGGCGCTGTACGTGGAAGACGACCGCTTCATCGAGCAGTTGCCGGAGGATTTCTATTCCTCCGACGCCTTCGCCGACCGGCTGATCCAGTACCTGAAGGAACGCGACCAGAGCCGACCGTTCTTCGCCTACCTGCCCTTCTCGGCGCCGCACTGGCCGCTGCAGGCGCCGGCCGAGGTTGTGGATAACTACCGGGGCCGCTACGACGCCGGGCCCGAGGCGCTACGCCTGGAACGCCTGGAGAAGCTCAAGGCGCTGGGCCTGGTGGCGGCGGATGTGGAAGCGCATTCGGTGCGGGCGATCAGCGCCGAGTGGGACGCGCTGAGCGAGGCGGAACGCCAGGTGTCGGCGCGGACCATGGAGGTCTATGCGGCGATGGTGGAGCGCATGGACTGGAACATCGGCCGGGTGCTGGACTACCTGCGCCAGCAGGGCCTGGAGGACGACACCTTCATCCTCTTCATGTCCGACAACGGCGCCGAGGGCGCCCTGCTGGAGGCCTTCCCCAAGTTCGGCCCGAACCTGAAGAGCTTCCTCGACCAGCACTACGACAACAGCCTGGAGAACATCGGCCGCGCCAACTCCTACGTCTGGTACGGGCCGCGCTGGGCCCAGGCGGCCACGGCGCCGTCGCGCCTGTACAAGGCCTTCACCACCGAGGGCGGCATCCGCGTGCCGGCGCTGGTGCGTTATCCACAGCTGCGGCGGCAGAAGCAGATCAGCCACACCTTCGCCACGGTGATGGACATCACCCCGACGGTGCTGGACCTGGCCGGCGTGCGCCACCCGGGCACCCGCTGGCGCGGCCGCGAGGTGGCGCCGGTGCGCGGGCGCTCCTGGCTGGGCTACCTCTCGGGCGAGACGCCCCAGGTGCACGATGGCAGGACGGCCACCGGCTGGGAGCTGTTCGGCATGCGCGCCATCCGCCAGGGGCACCTGAAGGCGGTGTACATCCCCGCGCCGGTGGGGCCGGAAACCTGGCAGCTGTACGACTTGGAGAAGGACCCGGGGGAAATCCACGACCTGGCCCAGGAGCAGCCGGAAGCGCTGGCCGGGCTGATCGAGGCCTGGCAGCGCTATGTGGACGAGACGGGGGTGATCCTCAGCGAGTCGCCGTTCCAGCCGTAGGGCGAGCGCGAAGAATGGGGGCGCAGGGTGGACCGTGATGGCGATGAACCTGTAGGGGCGAATTCATTCGCCCAAGGACCGCATAGCGGTCCCATGGATTCCGAAGGGCGGGCCTGCGGCCCGCTTGGCGGCTGAAGCCGCCCCTACGGCACGAAGCCCGCATGGCCGGGTGGCTAGACCTGCACGATCTGGTTCTTGCCGCTGCGCTTGGCGGTGTACATGGCCTCGTCGGCGCGGGTGTAGAGCTGTTCGAGGGTGTCGCCGGGGCGCAGGGTGGTGAGGCCCTGGCTGAGGGTGACGTTGAACACCTTGCCGTTGGCGCTGAACGACAGCCGCTGCACTTCGCGCTCCAGGCGCTCGGCCACCTGCAGGGCCTGAGCCGGGTCGCAGCCGGGGAACACGGCGGCGAACTCCTCGCCGCCGATGCGGCCGAAGTGGTCGACCCGCCGCAAGGCACCGGCGCCGCACTGGGCGATGCGCTGCAGCACCACGTCGCCCACCTGATGGCCGAAGGTGTCGTTGATCTGCTTGAAGTCATCGATGTCCAGCAGCAGGAAGGCCAGGGAGCGCTCGTAGCGCTCGGCGACGTCGAACTCGCGCTGGGCGCATTCGAAGAAGTGCCGGCGGTTGCTGGTGCCGGTCAGCACGTCGGTGGTGGCCAGGCGCTGCAGCTCGGCCTCCAGGGTCTTCTTCTCGGTGATGTCTTCGGCGATGCCCACCACCAGGGTGGTCTGCCCGGCCTGACCCTGGCGGCTGACGAAGCACTTGTCGCTGAGCCAGCGCACCTGGCCGTCGCCACGGATGATGCGGTACTCGCGGGCCTCGATGGCGCCCTTCTCCAGCACCTGGGCGAGGCTGCTGGCGGCGTACTCGACGTCGTCGGGGTAGATGCAGTTGCGCCACTCGTTGACGTCCACCATCAGCAGCTCGGCCGGGCGGCCGAACAGGCGCTCGTAGTGGGGGCTGACGTAGACGATCTTCTGCGCCTCCCAGTCCAGCGCCCAGAGCACGGCGTTGACGCTGCCCAGCAGCACGTTGAACAGCGCCTCGCGTTCGCGCAGGCGCTCCACCTCACCCCGGCTGTGCAGCAGCGCCAGGGTGAGCTTTTCCGCCTCGCTGGGTATTTCGTCCAGGTTTTCCATCCGTCCCATAGCCTTCCTTCGCGTCCTCGATCGGGTTGAGCCCGCCCATCCCGGGCAGGCGGGGCAAGGCCGAATCAAGCATGGCTCTGGTGGCGGGTGGCGGCAAAACGGTTGAGGAGCCGGTGTAGGACGAACACCGCAAGGAGGGTGACGAAGACCGCTACGCAAACCGAACTGAGCCGATAGGCCAGGCTGAACATCATGTCGTGACTCGGCGTCAGGTATTGACCGAAAACGATGGCCAAAGTTGTCAACGCGCCGAAGCCAACCCCCTGTGCACCCTCCAATACGTGCACCCGGGCACAGAAAAACGCGGCGATCCAGTACAGCGAGGTGACGAGCGGTAGTACGTCGTAGTGGTCGTAGAGCAGCAGTTGCAGGCTGAGGGCGATGACGCAGCCGAGCAGGGTTCCGAGGGCGCGGATACGCCCGGCGAAGCGGATGCCGTGCCAGTGCATCGGAAACAGCACCAGGATCGAGGCGATCTGGGCCGACAGCGAGTCCCTGAGGTCGAGGGTCTGGAAGAGCATGAAGGACAGCGTGGCGAGGCTGGCGCCAAGCACGGCCTCGTGGCGCCGGCTGGGCAGGTCCTTCTCCGGGAGGACGCGGGGTGCGCGCGGCTCGGCATCGGGGAAGAGGTAGAACATCAGCCAGGCGATCAGCACCGTGAGGCCGGCGGCCACCAGGTTGCTGGCTACCAGGTCGTAGAGGTGGGTGTCGGGGTAGCTGGCGAAGTGCAGTTGCATGGAGAGGAACACGCAGCCCAGGGCGCCGAACAGGAACAGCGGGCCGCGCGCCATGAGGGCGAAGCGCCAGAAGAAGGCGAGGAACACCAGGGGCACGATGAGCAGCGGGCGGTCGCCGAACAGGCCGTAGATGACCAGTGTCTCCAGGCTCACCAGCACCGCCTGGGCGAGGAACTGGCGGATCAGGTGGGCGTTGAGGGTGGGCACCAGGCCGAGCAGCAGCATGGGGTAGACGCAGAAGAACGAGCCGTTGTCCCAGTTCATCAGCTTGCAGATGAACAGCCCGAGGGTGCCGCCGCAGGCCAGGCGCAGGCACTGGCGCAGGCCGTTTTCGTCGAGGGCGCGCTTCATTGTCGGACTCAGTAGATGTAGTGGAGCCAGGCGATGAGGCGGATCTGCGCGCGGCCCAGGGCGCTGGCCAGCGGCGAGTCGTGGGGGTAGAGCTGCACCGTGGCCTTGGCGCCGCTGGGCAGGGGCGCCTCGGGCGCCTGCTCCAGCACCACGTGCAGGCGCTGGCGCTGGGCATCACGGACCCAGCGGTCGGAGCTGGCGGGGGCGGCCAGGTCGCCGTTGGCATCGAGCTGGCCCTCGCGCACGCCGGCGTCGATGGCGCTGACCCGGGCCGGGAAGATGTGCCCCGGCCAGGCGTCGAAGACCACGGCGGCGGCATCGCCCGGGCCGACATAGCGCAGGGCCTTTTCGCGGAAGTCGGCGCTGATGTCCACCTCGTCGGCCACCAGGGCCGCCACCGGGGTGCCGGCGGCAACGTAGGCGCCCGGCGAGAGCTGCAGGTTGCTGACCACCCCGGCACGCTCGGCGCGGACCTCGGTGTAGGCCAGTTGCAGGCGGGCCTGCTCCAGCTGGTTGCGGGCCTGGCGCAGGCGCAGGTTGTCGGCGCCAGCGGTGCCCCGGCGGGCCTCCTGCTCGCGGATGCGTGCCTGGGCGGCGAGGACGTCGGCGCGGGCGGCGCTGCGGCGCGACTCGGTCTGCTCGTAGAGCTGGCGGGAGACGTGCTGGGTCTGCACCAGGCGTGCAAGGCGGTCGGTCTCGCGCTCCAGCTCGCGGGCGGTCACCTCGGCGGCGTGCAGCGAGGCCCGGGCGGCGGCGAGGCCGGCGTCCAGCTCGGCGTTGTCCCGCGCAGCCGCCTCCACGGCCAGCTCGGCGGCGGCCACGGCGAGGCGATAGGGCTCGGGGTCGAGGCGGAACAGCACCTGGCCGGCCTCGACGTGGCGGTTGTTGGCCACGGCCACGTCCAGCACCTGGCCACCGACACGGGGCGCCAGGCGCACCACCGGACGGGTCAGCTGGGCCTGGGGCGTGACGGGCATCCACAGGTCGGCGGCGAGGAAGTAGGCGAACAGCAGGACGAAGGCGACGATGGCGGCGCGGACCCGGCGCGCGAAGCGTTGATCGGGGGTCATGAATTACCTCTGGCGGCGCTGGACGAACAGGCCGCAAGGCCACGGAACGGGCCGGAAGGCGGCACACCAGCGAAATGGGAAACAGTTCGGCACCGCAGTATATTGGGCCGCTTTTCCCTGATAATCCGCGTCCCCAGAGAAGCAGCCTTGCGCGAGGAGTAACAATGGACACCCTGAACAGCATGCGTGTGTTCGTTCGCGTCATCGAGACCGGCAGCTTCACGGCCGCCGCCCAGGCCCTGGACCTGTCCACTGCCCAGGTGTCGCGCCTGGTGTCGGAGTTGGAGCAGCAGCTGCAGGCCCGGCTGCTGCACCGCACCACCCGGCGCCTGGGGCTGACGGAAGTGGGTGAGCGCTACCTGCAGCGCTGCCGCTCGATCCTCGACGAGGTGGACCAGGCCGCTGCCGAGGCGCGCGGGGCGCACCTCAAGCCCAGCGGCCGCCTGCGGGTGCACACCATGACCGGCCTCGGCCTGCAGCACGTCACCGGGCTGGTGGCCCGCTACAGCGCGCTGTACCCGGAGGTGGTGGTGGAGCTGACGCTGTCGCAGCGCAACCCCGACCCCATCGAGGACGGCCAGGACGTGGTGCTGACCTTCGCCCGCGAGCTGCCGGACTCCCAGCGCATCGCCCAGTCACTGGGGCAGATGTACAGCGTGCTCTGCGCCTCGCCCGACTACCTGGCCCGCCACGGCGTGCCCAGCGGCCCGGCGGACCTGCGCCGGCACCGCTACCTGCGCCTGCTGGACCCGCTCTACCAGGACAACTGGACCCTGAGCGACGAGCACGGCGAATACGACGTGCTGCCGGCGGAGGCCTTCCAGGTGAACGTGGCCGAGTCCCTGGCGCGGGCGGCCCAGGCCGGCATGGGCTTCTGCCTGCTGCCCTCCTTCGTCGCCTGCCAGCCCTTGCGCGAAGGCAGCCTGCTGCGGCTGTTGCCGGAACACCGCCTGCGCGAGCGCAACATCTATGCGATCTACCCGTCGCGGCACTTCATCGACGCGAAGATCCGCACCTGGGTGGACTTCCTCAAGGCCGAACTGCCCCCGCTGTTCGCCCAGGACGACGCGGTGCTGGACGACCCTCGGCACTGGGCTCGACCGAATTCATTGTTGCGCTAGAAGCAATTGTGATTCACCTGCCTGGCGGTTTTTCCGGGTGGGGCCGGCGCCTAAGATGGCCCCCGTTCCCAGATGCATCCCGCCGAGGATCACGCCATGCACCGCAATCTCTTCATTACTGCCAGCTTCGCCGCTTTCGCCCTGTCCTTCGCCCAGTTCTCCTTCGCTGAAGAGTCCTCCGCCTTTGTTGCGCGAAATGCGCAGTATCAGCAGCGCGCCATCGACGCCGCTCACGAGCAGGCCGTCGCCCGCCAGGGTGCCGAGCAACCGGCCGACACCGCCCAGGACAGCTGATTGACCGCGTTTCCTTCCCTGACCTCCTGACACCGGGTATCCGCTCCTAACCCGCCCGGTGTCTTGTTCCAGCCGCCCCTCCCCGGGCGGCTTTTTTTGCGCGCTCGTTGGGTGGACGGCGTGATGCGCGGGCATGAAAAAGGCCGGCATGTGCCGGCCTTCCCGTAACCCGCTGGACCTCAGGCAGTCGCCGGGCGCAGCGAGTAGGTCTTGAGCTGCTCGGCGAAGTCCCGCAGGGACTGGATGCCGCTGGCCTCGGCCTCGTGCACCCACTGCTTGATGGCTTCGAGCATCTCGTGGCCGTTGGCGCTGGTCTTGGCCCAGATGTGCTGCAGGGCCAGGCGCTTCTCGTAGATGGTGCGCAGGGCCTGGCTCTGCTCCAGCATGGCGGCGATGCGCGCGTGGTGGCCGTCGTCCAGCAGGCTGGTCTCGCGGGACAACAGGCGCTTGGCGCGGCGGAACAGGTGGCGGACCGACTCGTCGGCCTTGGCCAGCTCCTGCTTCACCAGCGGGGCGATCACCAGGCGGCGGTACTGGGCCATGATCTGGAAGCGGTTGTTGAGGATGGCCATGGCGGTGTCCATGTCCAGGTTGCCCTTGCCGGCTACCTGGTGGGCGATGGGCGCGACGCGCTGCACCTTGGCCAGGCCGAGCAGGCTGAACAGTTTGATCCAGGCCCAGCCCAGGTCGAACTCCCACTTCTTCACCGAGAGCTTGGCGGAGTTGGGGTAGGTGTGGTGGTTGTTGTGCAGCTCTTCACCGCCGATGAGGATGCCCCAGGGCACCAGGTTGGTGGCGGCGTCGCGGCATTCGAAGTTGCGGTAGCCGATGGCGTGGCCGAGGCCGTTGATGACGCCGGCGGCCCAGACGGGGATCCACATCATCTGCACGGCCCAGACGGTCATGCCGGCGGCGCCGAACAGCGCCAGGTCGATGATCGCCATCAGGGTCACGCCGCCGATGGGGTAGCGCGAGTAGACGTTGCGTTCGAGCCAGTCATCCGGGCAGTTCTTGCCGTAGATGCGCAGGGTCTCCTCGTTGCGGGCCTCTTCGCGGTAGAGTTCCGCGCCGCGCCGCAGCACGGTGGACAGGCCTTTGTGCACGGGGCTGTGGGGATCGTCCACGGTTTCGCACTTGGCGTGGTGCTTGCGGTGGATGGCCGTCCACTCACGGGTGTTCATGGCGGTGGTCATCCACAGCCAGAAACGGAAGAAGTGCTTGAGGGCCGGGTGGAGTTCGAGGGATCGATGGGCGGAGTAGCGATGCAGGTAGACCGTGACGCTGACGATGGTGATGTGCGTCATCACCAGGGTGACTGCCACGAGCTGCCAGGCCGACAGGTCGAGAAAACCGTTGTACCACATGGGGTGCATAACCTCGGGGGAAGAAGGAACGAGATCTGCCCGCGATGATTTGTCGGACAAACGACCTCATTATCCCCATGCTTCGTGAGAAAACCATCCTGTTCTTTAGATAAGAAAGAGATGAATGCGCGTTCATCTATAATGCGCAACCGATCACAAATCCGACACGGCCCCGACCACCCCATGAGAGCCCGATTCAGCGCCATGCGCGTGGTGTTGCCCTACTTCCTGCTGTCCTGCCTGTGGGTCATCTTCAGTGACTACCTGCTGCGCCAGCTGCCGCTCGGCGATGCCCAGCGCGACCTGCTGCAATCGGCGAAGGGCCTGTTCTTCGTACTGCTCAGCAGCGCCTTCCTCTACCTGCTGATCTGCCTGTACCTGCGCCGCCTGAGGGCGTACCTGCAGGCGCGCCGGGAGCAGGACGCCAGCCTGCGCCAGGCGGCGGCGGTGTTCGACAGCACCCAGGAAGGGGTACTGGTCACCGACGCGGAGCAACGCATCGTCCACGTCAACCGGGCCTTCGCCCGCATCACCGGCTACAGCGAGGAAGAGGTGATCGGCCGTACGCCGATGCTGTTCAAGTCCGGCCGGCACGATGGAACGTTCTACCAGTCGATGTGGAACGCCCTGGCCAACCGCAACGAGTGGAGCGGGGAGATCTGGAACCGCCGACGCAACGGCGAGACCTACCCGCTGTGGCAGAACATCCGCGCCATCCACGACGAGGACGGGGCGCTGACCCACTACGTGGCGGTGTTCTCCGACATCAGCGCCATCAAGCGCTCGCAGAACGAGCTGGACTTCCTCGCCCACCACGACCCGCTGACCGGCCTGCCCAACCGCCTGCTGTTCACCGAACGCGTGGAGCACGCCCTGGAGCGCGCCCGTCGGGAAGGCAGCGAGGGCATCGTGGTGCTGCTGGACCTGGACCACTTCAAGCACATCAACGAAAGCCTCGGCCACAACGTCGGCGACCAGTTGCTCAAGGCCGTGGGCGAACGCCTGGGGCCGCTGGCCGAGGGCGGCATGACCCTGGCCCGGCTGGGAGGCGACGAGTTCGGCCTGCTGGCCGAGCGACGCAGCGCCGAGCAGGCCGCCGATCTCGCCGGGCGCATCCAGCAACGCCTGGAGGCCCCCTTCGAATCCGGCGGCCGCGCGCTGTTCATGAGTGCCAGCCTGGGTATCGCCCGCTTCCCGGGGGACGCGACCAACGTCGAGCAGGTGCTGCGCAACGCCGACTCGGCCCTGTTCAAGGCCAAGAGCGCCGGGCGCCAGACGTTCGCCTTCTACAGCCAGGACCTCACCGAGCAAGCCCGCCAGCGGGTGGAGCTGGTCAGCGCCCTGCGCCAGGCCCTGGAGCGGGACGAGCTGCGGGTCTACTTCCAGCCCATCCACGCCCTGGCCACCGGCCGCCTGCTGGGCGCCGAGGCCCTGGTGCGCTGGGAGCACCCGCAACGCGGGCTGGTGCCGCCCGGCGAGTTCCTACCGGTGGCGGAGGAAAGCGGCCTGGTGGGCGCCATCGACGCCTGGGTGCTGGAGCGCGCCTGCCGCCAGATGCAAGCCTGGAGCGAGCGCGGCCTGGCGCTCTCGTTCATCTCGGTGAACGTCTCCTGCCGCCTGTTCAGCCGGGGCGAGCTGGACACCCGCGTCGCCCGTGTCCTCAGGGAAACCGGCCTGGAGCCGGGGCGCCTGGAGCTGGAGATCACCGAAAGCGCAGTGATGGAAGACCCGGACACTGCCCTGGAGCTGCTCCAGCGCCTCTGCGCCCTGGGCGTGCGCCTGGCCATCGATGACTTCGGCACGGGCTACTCCTCCCTGCAGCGCCTCAAGCGCCTGCCGGTGCAGAAGCTGAAGATCGACCAGAGCTTCGTGCGCAACCTGCCCCAGGACCAGGACGACATGGCCATCGCCCGCGCGGTGACCGCCCTCGGCCACAGCCTGGGCCTGCAGGTACTGGCCGAAGGCATCGAGCGCCAGGACCAGATCGAGACGCTGCTGGGCCTGGGCTGCGACCAGGGCCAGGGCTACCTGTTCAACCGCCCGCGCCCGGCGGCGGAGCTGGAGGCGGAGTGGTACCAGGTGACCCACCCGCAGGAGCACCCGGGGCAGATTCCGCTGATCTGACGCCAACCTGCCTTAAAGTTATATAAAAATTCTTAAATAGTATTTTTAAGAATATTTGCGCCTTGCTTAAATGCGCCCACGCCACGCGAACAACCTGTTCATCGACGCGGGGCCCCTCATCAAGGAGCAAGATCATGAGCGCAACCCTCCGTAGCATCGACGGGCAGGACGAGGCCAGTATCCTGCGCGAAATCCAGAGTGCACTGAACGGCCTGCGGTTCGGTGCCGTCGAGATCACCGTCCACAACGGGCAAGTGGTCCAGATCGAACGCAAGGAAAAGTTCCGCCTGCAGCAACCGGCCAAGCACGGTTGAGACACAGGCCCGACTGGACCACCGGAGGGCTGCCGCGCCGACCACATCGGCGGGCCACACGCACGTCGCCGCTCGGCCGTGCCCAATAACAACACCCTCGCCGACACGACCAAATTCTGAGGAGCCTCCATGTCCATCCGCCGTTTCGCCCTGGCCAGCCTGGCCGGCGCCCTGCTCTCCACCCTGGTGGTCGGCCCCGTGGCCGCCGCGACCGAACTGCTCAACGTCTCCTACGACCCGACCCGTGAGCTGTACCAGGCCTACAACGCCGCCTTCGCCAAGCACTGGAAAGCCCAGGGCGGCGAAGACGTGAAGATCCAGCAATCCCACGGTGGCTCGGGCAAGCAGGCCCGTGCGGTGATCGATGGCCTCAAGGCCGACGTGGTGACCCTGGCGCTGGCCGGCGATATCGACGAGCTGCAGAAGCTCGGCAAGCTGATCCCCGAGAACTGGCAGGCACGCCTGCCGGACAACAGCACCCCCTACACCTCGACCATCGTGTTCCTGGTGCGCAAGGGCAACCCCAAGGGCATCAAGGACTGGGGCGACCTGACCAAAGAAGGCGTGGAAGTCATCACCCCGAACCCGAAGACCTCCGGCGGCGCCCGCTGGAACTTCCTGGCCGCCTGGGCCTGGGCGAAGAAGCAGTACGGCAGCGACGCCAAGGCCCAGGAATACGTGCAGGCCCTGTACAAGCACGTGCCGGTTCTCGACACTGGCGCCCGCGGTTCGACCATCACCTTCGTCAACAACAACATCGGCGACGTGCTGCTGGCCTGGGAGAACGAAGCCTTCCTGGCCCTCAAGGAGCAGGGTGGCGAGAACTTCGAGATCATCGCGCCCAGCCTGTCGATCCTCGCCGAGCCGCCGGTTTCCGTGGTCGACAAGAACGTCGACAAGAAGGGCACCCGCAAGGTCGCCGAAGCCTACCTGCAGTACCTGTACAGCGAGGAAGGCCAGCGCATCGCCGCGCAGAACTTCTACCGCCCGCGCAACGAGAAGGTCGCTGCCGAGTTCGCCAACCAGTTCCCGAAACTGGAGCTGGTGACCGTGGACAAGGACTTCAACGGCTGGAAGGAAGCGCAACCGAAGTTCTTCAACGACGGCGGCATCTTCGACCAGATCTACCAGGCGCAATGACGCGCCGCTGAAGCAGAAACAAGGGCGGGCTCCAATCCCGCCCGGACAAGGGGAAGCGCGAGCTTCCCTTTGCCGTGCCCGGGCCAGCGACGGCTGGCATCGGGCTTGAGCGTTCCAACGCAGAAAAAGGACAGATGATGTCTCGACGTATCTCCCCCGTCATACCCGGCTTCGGGCTGACGCTGGGCTACACGCTGGTGTACCTCAGCCTGCTGGTCCTGATCCCGCTGGGTGCCATGTTCCTTCGGACCTTCGACCTGAGCTGGACCCAGTTCTGGGGCATCGTCAGTTCACCCCGTGTGCTGGCCGCGCTGAAACTGAGCTTCGGCGCCGCGCTGGCCGCCGCCGTGATCAACGGCCTGATCGGAACCCTGCTGGCCTGGGTGCTGGTGCGCTACGACTTCCCCGGGCGCAAGATCATCGACGCCATGATCGACCTGCCCTTCGCCCTGCCCACCGCCGTCGCCGGCATCGCCCTCACCGCGCTGTATGCGCCGGCCGGCCTGGTCGGCCAGTTCGCCACCGACCTGGGCTTCAAGATCGCCTACACCCCGCTGGGCATCACCCTGGCGCTGACCTTCGTCACCCTGCCCTTCGTGGTGCGCACGGTGCAGCCGGTGCTGGCCGACATCCCCCGCGAGGTGGAAGAAGCCGCCGCCTGCCTGGGCGCCAAGCCGCTGCAGGTGTTCCGCCACATCCTCCTGCCGGCGCTGCTGCCCGCCTGGCTGACCGGCTTCGCCCTGGCCTTCGCCCGGGGCGTGGGCGAGTACGGCTCGGTGATCTTCATCGCCGGCAACATGCCGATGAAGACCGAGATCCTGCCGCTGCTGATCATGGTCAAGCTGGACCAGTACGACTACGCCGGCGCCACCGCCATCGGCGTGCTGATGCTGGTGGTCTCCTTCATCCTGCTGCTGCTGATCAACCTGCTGCAGCGCCGCATCGAAACCCCCTGAGGAGGCCGCCATGAGTTCCGCTACCCTGACCGCCACCTCCGCCAACGCTGCCCGTCGCGGCAACGTCTGGGGCCGTCGCGCGCTGATCGCCGCCGCCTGGCTGGTGTTCGCGCTGTTCCTGCTGCTGCCGCTGTACATCGTCCTGAGCGAGGCGCTGAAGCAGGGCTTCGGCACCTTCTTCGAGGCCATCCTCGAACCGGACGCCCTCTCCGCCCTGAAGCTGACGCTGATCGCCGTGGGCATCTCCGTGCCGCTGAACCTGGTGTTCGGTGTCGCCGCCGCCTGGTGCGTGAGCAAGTTCGAGTTCCGTGGCAAGAGCATCCTGGTCACCCTGATCGACCTGCCCTTCTCCGTCTCCCCGGTGATCGCCGGCCTGATCTACATCCTGCTGTTCGGCGCCCAGGGCTACTTCGGCGAATGGCTGAGCGACCACGACATCCAGATCGTCTTCGCCCTGCCCGGCATCGTCCTGGCCACCGTCTTCGTCACCGTGCCCTTCGTCGCCCGCGAGCTGATCCCGCTGATGCAGGAACAGGGCACCCAGGAAGAGGAAGCCGCGCGCCTGCTGGGCGCCAACGGCTGGCAGATGTTCTGGCACGTGACCCTGCCCAACATCAAATGGGGCCTGATCTACGGCGTGGTGCTGTGCACCGCGCGGGCGATGGGCGAGTTCGGCGCAGTGTCGGTGGTGTCCGGCCACATCCGCGGCGTCACCAACACCCTGCCCCTGCACGTCGAGATTCTCTACAACGAGTACAACCACGTCGCCGCGTTCAGCGTCGCCAGCCTGCTGCTGCTCCTGGCGCTGTTCATCCTGCTGCTCAAACAGTGGAGCGAAGCCCGTCTGTCCCGCCTACGTCACGCCGACGCGGAGGAGTAACCCATGTCCATCGAAATCCGTAACGTCAGCAAGAACTTCAACGCCTTCCGTGCGCTGAACGCCATCAACCTGGACATCCAGAGCGGCGAACTGGTCGCCCTGCTCGGCCCGTCCGGCTGCGGCAAGACCACCCTGCTGCGCATCATCGCCGGCCTGGAGACCCCGGACGCCGGCAACATCGTGTTCCACGGCGAGGACGTCTCCCAGCACGACGTGCGTGATCGCAACGTCGGCTTCGTGTTCCAGCACTACGCCCTGTTCCGCCACATGAGCGTGTTCGACAACGTCGCCTTCGGCCTGCGCATGAAGCCCAAGGGCGAGCGCCCCAGCGAGCCGGAGATCGCCGAGAAGGTCCACGAGCTGCTGAACATGGTGCAGCTGGACTGGCTCGCCGACCGCTACCCGGAGCAACTCTCCGGCGGCCAGCGCCAGCGCATCGCCCTGGCCCGCGCCCTGGCAGTGAAGCCGAAGATCCTGCTGCTGGACGAACCCTTCGGCGCCCTCGACGCCAAGGTGCGCAAGGAGCTGCGCCGCTGGCTGGCGCGCCTGCACGAGGAGATCAACCTGACCTCCGTGTTCGTCACCCACGACCAGGAAGAGGCCATGGAAGTGGCCGACCGCATCGTGGTGATGAACAAGGGCGTGATCGAGCAGATCGGCGCCCCGGGCGAGGTCTACGAGAACCCGGCCAGCGACTTCGTCTACCACTTCCTCGGTGACTCCAACCGCCTCTACCTGGGCAGCGACGAGCACGTGCTGTTCCGCCCCCACGAGGTGTCCCTGTCGCGCCAGGCGGTGGACGAACACCGCGCCGCCGAAGTGCGCGACATCCGCCCGCTGGGCGCCATCACCCGCGTCACCCTGAAGGTGGACGGGCAGGACGAGCTGATCGAGGCCGAAGTGGTCAAGGACCACGACAGCCTGGTGGGCCTGGCACGCGGCGAGACGCTGTTCTTCAAGCCCAAGGCCTGGCAGGCCGCGTCCTCGCTCTGAGCCGGTGACCCGCAAGCCCCTCCCCGGAGGGGCTTTTTCATGGGCGCGCGACCCTGGGCGGGGTGGACCCCGCTCAAGCGAACGCCCAGAGTGCATGGACAGCAGCGACCGGCTTGCCCGGGTTATCCACAGACCGCCTCGGCCGAGTGCTTCAGCCCCAGGTACTGCAGCTCGGCGAACAGCACCACCGCCAGCGCCTGGGCGATGACGAAGGCCTGGCCCCAGAAGGTCGGCTGCACCCAGCCGCTGGCCAGCAGCAGGAGGCTGTCCACCACCCAGGCGGCGTTGACGGCGATCACCGCCCACACCGCGCGCCGGTCCAGCGGCACACGGCGGGCCATCCACAGCAGCACGCCGCACCAGGGCAGCATCAGCAGGCCGGCGATCTGCAGCAGCGCGAGGGGCAGCCCCAGCAGGGCCGACAGGGGCGCCGCCCCCAGGCAGAGCAGCAGGCCGGCGCCGCCGCTGAGCAGGGCATCGAGTTGCAGGACACGGCGGAGCAGAGGATTCGGTTGCACGGTGTTCATGGCGAGTCTCCTGGCTGGACGAGGCGGCGGCGAAGGCCGCTGCCGACAGGCCGAGGATTCGCCGTCCCGCAGCATCGCGTCGATTACCTGGCAGGTAATGGCCAGCCCTACCAGCCTCGACTATCGTCGCTGCCATGAACGCACCGACTCTCCCCATCGGCGCCCTGCTGCGCCACTGGCGCCAGCGCCGCCGCCTCAGCCAGCTCGACCTGGCCTGCAGCGCCGACATCTCCACCCGCCACCTGAGCTTCGTCGAGACCGGACGGGCCCAGCCGAGCCGGGAGATGCTCCTGCACCTGGCCGAGCACCTGGAGATCCCCCTGCGCGAGCGCAACCGGCTGCTGGCCAGCGCCGGCTTCGCCCCGCTCTACCCGCAGCACAGCCTCGACGACCCGGCCCTGGACGCCGCCCGCCAGGCCATCGGGCAACTGCTCAAGGCCCATGAGCCGAACCCGGCCCTGGCCATCGACCGGCACTGGAACCTGCTGGCCGCCAACGACGCGGTGATGGCGCTGGTGGCGGGTGTCTCGCCGGCGCTGCTGGTGCCGCCGATCAACGCCCTGCGCCTGTCGCTGCACCCCGAGGGGCTGGCGCCGCGCATCCTCAACCTAGGCACCTGGCGCGCCCACCTGCTGGCGCGCCTGCGCCGGGACCTGGAGGCGAGCGGTGACGAGGCCCTGGCCGCCCTGCATGCCGAGCTGGCGGCCTACCCGGCGCCGCCCAGCGCAGAGACGCCGAGCGGCGATGCGGTGCTGGTGCCGCTGCTGCTGGACACGCCGCTGGGGGTGATCCGCTTCATCAGCACCATCACGGTGTTCGGCACGCCGGTGGACATCACCCTCTCGGAGCTGGCCCTGGAGACCCTGTTCCCCGCCGACCCGGAGAGCGCCGAGCGCCTGCGCCAACTGGTTCGACCGTCGGAATGAAGGCCCCGCCGGCACCAAATCACTCTTTCGGGTAATTCCGTCCATCCCGCGTCGCAGTAGGCTGTGCGCGCACCGGGCGGGCCCCACGGGCCCGTCCTTCGTCTGCTCACAACAACAAGAAAAGGAGCACGCCGGGATGCTTTCAGACGCTCTATCACGCGCTTTCATCGGATTGCTGCTGGGCCTTGCCGGGGCCGGGATGGCCCTGGCCGCCGAGCTGGCCCCCATCGACCAGGTCCAGGTCCATGCCTGCCGCGCCACCAGCAGCCTGCTGCTGTACCGGGGCGAAGGTTTCCAGGAGACCCACAAGGCCCGCTTCGAGACCGACCTCCAGGCCCTGGATGCCGCGTTCCAGGCGGTGCCGCAGCCCAGCGACGGGCTTCGGCAGAAGTACCGCGCCCTTGTTACCCAGCTGCAGCAGGGTGTTTCCTACGGCCACAACGAGGAGGACGTGCCCTGGCGCTTCCCCCAGGAGCTGGCCAAATCCCTGCGCGACCTGCTGATCGCCGCCCGCGCCGCCCCCGGCAACACCCCCCAGGGCGAGCTGCCCGCCAAGGTCGAGTACCTCGCCGTGCAGTACCTCAGTCGCGCCTACATCGGCACCTTCGAGATCGCACGGGAGAACGGCGACACCTACATCGGCCAGGACGAGCGCACCCTGCTGCCGGCCATCGACGCCCAGCTCCAGCCCCTGGACAAGGCCGACCCGGTGGTGGGCAAGCTGAAGACCCGCTGGGGCTTCCTCAAGGCCGCACTCGCCGACATGAACAGCCAGAGCAACACCCTGGTCAGCGCCTCCGGCCGCCCCTACGCACCGATGATGGTGGACCGCCACGCGCGCTCCATGAGCACCCAGTTGTTGGCGGCAGGGGGTTGAGGGAACGGGTCGCAGCGCGGGTTATCCACAGAGCGGCTCAGGCGGTGGCCTTTTTCTCGCGGATGCAGGTGGGGCCGGAGCGTTCCTCGATGGCGCGCTCCACCTCCTTGCGCAGGCCGAGCATGAAGCCCAGTTCCGCCACCACGAACAGCGGGCCCACCACCAGCCCCATCAGGTCGTCGACGAAGGCGGGCTTGCGGCCCTCGTAGTAGTGGCCGATGAACTGGATGACCCAACCGACGAAGAACAACCCCAGCCCGGCGCCCAGCCACACGGCGGTGGACTGCACGGCCAGGTGCTGGCCGGCCCAGAGGCTGAGGCCGAGCAGCGCGGTCATCACCACGCCGAAGCGCGTGTCGAGGCGGAAGTAGAACAGCGCGGCGGCCAGGGCCACGACGCTGGCGGGCGACAGCCACAGGTCGGCGACGGGCAGGCCCGGGCGGGACAACAGCACGGCCACGGCGACCACGATCATGGGGATGCCGATGAAGTGGCTGAAGATGTTGCGCCGGTCGCGGTGGTAGTCGGCGTACTGGCTCAGGTGATCGATGAGGGTTTTCATTGTTGTTTCCTCGGGTTCGGGCAGTGCGGTCGATAATGGCGCCTGCACTGGCCTATCCTCTGTCACCTAGCCGACAAACCCCAGCCCGCCATGCCCGAACTTTCCGACTGTCACCAACGCCTGCTCGCCGGCCACTGGTTCGCCAGCCTGCCGGAGGCCTTCCGCGAGGCCCTGCTGGGTGCCGCGCGCCCGCTGGAACTGGCGGCGGGGCAGCGCTTGTTCCGCCGCGGCGACCCGCCCTGCGGCCTGTACGCGGTGCTGGGCGGGGCGATCCGCGTGGGCGGCAGCACGGAGAACGGCAAGGAGGCGTTGCTGGCGCTGGTGGAGCCGCCCCACTGGTTCGGCGAGATCTGCCTGTTCGACGGCCAGCCGCGTACCCACGACGCCTTTGCCGAAAGCCCCAGCCACCTGCTCAACGTGCCCCAGGCGGCGCTGCTGCGCCTGCTGGAACAGCACCCGGCCCGCTGGCGCGACATGGCCCTGCTGATGAGCCAGAAGCTGCGCCTGGCGTTCATCGCCCTGGAAGAGATGAGCCTGCTGCCCGCGCCCCAGCGCCTGGCCCGGCGCCTGCTGCTGATCGCCGAGGGCTACGGCGAGGCGGACGGCCAGCGCCGGGTGATCCACCTGGCCCAGGAGCAGCTGGCGCAGATGCTGGCCATTTCCCGGCAGACCACCAACCAGATCCTCAAGGAGCTGGAGGCGCTGGGCCTGGTGCGCCTCACCTACGGCGGCATCGAGCTGCTGGACCTGGACGGCCTGCGCCAGCGCGCGGCCGGCGGGCGCTGAACGGTTCAAGAATCGCCGCGGCGAGGCGATAAGCTGGAAACCTGTCCTCTCTGTTCCCGGAGTCCTTATGTTCGGTGGGAAGTGGCGTCAACGCAGTGAAGAACTCGAAAGCCAGGTCAACCAACTGACCCGCGAGAACCAGCAACTACGCGAGGAGCTGGAGGCCCTTCGCCGCCAGGGCCAGGCCCACCATACGGAGGCGGACAGCGTGCTGGCGCAGCACCAGCTCCACGGCGAGCTGCACGGCAAGCTGGGGCTGTTCGCCGACTCCCTGTCGGACACCCGCGACAGTGTGGTTGCCCAGGCCGAGCAACTGCAGGTGGAGGTGGAAAAGCTGCAGCGCCACCAGGGGGTGTTCCAGGAAACCTCCAGCCTGCTGGGTGGTTTCTCCGGCGCCCTGGCCTCCATGGCCGAACAGGGCGTGAGCAGTGTGGAAAGCGTCAACCTGCTGCGCCAGCGCGTGGAGGAGATCAGCCGCATCGTCGACCTGATCAAGGCGATTTCCGACCAGACCAACCTGCTGGCGCTCAATGCCGCCATCGAGGCCGCACGGGCCGGTGAGCAGGGTCGCGGCTTCGCCGTGGTGGCCGATGAAGTGCGCGCCCTCGCCGGGCGTACCAGCCAGGCAACCCAGGAAATCAGCCAGTTGGTGGACAGCATCAACCAGGAAACCGGCCGCGCCAGCCAGGCCATCGGCAGCCTGTCCAGCGAGTCGACGCGCCTGTCCGAGAACGTGTCCAACTCGGCACAGACGCTGGATGAAATGGTGCAGTTGGGCGAACACATGAATCGCTTCATCGAGGGCATCGCCCTCAGCGCCTTCACCGAGGCGGTCAAGCTGGACCACCTGCTGTTCAAGCTGGGGGTCTACCAGCACCTGTTCAAGGGTGAACACCACGCCAACCTGAGCGACCACCAGCATTGCCGGCTGGGCCAGTGGTACCAGTCTTCGGCGATCCAGGCACGGTACGGCTCGCTGCGTGCCTTCCAGGCGCTCTCCGCGCCCCATGCACGGGTCCACCAGGCGGCACGAAGCGCGCTGGACGAGCTGCCAGGGAACAACCACCGGGCCCTGCTGCAGGCGGTGAACGACATGGAGGGCAGCAGCCAGGAGGTGAACCGCCTGCTGCGCGAACTGGCCCACCAGGTGCGCTGACGGTTCCCTACTCCGCCGCCCATTGGCGGGCCCACTCCGCCCAGGCGTCGCAACGGGCCTGCTGCCGGGCGTGACATGCCGACCATTCCGCCTGCAGCGGCGCCAGCACCTCGCCGACCGCCTGGCTGTCCCGGTCGAGCCGTTGCAGGGTTTCGCCGAGCGGTGCCAGGGCGGCCACCCCGTCGACCAGACCCTGGTCCTGGCTGGCCAGGTGTTCGACGGCGGCGGCGGTCTGCTGGCGGATGTCCTCGGCCATGCGCCCGACTTCCTCGGTGGCCTGGGCGGTGCGTGCCGCGAGGTTGCGGACTTCATCGGCCACCACGGCGAAGCCGCGCCCGGCATCCCCGGCGCGGGCGGCTTCGATGGCGGCGTTGAGGGCCAGCAGGTTGGTCTGGCTGGCGATGGACTGGATGCTCTGGGCCACCTGCTGGATGGCTTCGCTGCGGGTGGCCAGGGCCTCGACCCGCTGGCGCCCTTCCCCGCTGCGCGCCAGTTGGGCGGTGAGCCGCTGCTGGGCGGCGTCGAGGGTGGCGCGCCCCTGTTCGACCGCTTCGCGTACCTGCCGGGTGGCGGCGTCGAGCCCCTCGGCGTGGGGCAGCGGCTGTGCCTCGGCGGCTTCATCCAGCAGCGCCTGGGCGTGTTGTCGGTGGGTGTGCAATCGGGCGCGCGCGTCGGCCAGTTCGGCCTCCAGTTGCCGCCGCTCGGCGGCGTCCTGTTCCAGGCGGCGCTCCCGCTCGAGACGGGCATCGGCGGCTGGATCGATGAGCGGGGTCGGCTCTTCCGGCACCTTCCACGGGCCCAGCCAGGGCCACAGGGCGAGGATCAGGTAGGCCGGCACGCTCCAGGCCAGCGGCACCTGCCAGCGGCCGTAGACCAGCATCAGCAGGGCCAGGCCCAGGGCGTGGAGGATGAAGGCGTAGGGATGGCGGGCATAGGCGGGATGCATGCGGGCCTCGGCGGTTCTTGTTATGGGTAGGCATTCTGGCTGCTCGGCCGGCCCCTCGCCAGCACGGGCAGCCGCCGGGGCCGCGCTCAGCGGGACAGGCCCTCGCGGTACTGGCTGGGGCTCTGCCCGGTCCAGCGCTTGAAGGCACGGCTGAAGCTGCTGGTGTCGGCAAAGCCGAGCAGGTAGGCGATTTCGCTGATGGAGCAGCGCGGGTCGCGCATGTGGGCCAGGGCCAGGGCGTGGCGGGTGTCGCTGAGGAGGTGCTCGTAGCGGGTGCCTTCGTCGGCCAGGTGGCGCTGCAGGCTGCGCAGGCTGAGGTGCAGCGTCTGGGCGATGCCTTCGGCGGAGGGCTCGCCGTTGGGCAGGCGCGCTTCCAGGCAGGCCCGTACGCGGCTCGACCAGCTCGGGCCCTGCAGGTGTTCGAGGGTGCGCTTGAGCACCGCTTCGTTGTGTTCGGCCAGCTCGGGGTTGGCGCCTTCCAGGGGCCGCTCGAAGTCGGCGCGGGCGAACTCCAGGCGATTCTCCTCGGCAGCGAAGCGCAGCGGGCAGCGGAACACCTGGTGCCAGGGCGCCGGGTCGGCGGGTTCGGGGCGACGCAGGTGCACGGCCAGGGGGGCGTAGTCGCGCCCCAGGCGGTTGCGGCAGGTGCGGACGTAGAGCGCGGCGAAGGCGTCGATGGCTTCATCGGCCGGGGCGGGGCCATCGACCGGCACCTGCAGGTGGAAGGCGTAGCGTTCGTCTTCCAGGTGCAGGCGGAGGCTGAGGGCGTCGCTGACCACCCGGTGGTAGCGCTCGATGCGTTCGAACACCTCGCGCAGGCTGGCGCTGGCGATCAGGGCGTAGCCCAGAGCGTGGAAGGTGGTGGGGCCGACGAAGGCCGAGACCCGCAAGCCGAGGGCGGGGTCGCCACTGGCGGCGACGGCCAGGTGCCAGAGGCGGGTGGTGGCGGACAGCGGGTAGCGGGCGTTGGGGTCGTCCATCAGCGCCGGGTCCAGCCCGGCCTGCCGGCAGAGGGCGGCGCTGTCGAGGCCGAGGGCGTCGAGCTGCTTGCGCAGGGCGCGGGTCCAGCTGGCCAGGGTGGTGGGTTCGGCGCTCATGCAGGTTGGCGTGTCCGGTCAACAGGTTGGCGTGCTCGGTCGGGCGGCACCGCCGGGGCGGCGGCACAGTGGTGCCCACAAGGCGCACAAGAGGATGTAAGCATGCCCCCGATCACCGCAAGCCCCACGCCCCTCGATGACCTGCAGCGATCAGCCCACATTCGCGAAGTGGTGATGGCCCGTGGCGCCGAGTTGCGCCAGCGCTACCCCTTTCTGCGTCACCAGGACTTCATCGGCGCGGCGATCCTGGCCTTCGCCCTGGCCGGAATGGTGGGCTCGGCACTGCTCTACCTGAACGATGTGCTGCCTGGGTGGGCGTGCCTGCTGCTGAATGCGTTCTTCGCTTCGCTGACCCACGAGCTGGAGCACGACCTGATCCACAGCATGTACTTCCGCAAGCGCAAGGTGCCGCACAACCTGATGATGGCGCTGGTGTGGCTGGCCCGGCCGAGCACCATCAACCCGTGGATCCGCCGGCACCTGCACCTGAACCACCACAAGGTCTCCGGCACCAAGGCCGACATGGAGGAGCGCGCCATCACCAACGGCGAGCCCTGGGGCATCGCCCGGCTGCTGATGGTGGGCGACAACGTGATGTCCTCGCTGATCCGCATGCTGCGGGCCAGGAGCTGGGAGCACAGGAAGTTCATCCTGGTGCGCACGCTGAAGGTCTATGCACCGCTGGCCCTGCTGAACTGGGGCACCTGGTACGTCTTCCTCGGCTTCCACGCAGTCAACGGCGTGAGTGCGCTGCTGGGTGCGCCGGTGGCCTGGTCGGACACCACCCTGGCGGTGATGCACGGCGTGGACATCGCGGTGGTGGTGCTGGTGGGCCCCAACGTGCTGCGCACCTTCTGCCTGCATTTCGTCAGCTCCAACATGCACTACTACGGCGACGTGGAGCCGGGCAACGTGATCCAGCAGACCCAGGTGCTCAACCCCTGGTGGCTGTGGCCGCTGCAGGCGTTCTGCTTCAACTTCGGCAGCACCCACGCGATCCACCACTTCGTGGTCAAGGAGCCCTTCTACATCCGCCAGATGACCGCGCCGGTGGCCCACCGGGTGATGCGCGAGATGGGGGTGCGCTTCAACGACTTCGGCACCTTCGCCCGCGCCAACCGCTGGCATGCCCGCGAACAGGAGCGCCCGCTCCAGGCCCACACGGCCTGACCTTCCGCCCCAACCTTGGATGGGCCGCCGTGCGGCCCGTCTACACGTACTATCGCTGCCCGCTGGCCGAGCCCCTCGACCCGCTTCCTGCCCCCGTGAACGACAAGAGGTAACGGCATGAAAACCTGGATCTGCGTGGTCTGCGGCCTGATCTACGACGAAGCCAAGGGCTGGCCCGAGGAAGGCATCCCGGCCGGCACGGCCTGGGGCGATGTGCCGGAGGACTGGGTCTGCCCGGATTGCGGCGTGGGCAAGGCCGACTTCGACATGCAGGAAATCTGACCCTTCCAGGGCGCCTCCGGAAACGTGAGCGAGGCCGTCAGGCCGGCAGCCCCTGGAGGTGCCCTCTAGGCGCTGCGCGCGCCCTCCAGGCAGTCGTCCACCCACCGGCGGCTGCCCTGCAACACCGCTTCCTGCGCGGGCTGGCTGGCCAGCATGCGCGCCACCACCAGGGCACCGACGCACTGGGCCAGCAGGGCCCAGGCCAGGTCGCCATCCTCGAGGATCGACGCCCAGGCGCGCTGCAGTTGCAGCAGCCAGTGCTCGGCCGTTTCCCTGACCACGGCATCCGCCCGGGCGATCTCGGCCCCGAGGGCGGGAATGGCGCAGCCGGCGGCCGGGTCCTGCACGTGGGCCAGACTCAGGTAGTGGTGCAGGCAGCGCTGCAGGCGGGCGCGGTCGAAGCCCGGTTCGCGCGCGGCCTGGCCGATCAGGCTGCCGGACAGTTCGCGCTCGACCACGGCGGTGAAGAGGTCGTCCTTGGAGGGGAAGTGACTGTAGAAGGCGCCGCCGGTCAGGCCGATGGCCTTCATCAGGGCATCCACGCCGGTGCTGGCGAAACCGCCGCCCTTGGCGATGGCGCCGCTGCTTTCCAGCAGCTTCTGGCGGGTTTCTTCCTTGTGGCTGGGGGAGTAACGCATGGGCTTTCCTCGCTTGACGCTGGCGCGGACTGTAGCATAACGTCCGTTCACCTAACGACCGTTTACCCAAGGTGATCCGCGATGACCCGTCAGGACAATACGAACAAGGTGGTGCTGGTGATCGGCGCCGGGGACGCCACGGGCGGAGCCATCGCCAAGCGCTTCGCCCGCGAGGGCTATATCGCCTGCGTGACCCGCCGCAGTGCGGACAAGCTGCAGTCGCTGGTGGACGAGATCCGCGCTGAAGGCGGTCAGGCCTTCGGCTTCGGCTCGGACGCCCGCAAGGAGGAGGAGGTGAACGCGCTGGTGGAGCAGATCGAGCGTGACATCGGACCGATCGAGGCCTTCGTCTTCAACATCGGCGCCAACGTGCCGTGCAGCATCCTCGACGAGACGCCGCGCAAGTACTTCAAGATCTGGGAAATGGCCTGCTTCGCCGGCTTCCTCACCAGCCAGGCGGTGGCCAAGCGCATGGTCACCCGCGAGCGCGGCACGCTTCTGTTCACCGGGGCCACGGCGGGCCTGCGCGGGGCGGCCGGCTTCGCCGCCTTCGCCGGGGCTAAGCACGCCATCCGCGCGCTGGCCCAGAGCATGGCGCGGGAGCTGGGGCCGAGGAACATCCACGTTGCCCATGTGGTGGTGGACGGTGCCATCGACACGGCGTTCATCCGCGACACTTTCCCCGACCTCTACGCGCGCAAGGACCAGGACGGCATCCTCGACCCCGAGCACATCGCCGACAACTACTGGTTCCTGCACAGCCAGCCGCGGGATGCGTGGACGTTCGAGCTGGATCTGCGCCCCTGGATGGAACGCTGGTGATTACTAACGGCCGGCTGCGCGACGAAATGCTCATTGGCAGACGCCAACTCCGCTTTCCCGACGCCCCGCCACCTAGCCTGAGTGCCGCTCGCTCGGCCTCGACTCCGTAGCGTTATTCGAAGGACAAAAAATGAACAAGAGCGTCGAATTCTTCTTTGATCTGGGCAGCCCGGCCAGCTACCTGGCCTGGACCCAGCTGCCGGCACTGTGCGCCCGCCACGGTGCAGCGCTGCGCTACCGGCCGATGTTGCTGGGCGGGGTGTTCCAGGCCACCGGCAACGCCTCGCCCATCAGCGTGCCGGCCAAGGGGCGCTACACCCTGGTGGACATGCTGCGCTTTGCCCGCCGCTACGGCGTGCCGATGGTGTTCAACCCGCACTTCCCGATCAACACCCTGGCCCTGATGCGCATCGCCACCGGCCTACAGCTGCACGAGCCGGAGCGCTTCGAGGCGTACCTGGACGCGGCCTTCCGCGCGCTCTGGCAGGACTCGAAGAACCTGGGCGATCCGAACGTGCTGGCGGCCGTGCTGGAAGGGGCCGGCTTCGACCCGGCGGCCGTGCAGGCACTGGCGGCCGACACGGAGGTGAAGGAGGCGCTGAAGGCGGCCACCGAGGAGGCGGTCAGGCGCGGGGTGTTCGGGGCGCCCACCTGCTTCGTGGGCACGGAGATGTTCTTCGGTCAGGACCGTCTGGATTTCGTCGAGGAGGCCCTCAGGCCTGCATGAGGCGGGCCGGCAGGCGATCCAGCAGCGAGGGGTCGAGGCGCAGCAGGCGGGCGGAGCGCTCGTCCAGCAGGTCACGCGGGGCGGCGTTGGCGGGCAGGCGCAGGAGGCCGGCGCAGAGGTTCATGGTCAGCGCCTCGCGGGAGAACACGCCGCTGCCCAGGCCGTAGAAGGCCGCCACCAGTTCGCGCAGGCCGAAGGGCAGGCGCCAGCGGATGCGCAGGGCGGAGCCGAAACCGGCGGCGCGCTTGCGCATCACGGTTTCCAGTGCATCGTCCTCCAGGGTGCCGCCGGCGTCCTGCCAGTCCTGCAGGCTGCGCAGCAGGGCCAGTTCGCCCATGTTGTGCAGCAGGCCGGCGGTGTAGCAGAGCTCGGCATCCAGGTCGAGTTCGCTGGCCATCCAGTAGCCCAGCTCGGCGCTGCGCTGGGCCTCGCGCCAGGCGATGTCGGCCAGCTCGGCCAGGCGCGGGTCGCGCAGCCGGGCGTTGCGTTCCAGGGCCATGCCGAGCACGAGGTTGAGCACACGGGTCACGCCCAGGCGCTGCAAGGCCTGGGTGAGGGTCTGACAGGGCGTGCCCAGGTGCTGGGCGGCGCTATTGGCGGCGGCGATCAGCCGGGCGGTGATCTGCGGGTCGCGGGAGAAGACTTCGTCGAGGTCACGCAGGTCGAGGTCGCTGGCCTGCAGGCAGCGGCTGACGGCGTCGCGCACGTCGCTGAGCAGGGGGGCGCCCTGCCCTTCCTCACGCACGCTGTCGAGGTATTCCTCCAGGGTGGCCACCAGCAGCGGTGCGGTCGGCTCGCGGCCTTCGCCGGCAGGCAGCAGGCTGGCCAGGCGCTGGCGCAGGCTCTCGGCATTGAAGGGCTTGCCCAGGTAGGCGGACGGCGCCAGGGGCAGCACGGCGCGCACGCTGCCGGCATCCACCCGGGCGCTGATGAGCACGAACGGCAGCATGGGGGTGCGCGGGTGGCGACGCAGCTGGCGCAGCAGCTCCAGGCCGCCACCGCCCTGCAGTTCACCGTCGGCGATCACCAGGTCGGGCAGGCGGCGCTTGCAGCGCGCCAGGGCGGTGGGCGCGTCGGCGACGCGGACGAGGTTGGCGTCGGCGCGGATATCCAGCACCAGTTGGGCGAGCAGGTCGGCCGTCCACGGGTCTGCCTCGGCAATCAGGACTTCCGGAACCTTGGCGTGGGCGGTCATGGGTACCTCGGGCTACTGCGGGAGTGCCGTGAGTGGGTGCGACGGAGTTGGCAAAAATGAAGGCGACAAGTCTAAAGCGCCGATGAAGGGCTGAGTAGTGGCCCGATGACATATTGACCGACTGGATGAAATCGGCTTGATCCGGGGCAAAAAAAGACCCGCCGAAGCGGGTCTCAAGTACGCCTGGCTGGTGAGCCTCAGGCGAGTTCGTCGAAGCACTCGGCGACGATGGCCAGGCCCTTGTCGAGCTGGGCATCGGGGATGGTCACCGGCATCAGGAAGCGGATCACGTTGTAGTAGGTGCCGCAGGACAGCAGGATCAGGCCTTTCTCACGGGCACGGGCCACGATCTTGCCAACCAGCTCGGCAGCGGGCTTGTGCACGTCGCCGCCTTCGAACAGTTCGATGGCGATCATGGAGCCCAGGCCGCGGACGTCGCCGATGACCTTGTGCTTGGCAGCGATGTCACGCAGGCCGGCCTTGAGGCGCTCGCCAACAGCCTGGCTGCGCTCCAGCAGTTTCTCTTCGTCGAACACCTTCAGCACGGCCAGGGCCGCGGCGCAGGCGATCGGGCTGCCGGCGTAGGTGCCGCCCAGGCCACCGGGGGCGATGGCGTCCATGATCTCGGCCTTGCCGCACACGCCGGAGATGGGGAAGCCGCCGCCGACGGATTTGGCGAAGGTGGTCAGGTCCGGGGTGATGCCCAGTTGCTCGGTGGCGAAGAAGGTGCCGGTACGGCCGGCGCCGGTCTGCACTTCGTCAGCGATCAGCAGGATGCCGTGCTGGTCGCACAGGGCGCGCAGGCGCTGCATGAAGGCCTTGGAGTTGACGTAGAAGCCACCTTCGCCCTGGACCGGCTCGATGATGATCGCGGCGATGTCCTGGGGCTGGGCGTCGTTCTTGAAGATGCGCTCGATGCTGGCGATGGAATCGTCTTCGCTCACGCCGTGCAGTTCGCACGGGGCCAGGGCACGGAACACGCCGCCAGGCATCAGGCCCATGCCGGCGGAGTACGGAACCACCTTGCCGGTCAGGGACAGGGTCATCATGGTGCGGCCGTGGTAGGCGCCGGTGAAGGCGATGACGCCGGCACGACCGGTGGCGGCGCGGGCGATCTTGACGGCGTTCTCGACGGCTTCGGAGCCGGAGGTGACCAGCAGGGTCTTCTTGGCGAAGTCACCCGGTACGCGCTTGGCGATCTCTTCGCAGAGCTCGATGTAGGGTTCGTAGGCCAGTACCTGGAAGCAGGTGTGGGACAGCTTGGTCAGCTGCTCCTGGACAGCGGCGATCACCTTCGGGTGCAGGTGGCCGGTGTTCAGTACGGCGATGCCGCCGGCGAAGTCGATGTACTCGCGGCCATCCACGTCCCAGACGGTGGCGTTCTCGGCGCGCTCGGCGACGACCGGGTGGATCTGGCCAACACCACGGGCTACAGCGGCGGCACGGCGTTTCAGCAGGGATTCGTTCTTGCTCATGTCTTCCTCACGGCCGCTCATCGGGCGGCGCAGTCTCAAGGATGAATACCCCCGGTGGGCGCTTGCGCAGCATTCGATGATCGACTGCGCAGGCCCGCCGGAGGTTCGTCGGTTCAGGTTGTGGAGCTGGGGCGCCGCGCGCTCTTTCGCGCCTTGCCCCGTCTTTGCATCAGGTTCAGATCCCGCCGAGGCAGAGGTACTTGATTTCCAGGTAGTCCTCGATGCCGTACTTGGAGCCTTCACGACCCAGGCCGGAGGCCTTGATGCCGCCGAACGGCGCCACTTCGTTGGAGATCAGGCCGGTGTTGATGCCCACCATGCCGTATTCCAGCGCCTCGGCCACGCGGAACACGCGGCCCAGGTCACGGGCGTAGAAGTAGGAGGCCAGGCCGAACTCGGTGTCGTTGGACATGGCGATGACTTCGGCCTCGTCCTTGAAACGGAACAGCGGGGCCAGCGGGCCGAAGGTCTCTTCCTTGGCGACGGCGGCGTTCTTCGGTACGTCGACCAAGATGGTCGGCTCGAAGAAGGTGCCGCCCAGGGCGTGGGGCTTGCCGCCGGAAACGACCTTGGCGCCTTTGCTGACGGCGTCCTGGATATGTTCCTGGACCTTGGCCACGGCCTTCTCGTCGATCAGCGGGCCAGTGGTGACACCGTCTTCCAGGCCGTTGCCGATGTTGAGCTTGGCCACGGCGGCCTTGAGCTTCTCGACGAAGGCGTCATACACGCCGTCCTGCACGTACAGGCGGTTGGCGCAGACGCAGGTCTGGCCGTTGTTGCGGTACTTGGAGATCAGTGCGCCTTCGACGGCGGCATCCAGGTCGGCATCGTCGAAGACGATGAAGGGGGCGTTGCCACCCAGCTCCAGGGACACCTTCTTGATGTCCTGGGCGCATTCGGCCATCAGCTGGCGACCGATCTCGGTGGAACCGGTGAAGGACAGCTTGCGCACGGTGGGGTTGCTGGTCAGCTCGCTGCCCACTTCACCGGCGCTGCCGGTGACGACGCTGAACACGCCTTTGGGGATGCCGGCGCGCTCGGCCAGCTCGGCCAGGGCGAGGGCGGAGTACGGGGTCTGGGAAGCAGGCTTGAGCACCATGGTGCAGCCGGCGGCCAGGGCCGGGCCGGCCTTGCGGGTGATCATCGCAGCGGGGAAGTTCCACGGGGTGATGGCCGCGGTCACGCCGATGGGCTGCTTGATGACGATCAGGCGCTTGTCCGGCTGGTGGCCGGGGATGACGTCGCCGTAGATGCGCTTGGCTTCTTCGGCGAACCATTCGATGAAGGAGGCAGCGTAGGCGATCTCGCCCTTGGCTTCGGCCAGCGGCTTGCCCTGCTCCAGGGTCATCAGGCGGCCCAGGTCGTCCTGGTTGGCCATCATCAGTTCGAACCAGCGACGCAGCTTGGCCGCACGCTCCTTGGCAGTGAGGGCACGCCAGGCCGGCAGAGCACGTTCGGCAGCTTCGATGGCACGGCGGGTCTCGGCAGCGCCCATCTTCGGAACGGTACCCAGGATCTCACCCGTGGCCGGGTTGTTGACCTTGATGGTCTGGCCGCTGTCAGCGTCCAGCCAGGCCCCGTCGATGTAGGCTTTCTGGCGGAACAGCGTGGCATCTTTCAATTGCATCTCTGTCTCCTTCGCACCGGTTACAAGGAGCCGGGGTCCGTTGTTTTTGTTCGGCCAACCCCAGGATTGGCCAGGAAAGGAAGTCGATTGCAGCAGCCGGGCTTGGCAGTGCAAGGGGCGTTTGAAATCTCAAACGAATGCTAGGGCCAGAGGGATCAAAGGGCAATACTACGTTCGATAAAACAGACAAAAAAATGAGCACCCGTCGGGTTTTGCTGTGCAGAATCCGTGACGAGGAGCGTGTGCGTTCAATATTCAGAACACGCCACGCAAAATGGACTCCGACGTCACGTGCAGGTATGATTACGCGCTCTCAAGCATCCGTAGCTCAGCTGGATAGAGTACTGCCCTCCGAAGGCAGGGGTCGTGGGTTCGAATCCCGCCGGATGCGCCAGACAACGAAAGGCCCCCTGGAGAAATCCAGGGGGCCTTTGTGTTTCTGCACCCGCCCGGAGGCTACCTCTTCACGACGGCCCGATCCCCGCGAGGCGAGCCGCTCGCAGGGCAAGCCAGAGAACGGTGACGTCTTCGGTGCTGTCCAGGGAACGGCCCGTGATCGCTTCGATACGCCGCATGCGATACACCAGGGTCTGCTTGTGGACGTGCAGGCGCTGGGCTGCTGCCTGCCAGGAGCGATTTTCTTCGAGAAAGACCTGCAGGCTGTGCAGCAGCGGCGCACCTTGGGCTCGCTCCTGTTCCAGCAATGGGCCGAGCGTCTGCCGCGCAGTGCGCTCGGCTTCATCCAGGGAGCGGGGCAACCAGGGCGCCCCCGGCCCCAGGGTGGCGTAGAGGATCAGAGGCATCCGAGGGCCTGCATGCGCGAGAGCGAGACGTGCT
The DNA here is from genome assembly GCF_032621675.1 of Pseudomonas sp. zfem003. NCBI lineage: Bacteria > Pseudomonadati > Pseudomonadota > Gammaproteobacteria > Pseudomonadales > Pseudomonadaceae > Pseudomonas > Pseudomonas sp. zfem003. The sequence continues at coordinate 4,384 of NZ_JAVYJG010000014.1, read as the reverse complement.
TCGCGAAGCGCGTCGGCAAATCGCTCGGGCCGTTCCACCGGGTTGCTCGCTCCCAGCTCTGCGCCCAACTCGGCCTGCAGTTCGCCAATCCGCTCAGCGGGTTGAAGCAGGACGATCTCATGGCCCTGGATCCGCAACAGCCCGCGCTGGCCCCAGCGCTGCAGAAGGTCGTCCCTGCCTGGGGCGTCTTCGAGCGGCATCCGAGCAATGCACAGCCGCAATGCGGTGAGCGGCAGGCCCGGCATGAGCGCCTGCAGGCGCTGCTCGGCTTGATGGGACACTGCGCGCCCGCTCAACAGGTCATCCAGAAGCTCGGAACCCAGACGCAGCCGGCGCTCGCTCTCGACGTGCATGCGTTCGAGCTCGATTCCCACGATCGCGAGCAGGTGATGCAGCAGCGCGTAGTCGGGCAGTTCACCAGCGCGGACCACCAGCAGGCAGTCGGGCTTCGATGGCAGGGCCATGCCCAGCATCTCGCCATCGGGATGGGGATAACGCTGCAGCATGGGCGAGAGCCCCGTGCGCCCCTGAGCGCGCGTTTGCCTGATGGTCAGTCGGGCGCTTTCGGCAAGGGCTGGCAAGGCTTCATCCCAAGGCGCCAGGGTGCGGCTGTCGATCAGGTGAAGTGCCGCTGCGACGTCCTTTTCCAGCCGGGCCAGGAGTGGCGCCAGCCCGAGGCCACCCAGGCTCAACCGGGCGGTTTCGTAGATGCGCTGGAGCGCCAGGTGCCGTTCGCGCTCGATGCTGCGTCCGGCATCGGCGATGGCGCGGGTAACTGCGGCAAAGGGGACGCCGTACTCGGTAAAGACAAGGGGAAAGCCCAGGCGCTCCGCGGCGTCGCACAGCGCTGCGAGGTCAGCTGGCGCTTGCATGTCTTCGCCGATCATCAGGCCGGCCAGACCGGCCTTCATGAGTCGCTGGACATAGCGACGCTGCTCCGAGGGAGCGGCGGGGATACCGAGGCCTGTGCTCATGAGCAGGTCCCCCTCCCCAAGCCATTCGGTGGGATCGGGGAGCTCGCAGACATGGGCCCAGCGAACGGGTCGATCAAGGCCGGCGGCTCCGCTCACCAGTCGCGAGCGGAGTGCCGGTAGGGCGAGGAGTTCTCGCAGGGTGAAGGGCATGTCCAGGCTGCTCCAGAGTTGAGCGACCAGTGTAATCGCCAGGGGCCGCCGGTCCGGACCTCACCAGCTGGCCGGCAGCATGCCGAGTGCGGAGGCGATGGCGTAGAGGCCACTGGCGGCGAAGATAAGGATGATCGCGACCTGGATCATGGGATGGGCATACCAGCCACAGGTGAATGCCGGTGCCTGGTCACCGGAGCGGCGCGCGGCGTTGAGCAGCAGGATCGGGATGATGCCCATCAACACACCACCGAAGGTGCCGGCGAAATAGAGGGCGTTGACGAAGCCGCCGATGCCGGAATAGGCCAGCAGGAAGGGCGGTACGGAGACCAGGGCGAGAACCAGGAGGCGCTTGCGCCGGTTGCGCTCGCTACCCAGGCGGAAATGGTCGAAGAAGTTGGTGAACAGGCAGCCACCCAGCCCCCAGTAAGAGGTCAGCATGGCCAGCAAGGCGAAGGTGTTGGCGGTGTAGTAAGCCCACTGCCCGAGGGATCGGCCCCAACTGAGCGTGGCCACTTCGCTGAGATTCTCGGGCCCTACCAGGGCGATCACGGAAGCGGGTATCGCGGCGACCAGAATAAAGGTAAGGACCATGCCGAGGATGATCAACCATGGGAGTCGACTGGGCGTCGTGAGGTTACCGCGCACCAGTTCCGGCACAAGGAACTGAGCGCCAAAGACGAATACGGCGAGGTTGAAGATGGGGACCACGTACTGCCAGTCACTTCGCCACAGATGGGCGATGCGGGTGTCCGCATGAGTGAGGGTGGCGGCGATCAGTACGCAGACGATCAGCACCATGCCGGTACTGATGAGCTTTTCTCCGATGCCAAGGGCCTTGAGGCCGAGGTAGAGAACCAGCGCGGAGGGGATGAAGAACACCAGGCTGCCCATCTCCCGAGTCAGGCCGTACTGGCCGAAGAAGTCGGCCATGATATTGCCGCTGCCGCTCATGTAAGCGACCAGGGCGCCATAGCTGTTGGCAGCGACGGCAATGAAGATCAGCCAACCTCCGAACGTGCCCAGGTAGCGCCGCGCGAGGCCGCTGAGCTGATTGTTGCCACGTGTGCGCAGGCAGGCTTCTGCGACGTAGAGCATGGTGATGATGCAGAAGAAACAGGTGATGGCGAGGCAGGCGAGCAACGGCAGGTAGCCGACCTTGCGTGCGGCGTAGGCCATGCTGAGCACCCCGGCGCCGATATTGGTGCCGATGATGATGGCGACGGTCTCGAGCGAGCCCAGGGCATGGGCTTCGAGGCCGGATTCCGTTTCGATTCGTTGGTTGATGCCCATTTGTTATGTCCTCTTTTATTGGGATCAGGGGGGAGTGAGGCGGCCTCTCAGGTGCAGCACGCTGCGGGATGCAGCCCTTCAGCCTTTATCCTCCAGGCCGGCGGGGGCGAAGCGGGCGAGGAAGCGGTCGAGGGCAGCAGGCTCATCGCCCTTCAGCTCTGCGCGCTCCTTGCGCATCACGGCGCTGCGCACCAGGGAACCGCCGATATAGCGCAGGGGCTCAGGTGGGAACCGGCGACAGCGACGCTCCACCAGCGGGCAGCGACTCCAGGCATCGTCACGCCCCAGGGCCAGGCTGGCGAGGATGCGGCCGCCGAGGCGGCTGGGGCCGACGCCATTGCCGCTCCAGCCGATGCCGTAGTGGATGTTGGTATGCCCGGCGAGTCGACCGAATACGGGCAGACTGTCGTAGGTGCGGTCGATCGGGCCGGACCAGCGGTGAGTGATGCCGACGTCGTTGAGCATGGGATAGGTACGGCGCAGATCGGCCTCGGTAAGGCGAAGACTGGGCGAGTGATCGCTGAAGGTGGCGTCAATCTGCGAACCATACGCGAGGGCTCCGGTGCCCTTGCCGAATGCGATGCGACCGTCGTGGGTGGTTCGGTAGTAGTCGACCATCAACTGGGAGTCGGTAATGGCCTCGCCACCGGTCCAGCCGATCTCGGTCAGTCGATGGGGAATCGCCTCGGTAACGACGATGGAGCTGTTGACGGGCACTATCGCACTGGCGAGTTCGGGCAATGCGGCTGCCCAGGCGTTGGTGGCAAGCACGACGCGGTCCGCTCGGATACTGGCACTGGCTGTGCTCACCTCCACAGGCTCGCCGGGGCTGATGGCGGTCACTCCGGTGTGCTCGTGGATCTCCACACCGTTGGCCAGTGCTACCCGTCGCATTCCGCTTACCAACAGAGCGGGCTGAACGGTGGCGTTGCTGCGTTCGAAGACTCCTGCCAGATGCACGCGGGAGCCTGTTCGCCGGGCCACCTCATCGGCATCGACCCGCTCGAATGGGCTCACACCCAGTCGCTCACAGGCAGCGAGCGTCGCGTTCCAGGTATCGAGGTGTCGTGGGGTGGTGGCGGTCCACAGCCAACCTGCCTGCCGGTAATGAGCCTCGATCTGGTGCTCCTCGCAGAACTCCCCGAGTTCGGAAATGGCACGCTCGGCCTGTTCGCCCAGGAAGCGGGCCTGGTTGGCATCGCAGAAGCTCAGGAGGGTTCCGATCTTGGGCCACCAGGACATGACGAATCCTCCATTGCGTCCAGATGCACCGCCGCCACAGACATCCTGCTCGACCAGCATGACGCGCGCCTGGGGCTCCATTTGCTTGATGGAAAGGGCTGTCCACAGTCCGACGAAGCCGCCACCGATGATCAGGACATCGACCTTGTGCTTGCCAGTCAGAGGAGCGGACGGGCTCTCATCATGTTCGATGGACTCCATCCAATAGCTGGCCTTGAGGGGAGGGGTAAGCGTTAGCTTCATGTCGAAGACCGGACTCGAAGGGTAAGTCGAGCCAGTCTCAGGGAGGGCCAACCAGGCAACAATCAGGCGCTATTAGGAAATGTCACGCCCTGTTCGTACGAAGGTATGAAGCTACTTGGCCAAGCGAGCGTGCTGCAAAGGAAGGGGAGTAGGAAACACTCGAAGCGGGACTGGAGTTATCCCCAGCAGACTTTTCTTTCGCGCAAAGTCAAACCCCCGATCACCTTTCGATGATCGGGGGTTTGGTATAGGTGCTTGACGATGACCTACTCTCACATGGGGAAACCCCACACTACCATCGGCGATGCATCGTTTCACTACTGAGTTCGGGACATCACCAGGTCATAACCATCAGTGTTATAGGATCAAGCCTCACGGGCAATTAGTATCGGTTAGCTTAACGCATTACTGCGCTTCCACACCCGACCTATCAACGTCCTGGTCTCGAACGACCCTTCAGGGGGATCAAGTCCCCGGGATAC
>NZ_JAVYJG010000013.1:0-235505 GCF_032621675.1 Pseudomonas sp. zfem003 | reverse complement strand
AGAATGGCTGCTGCGAAGTGCTCGCGGTAGCGAAAAAGATAGAAAAGTGCGACTGACTTGAGTGTTTTGGATCGAGTGGCCGCTTTCAAAATCGGTAGGCGCTGAATTCAGCCAGAAATGCATGGCTACTTCAGACCATCCCTAAGGGATTATGTGCGCAAGCGAGAGAGCGATGTCACTTTTAAAATAAATCAGCCCTAAAAACCAGGATCGTACTTCTTGATTTCCTTAATTATTTCACCAACCCCTGGCTGCTTAATGAACGGCCTAATATGATGCGTAAAATTAATCTCCACACTGGAAGCCGCAATGAACGACGCACTTGGCCCGGCGAATGGCTTTCGCGCATCATTTAAATACGTAGGTGAACTTTTCCAGCCATTCGATCCCCCATCCTTCCATGTATTAACAAGCAGCCTATGTTTCGAATAAGTCGCAGTGAGTAACATCCAAACACTCGAATCCCCGTCAACTTTTACGCAAACAAATGGCCTCTCACCAATGAAACCATGATCATTTGAACATTGGACATTTTTGTCAGCAACGAGAACTTCGCCATCCATGATCGCAACAGCCCCAACTACAATTTCTGCTTTAGTCAGCATGCAGCTTCTCCCTAAGCTGTTCAGCACACCCACTAAGGCCTAGTCCAAACCTAGAAAATTTTCCAGCACCCGCTTCGCCCCGTGCTTACCTCGCCACCTACGATGACCGGGCTGCCCGATCTCAACTTCCTCTCTTCCACACCGAACCACCGGCCTCAACTTGCTAAAGCGCTAACACCTCGGTCGAAACGGGATAGGAAGTAATCACATGCAGCCTGGAGACCATAGAGCACTGCATTACTGATAGCCCAGTAAGGCGCCGTGGCCATCATCCCTCAGGAATGGCGGATACGCTTTGGTTCGTCAACTCAACCAAGTACCACTGATATTGGGCAGCCAGCCCATGCTCGGCGGCATATCCATTACTCGCAGCGTGCAACAACCTCGCGCCCTGACACCTGACGGACAAGCCGACCTGACAGCGTTTGTATTCAGGCCTGCGAAGAAGGCCGAGCTGAGCAAGCTCGCAGTCGGCCAGGTCGTGGAGTTGAGTGATGCAGCGACGGCCGATGACTGAACGTCCCCGCCCTACTCCTTCCTTCTTACGCGCGCGCCCAGCACCACGGGCGCGTCGATGATCCTCTCCAGCCACACCCAACCTGCATAGGGGTCTCCCCGGCCTCTCAGGTGCGTGTAGCGGCGCAGCGAGTTCCAGTCCCGATGGCCCGACACGCTGGCCACGCGCGGGATATCCCACTCCATTTCGAATAGGCGACTGACGCCGTCGTGGCGCAGGTCATGGAAGTGTAGATCCTGGATGCCGAGGAGCTTGCAGGCCTTGGACCAGGCCGTTCCAATCGAATCGCCGTTGTAGGGGAAGATCTCGGGGCAGTCCTTGGGCATCGACTCGATGATGCGCATGGCTTCGTCCGGCAGGTGGCACCAGACGTCGTTGCCGATCTTCTGTCCGGGGTTCTTCATGTCGCGCACCAGGACGCGCCGGCCGGGCACGTCCAGGTCATCCCAGCGGATGCGGGTGATCTCTTCCTGCCGGCGGGTGGAGAAGATGGCGAAGCCCACTACCTTGGGCATGTTGATCGCCGAGGGCTTCCAGCGGAGGGTGTCGAAGAAGTGCGCGAGCAGCTTGTCCAGCTCCTCCGCGGTGGGCCGGCGGTCGCGCTCCCGACTGCGGCTGATGGCCCCGAGCTTGCGCAGAACCTTCCGGGCATCGCTGACTGCATGGGGGTCGATCTCGTAGCCCCAGGCCGGGCGGGCGACCGATAGCACGGCGCCGAGGTGCGCCAGGTCGTTGCCAACCGTCTGCGGCATGACCGCCCCACCCTCGGGGCTGATGCGCCACTGGGCGAACTCGACCAGCTTCTGACTGGTCAGCTCGCGATCACTCACCTGGCCGAGCCAGGTCTTGCCGATGGCCTCCAGGCAGGTCCGCTTGGTCCTGCCCAGCGGGCGGATGCGTTCGTACTCTTCGAGGTAGCGGTCGATTATGTCGACCAGCAGCTCGCTCTTGCGACTGGCCCTGTCGATGGCACCCGGCTCGGCCAGTTCCGCCTCCCTCCGGCCAGCCCAGGCCTTGGCGGTCTGCAGCCGGTCGAATGTCTGGCTTTCCTGATAGACTTGCGCGCCATCGCGCATGATCCGTATCTGCGCTGTATAGCCGAAAGTCCCGTCCTTGCGCTTCCGCTTTCTGATGGCCGCCATAATTTGGTACATGAGGTTTTGAGGTTGGTACATTGTACCAGTGACACCTCAAAAACAAGCGGAAACGGGGTAAAATGGGCAGAAATCAGACGTCCCCAAATGCCTCTAGAATCAAGCTCTACGCCAGCAACCACGCGCCCTGCGCTGTCCCGCCGCTTCTCCGTGGCACCGATGATGGATTGGACCGACCGGCATTGCCGTTTCTTCCTCCGCCAACTGTCCCGGCACGCGCTGCTGTACACGGAGATGGTGACCACCGGTGCGATCCTGCACGGGGATCGCGCTCGCTTCCTCCGCCATGACGAGCAGGAGCATCCGCTGGCGCTGCAGCTGGGCGGTAGCGTGCCGGCCGACCTGGCGGCCTGCGCGCGACTGGCGCAGGAAGCGGGTTACGACGAGGTGAACCTCAACGTCGGCTGCCCCAGCGACCGGGTGCAGAACAACATGATCGGCGCATGCCTGATGGGGCACCCGGCGCTGGTAGCCGACTGCGTGAAGGCCATGCGCGATGCGGTGGAGATCCCGGTGACGGTCAAGCACCGCATCGGCATCAATGGCCGCGACAGCTACGAGGCACTCTGCGATTTCGTCGGGCAGGTGCGGGAGGCCGGCTGCCGAAGCTTCACCGTGCATGCTCGCATCGCCATCCTCGAAGGCCTCTCACCAAAGGAGAACCGCGAGATCCCGCCACTGCGCTATGACGTGGCCGCTCAGTTGAAGCGGGACTTCCCGGACCTGGAGATCATCCTCAACGGCGGCATCAAGACCCTTGATGAGTGCGAGGCGCACCTGACTACCTTCGACGGTGTGATGCTGGGCCGCGAGGCCTACCACAACCCCTACCTGCTGGCGTCGGTGGACGGGCGCCTGTTCGGCTCGGAGGCCCATCCGATCACCCGCGCAGCCGCGCTGGAGGCCATACGCCCCTATATAGAACGGCACATTGCCGAGGGCGGGCAGATGCATCACATCACCCGCCACGTGCTGGGCCTGGCCCAGGGATTCCCGGGGGCACGGCGCTTCCGCCAACTGCTCTCGGTGGACGTGCACAAGACCCAGGCGCCGCTGGAACTGCTCGATCAGGCCATCGACCTGCTGCGCGGCCACTGAGCCGCGTTCTGCGGGGCCAGGGCATAGCCCTTGTGCCCCTCCGGCACCACCAGGCCGCTTTCCAGCATCCGCCCCAGCACCTGCCGCACGCTGACCAGGGAGAGCGGCTCGCCAGCGGCGTTCAGCCGCTGGTGCAGCAGGCGGGTGGAGATGCCGCCGTCTTCGTTCTGCGCGTCGCAGAGTATCTCCAGCACCTTCAGGCGCGGCAGGCTGGCCTTCAGGCCGGCGTCCTGCAGCATCTGGCGCAATCGGGAATGGTCGCTGTGGGGCATGGCGAAGCTCCTTCTGGTCTGTTGCCTGTGGCGTGTCGGCACCGAGGCGGCCTTCCTGCGCCACCCCACCCGCTCAGCGGGCCCTCATCAATAAAGACGAACCAGCACGGAAAACCCGCAAGGAAATACGGAATTTTTTTCGCGGCCATGGTCTGACGAACGTGGCGGCCACACCGCCATGAAATTCCCCTGGCCGCCCGTTGAGCCCGCCCGGGCTGCTCGGGTAAGGTCACGCAACCTGCAACGACAAGGCCTCGTCATGACTTCCAAGCTGGACCAACTGAAGCAGTTCACCACCGTGGTGGCCGATACCGGCGACCTGGATGCCATCGCCCGCCTCAAGCCGGTGGATGCCACCACCAACCCCTCGCTGCTGCTCAAGGCAGCAGCCCTGCCCCGCTACGCCGATCTGCTGGACCAGGCCGTGGCAGGCAGCGCTGGCGACCTTGGGCTGGCGTGCGATCGTTTCGGGGTGGCCGTGGGCAAGGAGATTCTCAAGGTGATTCCGGGGCGTATCTCCACCGAGGTGGACGCACGCCTGTCCTTCGATACCGAGGCGACCCTGCGCCGCGCCGAGCGCCTGGTGGAGCTGTATGACAAGGCCGGCATCGGCCGCGAGCGCGTGCTGATCAAGATCGCCTCCACCTGGGAAGGCATTCGCGCCGCCGAGCGCCTGGAGCGCAGCGGCATCCAGACCAACCTGACCCTGCTGTTCAACTTCGCCCAGGCAGTCGCCTGCGCCGAGGCCGGGGTGTTCCTGATCTCTCCCTTCGTCGGGCGCATCTACGACTGGTACAAGAAGGCCGAAGGCCGCGACTACGCAGGCGCCGAGGACCCGGGCGTGCAGTCGGTCTCGCGCATCTACCGCTACTACAAGACCCACGGCTACGAGACGGTGGTAATGGGTGCCAGCTTCCGCAACCTGGGGCAGATCGAGGCGCTGGCTGGCTGCGACCGCCTGACCATCAGCCCGGACCTGCTGCAGAAGCTGGCCGAAGATGACGGCCAGCTGGTTCGCCAGCTGAGCGCCGAGGGCGCGGCAGAACCGCGCCAGACACTGGATCAGCCGGCCTTCCGCTGGCAGTTCAACGAAGACGCGATGGCCACCGAAAAGCTGGCCGAGGGCATCCGCCTGTTCGCCCGGGATCAGGAAAAGCTCGAAGCCCTGCTCAAGGCACGCGCCTGATACGAAAGCACCTGGCTGCAACGGCCAGGCGCATCAGGTTCAAGCAGGGAAGGTTGAAAGGTCAGCTGCGCTCGAGCGCGCTGACCAGGTCATGGAAGGCTTCGCGGTTGGACTCGTTCAGCCCCATCAGGATGCGGTGTGCTTCGAGCACCTTGGTGCGCACCACGTCCTCGGTCTGGTCCTGGGGCGGCAGGTCCTCCAGGCACTCAGGGCACGGCAGCGGTTTGTCGACGATGTTGAACACCTGATCGAAGCCCATCGACTGCAACAGCCGGGTGATGTCCGGGTGGGTGGTGACGACGGTGGGCAAGAGCCCGACCTTCTGCCGGGAGAGGATCGACAGCTTGGCCAGCAGGCCCAGGGTGGTGCTGTCGATGCTGCGCGTTTCGGTCAAGTCGATGACGATCGCCGAAAAGTTAAGCGCGGAGAAGATCTTCTCGATAGTGGCGTCCAGGGCCGAACACAGGGTCAGGCGGATTTCACCGACGAACTTCAGGACAAAGGTGCCGTCCTGCTCGGCAAACTGGATTTTACCGGTACTCATGCAAGGTTCCTGCTCAACACCAGCAAGGCGATATCATCTGGCATATCCCCCAGGTTGGCCAGGCCAAAGGCCTTCTTGAGGCCATCCAGGGATCCACCGGCTGCCTGCACGATTTCCGGCAGCGCAGCTTCTTTCTCTTTGAGCGTGTCGCCCGGCAAAAGGTCCAGGATGCCGTCGGACATCAGCGTCAGGCTGAACGAGGCCGGCAGATCCATCACCTGGTCCTCGTAGGTCGCTTCCTCGAACAGGCCAACAGGCAGGCCGCGCCCGGTGAGGTAATGCGCCTGGCCTTCGCTGTACAGCACAGGCAGGGGCAGGTGCCCGCCGATGCTGTAGGTCAGCTTGCCGCTCTCCTCGTCGATCACACCGCCCAGCATGGTCACGTGCTTGCCCAGCTTGCAGTTGATCAGGCCACGGTTGATGTGGCCGAGCACCTCGGAGGGCTTGAACTCCGGCAAGGTACCGCCACGGCGCGACTCGTATAGCAGCCGCGTGGTCATGAACTTGAGCAGGACGGTGACGAAGGCGGACGAGGCGCCATGGCCGGAAACATCCGCCAGGTAGAAGGCGATGCGCCGCTCGTCGACCCGGAAGTAGTCGACGAAGTCCCCCGACAGGTAGAGGGACGGGATGATCTGGTGGGCGAAGTGCAACCCGTCCACCGTCCAGGGCGTGACCGGCAGCATGTTCATCTGCACCTGGCGCCCGGCGTTCTGGTCTTCCTGCAGCAGGTGCAGGCTGGCTTGGAGTTCGCGGTTGGCGGCTTCCAGTTCCTCGCGGTAGCGCTGGTTCTCCAGCCGCAAGGCATGACGATCCAGCGCGCGGCGCACGGAGTGCTCCAGCACCGCCAGGTCTTCCAGGGGCTTGATCAGGTAGTCCGCCGCTCCGAGGCGCAGGGCTTCGACGGCGTCGCTCATCACACCGGCCCCGGACACGACGATCACCGGCGTGTCGGTTTCCAGCTGGTTGATGCGGCGGATGAGTTCCAGCCCGTCGACCTGGGGCATGCGCAGGTCGCAGATGATCAGATCGGGATGTTCCTGCTCGAAGACCTGCAACCCCTGCAGACCATTACCTGCCTGCAGGACGTTGAAACCACTGTCTTCCAGATAGGCTGCGAGGCTGGTGCGGACAACCTCGTCGTCGTCGATGATCAGCAGCTTGGCACTGGTATTGTGCATGGAGTATCCAGGCAAACGGCGCCGGGGGTGGGCTGGTTGAGGCACCGACCTAGGCCGGATGCGGGTAAGGGGTTCGCTTCAAGGCGCAGACGGTACTCCCATCCGCAGGGCGATTCAAGCGTGCGCCGATTGTCGAAACCTGCCTTTACACATGAAAAGAGCGGGAGTTATAAGAGGCCGGGGGTCAGTCCATCCAATACCAGAGGACAGCAGATAATGAGTCAGAACGATCATCGTTCTTACAGCGAGAAGCGCGACTTCATCCGCATGCAGGTCGAGGCGCAGGTCGTTCTGCACCATGGAGGCCGCGAGTACCCGGCCCTGTGCCGCGACCTGTCGAGCACCGGCATGCAACTGGAAGCCGATGCCCACCTGTCGATAGGTGACAAGGTGCGCGTCCACATCCCGTCCGACCACGCCGAGCTCAAGGGCCTGGACGCCGAAGCCGAGGTGGTACGCATATCGGCCGGCGACGATGGGCGCATGTCCATCGGCCTCGCCATCACCTCGATGAGCTGATCGGCGCACATAGAAAGAAGGCGGCCCATTGGCCGCCTTTTTCATACCCGCAAAACGAGGGAGGCGATCAGAAATCGTCCTCGACCTCGCCATCGCGCACCTTGAACTCGCGGTTCTGCAGGTAGGCGTTGCGGATGAACACATACTTGTCGCCGGTGATCATCTTCTCGGCCGACAGCAGGCTGGCGCGGGTGTCCACGGTGTTCACCCCGAGGATCACGTTACGGGTCGGCACGTGGTCGATGTAGGGATAGGGGGTGGTGTAGCTGTCCACGAAGCGTGCCGGCGCATCGCGCAAGGTGCTCGGGCCCAACAGCGGCAGCACCACGTACGGGCCACTGCCCACGCCCCAGGCGCCCAGTGTCTGGCCGAAGTCCTCGTCGCTGCGCTGCAGCCCCATGCGGGTCGCCACGTCGAATACGCCAAGCACGCCGAAGGTGGTGTTGAAGATCAGCCGGCTGGTGTCCACGCCCGCCGCGTGCAGCTTGCCCTGCAGCAGGTCGTTGGCCAGGTTGCCGACGTCACCGACGTTGCGGAAGACGTTGTGCACGCCGTCTTCCACGAACTGTGGCGTCACGTACTGGTAGCCCTGGGCGATCGGCTTCAGGGCGTAGGTGTCGACCGTGTCGTTGAAGCTGAACACCGCGCGGTTGACGCCCTCCCACGGGTCTTCATCCGCAGCCTGGGCCACCAGCGGCAGCGCCACCAGGCCGGCGACCGCCAGCAGGCGGCCCATTCGATCGAGCCAACCCGCACCGATCATTCGCATTGCAGTCTCTCCTAGGGAAAAGTAGTGTGGCGCCCCCGGCGGGCCGCCCGACAAGGCGCGCAGTATACGGCCATTGGATGGCCAATAGGCAGCATAGGTAACGCGACCAATGGCGGAAAAGAATTTACTCCATGTAGCTCACATCCCCGTGCGCTGGGGCGATATGGACAGCTACGGCCACGTCAACAACACCCTCTACATCCAGTACCTGGAAGAAGCCCGCGTCGCCTGGTTCGAGCGCCACGGCATCGCCATGAACCACGTGGCCCAGGGCCCGGTGGTGCTGCAGACCCTGCACACCTACCTGCGCCCCGTCGTACACCCGGCCACTGTAGTGGTGGAGCTCTACGCCGGCACGCTGGGCAACTCCAGCCTGGTGGTCGAGCACCGCCTGGGCACCCTGGAGGCGCCTGGCGTGGTCCATGGCGAAGGCCACTGCAAACTGGTCTGGGTCGACCACGCCAGCAACCGCCCGGTCCCCGTACCGGAAGCCCTGCGGCGCATCTTCCAGGGCCTGCCGGCCGTCACGGAACCGTAACCTGCGCGTCATCCCGGGCAGCTAGGCTGGAAGCGCCCACGTCAGGATGACCCGCCCATGCCCAGCACCCCGCCGCCCCCTTTCACCGCCCTGCTCCTCGGCCTGACCGGCTGCCTGGTGGACTTCGGCGCCCGGACGCTGCCCCTGGCCCTGCAGCGCACCGTTGCGCGCCACACCGACGGGCAGCTGGATGAGGTCGCCCCCCTCGCCCCGACCGACCAGTTGGAAGCGCTGCTGAAACGTCGCCCCCGCCCAGCCGAGCGGGCCCGCCTGCAGGATGCCCTGGTCGAGGCCGCCCACGAGCGTGCCGAACCGGCACCGGGCCTGGACGCCCTCCTCGACCGCCTGGCCAGTCAGAACATCCCCGCTGCCTGGCTGGAAGAGCTACCCGAACACGTCACCACGGTGCTCGCCCAGTCGCTGCCCGACTCGCTCCCACCGGCCCAGGCCGGCACCGGGCGCCCCTGGCCAGCCCCGGACAGCTGCTGGAACGCCCTCGCCGGCCTCGGCGTCGAATGCCTGGAAGGCTGCGTGCTGGTCAGCGGCGAACCCCGCCTGCTCCAGGCCGGCCTCAACGCCGGGCTGTGGACCGTCGGCCTCGCCGCCAGTGGCCGACTCTGCGGCCACGCCCTGGGGGACTGGCAGGCACTGCCGGCCAACGAGCGCGACGCCCGGCGCGCCCGCGCCACCCTGGAGCTGTATCGCCTCGGCGCCCATTCGGTGATCGACCACCTCGGCGAGCTGCCCGACTGCCTCGACGACCTGGCGAGCCGCCGGCAGAAGGGCGAGAAGCCCTGACCCCGTTTTGTAACGGCATTGATCACGATCAGGCAGCGCCGCCCCGCCTGGATTAATCTCACAGGCACCGGGACCTTTTGCCGTCAGACGGCGGTCCACTCCTGAGTCATGTCAAAAGGGAGAACACCATGTCCGAACGCCTGCAGCAGCAACTGAACGAACTGCGCGACCAACTGGCCCAAGACGCCCCGATGGATGCGGAAGAGCGCGCCCACCTCAACGGCCTGATCCGCGACATCGAACTGAAGCTGGCGAACGAAGCCCACACCTCGGAAGACAGCCTGGTGGACGGCGTCAACCTGGCCGTCGAGCGTTTCGAGCTGAGCCACCCGACCCTGGCCGGCACGTTGCGCAACATCATGCAGAGCCTGGTCAGCATGGGCATCTGACCCCCTACCCCGAATGCAGGAACCCCGGCCAGGTGCCGGGGTTCTTTCGTTTCAGCTTGCCGCCGGGCGCAGCCCGGAATCAGCTACTGCCGTACCAGCCGGCCGTTCTCCGGACTGATGGGGTGCGTGCTGCGGTAGGGGTTGATGTCCAGCCCGCCGCGGCGCACATAGCGTGCCTGCACCGTCAGGTGCTCGGGCTCGAGCAGGCGCAGCAGGTCGAGGAAGACCCGCTCGACGCACTGCTCATGGAAGTCGCAATGCTGGCGGAAGCTCACCAGGTAGGCCAGGAAACTGGCATGGTCCAGGCGAGCCCCCTTGTACTGCACCACCAGCGTGCCCCAATCCGGCTGGCCGGTGACCGGGCAGTTGGATTTCAGCAGGTGGCTGTGCAGTGCCTCCTCCACCACCTCGGCGGCATCGGCGCGCAGCAGCTCCGGCTGCGGATGGTCGTAGTGGTCAATGCTCACATCCAGGTCATCGATGCAGGTGCCGGCGGCGCGGGCCACACCCTCGGCCTCCACCTCCGCCAGGCTGCGCACGCGCACCTTCACCTCGGCCCCTGCCGCGGCCGACAGGTCCTTCTCCAGCACCGCCACCAGTTCCGCCGCCGTGGCAAAGGCGCTCTGGTTGAGGGAGTTGAGGTACAGCTTGAAGGACTTCGACTCGATGATGTTCGGCGAATCGGCCGGGATGGCGAACTCGCCGATGGCCACCACCGGCTTGCCCGACGGGGTCAGCCACGACAGCTCGTAGCAGTTCCAGAAATCCACGCCCTTATAAGGAAGGGTCTCCGCCGTCAGCCCCAGCTCGTTCCACTTCGTCACGCGGGAAATGGGGAACAGCAGCTGTGGGCTGTAGGTGCTGATGTACTCACTGGACTTGCCCAGCGGCGAGTGTTCGGCGGGATGCTGCATGAGAGGCGACCTGGCGGGGGAGAAAACCGCGCAATTGTATACAGCCCGGGCCTGCCGCAAAACCTCGGCGACACGCCCGGCCCCTTACAACCAGAAGCGCAGCCCCAGCACCCAGGCGCCCTCCTCGTCCGGCTCGCCGGCTGCGCGGAGCCAGTCCCCGCTGCGGCCGTGGGTGCGCTCCCACTCATAGCCCAGGTAAGGCGAGAACGCCGGCGTCACCCGCCAGTGCAGGCGCAACCCCGCCTCCAGCGTGCCGCTGCCGGCGCCACGGTCCAGGTCGCGGTCGTCCGCCAGGGCCAGGTCGTATTCCAGCCGGGGCTCCAGCACCAGCCGCTGGGTCAGCAGCACCTGGTATTCCGCCTCCAGGCGCAGCGAGGGATCGCCCCGTTCGCTCACCAGCAGGTTGCCCTCCACCTCGAACCACTGCGGTGCCAGCCCCTTGATCCCCACCAGCGCATGGCTGCGCGCCGGCCCTGGCTGGTCGTCATGGGCCACGCCCGCCTGCCAGTCGAAGAAGTCGCTGAACATCCGCCGGTACAGCAGCTCGGTGTGGCTCGACGTGGTCGGCCCACCGGCATCCCGGGCGCCTTCGTTCTTCAGCACCAGCTTGTGGGTGTCGGTGCCGTACCAGCCCTCCAGCTCCCAGGCCAGCTGGGTGTCGTTGCCGTGGAAGCGCTGCTCCAGGCGATCGAACCCCAGGTAGCCGACCGGCATGGCGTCCATCTCCATCGCCCAGGACAACGGGCTGGCCAATGCCGCCAGCAACCCCCATTCAATGACCCGCATGAGCAGCCTCCTCCATCGGTTGCATGGCCTCGCCCAGGGAGCGGCTGCTGCCGTCGGGCGCCTCGACGATCACCTTACGGAACATGCCGCTGGCCATGTGGTAGATCAGGTGGCAGTGAAACGCCCACTGGCCGATGGCATCGGCCGGCACGTCCACTTCCAGCGTGCTGCCGGGCGCCACGTTGACCACGTGCTTGAGCGGGTTGAGCCGGCCGTTGCCCTTGTCCAGCTGCATCCACATGCCGTGCAGGTGCATCGGGTGGTTCATCATCGTCTGGTTGACGAAGCGGAAGCGCACCCGCTCCCCGTAGCGCAGGCGGATGGGCTCGGCCTCGGAGTACTTCACCCCGTCGAAGGACCAGAAGTAGCGCTCCATGTTGCCGGTGAGCTTCAGCTCGATGGTGCGGTCCGGCGCGCGGTAGCGGGCATCCGGACGCATCGCCTTGAGGTCGCCGTAGACCAGCACCCGCCCGCCCTCCACCGGCTCGGGAGCGATGCCGCTGCCCGGCGCGTAATCCGGGTTGCCACCGGCGGCCGGCATCCCGTGGCCCATGGCGGCATGGTCCATCCCGGCCATTTCTGCATCGCCCATGCCCGCCATCGCACCGTGGTCCATCCCCGGCATGGCGTGATCCATGCCCATGTCGGCCATGCTCAGCAGGCGCGGTGGCCCCAGGGTCGGCACCTCGGCCACCATGCCCGGCCGGGGCGCCAGGGTGGCGCGGGCGTAGCCACGGCGGTCCATGGAAGCGGCGAACAGCGTATAGGCCCGATCTTCCCGGGGCTGCACGATCACGTCATAGGTCTCGGCCACCGCCAGCCGCACCTGGTCCACCGTCACCGGCAGCACGTCGTTGCCATCCGCCTGCACCACCGTCATCGGCAGGCCGGGGATGCGCAGGTCGTAGTAGCTCATGCCCGAAGCGTTGATGATGCGCAGGCGCACCCGCTCGCCCGGCTTGAACAGCGCCGTCCAGTTCTGCTCCGCGTCGCGGCCGTTGACCAGGAAGCGAAACCCGCTGACATCGGCGATGTCCGTCGGCGACATGCGCATGTCGCCCCAGCCCCAGCGGTCCTTGAGGGTCGCCCAGACGCCATCGCGGGCGGCATCGGTGAAGAAGTCCCCCAGGGTGCGCTTGTGGTCGTTGTAGTACTCGGCGTCCTTCTTCAGGTTGGCGAGGGTGCGCTCGGGCTTTTCGTCCTGCCAGTCGAACAGCATCACCGTGTACTCGCGGTCGTAGCGGTACGGCTCGCGCCCGCTCGGCTCGATCACCAGCGGCCCGTACAGCCCCTCCTGCTCCTGGAAGTCACTGTGGGCGTGATACCAGTAGGTGCCCGACTGCTGCACGCGGAAGCGGTAGGTGAAGGTCTGCCCGGGCTTGATGCCCGGGAAACTGATGCCCGGCACGCCGTCCTGGTCGTAGGGCACGATCAGCCCGTGCCAGTGCAGCGAAGTGTCGCGCTCCAGGCGGTTGGTCACGCGGATCTGCACCTCCTCGCCTTCCTTGAAACGCAGCTCCGGCGCGGGCGACTGGCCGTTGATGGTCAGCGCCGGCCGGCTGCCATCGCTCAAGGCCACGCGCCCCTCATCGATCACCAGCTCATAGGTGCCGGCCCCGGCGTCGGCCGCCAGGGCCAGCAAGCCGGCGCCCATCAGCGCGCGCATCAGGGCTTGACCTCCATCTTGCCGACCATGCCGGCCTGGTAGTGGCCGGGAATGTTGCAGGCGAACTCCAGCCCGGTGGCCTGGGTGAAGGTCCAGGTCAGCTCGGCCGTCTTGCCCGGCTCCACCAGCACGCTGTTGGGGTCGTCGTGCTTCATCATCGCCCCGTGATCCATGCCAGCCATGTCCATGCCAGCCATGTCGTGCCCCATCTGGCTGTGATCCATGGCGCCCATGTCGTGCTTCATGTTCATGCCGGTGGGGGTGAGCATCCCCATCTGCTGCATCTTCAGCATTTCCTGCTGGTGGCGGGCATGCATGGCCGCATCGCCCAGGTTGAACTCATGCAGCAGGCTGCCGGTGTTCTTCAGCACGAAGCGCACCGTCTCGCCGGCCTTCACCTGCAGGCTGGCGGGCTCGTAGTACATGTCACCCAGGGTGATCTCCAAGGTACGGCCGGCGTCGGCCGCCTTGGCCGGGTGGCCGAACGCGAAGGTGGCGGCACCGTCGGCCAGCACAGGCAGGCTGAGGAACAGGCCGCAGGCGAGAACAAGGGCGGATCGTTTCATGACAGGGTCTCCTGATGGACAGGCACCCATCCTGCCGCCCTGCCACTGGCGCCTGGCTTACCGGCACATTACAACTTTGTCAGCCAGGCCCACCGCGCCGTCCCGGCACGGTATAAAGGAACCCCCACGACACAGGCCCGCCATGAAACTGCTCATCGTCGAAGACGAACCCAAGACCGGTCAGTACCTGCGCCAGGGGCTGGGCGAAGCCGGCTTCCTGGTCGACCTGGCCAGCGACGGCATCGCCGGCCAGCACCTGGCGCTGACCGGCGACCACGACCTGATCATCCTCGACGTGATGCTCCCCGGCCGCGACGGCTGGCAGGTGCTGCGCACCCTGCGCGAAGCCGGCCTGGAGACGCCCGTGCTGTTCCTCACCGCCCGCGATGCTGTCGAGGACCGCGTACGCGGCCTGGAGCTGGGCGCCGACGACTACCTGGTCAAGCCCTTCGCCTTCGCCGAACTGCTGGCGCGGGTGCGCACCCTGTTGCGCCGAGGCACCACCGGCCAGCAGGACACCAGCCTGCAACTGGCGGACCTGCGCCTCGACCTGCTGCGCCGCCGGGTGGAACGCGGCGGCCAGCGCATCGACCTCACCGCCAAGGAGTTCGCCCTGCTGGAGCTGCTGCTGCGGCGCCAGGGCGAAGTGCTGCCCAAATCGCTGATCGCCTCCCAGGTCTGGGACATGAACTTCGACAGCGACACCAACGTCATCGAAGTCGCCATCCGCCGCCTGCGGGCCAAGGTGGACGACGCCTGGCCCACCCGCCTGATCCACACCGTGCGCGGCATGGGCTACGTGCTCGAGGCGCGAGACGCCTGATGCGCCTGTCCCTCGGCGCCCGCCTCAGCCTGCTGTTCGCCGCAGCCACCGCCAGCGTCTCGCTTATCGCCGGCGCCCTGTTCGACCGGGCCAGCGAAGCGCACTTCCTCGAACTGGATAACCAGTTGCTGGCCAGCCGCGCCGAAGCCCTGCGCAGCCTGCTCGGCCCGGTGGGCAGCGCCGAAGCCCTCGCCGCGCGGGAAGACGACCTGCACGCCGAGCTGCAACGCCAGCCCGACCTCGCCCTGCGCATCCTCGGCCCCCAGGGCGAGCTGTGGTTCGACAGCCAGGCCGTTGCCGCCCACGCCCAGCATGGCGAAACCGCCTGGCGTGCCTACGGCACCGAGCTGCTCCCCGGCCAAGCCGACAGCCCGCGCCTGGACCTGCGGCTGGACATCACCCACCACCAGCACTTCCTCGAACGCATGCAGCGGCTGATCTGGCTCACCGTCGGCCTCAGCGCCCTGGCCACCGCACTGCTCGGTGCCTGGGCCGTGCGCAGCGGCCTGCGCCCCCTGCGGCAGATGGCCGAGGTGGCCGCCGGCATCTCCGCCCACTCCCTCACCACCCGCCTCGACCCGGCCAGCGTGCCGGCCGAGCTGAGCGACCTGGTGAGCGCCTTCAACGCCATGCTGGCGCGCCTGGAAGACGCCTTCCAGCGGCTCTCCGCCTTCTCCGGCGACATCGCCCACGAGCTGCGCACCCCGCTATCCAACCTGCTGACCCAGACCCAGGTCACCCTCGCCCAGCCCCGCGACCTGGCCACCTACCGCGAAGCCCTGCACTCCAACCTGGAAGAGCTGCAGCACCTGGCGCAGATGGTCAACGACATGCTGTTCCTGGCCAAGGCCGAGCACGGCCTGCTCACCACCCGCCGCGAGCCCCTGGTACTGGCCGACGAGCTGGAGGCACTGGCCGAGTTCTTCGCCCCCCTGGCCGAGGAAGGCGGCATCCACCTCACCTGCTCCGGCAACGGCCAGCTGGAGGGCGACCGCGCCATGCTGCGCCGCGCCCTCTCCAACCTGCTGGACAACGCCCTGCGCTTCACCCCGGCCGGCGGCGCCATCGAACTCAGCGCCCATCCCGCCGGCCATGCGCTGCGCCTGGAGGTGGCCAACCAGGGCCCGGCCATCCCCGCCGAACTGCAACTGCGCCTGTTCGACCGCTTCTTCCGCGCCGACCCGGCCCGCCGCGAAGGCCAGGCCGAGCATGCCGGGCTCGGCCTGGCCATCACCCGCTCCATCGTCCGCGCCCACGGCGGCGAAGTCCGCTGCGTGAGCGCGGACGGCTGGACACGCTTCCAGATGGACTTCCCCGTCACAACCACGACCGCATCGCAGAACTGAGCAGTGCTACCCCTCGTAGCAGCGTCTACTCTGGGATAATCGCCGGTCGGCGAAGGACTGCCTGGCCCTGCCACACCCTGCCGAACCGTCACCTCCCGGCCATGTACCGGACGGGGCGATACCATGAGAACCGCGCCTGTCGGAGCTGCCACGAGCGGCGCCGTCCAGCCGGCATTGTCCGCATGTCGCGGCCACCTACTGTCTGCCCAGAACAAGAAAGGCACACACCATGATCAAGAAGTACATCGCTGCCCTGACCTGCGCGCTTACCCTCGCCAGCGGCCACGCCCTCGCGGCGGAAACCGGCCCCATCACCATCCGCTTCTCCCATGTCGTCGCCGACGACACCCCGAAGGGCCAGGGCGCCTTGCTGTTCAAGCAGTTGGTGGAGAAACGCCTGCCCGGCCTGGTGAAGGTCGAGGTCTACCCCAACTCCACGTTGTTCGGCGATGCCGACGAGCTGCAGGCCCTGCAGGACGGCAAGGTGGACATGCTCGCCCCCTCCCTGGCCAAGTTCGACCAGTACACCAAGCAGCTGCAGCTGTTCGACCTGCCCTTCCTGTTCGATGACCAGGACGCGGTCAACCGCTTCCAGAAGCGTGCCAAGGGCCGCCAGCTGCTGCGCGCCATGGAAGACAAGAACATCATCGGCCTGGCTTTCTGGCACAACGGCATGAAGCAGCTTTCCGCCAACCGCCCGCTGCACACCCCGGCGGATGCCAAGGGCCTGGCCTTCCGCATCCAGGCATCCAACGTGCTGGAGTCGCAGTTCGCCCAGATCGGTGCCAAGGCCGTGCCCATGCCCTTCGCCCAGACCTTCGACGCGCTCAAGGGTGGCCAGGTGCAGGGCACCGAGAACACCTGGTCGAACTTCGCCAGCCAGAACCTCGACACCGTGCAGCCCTACATCATCGAGACCAACCACGGCGCCCTGGACTACATGCTGGTGAGCAACTCGCGCTTCTGGTTCGCCATTCCGCACCAGACCCGCACCGAGCTGGAAGCCATCATCGACGAGGTCACCTTCGCCGTGAACAACGCCGCCGCCCAGCAGAACCAGGCGGACCGCCAGCGCATCCAGGCGGCCGGCAAGGCCCAGATCATCACCCTCACCCCCGAGGAACGTGCAGCCTGGCGTGCCGCCATGAAGCCGGTCTGGGACCAGTACACCCCCGACATCGGCGAAGACATCGTCAAGGCCGCCCAGGTGGTCAACCGCAAGTCCCGCTGATCCCCTCGCCCGGCCGGCGCTCGCCGCGCCGGGCCTCCCCCGCTGCCCATCCCTCGGCAGCGCCCGATTTACCCCCGTCCCCCACCAGACAGCACGCAGGCCGTAGGCTCTGTACGAAAAGTCGTCGAGCGAAGGTCAGGCAAGGCGAAAACGCTCGAAGAAGCGCAGTTTACGTGCTGTAAATGAGCATTCTGAGAGCGTTTTCAACGCAGCATCACCGATGCGCAGGCACTTGTCGTACAAAGCCTAGCGGGTCGGCAGGTCCTTATCATCCGCATCCACCTGCTCCAGCCCGGCGCGATCCCAGCCACCGCCCATGGCGGCGATGAGCTGCACACTGGCGGTGAGGCGGCTGCCGGTGAGGGTGAGCACGCTGCGCTCATTGGACAGCGCCGTGGCCTGGCTGCTGACCACGCTGCTGTAGTCCTGCGTGCCGGCCTTGTACTGGTTGCTGACCAGGCGCAGGGCCTCGCGGGCAGCGTCCAGCGCCTGCTGCTGCACCCCGCTCTCCTCTTCCAGCACGGCCAGTTGCACCAGGTAGTCCTCCACCTCGCGGAAGCTGGTGAGCACGGTCTGCCGGTAGGTGGCGACGGTCTGGTCGTAGCTGGCCTCGGCCTGCTCCACCTGGGAGCGGATGCGGCCGCCATCGAACAGGTTGAGGGCGAACTCGGGGCCGATGGACCAGAAGCGGTTGGGCGTGGTGATCCAGTCGTGCAGGCTGCTGGTGCGGTAGCCGCCGCTGGCGGTGAGGTTGAGGCTCGGGTAGTACGCGGCCTTGGCCACGCCGATCTGGGCGTTGGCAGCCATAACCTTGCGCTCGGCCGAGGCCACGTCGGGGCGGCGCTCCAGCAACTGGCTCGGCACCAGGGCCGGGACCGCCGGCAGGCTGGGGATGCCCTCCACCTCCGCCAGGCTGAAGGCCGACGGCGGCTCGCCGATCAGCACCGCGATGGCGTTCTCCAGCTGCGCCCGCTGGTATTTCAGGTCGATGGCCTGGGCCTCGGTGCTTCTCAGCTGGGTGGTGGCCTGGGCCACGTCGGCGCGGGTGACGATGCCGGCGCGGAACTGGTTCTCGGTGAGCTTCAGGGCCCGTTTGTAGGCCTCGACGGTGGCGTCCAGCAGGCGCTTCTGGGCGTCGAGCACGCGCAACTGCAGGTAGCTCTGCGCCAGCTGCGACTGCTGGCTGAGGCGCACGGCCGCCAGGTCGGCGGCGCTGGCCTGGAGGCTGGCGTCGTCCGCCTCCAGCTGGCGGCGCAGCTTGCCCCACAGGTCCAGCTCCCAGCTCACGCCCAGGGTGGCGCTGTAGCTGTTGGAGATGGCGCCGCTGCCCCCGCCGCTGTTGACGGTGGAGCCGTCGGACAGGCGCACGGTGCTGCTGCCGCCGCCCTGGCCGGAGCGGGTCTTGCTGGCGTTGGCGTTCACCGAGGGGAAGAACGAGGCACTCGCACCACGGGCCAGCGCCTGGGCCTGGCGGTACTGGGCGACGGACTGGGCGAGGGTCTGGTTGGAACGCTCCAGGCGCTGCTGCAGGTCGTTCAGCATCGGGTCGTTGTACAGCTCCCACCAAGCGCCACGGGCCAGGGTGTCGGCTGGCGCGGCGGCCTTCCAGCCCTCCACGTGCTTGAACTGGGCAGCGCTGGCTGCGTCCGGGCGCTGGTAGTCGGGGCCCACAGCGCAGCCGGCCAGGGCGACCGCAAAGGCCAGGGCCGGGAACAGAAGGCGGGCATGGGGGTTCATAGCGGTGTCTCCAGCGAAGCGTCGGTGCGCACGCCGCGCCAGCGGTTGAAGCGATGGCGCAGGCGGTCGAGGTACAGGTAGACCACGGGGGTGGTGTAGAGGGTGAGGATCTGGCTCAGCACCAGGCCGCCGATGATGGTCACGCCCAGCGGCTGGCGCATCTCCGCGCCCTCGGCGCCGCCGATCAGCAACGGCACGGCACCGAGGATGGCCGCCAGGGTGGTCATCAGGATCGGCCGCAGGCGCAGCAGGCAGGCGCGGTGGATCGACTCCGCCGGCGACAGGCCGTCGTTGCGCTCCAGTTGCAGCGCCAGGTCGATCATCAGGATGGCGTTCTTCTTGACGATGCCGATGAGCAGGAACAGCCCCAGCAGCGAGATCAGGCTGAACTCGCCGCCCAGCAGCTGGATGGTCAGCAGCGCGCCCACCCCCGCCGACGGCAGCGTCGAGAGGATGGTCAGCGGGTGGATGTAGCTCTCGTAGAGAATGCCCAGCACCAGGTACACCAGCAGCAGCGCAGCGAGGATCATCCACGGCTGGTTCTGCTGGCTGCTGGCGAAGGCGTCGGCGGTGCCGCCCAGGCGCGCGATCACGCTGCTGGGCATGCCGATGGCCGCCACCGCCCGTTCGATGGCCACGGTGGCCTGGTCCAGGCTCACCCCCGGCGCCAGGTCGAAGGAGATGCTCTCCGAGGCGAACTGGCCCTCGTGGTTGACCCGGTCGTTCTCCAGGCTGCGCTCGTAGCGGGCGATGGCCGAGAGCGGCACGCGCTGGCCGTCGGCGGTGATCACCTGTACCTGCTCCAGGGTCGACGGGTCCTGGGCGTACTTCGGGTTCACCTCCATCACCACCTGGTACTGGTTGAGGGTGTCGTAGATGGTGGAGATCTGCCGCTGGCTGTAGGCGTTGTTGAGCACCGTGGTGACCATCGCCATGTCGATGCCCAGGCGCTTGGCCGCGTCCCGGTCCACCTTCAGGGTCACCTGCTGGGCGCCCTCGCCTTCCCGCGCGTCAATGGCGGTCAGCTCAGGCAGGGATTTCAACGCGTCGGTCACCTTGGGCAGCCAGGTGCGCAGGTCGGCCAGCTCGCCGGCCTGCAGCACGTACTCGTACTGGGAGCTGCGCTGCTCGCGGGAGCCGCCGGTCATGATGTCCTGGTCGGCCATCAGCATCAGCCGGCCGCCGGGCACCTGGGGCATTTCCTTGCGCAGCCGCTCGATCACCTTCTGGGCAGAAAGCTGGCGCTCCTTGATCGGCTTCAGCCGCACGATCATGAAGGCGTTGTTGATGCCGCCGCTGCCACCGATGAAACCGGCCACGCTCTCCACCGCCGGGTCCTTGAGCACCGCGCGGCGGAAGGTTTCCATCTTCGGCTGCATCACGCTGAACGACAGGCCGTCATCACCCCGTATGAAGCCGATCAACTGGCCGGTGTCCTGCTGCGGCAGGAAGGTCTTGGGCACGATCACGTAGAGCGCGACGTTGAGGCCGATGGTCACCAGCAGGCTGGCCAGGGTCAGGCGTGGGTGGCGCAGGGCCCAGCCGAGGCTCACGTCATAGAGCCGCGTCATGTGCTCGTGGATGGCCTCGCTCCAGCGTTGCATGCGGCTGTCGGCATTCGGCACGTGGGGCTTGAGCCAGCGCGCGCAGAGCATCGGCGTGAGAGTCAGCGACACCAGCAGCGACACCAGGATGGCCGCCGTCAGGGTCAGGGAGAACTCGCGGAACATGCGGTCGATGATGCCGCCCATGAACAGGATGGAGACGAACACCACCACCAGCGACAGGTTCATCGACAGCAGGGTGAAGCCCACCTCGCGGGTGCCCTGCAGCGCTGCCTTGAACGGCGGCATGCCCTCGTTGATGTGCCGGGCGATGTTCTCCAGCACCACGATGGCGTCGTCCACCACCAGCCCGGCGGCGAGGATCAGCGCCATCAGCGACAGCACGTTGAGGGAGAAGCCGCACAGGTACATCACCGCGAAGGTGCCCACCAGTGACACCGGCACCGCCAGCGCCGGGATCAGTGAGGCGCGCAGGCTGCCGAGGAACAGGTAGACGACCAGTATCACCAGCGCCACGGCGATCAGCAGGGTGCGCTCGGCCTCGTGCAGGGTCGCGCGGATCACCGGTGAGCGGTCCATCGCCAGGTTCAGCTTGACGCTGGCCGGCAGCACCGCCTGCAGGCTCGGCAACTGCGCTTTGATGCTTTCGATGGTCTCGATGATGTTGGCGCCGGCCTGGCGGTTGATCACCAGCAGCACCGCGTCCTGGTCATTGAAGAAGCCGCTGTTGTAACGGTCCTCCACGGCGTCGCGCACCTTGGCCACATCGCCCAGGCGCAGGGCCGCGCCGTCCTGGTAGCGGAGGATCAGCGGCGCATAGTCGGCAGCCTTCTCCAACTGGTCGCTGGCGCCCACCTGCCAGTGGCGCTCGGCGTCTTCCACCGCGCCCTTGGGGCGGCGCTGGTTGGCGGCGGCGATGGTCTTGCGCACGTCATCCAGGGCGATGCCGTACTGGTTGAGCAACTGCGGCTCCAGCTCCACCCGCACCGCCGGCAGCGAACTGCCGCCGATCTGCACCTCGCCCACGCCCTTAACCTGGGACAGGCTCTGGGCCAGGATGGTCGAGGCCAGGTCGTACAGCTGGCCCTTCTCCAGCACATCGGAGGTCAGCGACAGCACCATGATTGGCGCCTGGGAGGGGTTGACCTTCTTGTAGGTGGGCATGCTGCGCATGCCGCTGGGCAGCAGGTTGCGCGAGGCGTTGATGGCCGCCTGCACGTCGCGGGCGGCGCCGTTGATGTCCCGGTCCAGGTCGAACTGGATGATGATCCGCGTCGAGCCCTGGCTGGTGCGGCTGGTCATCTGGGTGATGCCCGAAAGCGTGCCCAGGGAGCGCTCCAGCGGCGTGGTGACGCTGGAGGCCATGATCTCCGGGCTGGCACCGGGCAGGCTGGCCTGCACGGTGATCACCGGGAAGTCCATCTGCGGCAACGGCGAGACCGGCAACAGGCCGAAGCTCACCCCGCCCAGCAGCATGATCGCCAGGCTCAGCAGCAGGGTCGCCACCGGCCGGCGGATGAAGGGAGCGGACAGGTTCACGACGCCGCTCCGGCCGGGGCAGCCGGCACGAGGCGCATCATGCCGCCACCCCTGCCGCGCTGCGGCCGGTGAAGCGCCGCGAGAGGCGGTCGAAGAACAGGTAGATGACCGGCGTGGTGAACAGCGTCAGCACCTGGCTCACCAGCAGGCCACCCACCATCACCAGGCCCAGGGGCTGGCGCAGCTCCGCGCCGGAACCGCTGGCGAGCATCAGCGGCACGGCGCCGAACAGCGCGGCCAGGGTGGTCATCAGGATCGGCCGGAAGCGCAGCAGCGCCGCCTGGTAGATGGCCTCCTCCGGCGCCATGCCCTGGTGGCGCTCGGCCTCCAGGGCGAAGTCGATCATCATGATTGCGTTCTTCTTGACGATGCCGATCAGCAGGATGATGCCGATGATGGCGATCAGCCCCAGGTCATTGCCCGACAGCAGCAGCGCCGCCAGGGCGCCGACGCCGGCCGAGGGCAGCGTGGAGAGGATGGTCACCGGGTGGATGTAGCTCTCGTAGAGCACGCCGAGGACGATGTACATGGTCACCACCGCCGCCAGGATCAGCAGCAGCGTGCTCGACAGCGAGGCCTCGAAGGCCGCCGCCGCACCCTGGAAGCGGGTCTGGATGCCTTCCGGCAGGCCGATTTCCTGCTGCACCCGCTCGATCACCTGCACCGCCTCGCCCAGGGCCACGCCCGGCGCCAGGTTGAAGGAGAGGTTCACCGCCGGGAACTGGCTGATGTGGTTCACCACCAGGGACGACTGGCGCTCCTGGATGCGCGCCAGGGCCGCGAGCGGTACCTGCACGCCGTCGGTGCCGGCCACCCGCAGCTGCTCCAGGGCCTTGGGCCCGATGCGATCACCGGTGGCGGACTCCAGCACCACGCGGTACTGGCTGGCCTGGGTGAAGATGGTGGAGATCTGCCGCTGGCCGAAGGCGTCGTAGAGCGCATCGGTGATGGCCGAGACCTCCACACCCAGGCGCCCAGCCATGTCGCGGTCGATGTCCAGGTACACCTGCAGGCCCTTGTCCTGCAGGTCGCTGGCCACGTCGGACAGCTCCGCCTGCTGGCGCAAGGCGTCCACCAGCTTGCCGGTCCACTCGCGCAGCAGCTCGGCGTCCGGGGACTCCATGCTGAACTGGAACTGGGTACGGCTGACCCGGTCCTCGATGGTCAGGTCCTGCACCGGCTGCAGGTACAGGCGGATGCCCACCAGCCGCTCCAGCTGCGGCTGCAGGCGCTGGATCACCTCGCTGGCGGTGACGTCGCGCTCGCCGTGGGGCTTTAGGTTGATCAGCATGCGCCCGCTGTTGAGGGTGACGTTGTCGCCGTCGACGCCGATGTAGGAGGTCAGGCTGGCCACCGCCGGGTCCTTGAGGATCACCTCGGCCGCCTGCTGCTGGCGCTCGCCCATGGCGCGGAACGACACCGACTGCGGCGCCTCGGTGATGCCCTGGATGACGCCGGTATCCTGCACCGGGAAGAAGCCCTTGGGCACCGCCAGGTACAGCACCACGGTCAGCGCCAGGGTGCCCAGGGCCACCAGCAGGGTCAGCACCTGGTGGCGCAGCACCCAGCGCAGGCCATGGGAATAGCGCTCGATCATGCCGTCGATGAAGGCGCCGCTGGCGCGGTAGAAGCGGCCCTGCTCCTTCTCCTCCGGCTCGGGCTTGAGCAGCCGCGCGCACATCATCGGCGTCAGGGTCAGCGACACCACCAGGGAGATCAGGATGGCCACCGCCAGGGTGATGGCGAACTCGCGGAACAGCCGCCCCACCACGTCGGCCATGAACAGCAGCGGGATCAGCACCGCGATCAGCGAGAAGGTCAGGGAGATCAGGGTGAAGCCGATCTGCCGGGCGCCCTTGAGCGCAGCCTCCAGCGGCGTGGCGCCCTCCTCCAGGTGGCGGGCGATGTTCTCCAGCATGACGATGGCGTCGTCCACCACAAAGCCGGTGGCGATGGTCAGGGCCATCAGCGTCAGGTTGTTCACCGAGAAGCCGGCCAGGTACATCACCCCGAAGGTGCCCACCAGGGACAGCGGCACGGCGATGGACGGGATCAGCGTGGCGCTGAAGCGGCGCAGGAACAGGAAGGTCACCATCACCACCAGGGCGATGGCCAGCATCAGCTCATGCTGCACGTCGCGCACCGAGGCGCGGATGGTCTGGGTGCGGTCGGTCAGCACCATCACGTCCAGGCCCGCCGGCAGGTTGGCGGTCATCTTCGGCAGCAGCTCCTGGATGCGGTCCACCACCTCGATGACGTTGGCGCCGGGCTGGCGCTGGATGTTCAGCAGCACGGCCTGGTTCTGGTTGGCCCAGGCGGCCAGGCGCTCGTTCTCGGCGCCTTCGACGATGGTGGCCACGTCCTTCAGGCGCAGCGCCGCACCGTTCTTGTAGGCGAGGATCAGGTTGGCGTACTCGTCCGCCGACTTCAGCTGGTCGTTGGCATCCAGCATGGAGGTGCGCGTCGGGCCGTCGAAGTTGCCCTTGGGCTGGTTGACGTTGGACGCGGTGATCAGCGAACGCACGCTGGAGAGGTTCAGGCCGTTGGCCGCAAGTGCCTCCGGGTTGACCTTGATGCGCACCGCCTGGCGCTGGCCGCCGGCGATGCTGACCATGCCGACGCCGCTGATCTGCGACAGCTTCTGCGCCATGCGCGTGTCCACCAGGGTGTGCAGCTGCGGCAGCGGCAAGGTGCGCGACATCACCGCCACGGTCAGCACCGGGGTGTCGGCGGGGTTGACCTTGTTGTAGACCGGCGGCGCCGGCAGGTCATTGGGCAGCAGGTTGGTGGCGGCGTTGATGGCCGCCTGCACTTCCTGCTCGGCCACGTCCAGCTGCACGTCCAGGTTGAAGCGCAGGGTGATCACCGAAGCGCCGCCGGAACTGGTGGAGGACATCTGGTCCAGCCCCGGCATCTGCCCGAACTGGCGCTCCAGCGGCGCGGTCACGGCGCTGGTCATCACGTCCGGGCTGGCACCCGGGTAGAGCGTCATCACGCGGATGGTCGGGTAGTCCACCTCCGGCAGCGCCGACACCGGCAGCAGGCGGTAGGCGATCAGGCCGGCCAGCAGGATCGCCAGCATGCTCAGCGTGGTGGCGACCGGCCGCAGGATGAACAGGCGGGAGATGTTCATACGCCCTGTTCAGCCTTGCCGCCCTGCTCGCCCTTGTCGGCGCCCTGCAATTGCTCGCTCGGCGCGGCCGGCACGGCATCGCTGTCGTGCACCACTTCCACTTCGCTGCCGTCGCGCAGGCGGTCGGTGCCTTCCAGCACCACCCGCTCGCCGGCCTTGAGGCCGCTGCGGATTACCGTGCGCTCGCCGTCGCTGGGGCCGGCTTCGAGCTTCTGCACCCGCACCTTCTTCTCACCGTCCAGCACGTAGGCGAAGGTGCCCTGGCTGCCGAACTGCACCGCGGCCGAGGGCACCAGCACGGCCTGGGCCAGGGTGTCGGCCAGCAGGCGCACGTTGACGAACTGGTTGGGGAACAGGGTCTCGCTGTCGTTGGCGAAGCGCGCCTTGAACTTCAGGGTGCCGGTGGTGGTGTCGATCTGGTTGTCCAGGCTCTGCAGCACGCCCTCGGCCTGCTTCAGGGTGTCGCCCCGGTCCCAGGCCTCCACCGGCATCGCCTGGCCGCTGCGGAAGCGGCTGACCACGCCGGGCAACTGGTTCTCCGGCAGGGTGAAGGTGACGCTGATGGGGCGGTTCTGGGTGATCACCACCAGCGGCGTGGTGTCGCCGGTGCCGACCTGGTTGCCCAGGTCCACCTGGCGCAGGCCGACGCGACCGGCCACCGGCGCGCGCACCTGGGTGAAGCTGAGGTTCAGCTTGGCCTCGGCGACGGCGGCCTGGTTGGCCTTGACCGTACCCTTGTACTGGCCCACCAGCGCTTCCTGGGTGTCCAGGGTCTGCTTGGCGATGCTGTCCTCGGCGTACAGGCCACGGTAGCGGGCCAGGTCGATCTCGGCGTTCTTCAGCTGCGCCTGGCTCTGCAAGAGCGTGCCTTCGGCCTGCTGCAGGGCGACCTCGTAGGGGCGCGGGTCGATCACCGCCAGCAGGTCGCCGGCCTTGACCTGCTGGCCTTCCTCGAAGGCCAGCTTGACCACCTCGCCGCTGACGCGAGCCTTGACGTTCACCGTGTTCAGCGCGGTGACCGTGCCGAGGGCCTTGTAGTAGACGGGGAAGTCACCCTGGGCGGCGGCGGCCACGCGCACCGGCACCGGGCCGCTGAACGGGCCGAAGCCCGGGCGCGCCATGCCGGCCGCTCCCGGACGGGTGCGGGGCTCCTCGGCCTTGTGGCCAGAGGCGGCGGGCCACAGCCACCAGATCAGCGCCACCAGGGCGAACAGGCAGACGAGGATGAGCGGCCAGCGCCGGGCGGGACGAGCGTGCGGGTCTTGGATCGAGGGCATGATTCTGCGGTCGGTTCGTGCGAGAGCGTGCACGATAAGCACTCGGCGGGGCCAGGCAAAGCCTCTTTACCGCCTATTTACCCATTCCTGACTCCAGCGAAGTCGCGCCCTTGAGCGATGACGGCCCTCGGCGACCCACCGTGCAAATGTCACAACACCTTTCCGCCCCCGTTCTTGTCCATCCGCGCGTGCCGCGCGACCATGCGCGCTCGCCTTTCCGCTTCCTGGGAGTGCCCCGTGTTCGAACGACTCAAGCAGCAGTTCTCCACCCTGCGCAGCCGCGCCGATTTCCACGCCCTGCGCATCGTCCGCCAGAGCGGTGAGCACTGCCAGGTACGGCGCAACGTCGCCGAGCCGCCGTTCTTCTCCAGCGACCTGGGCGCCATGCTCAGCGTGCGCATCGGCGGCGTCGAAGCCTATGCCGCCACCAGCGACCTCAGCACCGCCGGCCTGCAGCGCGCCCTCGACCTGGCCGAAGCGCGCGCCCGGCTGATCGCCCCGTACAACCTGGTCGACGCCCGCGTCGCGCCGCCCCAGGGCCACGCCGACTACCGCTCCCCCGGCCTCGACCGGCCGCTGCCCGGCATCGCCGAGCGCATCGAACTGCTGCGCGAGGAGTCCGCCGCGGTGCCCGCCGACCCGCGCCTGGTCAACTGGACCCTGCTGCTCAGCGTCGACCGCCACGAGCAGCTCTACCTCAATAGCGCCGGCGCCGAGCACTGGCAGGAACTGCAATTCGTCTACCCCGGCGCCAGCGTCACCGCCTTCGACGGCCACGACAGCCAGACCCGCAGCTTCGGCGGCTACCACGGCGGCCAGCAGGGTGGCGCCGAGGTCATCCAGCGGCTCGGGCTGCGCGGCGCGGCCCCGCGCGTGGCCGACGAGGCGCTGCAGCTGCTGCTGGCGCCCAACACCCCGGAAGGTCCGCGCGACCTGCTGCTGATGCCCGAGCAGATGATGCTGCAGATCCACGAATCCATCGGCCACCCGCTGGAGCTGGACCGCATCCTCGGCGACGAGCGCAACTACGCCGGCACCAGCTTCATCCGCCAGGAAGACTTCGGCCACTACCAGTACGGCTCGGCGCTGCTCAACGTCAGCTTCGACCCGGGCATCCCCGAGGAACTGGCCAGCTACGGCCACGACGACGACGGCAGCGCCGCGCAAAAAACCCTGCTGATCGAGAAGGGCCTGCTCCTGCGCCCCCTCGGCGGCGCTCTCTCGCAGCAACGCAGCGGCCTGCCGGGCGTCGCCAACAGCCGCGCCTGCAGCTGGAACCGCGCGCCCATCGACCGCATGGCCAACCTCAACATCGAGCCCGGCGACCAGCGCCTGGAGCAGCTGATCGGCGGCATCGAGCGCGGCATCCTGATGACCACCAACCGCTCCTGGTCCATCGACGACGCGCGCAACAAGTTCCAGTTCGGCTGCGAATGGGGTCAGCTCATCGAAAACGGCGAGCTCAAGGGGGTGGTGAAGAACCCCAACTACCGGGGCATCTCCGCCAGCTTCTGGCGCAGCCTCGCGGCAGTGGGCGACGCCAGCACCTTCGAAGTGCTCGGCACGCCCTTCTGCGGCAAGGGCGAGCCCAACCAGGTGGTGCGGGTGGGCCATGCCTCCCCCGCCTGCGTATTCAGCCAGGTCGACGTATTCGGAGGTGCCGCCTGATGAGCATCCAGATCGACGCCCGCGAAGCCGGCTTCGCCGCCCTCGCCGACGCCCTGCGCCAGGCCATGCGCCCCGGCGAGGACTTCACCCTGTGGTACAGCGCCGAGGCCTCCGACTTCATCCGCTTCAACCACGCCCGCGTGCGCCAGGCCGGCCACGTGTCCCAGGCCGGGGCCACCCTGCAGCTGATCGCCGCCGAGCGCCAGGCGCAGATGGCCGTCACCCTCTCCGGCCAGCCGGACGAAGACCGCCAGCGCCTGGCCGACGGCCTGGAACGCCTGCGCGCGGTGATCGGCCAGTTGCCGCCCGATCCCTACCTGATGCCCGACCGCACGCCCTGGCAGCGGCGCCACGTCGACACCCAGCCGCTGCCCGACCCGGCCGCCGTGCTGCCCTGCATCAGCGCCGCCGCCGAAGGCCTGGACCTGGTCGGCATCTATGCCGCCGGCCCGCTCTACCGGGGCTTTACCAACAGCTGGGGCGCCTTCGGCTGGCACAGCGCCCACTGCTTCAACTTCGACTTCAGCCTGTTCCACGCCAACGGCCAGGCGGTGAAGGCCGACTACGCCGGCCAGGGCTGGAACGACGACGAATTCCATCGCCGCTTCGCCGCCGCCCGCGCCCAGTTGGAGCACCTGGGCAAGCCGCTGCGCGTGCTGGCACCCGGCGGCTACCGCGCCTACATCGCCCCGGCGGCGCTGGAGGAGATCACCGGCATGCTCTGCTGGGGCGGCTTCTCCGCCCGCGCCCTGGCGACCAAGGAAAGCCCGCTGCAACGCCTGGACGGCGACGGCGCCCGCTTCAGCCCGCTGCTGGGCCTGCACGAGCAGGTGGCCGGTGCCCTGTCCCCGGCCTTCACCGCCGAAGGCTCGCCGCGCAGCGATGTCGCCCTCATCGAACAAGGGCGCCTCACCGGTCGCCTGGTGGGTTCGCGCAGCGCCCGGGAATACGGCCTGGCCGGCAACGGCGCCAGCGGCGACGAGAGCCCCCAGGCCCTGGTGATGGACGCCGGCACCCTGCCCGAGGCGGACGCCCTCGCCGCCCTCGGCACCGGCCTCTACATCGGCAACCTCTGGTACCTGAACTGGTCCGACCTGCCCGCCGCCCGCATCACCGGCATGACCCGCTTCGCCACCTTCTGGGTGGAGGACGGCCACATCCAGGCGCCGGTCAGCACCATGCGCTTCGACGACAGCCTCTTCGACCTCTTCGGCGAGCAGCTCGAAGCCCTCACCGCCGAACGCCAGCTGCGCCTCTCCGCCAGCACCTACGGCGAACGCCAGACCCTCTCCTCCCTGCTCCCCGGCGCCCTGGTCAAGCGCCTGCAGCTCACCCTGTGAGCCCCCCGGCCCAGGCGCCCTGGGCCGGGCCGGCTCAGTCGGCCGCGCCCTTGGCCGGGCGCACGTGGCGCGGCAGCACGGCGAGGAAGTTGTCCCGTGCCACCTGGCGCGCCACCGCCTCGGGCAAGGCGTCAAGGAAGGGGTCGTAGGCGCTCAGGTACTCGCCCAGGCCGTCGAAGCGGCCGACCACGTCGGAGCCGAGCATGAAGCGCTCGGGGTAGCGCTTCACCAGCGCCACCCACTGCGGGTCGGCGCGGCCGTCCCGGTCCAGCAGGTAGGGCTGCAGCACCGTCCAGGACAGGTCGACATAAAGGTTCGGGTAACTCTCCAGCAGGCGCTCCAGGGTCGGCAGGAGGAAGTCCAGCTTCGTCTGGTGGCGGTGGATCTCCTTGCTGGTGCCGGCGTGAGCCCAGATGAAGCGCACATGGGGGTGGTTGCGCAGCGGCTCTTCCAGTTCCGCCAGGTACAGCGGGTTGCGCTCGCGCTTGGAGGTGATGTTGGAGTGCAGCATCACCGGCAGGTCGTATTCGGCGGCCAGGTGGTAGACGCGGGCCATGGCCTCGTTGTTGGCCCGTGGCGTGTCGCCGTCGATCAGGGCGGTGAGGTCGTCGTGGCGGGTGAACACCTCGCCGATCCCCTGCCACAGCCCCGGGTCCAGCTCCAGCATCCGGCGGATGTGGGCATCGGCGTTCTTGTCGTTGGGGTTGAAGCCGCTGAGGAAGGGATGGAAGCGCCCGCGTTGCGCCTCCGGCAGGCGCTTCACCGCATCGGCCACCAGCACGTCGGTGGCGCTGTACCAGTAGGCGCCGGCATCGTCGCCGGCGTAGTAGCGCGGGCGCTTGGGCTCGTCCTCGTGCCACTTCTTGGCCACCGGCACGCCGGCAATCATCACGTGGTCGATGGCGCCCTTGTCCATGGCCTCAAGCAGCGGGCGCATGCCGTCGCTTTCCTGAAAGAAGTCCACGTAATGCAGGTGCGCGTCGCTGTAGTGGTAATCACGCGCCTTCGCCGCCAGTGCGCAGAACGCCAGCAGCGTGGCCAGGCAGGTTCGGGTCAGGGGCAAGGCAAAGTCCTCCAGGGTGCTTGCCGAGGTAGACCCGCGCTTCGCTTGCCGGGTTCAGAGAATGATCTGACCGGATTTACGGATTATGCTTGCCCAGCTGCCACGAGAGCCTTCGCCATGAAACGCTGCCTCCCGCTGCTTCTCGCCTGTGTTGCCTGCACCGTCGGCGCCGCCGAGCGCCTGGTCTACCCGATGCATTCCCACGGTGCCGACCCGGAGGCATACGTGGTCGAGCTGCTGCGGCTGGCCCTGGACCACAGCGGCGGCGACTACCGCCTGGAGCCCAGCCTCGAACCGGTGCCGCAGTCCCGCGCCCAGTACTCCCTGGAGCAGAACGACGGCAACTTCCAGGTGATGTGGGCCATGACCACGCGGGAGCGCGAAGCGGTGCTCGCGCCCATCCGCATCCCCATCTACAAGGGCCTGATCGGCTGGCGCGTCCCGCTGGTACGGGCAGACCAGGCCCAGCGCCTGGCCAGCATCAACAGCCTGGACGACCTCAAGACGCTGCGCATCGGCCAGCGCCATGACTGGCCCGACACCGCCATCCTGCGTGCCAACGGCCTGACCGTGCTCACCTCGCCGAGCTACGAAGGCCTGTTCCGCATGCTCCAGGCCAAGCGCTTCGAGCTGTTCCCACGCGAGGTGGTGGTGGCCTGGGACGAGGAGCAGCGAGCCCGCGAGCAGGGGCTCGACCTTGTCGTCGACGAGCACTTGGTGCTGCACTACCCCACCGCCCTCTATTTCTTCACCTCGAAGGCGCGCCCAGACCTCACGGCTGCCCTCGAGCTCGGGCTGGAGCGGGCCATTGCCGATGGCAGCTTCGAGAAGCTGTTCCAGCGCCGCCACGGCGAGAGCATCCGCCGCGCCCGCCTGGACCAGCGCCGGGTGATCGAACTGCAGAACCCCGACCTGCCCGACACGGCGCCCCTCGGCCGCGCGGAGCTCTGGTACGACCCGCTGGCGCGCCCGGCCAGCCCCCGCAACGCCATGGACGGAAAATCCCGGGAACACCCGGCCCGCTTGCAGGCTCCAAACACCACGCCCCCCGTGCACACGCCGGGAGCCCCATGAACCCACGACCCGAGGACTGCCGATGACCATCACCGTCACCACCGAATCCGCCGACGGCTACCGCCACGCCATCCGCGTCGACGAAACCCACGAGCTGTTCACCGACATGCCCAAGACCCTGGGCGGCGACGGCAGCGCGCCCGAACCCCATGACTACTTCGACACCGCCCTCGGCGCCTGCAAGGCGCTGACCGTCACCTACTACGCCCGCCAGCACGACATCCCGCTGACCGGCGTGGGCGTGGAAGTGGTCCACGACAGCAGCCGCGAGAAGGAGGGCCACTACGGCGTGAGCGTGAAGCTGACCCTGCGCGGCGCCCTCACCGACGAGCAGCGCGCCACCCTGCTGCGCATCGCCGACAAGTGCCCGATCCACAAGCTGATGACCACCACCGAGGTGAAGATCGAAACGCGCCTGGCCGAAGGCAACTTCAGCCAGTGACGCCACCGGCTCCGGCGCGGCGCTATGCTTGCCGCTCAGCCCGCCGGAGCCGCCCATGACCAACCCCCTCGTGATCCGCCCCCGCCCCGAAGACGTGGCGGGGCTGCCCATCCTCCGGCCGATCCCCTCGGCCCAGTGCCGCAGCGTCGGCCCCTTCGTGTTCTTCGACCACATGCTCGCCACCGCCTTCGCCCCCGGGCAGGGCATGAACGTGCGCCAGCATCCGCACATCGGCCTCTCCACCCTCACCTACCTGTTCGAGGGCACGCTGCAGCACAAGGACAGCCTCGGCTCCGACCAGCGCGTGGGGCCCGGTGACGTCAGCTGGATGACCGCCGGCGCCGGCGTCACCCATGTCGAGCGCACCCCGGCCGAGCTGCTCGCCAGCGGCTCGCGCCTGCACGGCCTGCAGGTGTGGCTCGCCCTGCCCCGTGAGCAGGAACAAGGCGCCCCCCGCTACAGCCACCACCCCGCCGCCAGCCTGCCGCAGCAGGACAGCCTGGGGGTGAGCATCCGCCTCATCGCCGGCCACGGCTTCTGCCTGGAATCCCCCGTGCCGGTCACCAGCCCCACCCTCTACGCCGAGCTGCGCCTGCAGACCGGCGCCACCCTGCTGCTGCCCGACGAGCACCCGCAGCGCGCCCTCTACCTGCTGGACGGCGAAGCCCTGCTCGACGACCAGCCCCTGGAACGCCACAGCCTTACCGTGCTCCCCGAGGGCGAGACCTTCAGCCTCAGCGCCTGCAGCGAAGCGCACCTGGTGATGATCGGCGGCGCCCCCCTGGACGGCCCGAGGCGGATGAACTGGAACTTCGTCGCCAGCGACCCGGCCCTGATCGACGCGGCCCGCCAGCGCTGGGCAGCAGCCGACTGGCCGGTGGTGCCGGGGGAACAGGAGCGGATCGAACTGCCGCGTTAGACCGGCGAACGCCGCAGCATAAGCGCTCGACTCATGAAAAAGCCCCCGGCAACCTGGGTCACCGGGGGCCTTCCACAATCACCGGACAGGCCTCACTCCACCCGCTCGTAAGGCAGGCCCACATAGTTCTCGGCGATGTTCACCAGCCCCGCCCGGGAGCTGAGGAAGTACTCGCGGTCGGCCTGCTGCATCTTCTGGTCCCAGGCGTCCTGGTGGCCGTTGAAGTCGTGCAGCAGGTTGGTCATGAACCAGCTGAAGCGCTCGCCCTTCCAGACCCGGCGCAGGGCCAGTTCGGAGTACTTCTCCAGCAGGTCGGTGCGCCCCTCGCGATAGACCTTGACCAGGATGCGGTAGAGGTAGCAGACGTCAGACGCCGCCAGGTTCAGGCCCTTGGCGCCGGTGGGCGGGACGATGTGGGCGGCATCCCCCACCAGGAACAGGTGGCCGTACTGCATGGGCTCCACCACGAAACTGCGCAGCGGGGCGATGCTCTTCTCCAGGGACGGCCCGGTCACCAGGCGCGCGGCCACCTCCTCCGGCAGGCGCGCCTTCAGCTCGGTCCAGAAGCGCTCGTCGGACCAGTCCTCCACCTTGTCCGTCAGCGGCACCTGCAGGTAGTAGCGGCTGCGGGTCAGGGAACGCTGGCTGCACAGGGAGAAACCACGCGGGTGCTGGGCGTAGATGAGTTCCTCGTGAACCGGCGGGGTGTCGGACAGCAGGCCCAGCCAGCCGAAGGGGTACACGCGCTCGTACTCGGTGAGCACCCCGGCCGGGATGCTCTGGCGCGACACGCCGTGGAAGCCGTCGCAGCCGGCGATGTAGTCGCAGTCGACCCGGACCTGCTCGCCAGCGTGCTCGAAGGTGACGTAGGGGCGCTCGCCCTTCAGCTCGTGCAGCGCCACGTTGCTGGCACCGTAGAGGGTCGGCGCACCGCTGGCGGCGCGGGCCTCCATCAGGTCGCGGGTGACCTCGGTCTGGCCGTAGACCATCACGCTCTTGCCGCCGGTGAGTTCGCTCAGGTGGATCGGCACCCGCTTGCCGTCGAACACCAGTTCGACGCCCTCGTGCACCAGCCCCTCGGCGTCCATCCGGGCACTCACGCCGGCCTCGCGGAGCATGTCCACCGTGCCCTGCTCCAGCACGCCGGCACGGATGCGGCCGAGAACGTAGTCGGGGGTCTGGCGTTCGATGATGAGGGTGTCGATACCGGCCTTGTGCAGCAACTGGCCGAGCAGCAGGCCCGAAGGACCGGCACCGATGATGGCAACCTGGGTTTTCATTGTTCTTGTCTCTCAGTGAGGCGTTGCGGCCCGATGGCTGGCAGCGACCGCAAACGAGTGGCTTGGATGCCCCTGCATTTTTGCTGACAAGAATGGGAAAAGAAGGGTGTTTTCCGCACCAGGAATTGCACTTTTGAAAACAGCGTCCGATTATCGGGCAGCCATCCACCGCTGATCCGTACCAGGCCCTCCATGACCGACCGCATCCCCGGCGTGCCCGTGTTCAAGCTCTACGGCGAGAACCAGGCCTGGCCGACACCCGACCTGCTGCATTGCGAGTCCATCCCCAAGCGCAGCAGCCTGCACCACTGGGAGATCAAGCCGCACCGCCATGCCGACCTGTTCCAGCTGCTCTACGTGCAGCGCGGCCAGGCGGTGGTGGAGGTGGAGGGCCGGCGCAGCCCCGTCGACGAACCCTCCATCCAGGTGACGCCACCGCTGTGCGTCCATGGCTTCCAGTTCTCCGAGAACATCGAAGGCTACGTGCTCAGCCTCGGCGCGCCGCTGGTGGAGCGCCTGGAACAGCAGCTGGGCGCGCCGCTGGCGGTGCTGGCCTCCTCGGGCTGCTACCCGGTGGGCCGCGACCGCCGCTACATCAGCACACTGTTCGCCGCCCTGCTGCAGGAGTACGAAGGCAGCGCCGCCTCCCGCGACCTGGTGCTGGCGTCCCTGGTCAACGTGCTGGTGGTGTGGATCACCCGCCAGCGCCAGCAGAACACCCCGCCCAGTGGCCGCGACGAGCGCAACCGGCAGTTGCTGGGCCGCTACATCAAGCTGGTGGAGCAGCACTACCGCGAACACCTCACGGTGGAGACCCTCGCCCACCGGCTGGACCTCTCCAGCGTCCACCTCAATACCCTGTGCCGCCGGCTGGCGGGCCAGAGCGCGCTGCAGATCATCCATCAGCGCCTGTTGCTGGAGGCCCGGCGCAGCCTCATCTACACCAACATGACCATCGCCCAGGTTTCCGACAGCCTGGGCTTCAGCGATCCCACCTACTTCTCGCGCTTCTTCCGCCGCCTCAGCGGCCAGTCGCCCAACGCCTTCCGCCAGGCCAACGACCGCCCCGCCGAGAACGGCTAGGGCGGCCGGCGCAGCCGGTCACTGGTAGGCGCCGGCGGCGTAGGTCAGCTCATAGCTGTGGCTGTAGATCTCCAGGATGTTGCCGAAGGGGTCTTCCATGTAGACCATCCGGTACGGCTTCTCGCCGGGGAAGTACTCACGGATCGGCATGCGCTGCTTGCCGCCGGCGGCGACGATCCGGGCCGCCAGGCCCTCCACGTCCGGGTCCTGCACGCAGAAGTGGAACACCCCGCCCTTCCAGTACTGGAACTCGCCGGACGGACGCTCGGCATTGGGGAACTGGAAGATCTCCACGCCGATGCGATCACCGGTGGACAGGTGGGCGATGCGGAACGAGCCCCACCCCGCACCGAACACGTCGGTGCACATCACGCCGATGGCCGAGTCGTCCTCGGTGATGGTGGTGGGCGGCATGATCAGGTACCAGCCGAGTACCTCGGTGTAGAAGGTCACCGCCGCATCGAGGTCGGTCACCGAAAGGCCGATGTGGGAAAAGCTGCGGGGATAGGTCGCGGTCATGGCGAAAGCTCCTGTCGTTGATGATGGGAGCAGCCTAAGGAGGCATCGCTATAATTAGAACCACGCCACGATTATTGAATTGATAAGTTATCGTTATGCTCAATCCCCAATGGCTGTTGACCTTCGAACACCTGGCCGAGCTGGGCAACTTCACCCGCACGGCCGAACGCCTCGACCTCACCCAGGCTGCTGTCAGCCAGCACATCCGCCACCTGGAAGAACGCCTCGGCCCGCTGCTGATCCGCCGGCCCCGGCAGATCGAACTGACACCCGCCGGCCACGCCCTGCTGGATTACTGCAGCGAACTGCAGCGCGCCGACCAGCGTCTGCGGCAGCGGCTGGACGAGGCCCGGGCCGACGAGGGCGACATCAGCCTCATCAGCCCCGGCAGCATCGGCCTGGTGCTCTACCCCCTGCTGCTGGACCTGCAGCAGGCCAATCCGGGCCTGGTGGTGCGCCACCGTTTCGCGCCGGACAGCGAAGTGCTCGCCGCCGTGCTGGACAACCGCTTCGAGCTGGGGCTGGTCAGCCTCAGGCCGGACGACGCCCGCCTGGAGGCCCGGCTGTTTGCCGAGGAGCCCCTGGAGCTGGTCCTGCCGGCGGGCGAACAGGCCCGCGACTGGGGCGACCTGCAGCGCCTGGGCATGATTGACCACCCCGACGGCCAGGCCATGGCCGGCCGCCTGCTGAGCCGCTGCTTCCCCGGCCATCCGGGCCTGCACAGCCTGCCGCTGCGCGGCTTCAGCAACCAGGTCGGCCTGATCCTCGAACCGGTCGCCCGTGGCCTCGGCTTCGCCGTGCTGCCGCGCTACGCCCGCCAGGCCTTCGCCAACCAGGCCGCAATCCAGGTCGCCGAGCTGGAGGCGCAGGTGGTGGACAGGCTCTGGCTGATCCACCGCGCCGAGTGGCCCCTGTCCAGCCGGGCCGAACGGGCCATCGAGCACCTCCAGCGAGGCCTGGCCGCGCTCCCCTGACGGCCTGCATCGTTTCCCCTCGCCTGTGGTCTCATAAGGCCCCTCCCCCTGACCAGGAGCCTCACCATGGCCGTACTCGGCGTCGATGTCGGCGGAACCAAGCTGCTCATGCTGGCCGGCGAGCCCGGCAACCCCCGGAGCCGCAAGGTGGCCACCGGCCCGGACTTCACCCCGGCACAACTGACACAGGCCCTTGCGGCGTTCATCCAGGACCTGGGCGAGCCGGTGGAGCGCATCGGCATCGCCCTGCCGGGGCTGGTGATCGGCGACCACGAACTGCGGCTGTCGGACGTGCTGCCCGCCCTGCAGGGCCTGAAGGCCGACGACCTCACCTCCCTCGCCGGCCGGGTGCGACTGATCAATGACGTCAGGGCCGCGCTGCACCACGAAACCGCTGCCGAACCGGATGTCGACACCGCCGTCGTCATGATCGGCACCGGCATTGGCGCGGCCATCCAGCAAGGCGGCCGGGTGCTGGAGGGCAGCCGTGGCTGGGCGGGCGAACTGGGCAGCATCCCCCTCGCCACCGACGACGGCCCGCGCACGCTGGATCAGTTGGCCAGCGGCGCCAGCCTCCTGGCCCGGGCCGGGGTGGATGCCGCCACCCTCAACGCCCGGCTGGCCGCCGGCGATCCGACCACCCAGGCCCTCGTCCACCGGGCCGGCCACTGCCTGGGCCTGGGTATCGCCACCCTGGTCAACCTGCTCAACCCCCAGCGCATCGTCCTGGGCGGGGGCACCCTGCACTACCCCGGCTACCTCCAGGCCGCCCTCGACGCCGCACAACGGCACAGCCTGGAAGATCTCTGGAACGCCTGCAGCATCACCCGCTCGAGCAACCCCGAGCAGATGGCCGCCCTGGGCGCCCAGCGCTTCGCTGCCCGTTGAGGGCGCCCGTTCAGGGCCGCCGCGTTTCCGAGGGGCATTCGCCAAACAGCTCGCGGTAGCGCGCCGAGAAATGGCTGAGGTGATAGAAGCCCTGCTCCGCCGCCGCCTCACCGACGTTCAGCACGCTCGCGGGCGTGCTGGTCAGGCGGCGGCGCACCGCATTCAGGCGCAGGGTGCGCAGGTATTCCACCGGGCGCATGCCGGCCACCAGCTGGAAGCTGCTCTGCAGGGTGCGACGGCTGACCCGCAGTTGCTCGCAGAGCGCGAGGATGCTCGGCAACTCGTCGGTGTTGGCCAGGGCGATCTCCTGACACTTGCGCACCAGGTAGGCCGACACGGCGACATTGCCACGGCGGTCCCGGGGGGTGTCCCGCGCATGGATGAACAGGTCGAGGAAGGTCTCCAGCAACTGCTCTTCCAGACGCGCCTCGCACGCCCGGTCCAGGGCTATGTCACCCTTGACCAGCGCGCTGAACACCGGCTGGATCCGGCTCCGCACCCGCTCCAGCACCGCACGGGAGACGGCCATCTGCGGCTGAGTGCGCAGGGCACCGAGCTGCTCGCGGGACAGCTCGACCTCCGCCA
The DNA here is from genome assembly GCF_032621675.1 of Pseudomonas sp. zfem003. Lineage (NCBI taxonomy): Bacteria > Pseudomonadati > Pseudomonadota > Gammaproteobacteria > Pseudomonadales > Pseudomonadaceae > Pseudomonas > Pseudomonas sp. zfem003. The sequence goes on along the minus strand of NZ_JAVYJG010000013.1, from coordinate 197,517 downwards.
GGCGGGCGAACCGCTCGGCGTCGATGTTGATGGCGAAGAAGCTCATGCCCTCCGGCGCGTGCAGCAGGAACTCCTCGCCGTCGCGCAGCAACGGCACGCTCTGCGGGCCGGCCTCGTAGCCCTGCACCACCGGGAAGCGCCCCGCCCCCAGCGACATGGCGATGCACAGCCGCCCACGGGGCGCGCAGCCGTGCTGCACCACCCGCTTGTCCAGGGTTTCCTGGAAGATCTGGAAGCGCTCGGCGGCCACCTGCTGCAGCTCGCTGGACAGGTGGCCCCGCCCCAGCTGGTCGTAGACCTGGTTCCAGCCCAGGATCGAGCCGGCGTGTTGCTGGGAATCATCGAAGGAACGCACTTCAGCCAACATCTGGGTCTCTCCTCCGGCGCCGAGCGGCGCCAGCCATTGAGCACGCCTCCCTGGCTCAGGAATCGTCCTGGACGAACCTCAGGGCAAGTTCCGTGCCCAGCATCCGCAAGCGGTACTCCACCGGCCGGATGTCCAGCGGCGGCAGCAGCGCCCCGCTGAGAATCACCTGGCCGGGCTGCAACGAGGCGCCGTCGGCCAGCAGGCGACGCAAGGCCCAGCAGGCATTGGGCAACGGCGCATCGCCCTCTCCCGGGCTGCTGCCCGCACCCAGCACGGCACCCTCGGATTCCAGCCGCCAGTCCAGCCCGGCGTGATGCGCCGGGCCGAACGCCTGGGGTTCGCCCAGGCAGTAGAGGGCCGCCGCCGCGTTGTCCGCAAGGAACGCCCCCGCGCCGAACCGCCATCCCGACCAGCGGCAATCCGCCACCTCGAACGCCGGCGCCACCGCCGCCACCGCCCCGAGCAGTGCCGCGTCGTCCCAGGTGCCCGGCCGCAGCGGCGCACCGAGGATCAGCGCCAGTTCCACCTCCAGCTTCGGCTGGACCAGCCCGCCCAGCGCCAGCGTGGCACCCGGCGGCACACACATGGCGTCGGTCAGCGCGCCGTACACCGGCTCGCTCAGGCCGAAGCGGCGCTGGGCAGCAGCGCCGGCGAAGGCCACCTTCCACCCCGTCAGGCGTTCACCTGCCGCCAGGCGCCGGGCCAGTGCCTGGTGCTGCACCTGCAACCCGTCGTCCAGCGTCAGCCCCTCGCCGCAGGCGGGCGCCAGAGGCGTCGCGCGGGCCTGGGCCTGCAACAGGGCGGCCGCCAACCCGGCACCCCGGCTCACGCCAGTTGCCTCGCCAGCTTGCCCAGCACTTCGTCCAGGCGCTCGGGGGTGGTGATGGCGGCGATGAAGCGATCCGGCCGCACCACCACGATGCTGTCGCGGGCGCTGGCGAACCAGTCGCCCAGCTGGTTATCGACGTCCTCCACGCTGATGGCGCCCTCGGCCACCAGGGGCTGGTGACGACCAGGGCCGCTGCGCGAGCGGTTGACCTGGATGAAGCGCGTCTCCAGCCCGTCCCAGAAGGCACGGGTCTGTGCCGACAGCCCCGCTGCGGGGTTGACCCGGTAGCCGATCACCGCGAACCAGGGGCCCAGCACCTCGTCCAGGCGCTGGCGGCCGCCCTGGCCGTCCTCGACGAAGGGCTGGATGAACAGCTGCCCCTCCAGGTCGCCTTCGCGCAGGTCGGGGCGCTCGTGGTGAACGAAGCCCTTGGAGATGGTCGCCTTGGGCTTGAACTTGAACTCCAGCAGGTGCGAACGCAGGCTGTCGACGGTGTTCACCGCCTGGAACATCCAGTCCCGCACCCCGGCCATCAGCGGGTTGGTCAGGCCCAGCACCGCGCCCATGTTGTCGGCCAGCGAGATGAGGTCCAGCGCGTGCCCGCGGCGCTCGGTGTCGTAGGTCTGCAGCAGCGCCGGGCGCGCACGGCCCTTGAGCACGGCGGCGATCTTCCAGCACAGGTTGGCCACGTCGCGCAGGCCGGAGTTGAGCCCCTGCCCGGCCCAGGGCGGGGAGATGTGCGCGGCATCGCCGATCAGCGCCACCCGCCCTTCCACGAAGCGCTCGGCCACCCGCGAGTTGTGGGTGTAGGCGCGGATGCGGACGATCTCCAGCTGGTCCACGGCCTCGCCGATGTGACCACGGATGAGCCGGCGGATGTTGGCCTCCTCGCACATCTTCGCCTCGTCCTCGTGCTCCATCAGCATGAATTCCCAGCGGCGCTGGCGGTACGGCAGGTAGATGCACACGAAGGGCCGCTGCGGGTCGGCGTGCAGGGCCGTGTAGGGCGCATCCAGGGAATCGTTGGTGGCGTCCACCACCACCCACTTGCGTGGGTGGGTCAGCCCCACCAGCTCGATGCCCAGCTGCTTGCGCACCGCCGAACGACCGCCGTCCGCCGCGATCACGTAGCGGGCCTGGAGCGCGTAGACCTCGCCCTGGCGATCCTTGACCTGGAGCGTCACGCCGTCGTCGTCCTGCTCCAGCGCCAGCATTTCATGGCCCAGGCGGACATCCACGTGCTCGCGCCCGGCCAGTTCGTCCCGCAGGGTGCGTTCGAGCAACTGCTGCATGAAGATATTGCGCATCGGCCAGCCGTACTGGGCGGTGCTCGGCTTCACCTCGGCGAAGCACACGCCCCGCGCGTTGTAGTAGCGCAGCGGGACGTTGCTGATCATGTCGCGGTGGGCCAGGTCGGCCACGCCGACGGTCTGCAGCACCCGCAGCGCCTCGTCGTCCATGCCCACCGCGCGTGGATAGGGCAGGATCTCCTCGGCCAGCTCCAGCACCACGCAATCGATGCCGTACAGGCCCATGTAGTGGGCCGCCGTGATGCCGTTCGGCCCCGCGCCGACGATCACCACCTCCGTGCGTTCGCGTCTCATGCTCTCTCACCCGCTTCTTGTTGTTGTCGTGCCAGCTGCTCGTCGAGGTACAGGGCCACCAGGCGGTTGAACGCCGTGCCCTGTTCGTCGTGCACATAGTGGCTGGCATTGGCGATTTCCGCCGTCGCAATGTTCGGATTGGCCTCGCGCAGGGCCGCCAGCATCGCCGATGGCAGGAAGTCCGAGCGGCCGCCGCGGATGAACAGCGCCGGGCAGTCGAGCGCCCGCACAGCCGGCCAGAGGTCCGTCGGCTCGATGCTCAGGCGGGCCTCGGCGATGCCCTGCTGGTCATGCCGCCAGGTGACGCCCTGGCCATCGGCCTTCATCGAATGGGCCAGGCGCGCGGCCAGCCCCTGCGCCGAGAGCCCGCTGCGCGCCTGGCGCCAGAAGGCCTCCGCCTCGGCCCAGTCGGCGAAGCGCAGGGGCGTCTCGCGCATCTCCCGGCGGATGCGCTCGGCGCCCTGGCTGCTGCTGGAGGAGCCGGGGCCGATGTCCTCGATCACCAGCGCCCGCAGCCGCCCCGGGTTGCGCCGCGCATACTCCAGCGCGTTGGCGCCGCCCAGGGAGTGCCCCACCAGCACGAAGCGCCCGAGCCCCAGGTGCGCCACCCAATCCTCCAGGTCGTCCACGTAGACCTCGGTGCGGTAGCTGGGCCAGTCGGCCCAGTCGCTCAGGCCCCGGCCGCGCTGGTCCAGGGCATGGCAGCAGTAACCCGGCCCCAGGGCGCCGGCCAGCGCCTCCCAGGTCTGGGCATAGGCGCGCAAGCCGTGCAGCAGCAGCACCGGAATGCCGCCGGGCTCGCCCCAGCGCAGGTGGTGCAGCCGCAGGCCGCTGCGGTTGTTGAAGAACAGGCTGTGCGCAACCATCACGTCTCCCCGGCGCCAAGGCGCACCTCAGACCAGGCCGTTGTCGCCCTGGATGTCCTGGGCTGCCAGGCCGCCCAGGCGCGCATGCAGGCGGCCACGGGTGGCGAAAGCCCAGATGATGATCACCTCGTCCGGCGCGGGGCCGTCGCCGAAGGACACGGAAACCGTGTCGTAGTGGGAGCGCACGTAGAGCGCGTCCTTGTGGGCCAGCGGCACGTCGATGGTCGCCCCCGGCGCGCTCCGCTTGCCGGTGGACGGCACCCAGGACTTGCCGCCCCCGAGCGCCAGGCGCACCGGGTCGGCCGCCGGGTTGGTGAGGAAGGCGTTGCCGTGCTCGTACTCGCACTGGGTGCCCACCAGGCAGGCCTTGCCGTAGCTCTCGATGGCGCGCTCGCCGGCCAGCTCCCGGATGCGCCGACCGAACTCGCGGCCCAGTTCCGGCGAGCCCTCCACCAGCTCGGCGAGGTCCTGGCTGAAGCGACCGGCATAGGGGTTGTGGATCGCCGCCGCGACCACGTACTTGAACAGTGGCTCGCCGTCGGCCAGTTGGCCGCTCTCGTTGGCCAGGGTTTCCTCGACGAAGCTGTACCACTTGCGGATGTGGTAGTGGGCGAAGGTGTTCGGTTTCATGGGCGGTTCCTCAGAGGGGGTCGAGATGGAAATGACGGCTCGGTGCGCCAGCGGCCTTGAAGCGCGCCTTGGCCCGTGCGTCGTCGTGGTCGGTTTCGAGGAAGAATTCGAGGCGGTTGCCGTCCGGGTCGTTGAAGTACACCCCGTGGCCGATCTCGTGGTCGGTGATCTTCACCACCTCCACGCCCTTGGCCAGCAACATGCCGTAGAGGCCCCGCAGCGTGTCCATGTCGCCGGCGATCTCCAGCCCGTAGTGCTGCAACCCCAGGCCGCCCTGCTGGGCGCCGGGCTCGGCCTCGATCAGGGCGATGTCATGGTGCTTGCTGCCGAACGCCATCATGATCCAGCGCTCGCCACGGGCGCTCTCGTGCATCCCGAGGATGTCCGCGTACCAGCGCGCGGAGTGCGCCGGGTCACGCACGAAGAGCGACAGGTGGGTCCGTACGACCTCGACTTTCATGGCGGTCTCCTCAGGGCTGGGTGGCGATGGTCGGGGTGACGATGGACTGGTGCGCCGGACGGATGTCGGCCACCGCCGGGGTCCAGAGCACGTCGGCGATCTCGCTGAAGTCGCGCCACTGCTTCTGCCAGCCATCGCCGCCGTTCTCCGAGGTGAACAGGTGGCCGTACTTGGTCCCGGCGACGATGCGACGCGGATTGGACGGGTCGAAGGCGATGGCCCAGACACAGGAGTTGGGCTGCTGCGGCAGGGGCAGGACCTCCCAGCTCGCCGCGCAATCGCGGGAGACCAGGATCTTGCTGGTGGTGCCCGGCGTGCCGTCGGAGATGCTCAGGAAGAGCGTGTCCTGGCTGCCCAGCGGGGCGTTCAGCGCACGCACGTAGTAGAGCCCGAAGGCTTCGCGGGCCAGGGTGCCCTCCCAGGTCAGGCCCTCGTCGACACTGCGGTAGACGGCGTTGACACAGGCGACCACGATCACCTTGCGCCCGTGGTTGGGCAGCACCTGGATGTTGTGGATGTCCGAGTTGTAGTCCCACAGCAGGCGGTCATCGACGCGGGTGAAGGTGTCGCCGCCGTCGCGGCTGTGGAACAGGCCGCCCTCCTCCAGGCCGAACCAGACCTGCTGGCGGTCGGACGGGTCGTAGGCGAAGGCCAGCAGCCGGGGGCGGTTCACCCCGCCGCAGAACTCGGGGATCTCCACCGGCACCCGGTACCAGCTGGCGCCGGCATCCAGGCTGCGCCAGAGCACCGCGCGGGACGGGGCGCCGGTGCCGACGAAGATCCGCTGCGGGTCCTGCGGGTCCACGGCGACCTTCCACACGGTCTGGCCGTTGAACGGCGACTCCACCCGCGTCCAGCTGTTGCCCACGTCGCGGCTGACGATCAGGCCCACGTCGGCGCCGGCGTAGATCACCTCCGGCGCTTGCGGGCTGAGGCTCAGCGAGCGGGTGATGGCGTCGAACTCCAGCGGCTGGCCGAGCCCCAGGCGGTGCCAGCTGCGGCCCTGGTCGGCACTGCGGATCACGGCCTGGCCGACGGTGGCGACGAGCAGCGTTCCGTTACTCATGTCAGGTCCTCCTCAGATGAAGATGCCGCGGGTCAGGCCGCCATCGATGCCGATGGATTCGCCCGTGACCGCGCCGGCCTTGGGTGATGCCAGGAAGCCGATCAGCCAGCCCATCTCGATGGGTTGCAGGGTGCGGCGGATGGGCGTGGCGTCGATGTAGCCCTGCTCCACCTGCTGCGGCGTCTTGCCCTGCTTGAGGCCTTCACGCTCGTACAGCTCCTGGATGTGCGGGGTGTCCACCACGCCGGGGTGGATCAGGTTGACGGTGACGCCGAACGGGCCGAGCTGGTCGGAGAGCGTCTTGGTCATGTGGGCGATGGCCAGGTTGCGCATGCCCGAGAGCACCTTGCTGCCGCGCCCGGTGAGGCCACCGATGTTGATGATGCGGCCGAACCCGGCGGCCTTCATGTGCGGCGTCACGGCCTTGGCACAGCGGAAGTAGCCGATGACCTTGGTGTTCAGGTCCGCCAGCAACTCATCGTCGCCGGCGTGCTCGATGTCGTTGCGCACCACGCCCGAGGGCGCGGCGGCGCCATTGACCAGGATGTCGATGCGGCCGAAGTGGCGCTGGGTCTCGCTGACCATGTCGGCCACGGCGGACATGTCGTTGGTGTCGCAGAACAGCGGCAGCACCTCGTTGCCGGTTTCGGCGCTGATCTCCTCGGCGGCCTGCTTCAGGTATTCCATGCGCCGCGCACAGACCACCACCTTGCAGCCCTCCTGGGACAGGAAGCGGGCGACCTCCTTGCCGATGCCCATGCCGCCGCCGGTGACGATGGCCACGCGGCCGTTCAGTTCCAGATCCATGTTCGTTCCTCTTGTCGTGGGTGCGTCAGGCGAGATCGACGTACACGCTCTTGGTCTCGGTGTACGCGTCGATCACGTGCTTGCTCATTTCCCGGCCCCAGCCGGATTGCTTGTAGCCGCCGAAGGGCGAGGCCGGGTCGACCACGTTCCAGCAGTTGATCCACACCGAGCCGGCCTTGAGCGCGGCGGCGATGCGGTGCGCCGAGCGCAGGTCGCGGGTCCAGACCCCGGCGGCCAGTCCGTAGGGCGAGTCGTTGGCGCGCAGCACCAGGTCGTCCAGGTCGGACCAGCGCATCACCGTGAGCACCGGGCCGAAGATCTCTTCCCGGGCGATGCAGGCGCGCTCGGCGCGGTCGAGGAACACCGTCGGCTCGATGAAGTGGCCGCGCTCCAGGTGCCCGGGGCGAGCCCCGCCGCACACCAGCTCGGCACCCTCGGCCAGGCCACGCTGCAGGTAGCCGCTGACGGTGCCCCACTGGCGGCCGGAGACCAGCGGCCCGAGGGTGGTGGAAGGCACCAGGCCCGCGCCCAGCACATGGGCGGCGGCGTGCCGGCGCAGCTCGTCGAGCACCGGCTCCAGCACGCTGTCGTGGACATAGAGCCGGGAGCCGGCGGTGCACACCTGGCCCTGGTTGTAGAAGATGCCGTCGGCAGCGCCCTTGGCGGCGCGGGCGATGTCGGCATCCGGCAGGATAATGTTCGGCGACTTGCCGCCCAGCTCCAGGGACACCTTCTTCATGTTGCCGGTGGCCGCCTGAGCGATCAGCCGGCCGATCTGGGTCGAGCCGGTGAAGGCGATCTTGTCCACGTCCGGGTGCTGCGCCAGCGGCGCGCCGGTGTCCACGCCGAAGCCGGTCACCAGGTTGACCACGCCGGCGGGGAAGCCCGCCGCCTCGATCAGTTGCACCAGGCGCACCGCCACCAGCGGGGTCTGCTCGGCGGGCTTGAGCACCGCAGTGCAGCCGGTGGCCAGGGCCGGGCCGAGCTTCCACACGCACATGGTCAGCGGGAAGTTCCACGGCACGATCAGCGCGCAGACGCCCACCGGTTCGCGCAGGGTGTAGTTGAGCATCGGCCCGCTGGCCGGCGACACCGGCAGCGTGCCGCCCTCGATCTTGGTGGGCCAGCCGGCGAAGTAGCGGATGATGTTGGCCGCGCTGGCGGCCTCGCCCCGGGCATTGGCGATGGGCTTGCCGTTCTCCAGGGTGATCAGCTGCGCCAGCTCCTCCTGGTGGGCCTCGATCAGCTCGGCCAGGCGCCACAGCAACAGGCCGCGCCGGGCGGGGGTCTCGCGCCGCCAGGGGCCTTCGAAGGCAGCACGGGCGGCGGCGACGGCGGCGTCCACATCCGCCGCTGCGCCCTGGGCCACTTCGGCGATCGGCGACTCATCGGCCGGGTTCTCGACGCTGAAGCGGCGCCCGCTGGCGGCCTCCTGCCAGGTGCCGCCGATGAACAGCTGGCGGGGCGTGGCGAGGAACGCGCGAACGCTGGGAAGCAAGGGAATCGGGTGCATGGGCGGGCCTCCGTCAGAGTGCCATTTCGATCAGGCAGGGACCGTCGGCCGCGCTGGCGACCGCCAGGGCGCGCTGCAGCTCGGCGTTGCTGTGGACGGTGCTGGCGGGCACGCCGTAGCCCTTGGCCAGGGCCTTCCAGTCGACCCGGGGGCGGTCCAGCTCGGTGAGGCTCAGCGCTTCGGGGCCGAGTTCGCTGACGCCGAAGCGCCGCAGCTCGTTCTGCAGGATCGCGTAGCGGTGGTTGGCGGCGATGAGGATCACCACCGGCAACTGCTCGCGGGCGATGCTCCACAGCGTCTGGATGGTGTACTGGGCGCTGCCGTCGGATTGCAGGCAGAACACCCGGTTGCCGCGCTCGGCCAGGGCCGCACCGAAGCCCACCGGAATCCCCTGGCCGATGGCGCCGCCGGTGTTGGTCATCACCCGGTGCCGCGCGGCGTTGGCCGAGGCGGTGAAGAACGGGTAGCCGCAGGTGCCCCCCTCCACCGAGACGATGCTGTCCTCCGGCAGGGCCGCCGCCAGCACCCGGCCGACGGACTGCGGCGTGAGGGCGGCATCGGCCGCCGGCAGCTCGACACCCACCGGGGTCGCCACCCAGTCCGGCGCCTCCATCAGCTCGGCCAGCGCATCGAGGGCGGCGGCCACGTCGTCCCCCACCTCGGCCAGGTGCAGCAACCGGTCGCGTTCGGCGAGGCGCGAGGGGATGCCCTCGTAGCCGAAGTAGCTGATGGGCTCGGGTACGCCGGCGCAGACCACCGCGTCGTACTGGTCGAGGATCTCGATGGCCACCTCGGGGAAGTACGGCAGCCGGTCCAGGTCGGGCAGGCCGCCGCCCCGCTGGCTGAGACGCGGGAAGGTCTCGGCGAAGCAGCGCACGCCCGGCAGGCCGGCCAGGCGACCGGCCGCCTTCAGGCCGGCCTCCGACAGGCCGCTGTCGCCGACGATGAACACCAGGCGCTTGCCGGCACGCAGCGCGCGGGCCAGCGCCTCCACCTTGGCGTCGTCGTAGCGGCGTTGCGGCGCGCGAATGGCCGTGAGGGGCCGCAGCGGGCCGACCGCCTGGGCCTGGAAGTCCATCGGCAGCACCAGGCTGGCGACCTGGCCACGGGGCTGCCAGGCAGCCTGCACGGCGCTCTGCAAGTCCTCACCGATCAGCGCGGCACTGCGGGTGGTGCGCACCCAGCCGGACACGGCGCCGGCCAGGGCATCGATGTCGCTGGCCAGGGGCGGGTCGTAGTTGACGTGCCAGGAGGCGTGGTCGCCGATCACGTTGACGATCGGCGTGTGGGCGCGGCGGGCGTTGTGCAGATTGGCAATGCCGTTGGCGAAGCCCGGCCCCAGGTGGGTCAGGGTCAGCGCCGGTCGCTCGGCGATGCGGCCGTAGCCGTCGGCAGCGCCGGTGCAGACCCCTTCGAACAGCGACAGCACGGGCTTCAGGCGGGGCTCGCCGGCCAGGGCGGCGACCAGGGGAATCTCGGTGGTCCCGGGGTTGGCGAAGCAGTATTCGATCCCGCTGGCGACAGCGGCCTTGATGAGCAGTTCGGCACCATTCATGGGAAGCGATCTCACTGGGTTGCATGACTCGGTGTGAGATTTATTCCACTCGGAATGACGCACCACAACGCATTACGACTCAAAAAGCTCAAAATACGAGATAAATGAGATTTTCCAGCCCCTTTCAAACGCCATAACGCGGTATCGTTCCGTCCACCGCCCAGCCCGCCCCGCAGGTACGCCCCCAATGAGCAGCTTGAGCAAGACCCTGGCCGTCCTCGACCTCTTCGGCCCCGACCAACTCCAGGTGGACCCGGACACCATCGCCTCGCGCATGGGGCTTTCCCGCGCCACGGTGTACCGCTACGTGAAGGACTTGTGCGAAGCCGGCCTGCTCACCCGGGTGGGTGCCGGCAGCTATGGACTGGGGCCACGCATCATCGAACTGGACTGGATGATGCGGCAGTACGACCCGATCCTCAGCGCCGGCCGCGAGCTGATGCATGCCCTGGCGGAAGAGACCGGGCTGGCGGTGTTCGCCAGCGTCTTCTACGACGACCGCATCATCAACACCTACATCACCGAGAACAGCGACACCTACCACTTCGCCTTCGGCCGGGGGCAGCCGCTGCCCCTGTTCCGGGGCGCACAGTCGAAGGTGCTGGTGGCCTACCAGAAGGGCAAGCGCCTGCAGAAGCTGTTCGAGGAACGCATTTCGAAGGACCCCGGCAACCCCTACAGCGCCGGCAGCTGGTCGGAGTTCGCACGGGCCGCCAAGCGCATCCGCAAGGACGGCTACTGCCTGACCCGCGACGAGCTGAACATCGGCCTCACCGGCATCGCCGCGCCCATCCTCAGCCTCGATGACAAGAGCATCCTCGGCAGCCTCTCCGTGGTCGGCCCCACCCACGACTTCAAGCTGCTGCGCCAGGAAACGGTGACCGACATGCTGGTGGACACCACCCGCCGCATCGCCGCCAACATGCAGCGGCAAGGGGGTTCGGGCGGCTGACGCCGGGGGAACATGCAGCGGATTTGCAATCCGCTGCATGGGGTCGATAACGGGCCTGAACGCCAGCGGCAGGCCTGCCTCCTGTCCTAGAACGGCACCGCCACCACCAACTGGCTGTAGACATTGGTGCCATTACCGCCCACCTGGTTGCCGCCGTTGCTGGCGCTTTTGTCCGGCTGGTAGAGACCGATCAGCGGCGTGATGATCAGGTGCTCGGTGGCCGCCCATTCGACGTAGAGGTCCAGCTCGCGGGCATCCAGGTCGAGGCTCTGGCGGTCGTGCAGGGTGCGGAAGTCGAAGTACAGCGCGCCGACCTTCACCGTCTCGGTGGGTTGCAGCGTCAGGCCAAGGTGGTGGATGCCGGTGTTGCGGTTGAACGGCCCGGCGTAGTTGGCCGCCACCTCGCCCTGGAACCAGGTGCCGTAGGTGGTGCTGAGGCCGGTGAACAGCGCATCCCAGCCTTCGGAGTAGCGGGTGTAGCGGTAGGTGATGTCCGGCGTCCAGGGCAGCTCGGCGAAGGTGTAGCCGGCCTCGGCGTACCAGGCCTTCTCGCGGCCGGCGTCCTTGTCCTGCCAGGCGTACTCGAAGGCGAAGTGGGCGTGTTCGATGCCGGCATCGCCCTCCCCGCGCAGGCTGGCGATGTCCATGCCTTCGCGCTGCTTCTGGAAGTCGCTGGCCCAGCGGTCAGCCACGTCAAGGCCGTGTACCCAGGTCAGGCCCAGGGTGCCGGCCTGGCCGGTGTAGTCCAGGGTGCCGGCGGCAAGCTCGGTTTCGGCCTGGGCGCGGTTGTCCGACTTCAGCCACACCGCGCTGCCGTGCAGGCCGTCCTCGCCGCCCAGGCGCACGACGGCGGTGCGGTCGAAGGCATGGCGTGCGGCGATGTAGTAGGCACCGCCGCGGTCGAGGGCGCCGTCGGCCGGGCCCTGGCCGAGGTTGGGACCGTCGTCGTTGACGATGAAGCCGCGCCCCAGCTTGACCACTTGGCGGCCGGCGGAGAGGTCCAGGCCGTCCTGGCCCAGTTGCGGCAGCAGGTCGCCGGAGCGCCAGCCCAGGTAGGCGTCCTCGATCCGGGTGGTGCGCTCGCGGCCGATCGTGTTGCCGCCGGCATCGCCATCGCCCCAGGTGCCGGAGCTGACCCAGTTGAGGGCGCCGTAGGCGCTGCCACGGCCGCCAAGCCCCTGGTCGCCGCTGAGGCCGTACTTGACGAAGCCTTCGCGCCAGGTGGAGCCGCCCGAGGTGCCGTCGTAGTTCTTGCGGCTGTTCATCCAGCCGAACACGGCGAGGACATCCGCGTTCAGGTGGGTGTCGTCGTCGGCGTAGAGCTCATGGGCGCTGGCCTGGCCGCCGAGCCCCAGGGCCAGGATGAATCCGCCGGTGATGGCCTTGCCGGTTTTTCGTTGCTGCATGACTGATGCTCCTCATCCGCGCTGGGAGGTTGTTGTAGGTCTTCTGGGCAGAGGAAGGCCCGCGCGGCACTGGCCGCGCGGGCGGGGCCGCGTGGTCAGCGGTTCTGGGCGAGCGCTGCGTCGAGCGCGGCCGCGAGGGTGCCGGCTTCGTCCTGGGTCAGGGTCAGCGGCGGCGAGAGGATGATCTTGTTGCCCACCGGACGTACCAGCACGCCTTCGGCACGGGCGCTCTCGGCAATGCGTGCGGCGTGGCCAGCAGCCGGGTCCAGGGGTTGCCGGGTGCGTTTGTCGGCCACCAGGTCGAGGGCGATCATCAGCCCCTTGCCACGCACCTCGCCCACCACGTCGTAGCGTTCGGCCAGGGGCAGCAGTTGCTCGATGAGCGCCGCCCCGACCCGTGCGGCGTTGCCGGGCAGGTCCTCGGCTTCGACGATGTCCAGCACCGCCAGGGCGGCGGCGCAGGCGGTGGGGTGCCCGCTGTAGGTGTAGCCGTGCATGACCACGTTGCTGAAGCCGGGGCCGTGCTCGATGGCGTCGCTGATGCGCTGGTTGAACAGCGTGGCGCCCAGGGGGATGTAGCCGGCGGAGATGCCCTTGGCCAGGCAGAGGATGTCGGGGGCGACGCCCCAGCCACGGCTGCCGAGCATGCAGCCGGAGCGGCCGAAGCCGGTGACCACTTCGTCGGCGATCAGCAGGATTTCGTGGCGGTCGCAGACCTCGCGCAGGCGCTTCCAGTAGGTGGCCGGCGGCACGATCACGCCACCGGCGCCCTGCACCGGCTCGGCGATGAAGGCGGCGATGGTCTGGGCGCCGAGCAGGGCGATCTGCTCTTCGAGCTGGCGGATGCAGTGCTCCACCAGTTGCTCCGGGTCGCGGCAGTCCCAGGGGTTGCGGTAGAGCCAGGGGGTGTCCAGCAGGTGGCAGCCGCCCAGCAGCGGGCCGTGGTTGTAGTGGTACACGCCGTTGCCCCCCACCGAGGTGCCACCGATGTGCACGCCGTGGTAGCCGTTGCGCAGCGACAGGAAGCGCGTGCGACCGGGCTGGCCGGCGGCGATCCAGTACTGGCGGGCCATCTTCAGGGCGGTTTCCACGGCGTCCGATCCGCCGGAGTTGAACAGCACCCGGGTCATGCGCTCCTGGGCGAACATCGCGGTGAGCCGGTCGGCCAGGTCGAAGACCCGGGGATGGGCGATGCCGTCGAAGGTCTGGTAGTAGGCCAGCTCGTCCAGCTGCGCGGCGATGGCGGCCTTCACTTCGGCGCGGTTGTGCCCGACGTTGACGTTCCACAGCCCGCCGACGCCATCCAGCAGGCGGTTGCCGTCGATGTCGGTGATGTGGTTGCCGTCGCCCCGGGCGATGACCAGGGTCTTGCCGCGATGGGCGGCGGCGGAGGCACTCATGGGGTGCCAGAACTTCTTCTCGGCGGTCTTGTAGCGCTCGTACATGGTGCTGCTCCTCACTGGCCTTCTTGCTTGCGTACGTAGAGCAACTGCTGGGTGGTGAACTCCAGCAGGCCCTCCAATCCGAACTCGACGCCGAAGCCGGAAAGCTTGCAGCCGCCGAAGGGGGTGTTGGGCTGGATCTGGGCGTGGCAGTTGACCCAGGCCACGCCGCTTTCCAGGCGCTGGGCGAGTGCCTGGGCCTCGCCGGCATCGGCGCCCCAGACGGAGCCGCCCAGGCCCATGTCGCTGGCGTTGGCGCGGGCCAGGACGTCCTCGACATCGCGGTAGGCGATCAGCGGCAGCACGGGGCCGAACTGCTCCTCGTCCACCAGGCGCTGGCCGTCGGTGACGTCGGCAACCAGGGTCGGCGGGTAGAAGAAGCCCTCCCGGTCCAGCCGTGCGCCACCGCACAGCACGCGACCGCCCTGGGCCTGGGCATCGGCCACCAGGTTCTCCACGAGCGCCAGTTGCTCGGCGTTCTGAACCGGGCCGAAGGTGACGTCGGCTTCTAGGCCGTCGCCGATCACCTGGCGCCCGGCCAGTTCGACCAGGGCCTGGGAGAACGCCTGGTACTGGGACTCATGGATGTAGAGGCGCTTCAGCGCGGCGCAGGTCTGCCCCATGTTGAGGAAGGCGGCCTGGAAGATGGCCTCGGCCACCTGCTCCACCGGCGTGCCGGGCAGGACGATGCCGGCATCGTTGCCGCCCAGTTCCAGGGTCAGCCGCTTGAGGTTGCCGGCGGCGGCACGCATCACGCTCTGGCCGGTGGCGGTGGAGCCGGTGAAGACGATCTTGCGGATGCCCGGGTGGCTGGCGATGGCGCCGCCGAAGCCGCGCTCGCCGGTGACGATGTTGATCACGCCCCGGGGCACGTGGCGGGCGATGATCTCCACCAGCTTGAGGGTGCTCAGGGGCGTGAGGCTGGAGGGTTTGCTGACCACGCAGTTGCCGGAGCGCAGGGCGGGCATGATGTGCCACACGGCGATCATGAACGGCCAGTTCCAGGGGGTGATGGAGGCCACCACGCCCAGCGGCTTGTGGTGCAGTTCGATGCGCTGGGTCGGGGTGTCCTCCACCAGCCGCACGGGGATCTCGCTCTCGGCGCTGTAGCGGGTCCAGGCGGCGCCGCCCATGATCTCCGACATCGCCAGGGCGAAGGGCTTGCCCTGCTCCTGCACCACCAGGGTGGCCAGGGCCTCGGCTTCGGCCTCGATGTCGTCGGCGATGCGCTGCAGGGCCGTGCAGCGGGTGGCGTGGCTGCTAAGCCGCCATTGGCGGAAGGCCACCTGGGCCGCGTGTACGGCCTGGTCGACCTGCTCCAGGGAGCCGGCGGGACACTGCGCGAAGGCACGTCCGCTGGCGGGGTTGATCACCTCGAAGTGACCGTTTTCGCCTGCTACCCAGGCGCCGTCGATGAGCATTCGATAGTCGTGCATGACCGTCTTCCATTCACGTGCCACCGCTTGGGCCGGCGGCTACAGGGTTTGCGTTGGGAAAGGCGCCGCTACAGCTTGTGGCTGCCCAGGGCGTGGAAGCGCTCGGGGGAGAGCTTGCGCAGCCGCGCCGCCATGGCGACGCCGAGCAGCAGCGCCACCGGGATCACCGCGCACAGGCCGTAGGACAGGAGCTTGCTGGAGCCGGTGAGCACGTCGAAGTGCAGCACCGCGATGCCCAGCACACCCAGCAGGGCGATGCAGGAGAAGCCCGGGAGGATGCGGCTGCGCAGGATGCCCAGGCGCAGCTCGGGGTGGCGACTGAAGTACACCAGCACCGCCGCCGAGGTCAGTGCCATCAGCAGCACCAGGCAGAGGGTGGCGAGGCTGGAGAACCAGGCGAACAGCTGCAGGATCGGGTCGGCCCCCAGGGCGGCGAAGGCCAGCACCACCACCGCCGCGATCAGGCTCTGCAGGGCCGACCCCATGTGCGGGCTCTGGTGCAGCCGGTGGGTGGTGCCGAGCTGGCGCGGCAGCAGGCCGTCGCGGCCGATGGCGTAGAAGTAGCGGGCGGCGGCGTTGTGGAAGGCCAGCAGGCCGGCATAGATGCTGACCATGAACAGCACGCGGATCAGCGAGGTCAGGCCCGGCCCGACGAAGTGGTCGGACATGCCGTAGATGAAGGTGGTCGGGTCCGGCAGGGCCAGCAGGGTCGGGACGATCTTGTCGACCCCGACGCCGATCACCAGGGACCAGATGGACAGCGCGTAGAAGCAGCCGATCAGCAGGACCGAGGCGTAGGTGGCGATGGGGATGGTGCGCTGCGGGTCCTTGGCCTCTTCGCCGTAGATGGTGGTGGCCTCGAAGCCGATGAAGGCGGCGAAGCAGAACAGCAGGCCGATGGCGGGCGCGCCGCTGAGGACGTGGGTCGGCTCGAAGGAGGCGAAGTTGATGCCGCTGTCGCCGCCGCTGCGCAGGATCGCCACGTCGAGGGTGAGGATCGCCAGGTACTCGGCGATGACGATGACCGACAGCAGCCGTGCCGAGAGGTCGATGTTGCGGTAGCCGAGGATCGCGATGCTCAGCATGGCCAGCAGCGAGTACGCCCACCAGGGCAGGTCCAGCCCGAAGACGCTGGACAGGGTGCCGGCCGCGACGCCGCCGAACATGCCGTAGAGCCCCACCTGGAGGATGTTATAGGCGCACATGGCGAGGACGCCGGCGGCACCACCCGCCAGCCCGCCAAGCCCCCGGGAGGAGAAGGCGTAGAAGCCGCCGGCGTTGGTCACATGGCGGGACATGGTGGTGTAGCCGACCGAGAACGCCAGCAGCACCAGCAGCGCCAGGACCAGCAGCGCCGGCGTGCCCGGGCCGTTGCCCAGCATGATGCCGATGGGGAAGCCGCCAGCGATGACGCTCAGCGGGCTGGCGGCGGAGACCACGAAGAAGATGATGAAGCCGACGCCCAGTGCGCCGCGCCTCAGCTCGTTGGATGAGGAGCCGTTGACCGACATAGATACGCTCATTTTCTTGACCTTGTTGTATGAGGCAGCCGATGTGAGGTTCGCCCGGGAACCGGATGGAGCTTGTTGTTGTGCAATCACAGGCAGGTTCGATCCTAGGGAGATCCCCCCGGGCGCGTTAACCCAAATCGGCAGCATCGGTCACCCTCGCCCCCGGGCGACGGTCAGGTCAGGCAGGGGAAGGCGCGCCGGTTGGGCGGCCTCCCGCGTCGGTCAGGCGGCCCCGCCCAGGCGCTTGGCCCAGGCACCCGGGGTGCAGCCGTAGTGGCGCTGGAACAGGGCGATGAAGGCGGAGGTGGAGTCGTAGCCGAGCTCGCCCGCCAGGGCGGTGACGCTGACGCCTTCGGCCAGGCGTGGCAGCGCGGCGAGCAGGCGCAGGCGTTGCCGCCACTCGCTGAAGGAGAGTCGCGTCTGGGCCTGGAACAGCCGTGCGAGGGTGCGGCGGGTGGCGCCCACCTCCTGGGCCCAGGCCTCGATGCCACGCCCGTCGCCGGGGTCGGCGCGCAGGCTGTCGGTGATGCGCCTGAGGCGCGGGTCGGTGGGCAGCGGCAGCTTGAAGGGCGCCTCGGGCAAGGCGCGGATCTCGTCCACCAGCACCCGCAGCAGGCGCGCTTCGACGCCGTCCTCGGGGTAGTCCGGGGTGAAGTTGGCGGCGCGCTCCATCAGTTCCCGCAGCAACGGGGTGACCTGCAGCACGGCACAGGGCCGCTGGAAGCCATCGAGGATGCTGGCGTCCAGGTAGAGGCTGCGGAATTCCAGGGTGCCCTCGCTGGAGGCGGTGTGGGCCAGGCCCGGCGGGACCCACAGGGCGCACTGTGGCGGCACCAGGTAGCTGTGGTCTTCGGTCAGCACCTGCATGAGCCCGGAGCGGGCGTAGGTGAACTGCACCCAGGGGTGGCTGTGCAGGGCGATGGGGTGGCCTCCCGGAATGTCGAACATGCGCGGGTACACCGGGCGCGGCAGGCGCGCGCAGGTGGGTATCGGCGGGATCACGGCATCTTGTCCCCGGTGCGGCATGGGCTGTCTCTTCTGCTCAAGTGGGAAGCGAAAGGCCGATGGTAGCCTGCCTCGCGTTTCCATTGCCCTCCCCCGGAGTCCGTCATGAGCAGCCACACCCGCGTTTCCCGCATCAGCGTCCCCGAACTCGCCCGGCGCAAGGGCCCCGGCAGCATCGTGTCGCTGACCGCCTACAGCACGCCGATGGCGCGCTGGGTGGACGCCCAGGCGGACCTGATCATCGTCGGCGACTCGCTGGGCATGGTGCTCTACGGGCTGCCCAGCACGCTGGGGGTGAGCCTGGAGATGATGATCGCCCACGGCCAGGCGGTGATGCGCGGCTCAGAACGGGCCTGCGTGGCAGTCGACCTGCCCTTCGGCAGCTACCAGGCCAGCCCGGAGCAGGCCTTCCACGCCGCGGCGCGGGTGCTGCGGGAAACCGGAGCGGCCGCGGTGAAGCTGGAGGCCGGCGAGGCACTGGCCGAAACCGTGGCCTTCCTGGTGGCGCGCGGCGTACCGGTGCTGGCCCACGTGGGGCTGATGCCACAGCAGGTGAACGTGCTGGGCGGCTTCAAGGCCCAGGGGCTGGAGGCAGCCGGCGCCGAGCGGGTACGCCGCGATGCCCTGGCGATGCAGGCAGCCGGTGCCTTCGCGGTGGTGCTGGAAGGCATCGCCGAGCCGCTGGCCCGGCACCTGAGCGAGGAACTGGCGATCCCCACCATCGGCATCGGCGCGTCACCGGCCTGCGACGGCCAGGTGCTGGTGGCCGAGGATGCGCTGGGCCTGTTCGGTGACTACCAGCCGCGCTTCGTCAAGCGCTATGCGGCGCTGGCGCCGAGCATCGAGCAGGCCCTGGCGGCCTATGCCGAGGACGTGCGCCAGGGGCGCTTCCCCGAACTGGGGCATTGTTTTGGCGTGAAGACGGCGGTGCGCTGAAGCCGAGCGCCGCCCGGCCCAACCTGGGGCGCGGTTACGCCGTGCGCCCCTCGGCCCAGCGCGCCTTGACCTCCAGCACGGCGGGCAGTTGCTGGATGAACAGCTCCACCAGGTCCGGGTCGAAGTGCTGGCCGCTCTGCTCGCGGAGGAAGGCCACCGCCTCCTCCACCGGCCAGGCCTGCTTGTAGGGACGCTCGCTGGTGAGGGCGTCGAACACGTCGGCAATGGCGACGATGCGGCCCTCGATGGGGATGCCTTCACCCGCCAGGCCGTTGGGGTAGCCGCTGCCGTCCCACTTCTCGTGGTGGGTCAGGGCGATGCGCTGGGCCATGCGCAGCAACCCGGAGGGGTGCTCGCCGATGATCTTGGCGCCGATGCTGACGTGCTGGCGCATCACCGCCCACTCGTCCGCATCCAGCTTGCCGGGCTTGCGCAGCACGGCATCGGGGATGCCGATCTTGCCCACGTCGTGCATCGGTGCGGCGTTGAGCAGGTCGTCGCAGTCGGCCTCGCTCCAGCCCAGGGCGCGGGCGAGGATGCGCGAGTAATGGCTCATGCGGATGACGTGCAGGCCGGTCTCGTTGTCCTTGTATTCGGCGGCGAGGCCGAGCCGCTGGACGATCTCCAGGCGGGTGCGCTTGAGTTCGTCCATGCGCACCAGGGACAGGTGGGTGCGCACCCGCGCCTTGACGATGGCCGGGCTGACCGGCTTGGTGATGTAGTCGACGGCGCCGACCTCGAAGCCCTTGGCCTCATCCTCGGTATCGGCCAGGGCGGTGACGAAGATCACCGGGATCTCGCGGGTGGCCGGGTCGTTCTTGAGCTGCTGGCACACCTCATGGCCGGTCATGCCCGGCATCATCACGTCCAGCAGGACCAGGGCGGGCCGCTCGCGGCCGGCCAGTTCCAGGGCCTTGGGCCCGTCCTTGGCGAACAGCAGGCGGTAGTCGTCCTGGAGGATGTGGCGCAGCACCTGCAGGTTGGTGGGTTCGTCGTCCACCAGCAGCAGGCACTGGCGCGGGTCCGGCGAAGTCGGGCTCATGATGGGGATAGCTCTCCTGTCTCCAGCCAGGCCTGCAGCTCGGTGAGCTGCTGGAGGGCCTGGTCGAAGTCGAAATCGTCAATGGCATGTTGCAGCGCGTGCAGGCGTGCCTGGGCCGCCTGCCCCTCCAGCCCCTGGCGCAACAGGGCGAGGGCGTCGTCGTCCAGCCCGCCACGGGCCAGCTCGGCGGCCAGACGGCGACTGGCCTCCAGCAGGGCCTCCCGCGGGACCGGCGCAGACGCCACCTCGGCCTCCGCCGGGAACACCGGGACCGCGGCGCGGACCCTGGTCATGATAGCCGCCAGTTGCTGCAGCAGCGCCTCCAGGGCCTGCGGCTGGCCGCCGCTGCCGGCATGTTCCAGCTCGGCGGCGCAGGCGGCCATCTCGTCCAGCCCGAGGTTGGCGGCGGCGCCGCGCAGGCGGTGGGCGTTGGCCACCACGTCGCTGAAGTCGCCCTGCCGGACAGCCTCGCGCAGGTGGCCGAGGAGCCGCTCCTGCTCGTCGAGGAAGCGCACGATGGCGGCGGCCATCTGCACGGCGCCGCCCCACAGCTGCTGGCCCCGGACCCAGTCGAACAGCGCATCCGGGTCCGCCGGCGCCTGGGCCGCTGCCGGGTCGGTATAACGGCCCGGCTCCACGCCCAGCAGCCGGGCCATCTCGTGCAGCAGCTCGGCCATGTCCAGGGGCTTGCCGGCAAAGCCGTTCATGCCGGCGTCCAGCGCGTTCTGCCGGTCGCGGTCGAGCACGCTGGCGGTCAGGGCGATGATCGGCACCGGGCGCCGGCCTTCGGCCTGCTCGCGCTGGCGGATCGCACAGCTGGCTTCCAGGCCATCCATGCCGGGCATCTGCACGTCCATCAGGACCAGGTCGAAGGCCTGCTCGCCAAAGGCGGCGACCGCGGCCGCACCGTCTTCCACGCCGTGCACGCGGTGCCCCAGGCGTTCGAGGTTGAGGGTGAGCAGCTCCAGGTTCTGCGCCACGTCGTCCGCTGCCAGGATGCGCAACGGCGGCAAAGTGGGTGCGCTCTGGCGCAGCGCATTGACGTGGGCACGCTCACCGGCGGCCAGCGGCACCTCGACGGTGAACACGCTGCCCTCGCCTTCCCGGCTCTCGACGCGGATGCGCCCGCCCATCAGCTCCACCAGTTGGCGGGAGATGGTGGTGCCCAGCCCGGTGCCGCCAAAACGCCGGCTCATGGAGGCGTCGGCCTGGGCGAAGGGGTCGAAGATCTTCTCCAGGCGATCGGCGGCGATGCCGATGCCGGTGTCGTGGATGGCCAGGCGCAGGGCGCCGGGGGCGCCGTCCACCACCAGGCGCACGCGGCCGCGCTCGGTGAACTTGACGGCGTTGCCCAGCAGGTTGGTGACCACCTGCTGCAGGCGCAACGGGTCGCCGCGGAAGTAGTCGCCCAGGTGCTCGGCGTAGTCCAGCTCCAGGCTCAGCCCCTTGCGCTCGGCGCCCAGGCGCTGGGAGTCGCAGACCTGTTCGCAGAGTTCGCGCAGGGAGAAATCGATGTCCTCCAGCTCGATGGCGCCCCGGTCGAGCTTGGCGGTGTCGAGGATGTCGTTGAGCAACCCCAGCAGGGAGCGCGAGGAGTGCTGCACGGTGCGCAGGTGGCGGCGCTGGGTTTCGCCCAGGGGCGTGTCCAGCAGCAGTTCGGTGAAGCCGATGATGGCGTTCATCGGCGTGCGGATCTCGTGGCTCATGTTGGCCAGGAAGCTGCTGCGGGCGGCGGCGGCCTGCTCGGCGCGGTCGCGGGCGTTGCGCAGGTCCTGCTCCATCATCCGCCGTGGGGTCAGGTCGGTGGCCAGCTTGAGGATCTTGAAGGGGCGGCCGTCGGCATCGAGGATCGGGTTGTAGGTGGCCTGGATCCACACATCGCGCCCGTCCTTGCCGAGCCGGCGGTACTCCCCGGAGCGGAAATGGCCCTCGCGCAGGTCTTCCCAGAACAGGCGGTAGCGCTCGCTGGCCACCAGGTCGGCGTCGCAGAAGATGCGGTGGTGCTGGCCGATCAGCTCCTCGCGGGTGTAGCCGAACAGGTCGAGGAAGTTCTCGTTCACCTCCAGCACGTGGCCGGTGAGGTCGAACTCGATCAGCGCCATGGCCTTGCTGATGGCGGTCACCTTGCCCTCGTATTCGGCGTTGCGCAGCTTGGTCTCGGTCTGGTCCAGCATCACGCCGTCCACCCAGCGCGGCACGCCCTGGGCATCGACGTCGACGCTACCGCTCTCCCACACCCAGTGCTCGTGGCCATCGCGGTCGAACAGGCGGTACTCCACCACGTAGCTGCGCCCCAGGCGGGCGGCGTCGTTGACCTCGTCCAGCACCCGCTCGCGGTCATCCGGGTGGCACAGCTCGATCAGCGAACGCTCGCCACTCATGAAGGACTCCGCCGGCCAGCCGGTGACGCGGCGCACCGCGTCGCTGACGAAGCGGGTGCTGCAGCGCTCGTCCATCAGGCAGCGGAAGGACACGCCGGGTATGTTGCGGATCAGCGACCGGTACTGCTGCTCGCTGTCACGCAGGGCCTGCTCCATGGCCTTGCGCTCGCTGATGTCGGCGACGAACACCACGAACCAGGGGTTGCCGTCGCGCTGGGTCACGCCCAGGCTGACCCGCACGGGAATCTCCCGCCCATCGCGGCCGATGCCCGACACCTCCAGCTCGCTGCCGGAAAGACGGGACATCCCGGTCAGCCGGTATTGCTCCAGCGCCTCGGTGAACTGCCGGGAATGCCGCTCGGGCATCAGCAGGCTCATGTGGCGCCCGATCAGCTCCTCGGGTTGCCAGCCATACAGGCCGGAGACGGCATTGTTGACGGAGCGGATGACGCCCTGGTGGTCGATGGTGAAGATCACCTCGAAGGCGGCATCCAGCAGCGAGTTGAGGTGGTCGCGGCCGGCCTCCAGCTCGCGGAACAGCTCGCGGTAGCGCAACAGGCCGTTGACCGCCGCCACCAGCAGGCTCAGCGCTACGGTGGCCATGGCCACCGCCATCGCCAGGTAGGCCGCGCCCACCACCGGCTGCGGCATGCTGAATTCCTCGATGCCGGTGAAACGCGCCGCCGCCATGCCGGTGTAGTGCATGCCGCTGATGGCCAGCCCCATCACCGTGCCGCTGAGCAGGATGGCGCGCACCCCGCTGACGCGTCCCCGCAGGCCGAAACGCACCCAAAGGGCAATGATCGCCAGCACCACGGCGACCAGGATCGACAGCCCGAACATCAGCGGGTCGTAGCGCAGCAGCGGCGCCAGTTGCATGGCCGCCATGCCGCTGTAGTGCATGGCGCCGATCCCCGCCCCCACCAGCACGCCACCCATGACGAACTGCACCGGCGACACCCGGCGACGGGCCAGCAGGTTGAGTGCCACCCAGGAGGCGAACAGGCTGGGCAGCATGGAGAGCACGGTCAGGCCGGGGTCGTAGCGCACGGCGGCGCACAGCTGGAAGGCCAGCATGCCGATGAAGTGCATGGCCCAGACCCCGCCACCCAGGGCCACGGCACCGGTGCCGATGGCCAGTTGGCGGTACAGCGGGACGCGGCTGAGACGGGCCATGCCGGCCAGTTGCAGGGCCATGCCGGAGGTGAAGATGGCGATGCAGACCGACAACAGCACCAGCCAGGGATTGTGACTGCCGAAGACCAGCAGCGTGGGCTGGTCGTTGTCGAAGAAGAACCGGGAGAACTCGAACATCGGGTGGGTCTCGAGGGCAGCGACTGGCGTGTCTGGAGTCAATGCCCTCTTGCCCATCCGGTCAAATGCCGATGAGCGGAAATCAGGGGGCGGGGCTCCGGCAAAATGCCATCATCCCGCCCCCTTGCCAAGCGCCGGCTGGCCGCTACAGGAAGACTTCGTCCAGCAACGCGTCCATGGCGGCGAAGGCCCGTCGCGCCACCTTGGGGTTGTACTGCGCGACGCCGGGGCGATTCGCCTCGGGATCGGTGAAGGAATGCACCGCTCCGCCGTAACTGAGCAGTTGCCAGTCGACCCCGGCGGCGCTCATTTCCTCGGCGAAGACCGGCAGTTGCGTGCGCGGCACCAGCGGGTCGGAGGCGCCGTCCAGCACCAGCACGGCGCCCTTGATGTGGCGGGCGTCGGTGGGGTCGGGGGTGTCCAGCGCGCCATGGAAGGAGACGAAAGCCTTGAGCTCAGCCCCCGCTCGGCCCAGCTCCAGCGCGCAGGTGCCGCCGAAGCAGAAGCCGAAGGCCGCAAGACGCTGAGGGTCGATGGCCACCGCGTGTTGCTCCAGCAGGGCCTGCAGCGCAGCCTGCATGCGACGGCGCAGCAAGGCACGATCCTCCTTCAGCGGTTGCATGGCGGCAGCCGCCGCCTCGGCATCCTTCGGCCGCACCTCGGCGCCATAGAGATCCGCCACCAGCACCACACGCCGCTCCTCGGCCACCTGGCGCGCCGTTTCCACGGCAGTCTCGGTGATGCCGAACCAGTTGGGCGCCATCACCAGCCCGGGGCGCGGGTCCTGCACGCTGGGGTCGTAGACCAGTTGGCCTTCGAAGGCCTGCCCGTCGAGTTCGTAACGGATGGCATGGGCGCGGATCTGGGTCATGGATCACCTCTCTCGGGACGGATGGGATTGGGCAGCCACTCGGCGGGCCTCATCGGCCGGCAGTGGAGCTTAGCGCCACCGCGCACCGAGCGCATGCGACCGTTTGGACAGGCTCCGCCGGCCATTCGTGCAGGGTTTCGCGTTTCGCTGCACGGATTCACCGCGCCCCATTGCGAGCGAGCCATCATATCGGCATCATTCCGCCGCCGTTTTTCCGGCGCCAAGAACACTCGACCATTTCCCTCACAAGGAGCGTGACATGAAGGGGCCTTTCGCCGCTGTCCTTCTCGCCCTGTCCATGCTGACGGGGTGCGCTACCGTGCCCCAGGGCACGGATTTCCCCACTCCCGACAAGACCGCCACCACCAGCCAGCAAAGCGTCGCCCTGGCCAGCGTGGAGGTCACCGACAAGACCTTCGTCAACTGGAATGCCGGAAAGACCCAGTCCACCGGCATGACCCTCAGCCTGGGCAACTACCTCAAGGCGAGCAATCGGTTCAGCAATGTGCGCATGCCCGGCCAGGCCGTCGCGGCCGATGACCAGGTGCTCTCGTTCAGCTTCGACACCTACAACGTCCACCGTCGGCCCTATGGCGGCTACTTCCCCTTCGCCATCGTGACCCTGACCGGCTACATCTGGTTCGGCGGCACGACCCACATCGACGAGTCCAACGTCAGCGGCCGCCTCCAGGTCAGCGATGCGCAGGGCAAGCTGCTCTACAGCTACCAGACCCGCCAGCACGCCGAACACAGCGTCTCGCTCTACTCGATGGGCACCGTCAACGGCAGCCCGGAGCGCCGCAGCGCGCTCGACGACCTGCTCAACCAGTATCAATCCGACCTTGGGAAACACACGAAATGACCCGTCTCCTGCGAATCTCCGCCCTCTTCCTGGGCCTGGCCCTGCTCACCGGTTGCGCGGGCTTCCGCTCCGGCGAAACCGCTGACCTGGGCGCCTGGCCGGCGGCCAAGGAACAGAAGCCTTCGCTGCGTTATGTCGTGGAAGGCCGGATGAAGATGAACGATGCGGACAGCACGGCTGCACCGGCCGTGGTCAAGTCGTGGTCCGACATCGTTGGCAAGGCCTACCAGGAGTCGAACCTGTTCTCGTCGGTCAACGAAGGCTTTGGCGATGCCGACATCACG
Source organism: Pseudomonas sp. zfem003 (assembly GCF_032621675.1). Classification (NCBI taxonomy): domain Bacteria; kingdom Pseudomonadati; phylum Pseudomonadota; class Gammaproteobacteria; order Pseudomonadales; family Pseudomonadaceae; genus Pseudomonas; species Pseudomonas sp. zfem003. Next base: position 172,378 of record NZ_JAVYJG010000013.1, on the reverse strand, counting down.
GCGGAGGTCAAGGTGACCAACGATGGCCACGGGAGCATGGCGCTAGCGTTCATCAGCGGCTTCACACTCGGCGTCATCCCGGCAACCGGTGAAGACCGCGTGATCACCGAAACCATCTACCGCGATCGCAACGGGCAGGTGCTGGCCACGCTGACCAAGGAGGATGGCGTCCGCACCTGGATCCAGATCCTCCTGCTTCCGGGCGCCTTCGTGGCCAACCCCTTCACCAAAATCAACCAGGTTCACTACGACAACAACAAGGCCACCATCCTGGAGGCCAGCAAGAAAGGCATCTTCTGATCGCCAATGCCCCATGAAAAAGCCCGCTGACGCGGGCTTTTTCATGGCAGCGGTTACGACCGTTCGACTCAGGCGGAGAGTTCCACCAGCAGCTTGTTCAGGCGGCGCACGTAGGCGGCCGGGTCCTTCAGGCTGTCGCCGGCGGCCAGGGCGGCCTGGTCGAAGAGGATGTGGGACAGCTCGCCGAAGCGCTCTTCATCCTGCTCGTTGTCCAGCTTCTCGATCAGCGGGTGGCTGGGGTTGAACTCGAAGATGGGCTTGGAGTCCGGCACCTTCTGCCCGCTGGCTTCGAGGATCTGGCGCATCTGCAGGCCCAGGTCCTGTTCGCCGATGGCGAGGATCGCCGGGGAGTCGGTCAGGCGGTGGGAGACACGCACCTCGGCCACCTGCTCGCCCAGTGCGCCCTTCAGGCGCTCCACCAGCCCTTCCTTGGCCTTGGCGACTTCTTCCTGGGCCTTCTTGTCCTCTTCCGAGTCCAGCTTGCCGAGGTCCAGGTCGCCACGGGCGACGTCGACGAACTGCTTGCCGTCGAACTCGGTGAGGTAGCTCATCAGCCACTCGTCGATGCGGTCGGTGAGCAGCAGCACTTCGATGCCTTTCTTGCGGAAGACTTCCAGGTGCGGGCTGTTCTTCACCTGGGCGTAGGACTCGCCGGTGAGGTAGTAGACCTTGTCCTGGCCATCCTTCAGGCGGCCGAGGTAGTCGGCCAGGCCGACGCTCTGCTCGCCGCTCTCGTCGTGGGTGGAGGCGAAGCGCAGCAGGCCGGCGATCTTCTCCTTGTTGGCGAAGTCTTCCGCCGGGCCTTCCTTGAGGACCTGGCCGAAGTTCTTCCAGAAGCCCTTGTATTGCTCGGGTTCGTTCTTGGCCAGTTTCTCCAGCATGTCCAGCACGCGCTTGGTCAGTGCCGACTTCATGGAGTCGATCACCGGGCCGTTCTGGAGGATCTCGCGGGAGACGTTCAGGGACAGGTCGTTGGAGTCCACCACGCCCTTGATGAAGCGCAGGTACAGCGGCAGGAACTGCTCGGCCTGGTCCATGATGAACACGCGCTGGACGTAGAGCTTGAGGCCCTTCGGCGCTTCGCGGTGGTACAGGTCGAACGGTGCGCGGCCCGGTACGTAGAGCAGCGAGGTGTATTCCAGCTTGCCCTCGACCTTGTTGTGGCTCCAGGACAGCGGGTTCTCGAAGTCATGGGCGATGTGCTTGTAGAACTCCTGGTACTCCTCGTCCTTCACCTCGGTGCGCGGGCGGGTCCACAGGGCGCTGGCGCGGTTGACGGTTTCCCACTCCGGCTCGGCCGGTTTGTCCTTCTCTTCGCCGTGGTGCTCCTTCGGCAGTTCGATGGGCAGGGCGATGTGGTCGGAGTACTTCTTGATGACGTTGCGCAGGCGCCAGCCATCGGCGAACTCTTCCTCGCCGGCTTTCAGGTGCAGGACGATGCGGGTGCCGCGCTCGGCCTTCTCGACGTTGGCGATGTCGAATTCGCCCTCGCCGCGGGAGGACCAGTGCACGCCATCGGCGGCGGAGAGGCCGGCGCGACGGGTGAACACGTCCACCTTGTCGGCGACGATGAAGGCGGAGTAGAAGCCCACGCCGAACTGGCCGATCAGGTGCGAATCCTTCTTCTGGTCGCCCGACAGGTTCTTCAGGAAGTCGGCGGTGCCGGACTTGGCGATGGTGCCGAGGTGGGCGATGACCTCATCGCGGCTCATGCCGATGCCGTTGTCTTCGAGGGTGACGGTCTTGGCGTCCTTGTCGAAGCTCACGCGGATCTTCAGCTCGGCACCGCCTTCGAGCAGCTCAGGCTTGGCCAGGGCTTCGAAACGCAGCTTATCGGCGGCGTCGGAGGCGTTGGAAATCAGCTCGCGGAGGAAGATTTCCTTGTTCGAATAGAGGGAATGGATCATCAGGTGAAGCAGTTGCTTCACCTCGGTCTGGAAGCCCAGGGTTTCTTTTTGAGTTTCCACACTCATGGTCATCTAGCTCCAAGGACGGTTGAAGCCGCAGGGGCGGCGGATGTCAGCCGAGATGGGGCCATGCTGTGGAATTTCAAGGGCTTTTTTCACACGACGCTACGAGCGGCGTCGCCAGGATGCGCGGGAGCGCACGCCTGGCGGGGTGGAAGCGGGCTCAGGGCTCCAGCAATTCGATCCGGGCGATTTCCTCGGGACGCAGCACGAAGCTGGCGGAACCGGCGCCGGAGACGTTGCGCTGGATCACCACCTGGCCATCGGGGTTGATCCCGGTGAAACGCCCTTCCACCTGGCTGCCTCGGGCGGTCTGCACCCGTACGGTGAGGTTCTGGTAGCGGTTGGGGTTGGTCAGCAGGCGCTCCAGGGAGAAGCGCTGGCGGCGGTCCACCGGACGGCTGGGGCGCGCCTCTTCGGGCTCGGCCTCGGCGGTGGCGGGCTTGGCCTCCACGGCTGGCAGCGGCGGGAAGGCATCGCCACGGATGCCCCAGCCACGCAGGTCGCTCTTGAAGAACTGCAGCGGCAGGCGCTGGGCCACGCCGTCGATGCGGGCCTCCACGTCCAGGTCCAGGTCGCGGGCCGGCAGGCTTACCGGCGGCAGGTGGGTGACCTGCACCTCGCGGGTGGCGAAACGACGCTGCAGGTAGTCACGGGCGACGTAGGCGAGGGTGTCCTGGGAGTCGTGGCGCAGATCGACCTGGCCGTTGGCGTAGCGCAGGCGGTCGGTGAACAGCTCCAGGTCGCCGCTCAGGGTGGTGCGCAGTTGCGGCGGCAGCACCAGGTGGAAGCCGCCGGCCAGCGTGTTGGGGCCGGTGCGCTTGAGGTCCAGGTGCAGGGTGTAGCCCTTGCTCAGGCGGCGGGCCTCCGGCAGCTCCTGCTCGGGGAGCAGCCAGCTGATCTCCACTTCGGGCTTGCTGCCCGGGTCTTCCGGGAGGATGTCCAGGCGCACGTCGCCTTCGGGCTGGCTGGGCAGGCGGATGCTCACCTCGCGCCGTGCGAAGAAGTCCTGCCCTTCGCGCAGGCTCAGCACGCCGTCGATCAGCTCGGCCTGTTGAGGCAGGAAAGGCTCGCCGTTGAGCTCGCCCCGCAGGTGGATGGCCAGTTCGCCCGGGGCCTGCTTCTCCGGCTTGGCCCAGTCGAGGCTGAGCAGCGCGTGCAGGCGCTCGGGGTCGCGGTAGGCCAGCATGGTCAGGCCCACCACCAGCGGGATGATGCCCAGCGCGAGGAGCATCACGGCCTTGCGCGCGGTGCGCCAGTGCGCCGCGATGTAGGCCAGGGTGATCGGCGGCAGCAGCAGGCTGCCGAAGCCCCACAGCAGGCTGGTACCGAAAGCCAGCATGACCAGCCAGACCAGGCTGAAGAGGATCGACAGCAGGCCGCCGAGGATCAGGAGCGCATCCATCCAGGATTCCTTGTTGCATGGACCGGGCGCATCGCGCCCGGCCACGGGTCAGGGTTCGTCGACCTTGAAGTGGGCTCGAGCGGTGGCGATGGGCTCGGTCTGAGTGGTTTGCCAGGCGGTGATGGCGACGTTGGCGACGCGCCGCCCCTGTCGCCAGACCTGGCAGTGGGCGTAGGTGTCACGATAGTGCCCGGCGCGCAGGTAATCTATCGAGAAGTCGATGATTTTGGGCAAATGTGGCGTGCCCATGAAGGTCAGCAGGTGCAGCATCGCGGCGTGTTCCATGAACCCCGCGATCACCCCGCCGTGGATCGCCGGCAAGGTCGGGTTGCCGATGCTGTCCTTGCTGGCGGGCAGGCGGAAGACCATGTCGTCGCCCAAGCGCAGGCATTCGATGCCCAGCAGGCGCGCATAGGGAATGGCACGCACCAGGGCGTCGTAGTCGTTCTTCTCGTGGGCTTCGCGCACCAGGGCGCTCAGGTCCAGGCTCATGCCGCACCTCCGGATTTCCCGGTCTTCCCGCCGATGGCCTTGCCCATGCGCATGAAGGCGCCGACCACGTGGGCGATGGGCTGCTCGGGGTCGTCCTGGTAGGCGTAGCCACGGGTGAAGATCACGTTCGGGGTGACGCGGTAGCACTCGGCGAACCCATAGACGTCCTTGTTCGGCTCGGCCGGGTGCATGTAGTCGATGCGCAGGTCCAGGGTCGGGCAGATCTCGAAGGACGGCAGCACGCACACGGTGGAAATGCCGCAGGTGGTGTCCATCAATGTGGTGATGGCGCCGCCATGGATCACGCCGGTCTCCGGGTTGCCGATGATCTGCTCGCTGTACGGCAGGCAGAGGGTCAGGCCCTGGCGGTCGGCGCTGTGCACGCGCATCCCGAGGACCTGGCAGTGACGCAGCACAGCGAGGAATCGCTGGGCGTTGTCGAAGATCGGGTTTTCGCTCATCCGGTACTTCCCATGGCGTTGGCGGTAAGGCGCGCATGATACCGCCGCCGGCCAACCGCCGGGCAGGCCCGACTGAACTTCCGGCCGACCATGGGGTTCGAAAGGGGGTCTCGACATTCATCGGACCAAGGAGACCTACATGAAAAAGCCTCTCGCCTACAGCCTGTTGCTCGCCTCTGCCCTGGGCCTGGCCGCCTGCGACAAGCCCTCGGATGAGAAAGTCGCCCAACCGGCGACCCCGCCGGCCACCACGCAACCGGAAGCGACTCCGCCGACCCAGCCGGCACCCGCCCCTGCCGCACCCAGCACTGCACCGGGCGAAACCACTTCGCCGGCCGCCCCGCAAGGCGGCACCCAGCAGTAACCTGCAGGCCGCCAGCCCCGGCTGGCGGCCTCATGCCCTACCGTCCGCCTTGTCCAGGAGGACCACCGTGCGCAAACGCCTCGCCCTGCCCCTCTGCCTCGTCCTCACGCTGGCGCTCAGTGCCTGCGAACCCACCACCGAAGACCGCCTCGCCGCTGCCGAGGAGTCCGCCTCCCAGGCGCTGGATTCATTGCTCGCGGCCAGCCAGCCGCCCCAGGCCGAACCGGCCCGCCCGGCCACCCGGGATGCCTCCGCCGGGCAGCCTTCCGCCGCCCGTGATGGGTGAGGTTGTACGAGCGGGAATGCCTTGAAAGGCCGGGCACTGCCAGCAAGGCAGCGCTCGGCAGGAGGGTGCCCCGGCCTGGCCGGGGCCATGGGATCAGAGTGCCGGGCTGAGCATCAGCACCAGGCAGCACAGCAGGCTGACGAACCAGGCCAGGCTGCGAAGCGTCGACAGGTCGCGCAAGTAGCAGAACAGGAACACCAGCCGCGCCGCGATGAAGGTCAGCGCCAGGCCGTCCACCAGCCAACCACGGGTGTCGGTGGTGTGGGCCATCAGCACCCCGGCGAGGAACAGCGGGAACATCTCGATGCTGTTGAGGTGCGCCGCCAGCGCCCGCGCCCCGAGCCCGGTGAGGCGCGCCTGCTGGATCCGGGGGTTGTGGTTGTCGTAACCACTGCCCTCCTCCTTCATTGCCTTGCCCACGAAAATCCGTGGGATGTAGGTCAACAGCACAGCGAGAAGCACACACCAGAACGGCAGACTCATTCCTCTTTCTCCTTGGGCGGCTCGGGCGCCCGGGTCGGGGTGTAGACCATCACGTCCAGAACGGCGGAATGGAACTCGCGGCGGTACAGCACCAGCACCACGCCCGCCGTCACGATCATGAAGAACCAGGGGTTGATGAACCAGGCCAGCATGGCCAGGCCGAAGTAGTAGCTGCGCAGGCCCAGGTTGAACTGGTTGGCCGCCAGGGAGATGACCCGCGCGGTGCGCTCGGCGAAGTCCTTGCGCTCCTGGTCGCCCACGTTGCGCTCACCGATCAGCGGCGCCGACCCCACCAGCACGGCGGCGAAGTTGTACTGGCGCATGCACCAGCTGAAGGTGAAGAAGGAGTAGACGAACACCACCGCGATGGACAGCAGCTTGACCTCGGAGATGCCCCGGGTGGCCGACTGCACGAACGGCAGGTCGGCGAGGATCGACACCGCGCGCTCGGTGGAACCCAGCACGGTGAGCACGCCGGCGAGGATGATGAGGGTGCTGGAGGCGAAGAACGACGCGTTGCGCTCCAGGTTGGCGATCACGCTGGCATCGGCGATGCGGTTGTCGCGCATCAGCAGCCGGCGCATCCAGTCCTCGCGGTAGAGGTGCATGACCGAGGCGAGGCAGGGGGTGTCGCGGCCCTTCCAGATGGCGTAGCGGGTGTAGCCGACCCAGCAGACGATGAACCAGATGATTGCGATGACGTTGTGCAGGGCGTGGCTCGACATGAAGGCTCCTAGGCAGAATGCCGCGCATTATAACGGCCGGCAGTCGCCCGAGCGCGTGCGGACAGCGCCCTGCAGGTCGCTATCCGCACGTTTTTCAGCAGGGTGCGGGCCTGTGGTGACAGACCCGCGCGTGGCTCAGAAGGTTTCCCCTTTCGCCGCCTTCTCCAGCAGCAGCGCCGGCGGCTCGAAGCGCTCGCCGTACTGCTCGGCCAGGTAGCGGGCACGGGCGACGAAGTCGTCCAGGCCGTACTGGTTGATGAACTGCAGCGCCCCGCCGGTCCAGGCGGCGAAGCCGATGCCGAAGATCGAGCCGATGTTGGCGTCGGCGGTGGACAGCAGCACGCCCTCCTCCACGCAGCGCACGGTCTCGATGGCCTGGATGAAGAGGATGCGGTCGCGCACGTCTTCCTGCGGGATCTGCCGGTCGGCCTTCTCGAAGCGCGCCTTCAGCTCCGGCCACAGGTGCTTCTTGCCGCCTGCCGGGTACTCGTAGAAGCCGCCGCCGGCCGCTTTGCCGGGGCGCTTGAACTCGTTGACCATCAGGTCGATCACGGCGAAGGCCGGGTGCTGCGGCATCGCCTTGCCTTCGGCCTTGAGGTCGGCGGCGGTCTGGTTGCGGATGTGGGTCATCAGGCTCATGGAGACCTCGTCGGAGATCGCCAGCGGGCCCACCGGCATGCCGGCCTTGCGGGTCTCGTTCTCGATCATCGCCGCCGACACGCCCTCGCCGAGCATGGCGATGCCTTCGTTGGTGAAGGTGCCGAACACCCGCGAGGTGAAGAAGCCCCGGCTGTCGTTGACCACGATGGGGGTCTTCTTGATCTGCAGCACGTAGTCGAAGCCACGGGCCAGGGTCTCGTCCGAGGTCTTCTCGCCCCGGATGATCTCCACCAGCGGCATCTTGTCGACCGGGCTGAAGAAGTGCAGGCCGATGAACTTCTCCGGCTTGGCCACGGCGGTGGCCAGCCCGGTGATGGGCAGCGTGGAGGTGTTGGAGGCGATCACCGCATCCGGCAGGGCCGCCGCCTCGGCGGCAGCGGTGACCTTGCCCTTCAGCTCGCGGTTCTCGAACACCGCCTCGATGATCAGGTCGCAGCCGTCGAAGTCGGTGTCATCCACGGTCGGCTTGATGCGGGCGAGGAAGGCGTCGCGCTTCTCCGCGCTCATGTGGCCACGGGCGACCTTCTTGTCCAGCAGGCCGGCGGAGTAGGCCTTGCCCTTCTCGGCGGCCTCGATGGACACGTCCTTGAGCACCACCTCGATGCCGGCGGCGGCGGAGACGTAGGCGATGCCCGCGCCCATCATGCCGGCGCCGAGCACGCCGACCTTCTTCGTTTCATGGCGGGCCGGACCCTTGGGCCGGGAGCTGCCGGCGTTGATCTCGTTCAGCTGGAACCAGAAGGTGCCGATCATGTTCTTCGCCACCTGGCCGGTGGTCAGCTCGGTGAAGTAGCGCGCCTCGATCAGCTGGGCGGTGTCGAAGTCCACCTGGGCGCCTTCGACGGCGGCGCACATGATCTTCTCCGGCGCCGGGAAGCAGCCCTTGGTCTTGTCCCGCAGCACGCTCGGGGCGATGGCCAGCATCTGCGCCACGGCCGGGGTCGACGGGGTGCCGCCGGGGATCTTGTAGCCCTTCACGTCCCAGGGCTGCACGGCCGTGGGGTTGGCGGCGATGAAGGCGCGGGCCTTGGCCAGCAGCTCGTCGCGGTCCTTGGCGATGTCGTGGATCAGGCCGGCCTTGAGGGCCTGGTCCGGGCGCACCTTCTTGCCTTCGGCGAGGTACGGCAGCGCCTTCTCGATACCCAGCAGGCGCACCATGCGCACCACGCCGCCGCCACCGGGCAGCAGGCCCAGGGTGACTTCCGGCAAGCCGAGCTGGACGTGGCTCTCGTCAAGGGCGATGCGGTGGTGACAGGCCAGGCAGATTTCCCAGCCGCCGCCCAGGGCCGCACCGTTGATGGCGGCGACCACGGGCTTGCCTAGGCTCTCCAGGCGGCGCAGCTGGCCCTTGATCTTGAGGATCATCTGGTAGAAGCCGTTGGCGTCGGCCTGGGTGACCTTGATCAGCTCGTTGAGGTCGCCGCCGGCGAAGAAGGTCTTCTTGGCGGAGGTGACGATGACCCCGGCGATGGAATCCTTCTCGGCTTCCAGGCGGTCCACGGTGGCGCCCATGGCCTCGCGGTACACCGCGTTCATGGTGTTGGCGCTCTGGCCGGGCATGTCGATGGTCAGGACGACGATATTGTCCGGGCCTTTTTCGTAACGGATGGCGTCAGTCATTTCTGTTCTCCGGCCTCAAACGCGCTCAATGATCGTTGCGATACCCATGCCGCCGCCGACACACAGGGTGGCGAGGCCGTAGCGCAGCTGGCGCTTCTCCAGCTCGTCGAGCAGGGTGCCGAGGATGGCGCAACCGGTGGCGCCCAGGGGGTGGCCCATGGCGATGGAACCGCCGTTGACGTTGACCTTCTCCTCCGGCACGCCCATGTCCTTCATGAACTTCATCACCACCGAGGCGAAGGCTTCGTTGACCTCGAACAGGTCGATGTCCGCCACCGACAGCCCGGCCTTGGCCAGGGCCTTGCGGGTGGCCGGCGCCGGGCCGGTGAGCATGATGGTCGGGTCGGTGCTGGTCACCGCCGTGGCGACGATGCGTGCGCGGGGCTTGAGGCCCAGTTCCTTGCCCTTGGCTGCGGAGCCGATGAGCATCGCGGCGGCGCCGTCGACGATGCCGGAACTGTTGCCCGGGGTGTGCACGTGGTGGATGCGTTCGACTTGGCTGTACTTGCGCAGCGCGGTGGCGTCGAAGCCCATCTGGCCCATCATCTCGAAGCTCGGCTTGAGCGCGCCGAGGCCTTCGAGGGTGGATTCGCCCCGGATGAACTCGTCGTGGTCCAGCAGCACGATGCCGTTCTGGTCGGTGACCGGCACCAGGGATTTGCTGAACGAGCCGTCGGCGCTGGCGCGGGCGGCCTTCTGCTGGGAGCGCAGGGCGAAGGCGTCCACGTCCTGGCGGCTGAAGCCTTCCAGGGTGGCGATCAGGTCGGCGCCGATGCCCTGGGGCACGAAGTTGGTGTGCAGGTTGGTTTCCGGGTCCATGGCCCAGGCGCCACCGTCAGAGCCCATGGGGATGCGCGACATGGATTCCACGCCGCCGGCCACCACCAGGTCCTCGAAACCGGAGCGCACCTTCATCGCGGCGAGGTTCACGGCCTCCAGGCCCGACGCGCAGAAGCGGTTGATCTGCTGGCCCGAGACGGTCTCGTCCCAGTCGGCCACCAGCGCGGCGGTCTTGGCGATGTCGGCGCCCTGGTCGCCCACCGGGGTCACGCAGCCGAGGACGATGTCGTCCACCTGGCTGGTATCCAACTTGTTGCGCGCCTCCAGGGCCCTGAGCAGCCCGGCGATCAGGTTGACCGGCTTGACGCTGTGCAGCGCCCCGTCCTTCTTGCCCTTGCCGCGGGGCGTGCGCACCGCGTCGTAGATAAATGCTTCGGTCATGGCGTTCTCTCTTGTCGTTAGGCAGACGGGCCGACCCGGGGCCGACCGCGGTGGGTCTACCTTAACGGCGACGCCCGCCGGCTCAATGACCGAACTGCTCAGCGCCATTGACCACGGCGCTCAGACGAACGGTCGGCTGACCCCGGGGTCAACGCGAGGCTCTGGCCCAAGGCTCGCCCCTGCCGCTATGGCAAAGCCGAGGGTAAAGGCCGGCGGCTTGATCCCAAGCGTTCTAAGCCGCCGGGCGGGCCGCACCTAGTGTTCAACGGGCAAGGGGCCGTTGCCGGGTCATGCCGGAGCGGTCGATCAGCAACGCCACGGGGCGCCAGCACCAGGCCAGGCCGTAAGGGCCCGACGCCGCGCCCCAACAAGAAGAAAGGCAGTTGGCCATGTTCAAACAGCCGAAGATGCGGCAGGCGAGCCTTATCGTCTTTGCCACCACGCTCATCCTGATCCTTCCCAATCTGACTCGCCTGGTCGGTTGACCACCGCCTGCCTGCGCTACGCCCCGCTCAATGCGGCGCAGCGCGGGCAAGGAGCGTCCGCACGCCATCAAAACGACATCCCCCACAGGGCTGGAACCCGCGTTCCAAAGCGGTCGGACAGCCTTTTTGGAGTGTGCTAGGGTCCAACCGGTCACTGTTTGGAAGGAACTGAACCCATGCGCTATCTGATCACCCCGCTCGCCCTCTCCCTCAGCCTCCACGCGGTCGCCGGCGACGTCGACCAGGCCGCCGCCCTGGAGGCCCTGAAGCAGGAGGGCGCCGTGCTTATCGATGTGCGTACGCCGGAGGAGATCCAGGAAGGTGCGCTCCCCGGTGCCCGCTACATCGGCTTCGAAGACATCGGCGAGCGCATCGCCGAGGTCGCCCCGGACAAGTCCACCCCCATCGTCCTGTACTGCCGCAGCGGCCGGCGCTCCGGCATCGCCCAGGACGACCTGCTCGCCCGGGGCTATACCAACGTGCAGAATGCCGGCGGCTACACCCGGCTCAAGCCCCTGTTGGAGAACGCCCCCTGATGCGCCACCTGCTCCTTGCCCTGCTGCTTGCCACCGGCCTGGCCCGCGCCGCCGACCTGACCCTGGAACTGCCCGGCGGTACCCGCACCCTGAGTACCGCCGAGCTGCTCGCCCATCCCCAGGCCCAGGAGGTGCGCATCCCCCAGGACGTCGCCTACAAGCGCGCCATGACCTACCGGGCCGTGCCCTTGGCGGCCCTGCTGCCCGGGGTGGCACCGGAGCAGCACCTGCAGGCCGTGGCGGCCGACGGCTTCGCCGCCGAACTCAGCGCCGCCCCGCTGCTGGCCCGCGAGGGCGCCCGCGCCTGGCTGGCCGTGGAAGACCCGGCCAAGCCCTGGCCGGGCCTGGCCAAGGACAAGCCCAGCGCCGGCCCCTTCTACCTGGTGTGGACCGCCCCCGAAGCCGGCGGCATCAGCCCCGAGCAATGGCCCTTCCAGGTGGTGAAGATCCGCGCCCTGGCCTCCGTCGCTGAGCGCTTCCCTGCGCTGCTGCCAGCCTCGGATGCCGGCGCCGACGTCCAGGCCGGCTTCGCCCTGTTCCAGAAGAACTGCCTGGCCTGCCACCGCCTCAACGGCGCCGGGGACGCCCAGTTCGGCCCCGACCTGAACCTGCCCTACAACCCCACCGAATACTTCGCCGAGGGCTTCCTGCAACGCTACATCCGCGACCCGCAGAGCCTGCGCCGCTGGCCGGAAGCGCGCATGCCGGCCTTCCCCGCCCAGGTCATCGATGACGCGCAGCTGGAACAACTGGTCGCCTACCTGCGCCACATGAGCGGCCGCAAGACGCCGTGACCGCCGCCACGAACCCGCGCAGCCGGCCTTTCCTGCCGGCCTCGCCAGCGCTACGCTCGCTCACCTGAATCGCCGGCCTGGAGGGCCAGCATGAGCACCGAGCTGCACGTCGAGAGCCTGGTCCTTCGCGGGGCCCGCAACGAAGCCTTCACCCCCGACCTCAACCTGCACCTGGCGGACTCCCGGCTCACCCTGGGCGAGCTGATCCGCCGGGTGGTGCTGCACCAGGTGGCCGAACGGACGGTCGCCGGCTGGCTGGACCGCCTCCAGGCCAGCCCCCCTGGCGACTACCTCAGCGACGACGAGATCCGCCGCCAGGCCGCGCGAGGCGCCATCAAGCCGCACGCCGAGCGCCCCGATGCCCCCCGGATCGACGCCGAAGCCGAAGTGCAGCGCGCCCTGGAGGGCTTTCGCCAGCGCCGCTACCGCATCCTTCTCGACGGCCAGATGCTCAACGACCTCGACCATTCCCTCGACCTGCCCGCCCAGGCCCGGCTCACCTTCCTGCGCCTGGTGCCCCTGGTCGGCGGCTGACCCCCAACACGAACGGACACCCCCCATGCAGCACTACCAAGCCGATGCCCATCAGCAGGCCCGCATCGCCCTGCTCGAAGCCTTCCTCGACCGCACCCTGGATGCCCTGCCCGAACGCGACGCGCTGCTGGCCGAAGACGGCCACCATCACCCGTTCTGGGATGAGGTGGACGGCCTGGCCCTGGCCAACGCCTTCCTCGCCGAAGCCGGCCCCGACGGCCAGCAGGCCCTGGTGGACGCCCTGGTCTTCCCGCGCAGCTTGGGCCACGACGAAACCGAACACCTCTACACCCGCCAACGCCTGCTGCAGATCACCAGCAGCGCCGGTGTCGCCGCCTACCCGAGCACCCGCAGCTTCCAGGCCCTGGAGCGGCGCGTGCGGCACATACTGGCCCACGCCTTCGAAGACAGCGACCACGCCCTCCGCCCTGGCTACGTGGCCCGCTATTACTGGCACGACCCCGCCAACGCCTGGACCACCCCCAACCTGGCAGACTGCCTGGAGCTGCTGGCCGAACACCCCGTCGACAATGCCTGGCTGGACGTTGCCCAGTGGCTGCTCAGCGGCGACTGGGACCGCCGCAACCCCCTCGAAGACGCCTATCACCCACGGCTGGCCGGGAGCTACCAGGGCAGGGCCGAGGACGCCATCCGGCGCTTCGCCGTGGGCCTGGCCGACGCCGGCCGCCTGGATGCCGCCCGGCACGAGCACGCCGTGCGCACCTGGGCCGAGAGCCTGTGCACCCTGCCGCCGCTCGCAGCAGGCGGCAGCCCAGGCGAACAACGGCTGGACGCGCTCAACGCCGACTTCGTCCAGCGCTCGTTGGCCCAACTGCCGGAAAGCGCCGAGCAGCTGTGCAGCCTGATCGGCGAGCGCGGCACCTCCACCGCCCACTGGTTGCTGGCCGGCGTGCGCGAGCTGGCACGCCTCGGCCTGGAGCCAGAAGCCCTCGAAAGGCACTACGAAAACCATCAGGGCCGCGTACTGACCGCCCTGCTCGACGTCGGCCACCTGGAAAAGGACGAAGAGGCCGCACTGGCCGAACAGCTCGCCGGCTTCCCCCGCGCCAGCCTGCTCACCGCCCTGCCCTTCAGCGGTGCAGCCAGCGAAGCGGTGCTGGACGCCCTCGGCTGGAGCGACCTGAAGCCCCTGCAGCGCCTCTACCTCGACCTGGCGCTGGCCGTCGACCACAGCGGGCACCTGGTGGAAGACCTGCAGAGCAGCGACGACCCGGAGCTGGGCGTGGTGGACCGCGACGCCCTGCAAGCCGCCCTGGACCAGGCCGACGCCGGGCACCTGGCCGACTACTTCACCGCGCTGGAAGGCACCCCCTGGGCCTTCCCCAACACCCGCCTGCTGCTGGACGCCTTCCGCGGCCTGGAGCGCAAGGCCCTGGAGAAGAAGCTGCAACGCCACGCCCAGGCCGCCCTGCGCGCCTACGGCCTGCTGCCCACAAGCGGCACGGACGAAACCCGCGAGCGCTACCTGGCCCTCAAGCGCTACCACCGCGAAGTCGAGCGCTACGGTGCCGAACGCCAGGCCAACTCCCAGGCCTCCATCCAGGCCGGCCTGGAGAACCTCGCCCGCACCGCCGGCTACGGCGACGCCACCCGCCTGGAATGGGCGATGGAAGCGGAGATCGCCGAACAGACCCCGGACCGCCTGCACCTGGACGGCTACGACCTGTGGCTGGAGTTGCAGGGCCTCAACCCGGTCATGGTCGCCAGCAAGGGCGGCAAGCGCCTGAAGTCGGTGCCCGCCGCCCTGCGCAAGCACGACGGCCACGCGGAGCTGAAGGCCCTGCAGGGCCGCATGAAGGACCAGATCCGCCGCTTCCGCCTGACCCTGGAAACCATGATGGCCCGGGGCGAAGCCCTGGAGCCGGCGCAACTGCGCCAGCTGCTGCGCATGCCGGCGGCGCGCCTGCTGCTGGACCACCTGGTACTGCGCGATGGCGACGGCCTGCTGGGCTGGCTGGACGGCGACGCCTTCGCCCTGCGCCCGCTGACCGGACCGGCGCGCCCCATCGAAGGCCCGCTGCTGATCGCCCACCCGCTGCACCTGTACCAGGCCGGCGCGCTCTCCGCCTGGCAGCAGGCCCTGGTGGCCCAGCGCCGGGTGCAGCCCTTCAAGCAGGTGTTCCGCGAGCTGTACCTGCTGACCCCGGCCGAACGGGAGAACGGCCTGAAGTCCATGCGCTTCGCCGGTCACGTGCTGCGCAGCGCCGTGGCCGCCCGCCTGCTGCGGGCCCGGGGCTGGACCACCCACGACGGCGAGGAGGTATTCCGCAACTGGGGCCAGGGCCTGTACGCCTTCGTCGACTTCCCCGATGCGCAGCGCTACCTGCCGCTGACCGAGACCATCACCCTGCAGGCCATCGAATTCGTCCGCGACCGCGCGCGCCTGCCCCTGGAGGAGGTCCCGCCGCTGGTGTTCTCCGAAACCCTGCGCGACGCCGACCTGATCGTCTCCGTGGCCTTCACCGGTGAGACCGGCACCCACGCCGGCAGCGCCGAGGTCATCCAGCGCCGCGCCGAACTGGTGCAGGCCCTGGTGGGCAACCTGGGGCTGGCCAACGTGCGCTGCGAGGGCCACCACGCCCACATCACCGGCAGCCGCGCGCGCTACCGGCTGCACCTGGGCAGCGGCGTCATCCATATCGAGCCGGGCAACTACCTGTGCATCGTCCCGGCCGGCAAGCCGGCAGATGACCTCTACCTGCCCTTCGCCGACAGCGACGCGCGCACCAGCGAGATCATCAGCAAGCTGTTCCTGCTGCTGGACGACGGCGCGATCGACGACCCGAGCATCCTCGAACAGATCCGCCGCAGCGAGGCGCCGGCATGAGCGCCACGCTGAACGAGCGGCTGGAGCAGGTGGAGGACGCCGCCAGCTTCCTCGCCTTCGTCCGCGCCCTGCGCGAAGACCGCCTGCGCGCCCTCGCCGCCCCGGAGACCGGCGCCTGGGCCCACGACACCATCGAGGACTTCCTCGACGGCGCCCTGGCCTGGGCCGACGACAGCGACTTCGGTGCCCGCCAGGGCCTGGCAGGCGCCAACCCCTGGCGCTGTGCCGCCACCTTTCTGCTGTGCGGCAGTCTTTACGAATAGCCGCTCTTCCATAGCGGGCTGACGCGTACCCGGCCGCGCCCGGGTACGCGCGCCCGTTGTCCCGCCTGTTAACCGGCCCTTCGGCAGCACGCCACGCCGGTCTCCTCCACCTTCCTGCAACCGTCTCGGCATGTGGCTACACGGCGCCGGCCATCTGCACCCCTTCAGAAAGTCACAGCTGATACTTGCACTGCTGATATTATGGTATACCATCATACGCACAGACACTTCCGCCCACCTGACTGGAGCCATTCATGAGTTTTGAAATCCGCAAGATCGTCAGCTACGTCGAAGAAACCTTCATCGAAGGCGGCAAGGCCGCCGAGAAGCCCGTGACCATGGCCGGGCTGGCTGTCGTGATCAAGAACCCCTGGCTGGGCCGCGGTTTCGTGGAAGACCTCAAGCCCGAGATCAAGGCCAACTGCTCCGACCTCGGCGCCCTGATGGTCGAGCGCCTGGTGGCCCTGGTCGGCGGTGCCGACAAGATCGAGGCCTACGGCAAGGCGGCCGTGGTCGGTGCAGACGGTGAGATCGAGCACGCCTCGGCGGTGATCCACACCCTGCGCTTCGGCAACCACTACCGCCAGGCGGTGGACGCCAAGAGCTACCTGAGCTTCACCAACAAGCGCGGTGGCCCCGGCACCTCCATCCAGATCCCGATGATGCACAAGGACGACGAAGGCCTGCGCTCCCACTACATCACCCTGGAAATGCAGATCGAGGACGCCCCGCGTGCCGACGAGATCATCGTCGTGCTCGGCGCCGCCGACGGTGGCCGCCTGCACCCGCGCATCGGCAACCGCTACATCGATCTGGAAGAGCTGGCTGCCGAGAAAGCCGAGCAGAACCGCTGATCCAACAAGAAGTGCAGGAGCGCTCCATGATTCGGCTCACCGCTGAACGTACCCCCGCCGGCACCAGCTACCTGGCGACCGGACAAGGCCAACCCGTGGTGCTGATCCACGGTGTGGGCCTCAACAAAGAAATGTGGGGCGGCCAGGTCGTCGGCCTGGCCACGCAGTACCGCGTGATCGCCTACGACATGCTGGGTCATGGCGACAGCCCACGCCCGGAGCCCGGCACCGAGCTGCTCGGTTACGCCGACCAGTTGCGCGAGTTGCTCGATCACCTGGGCCTGACCCAGGTCACGGTGATCGGCTTCTCCATGGGCGGGCTGGTGGCCCGCGCCTTCGCCCTGCACTACCCCCAGTACCTGCAGGGCCTGGTGGTGCTCAACAGCGTGTTCAACCGCACGCCGGAGCAGCGTGCCGGCGTCATCGCCCGCACTGCCCAGGCCGCCCAGCACGGGCCGGACGCCAACGCCGAGGCGGCGCTGTCGCGCTGGTTCAGCCGTGAGTACCAGGCTGCCAACCCGGCGCAGATCGCGGCGATCCGCCAGACCCTGGCGAGCAACGACCCGCAGGGCTACCTGACCACCTATGAGCTGTTCGCCACCCAGGACATGTACCGCGCCGACGACCTGGGCAACATCCGCGTGCCGACCCTGATCGCCACCGGCGAACTGGACCCGGGCTCGACGCCGGAGATGGCCGAGCAGCTCGCCCAGCGCATTCCCGGTGCGCGGGCCGCCGTACTGGCCGAACAACGGCATATGATGCCGGTCGAGTCGCCGCGCCTGGTCAACCAGCTGTTGCTGGACTTCCTGGCCACGGCACAGGCCCGACCCAATCCAATCAAGGGGATCGTTGCATGACACTCGCACGCTTCCAGATGTGCATCGGCGGGGCATGGGTCGACGCCCTGTCCGGCAAGACCTTCCAGAGCCTCAACCCGGCCCTGGCCGAACCCTGGGCCGAGCTGCCCGACGCGGACGAAGCCGACGTCGAGCGCGCCGTCCAGGCCGCCCAGGCCGCCTTCGAAGCGCCGGCCTGGCGCAGCCTCACCGCCACCGCGCGGGGCAAGCTGCTGCGCCGCCTGGGCGACCTGATCGCCGAGAACAAAGAGCACCTGGCCCAGCTGGAAAGCCGTGACAACGGCAAGCTGATCCGCGAGACCCGCGGCCAGGTCGGCTACCTGCCGGAGTTCTTCCACTACACCGCCGGCCTGGCGGACAAGCTGGAAGGCGGCACCCTGCCGATCGACAAGCCGGACATGTTCGCCTACACCGTGCACGAGCCGCTGGGCGTGGTGGCCGGGATCATTCCCTGGAACAGCCCGCTGTACCTGACGGCGATCAAGCTGGCCCCGGCCCTGGCCGCCGGCAACACCATCGTGCTCAAGCCGTCCGAGCACGCCTCGGCAACCATCCTCGAACTGGCGCGCCTGGCCCTCGAAGCCGGCTTCCCGGCGGGCGTGGTCAACGTGGTGACCGGCTACGGCCCGAGCACCGGCGCTGCTCTCACCCGCCACCCGCTGGTGCGCAAGATCGCCTTCACCGGCGGCGCCGCCACCGCCCGCCACGTGGTGCGCAGCAGCGCGGAGAACTTCGCCAAGCTGTCCCTGGAGCTGGGCGGCAAGTCGCCGAACATCATCTTCGCCGACGCCGACCTGGACAGCGCCATCAACGGCGCCGTGGCCGGCATCTACGCCGCCTCCGGGCAGAGCTGCGTGTCCGGCTCGCGCCTGCTGGTGCAGGACAGCATCTACGACGAATTCGTCAGCCGCCTGATCGAACGCGCCCAGCGCATCCGTATCGGCAACCCGCAGGACGACGCCAGCGAGATGGGCCCCATGGCCACCGCGCAGCAGCTCGCCGTGGTCGAGGGCCTGGTGGCCGACGCCCTGGCCGAGGGCGCACGCCTGCGCCTGGGCGGCAAGCGCCCGGCGCACCTGGAACAGGGCTGGTTCTACGAGCCGACGCTGTTCGAGTGCGACCGCAACTCGATGAAGATCATGCAGGAAGAGGTGTTCGGCCCGGTGGCCTCGGTGATCCGCTTCAAGGACGAGGCCGAAGCCCTGGCGATCGCCAACGACTCGCAGTTCGGCCTCGCCGCCGGCATCTGGACCCGCGACCTGGGCCGCGCCCATCGCCTGGCCCGGGACATCCGCTCGGGCATCGTCTGGGTCAACACCTACCGCGCGGTGTCCGCCATGGCGCCCATCGGCGGCTTCAAGAACAGCGGCTATGGCCGCGAGAGCGGCATCGAGTCGGTGATCGCCTACACCGAGCAGAAGACGGTGTGGATCAACCTGTCCCAGGCGCCGATGCCTGACCCCTTCGTGATGCGCTGAGAGGCACGCCATGATCGAACCCGGTATCTACAAAGACGTGATGAGCCGCTTCCCGTCGGGCGTGACCGTGGTCACCACCCTCGACGCGGACGGCCAGATCGTCGGCATCACCGCCAGCGCCTTCAGCGCCCTGTCGATCGACCCGGCCCTGGTGCTGTTCTGCCCCAACTACGCCTCCGACACCTACCCGGTGCTGCGGGACAGCAAGCGCTTCGCCATCCACCTGCTGGCCGCCGAGCAGACCACCGAGGCCTATGCCTTCGCCGGCAAGGGCAAGGACAAGGCCAAGGGCATCGACTGGCACCTGAGCGAGCTGGGCAACCCGCTGCTGGCCAAGGCCACGGCGATCATCGAGTGCGAGCTGTGGCGCGAGTACGACGGTGGCGACCACGCCATCATCGTCGGCGCGGTGAAGAACCTGATCCTGCCCGAGGAGCCGGTCATCCCGATGCTCTATCACAAGGGCAAGCTGGGTGCGGTGCCGCCCCTCGCCTGATCCCCTTTATGGGGCCGTGATCTGTCACCCCACGGCCTCTTTTTTCTTTCTGGAGTGGGCATGAACCCGACCGCTTCCCCCCTCTTCCGCCAGCAGGCCTACATCGACGGCCAGTGGCTGGACGCCGCCGACGGCGCGCGACAGGACATCTTCAACCCCGCCACCGGTGCCTGCATCGGCCAGGTGCCGAACCTCGGCGCCGCAGAGGCCCGGCAGGCCATCGCGGCCGCCGAACGCGCCTGGCCGGCCTGGCGCGCACTGACCGCCAAGGAGCGCAGTGCACGCCTGAAGCGTTGGCATGCGCTGATGATCGAGCACACCGAGCCCCTGGCGCAGATCCTCACCCTGGAACAGGGCAAGCCCCTGGCCGAGGCGCGCGGCGAGATCGTCTATGCCGCCAGCTTCATCGAGTGGTTCGCCGAGGAGGCCAAGCGCATCTACGGCGACACCATCCCCAGCCACAAGGGCGATGCACGCATCGTGGTGACCAAGGAGCCCATCGGCGTGGTCGCCGCCATCACCCCGTGGAACTTCCCCGCCGCGATGATCACCCGCAAGGCCGGCCCGGCCCTGGCCGCCGGCTGCCCGTGCATCGTCAAGCCGGCACCGGAGACGCCCTTCTCCGCCCTGGCCCTGGCGGCCCTGGCCAAGCAGGCGGGCATTCCGGCCGGGGTGTTCAACGTCATCACCGGCGACGCCGTGGCCATCGGCGGCGAGCTGACCGCCAGCCCGGCCGTGCGCAAGCTCTCCTTCACCGGCTCCACCGCCATCGGCAAGCTGCTGATGGCCCAGTGCGCGCCGACCCTGAAGAAGGTGTCCCTGGAGCTGGGCGGCAATGCGCCCTTCATCGTCTTCGACGACGCCGACCTGGAGCGCGCCGTGGAAGGCGCCCTGGTGGCCAAGTTCCGCAACGCCGGGCAGACCTGCGTGTGCGTCAACCGCTTCCTGGTGCAGGACGGCATCCACGATGCCTTCGTCGCCCGCCTGGCCGAGCGCGTGGCGCAACTGAAGGTCGGCAGCGGCTTCGACGAGGGCGTCACCCAGGGCCCGCTGATCAACGAGCGCGCCGTGGCCAAGGTGGAAGACCACGTGCGCGACGCCCTCGCCCAGGGCGCCCGCCTGCTCTGCGGCGGCGAGCGCCACCCGCTGGGCCACGGCTTCTACCCGCCCACGGTGCTGGCCGAGGTCAACACCGGCATGAAGGTGGCCCGCGAGGAAACCTTCGGCCCGCTGGCAGCGGTGTTCCGCTTCCATGACGAAGCCGAGGCCGTGCGCCTGGCCAATGACACCGAGTTCGGCCTCGCGGCCTACTGCTACACCCGCGACCTGGGCCGCGCCTGGCGCATGAGCGAGGCGCTGGAGTACGGGATGGTCGGCATCAACGAAGGGCTGATCTCCACCGAAGTCGCGCCGTTCGGCGGCATCAAGGCCTCGGGCCTGGGCCGCGAAGGCTCGCACTACGGCATCGAGGACTACCTGGAAATCAAATACACCCTCATGGGCGGCCTGTGAGCCGCCGGGAGCTGGACGCATGAGCAACGAGAAATACGAGAAGGGCCTGGAGATCCGCACCCGCGTGCTGGGCGAGGCCTACGTGAAGCGCTCCATCGAGAACGCCGACGACTTCACCCGCCCGCTGCAGGAGATGGTCACCGAGTACTGCTGGGGCCATGTCTGGGGCCGTGAGGGTTTGTCGCCCCAGGAACGCAGCATGATAAACTTGGCCATGATTTCGGCCCTGAACCGGCCGCACGAGCTCAAGCTGCACGTGCGGGGCGCCTTGCGCAACGGTCTGAGTCGTGAACAAATACGCGAAATCCTGCTTCAGGTCGGTATCTATTGCGGCGTTCCCGCAGCCGTGGACAGTTTCCGGCTCGCCCGGGAAGCCTTCGCCGAAGCCGACGCCGAAGCCTCCAGTCAAACCCCGGCTGTTTAGATGACGAGCACGATCACTGCGCATCGTGCTCGTTTCGCATGGACAGCCCATAAAGAGCGGACCCCATGAAACGCCTGCCACTCGACGACAGCTTCAAGGTCAATCGCAACCCCGTCACGCTCCGTGAAATCGTGCTGGACAAGCTGCGAAGCGCCATCATGAACTTCCAGCTCCTGCCCGGTGACCGCCTCGTGGAACGCGACCTCTGCGACCGCCTGGGCGTGAGCCGTACCTCGGTGCGCGAGGCCCTGCGCCACCTGGAATCCGAAGGGCTGGTGGAATTCGCCGATGCCAAGGGCCCGCGCGTGGCCATCATCACCCTGGAAGACGCCGTCGACATCTACGAGCTGCGCTGCGTGCTCGAAGGCCTGATCGTCCAGCTGTTCACCCTGCGGGCCAAGGCCAAGGACATCAAGGCGCTGGAAAAGGCCCTGGAAGAGAACCGCAAGGCCCTCAAGGACGGCGAGCTGCAACAGGTGCTCGACTCCGTCCAGGGCTTCTACGACGTGCTGCTGGAAGGCTCCGGCAACCACATCGCCGCCACCCAGCTGCGCCAGCTGCAGGCCCGCATCAGCTACCTGCGCGCCACCTCGGTGTCCCAGGAGAACCGTCGCGGCGCCAGCAACCAGGAGATGGAGCGCATCGTCGAGGCCATCAAGAGCGGCGACCCGCTGGCCGCCCACCAGGCCTCGGTGGACCACGTCCGCGCGGCCGCGAAGGTGGCGCTGGAGTACCTCAAGCGCAAGCAGGACGAGAGCGGCGACCTGCCCGAGATCACCGCCCCCATCGCCCTCAAAGAGCCGCGCATAGGCCGCTGAACATGAGTCGCCCGAACTTCTGCGCCCAGTGCGGCAGCCAGGACCTCGGCCTCCAGCGGCCGGCGGGCGACACCCATGAACGCCTGATGTGCCGCGCCTGCGGCTACATCCACTACGTCAACCCGAAGATCATCGCCGGCTGCATCATCGAGCGGGACGGCAAGTACCTGCTCTGCCAGCGCGCCATCCCGCCGCGCCCGGGCACCTGGACCCTGCCGGCGGGCTTCATGGAAGGCAACGAGACCACCGAGCAGGCGGCCCTGCGCGAGGTGTGGGAAGAGAGCGGCGTGCGCGCCGAGATCCTTTCGCCCTACTCCATCTTCAGCGTGCCGCGCATCAGCGAGGTCTACATCATCTTCCGCGCCATCGTCCTGGAAGACACCGGCCAGTACGGCCCGGAAACCCAGGACTGCCGCTTCTTCGCCCCCGACGAGATCCCCTGGGACGCCATCTACTACCCCGCGATCCGGCAGATCCTCGAACGCTATATCGAGGAACGCCAGGCGGGGGTCTACGGCATCTACATGGGCAACGACGACAGCGGCAAGGTGCACTTCATCCGCTAGCCGTCGTCACGGTGTCGCCCCTCAGGGGCGCGTGCGGAACGCAAGCCGCCCGGCTCAGGGCGCCATGCCCTCGACGATGATCACCTCGGCCCGTGCCACACCTTCGCGGTGGCGGCGGGCCGCCTGGTATTCCGGCGAGTGGTAGCAGGCCAGCGCCTGCTCGTAGGAGTCGAATTCGATCACCACGCTGCGCTGCGGCGTGTCACGCCCCTCCAGCGCCTCGCTGCGCCCGCCCCGAGCCAGGAAGCGCGCACCGTAGCGGGCGAATGCCGCCGGCGCGCGCTGGGTGTACTGGCTGTATTGATCGGCGTCCTCTACGTCTACATGAGCAATCCAGTAAGCCTTCATGATGACCTCTCGCGTTAATTCGTATTATGGTATACCACATTACGTCTTACACCCCACAGAGAGAAGCCCATGGCCTTCCACCCCATCGAAGAACTCATCGCCGATTACCGCCAGGGCAAGATGGTGCTGCTGGTGGATGACGAAGACCGCGAGAACGAAGGCGACCTGCTGCTGGCCGCCGAACGCTGCACCCCCGAGGCCATCAATTTCATGGCCCGGGAAGCCCGCGGCCTGATCTGCCTGACCCTGACCGACGAGCACTGCCAGCGCCTCGGCCTGGAGCAGATGGTGCCGAGCAACGGCAGCGCCTTCAGCACCGCCTTCACCGTCTCCATCGAAGCCGCCACCGGCGTCACCACCGGCATCTCCGCTGCCGACCGCGCCCGCACCGTGGCCGCTGCCGTGGCGGCGGACGCCGTGCCGGAAGACCTGGTGCAGCCCGGCCACATCTTCCCCCTGCGCGCCCGCGAAGGTGGCGTACTGACCCGTGCCGGCCACACCGAGGCCGGCTGCGACCTGGCGCGCCTGGCCGGCTTCAGCCCCGCCTCGGTGATCGTCGAAGTAATGAACGACGACGGCAGCATGGCCCGTCGCCCGGACCTGGAGCGCTTCGCCGAGAAGCACGGCATCAAGATCGGCACCATCGCCGACCTCATCCACTACCGCCTCAGCCATGAGCACACCGTGGCGCGCATCGGCGAGCGCGAGCTGCCCACCGTGCACGGCACCTTCCGCCTGTTCACCTACGAGGACCGCATCGAAGGCGGCGTGCACATGGCCATGGTGATGGGCGAGATCGACCGCAACCACCCCACCCTGGCCCGTGTCCACGTCATCGACCCGCTGCGCGACCTGGTCGGCGCCGAGTACCACGGCCCGGCCAACTGGACCCTCTGGGCCGCCCTGCAGCGCGTCGCCGAGGAAGGCCACGGCGTGGTGGTGGTGCTGGCCAACCACGAGTCCTCCCAGGCGCTGCTGGAGCGCGTACCGCAGCTCACCCTGCCACCGCGCCAGTACACCCGCTCGCAGTCACGCATCTATTCCGAGGTGGGCACCGGTGCCCAGATCCTCCAGGACCTGGGCGTGGGCAAGCTGCGCCACCTCGGCCCGCCGTTGAAATACGCCGGCCTGACCGGCTACGACCTGGAGGTGGTGGAAAGCATTCCCTTCACCGGCTGAAGTCGGCAGCGGGCCGCGCATCCCGTGGCCCGCCAACCCCCTCGGGAATCGCGCTTCAGCAGGACGACCGGCACGGCAAAGTGCTTGCACAAAGTTTGGAATACCATAATATGATATTCCGTAGACCGAACAGTTTCAGCCAGGCGAACCCGTCACGGACAGCGTGATAACAGGCCCCTGGCACGGTCGCCACACAGGCTCCGATGGACCCCACTGCTCCCGAAAAGCGGGCGTAGCAGCCCGCTCACAAACACAACAAATGAGGGCGTCACAATGGTGTTGAAAAAAGGTGTATCTGCCGCACTGATCGCCGGCCTGCTGGGAACCGCCAGCACCCTGGCCATGGCGGCCGAGAGCGTGAACTTCGTCAGCTGGGGCGGTACCACCCAGGATGCGCAGAAGCAGGCCTGGGCCGACCCGTTCAGCAAGGCCAGCGGCATCACCGTCGTGCAGGACGGCCCCACCGACTACGGCAAGCTGAAAGCCATGGTCGAGAGCGGCAACGTCCAGTGGGACGTGGTCGACGTGGAAGCCGACTTCGCCCTGCGTGCTGCCGCCGAAGGCCTGCTGGAGCCCCTGGACTTCACCCAGATCCAGCGCGACAAGATCGACCCCCGCTTCGTCTCCGACCACGGCGTCGGCTCCTTCTTCTTCTCCTTCGTGCTCGGCTACAACGAGGGCAAGCTCGGCGCCAACAAGCCGGTGGACTGGAGCGCCCTGTTCGACACCAAGACCTACCCCGGCAAGCGTGCCCTCTACAAATGGCCGAGCCCCGGCGTGCTCGAACTGGCCCTGCTGGCCGACGGCGTGCCCGCCGACAAGCTCTACCCGCTGGACCTGGACCGCGCCTTCAAGAAGCTCGACACCATCAAGAAGGACATCGTCTGGTGGGGCGGCGGCGCCCAGTCCCAGCAACTGCTGGCCTCCGGTGAAGCCACCCTCGGCCAGTTCTGGAACGGCCGCATCTACGCCCTCCAGGAAGACGGCGCCCCGGTGGGCGTGAGCTGGAAGCAGAACCTGGTCATGGCCGACTTCCTGGTCATCCCCAAGGGCGCCAAGAACAAGGACGCGGCCATGAAGTTCCTGGCCAACGCCAGCAGCGCCAAGGGCCAGGCCGACTTCTCCAACCTCACCGCCTACGCCCCGGTCAACGTCGACAGCGTCCAGCGCCTCGACTCCGTACTGGCCCCCAACCTGCCGACCGCCTACGCCAGCGACCAGGTCACCCTGGACTTCGCCTACTGGGCCAAGAACGGTCCGGCCATCGCCACACGGTGGAACGAATGGCTGGTCAAATGAAAATGACGGCGAGCATGCCCCGTCAGCCCACCACCGGTAGCGCAGCCCGCGCTACCGGTGGCGCGGCCGCCCACCAAGGCCCGAGCCTCGCACAACGCTGGAAGGGCTTCGGCAACCTCGGCCCGGCCCTGGTGTTCCTCGGCCTGTTCTTCCTCGCCCCGCTGATCGGCCTGCTGCTGCGCGGCGTGCTGGAGCCGGAGCCCGGCCTCGGCAACTACGCCCAGCTGTTCGCCAACTCGGCCTACTCCCGGGTGCTGATCAACACCTTCTCGGTGGCGGGCCTGGTGACCCTGTTCAGCCTGCTGCTGGGCTTCCCCCTGGCCTGGGCCATCACCCTGGTGCCACGCGGCTGGGGCCGCTGGATGCTGAACATCGTGCTGCTGTCGATGTGGACCAGCCTGCTGGCCCGCACCTACTCCTGGCTGGTGTTGCTGCAAGCCTCCGGGGTGATCAACAAGGTGTTGATGGCACTGGGCGTGATCGACCAGCCGCTGGAGATGGTGCACAACCTGACCGGCGTGGTGATCGGCATGACCTACATCATGATCCCGTTCATCGTCCTGCCCCTGCAGGCCACCATGCAGGCCATCGACCCGATGATCCTGCAGGCCGGCTCGGTCTGCGGCGCCAGCCCCTGGACCAACTTCTTCCGGGTGTTCCTGCCGCTGTGCCGTCCCGGCCTGTTCTCCGGCGGCCTGATGGTCTTCGTCATGTCCCTGGGCTACTACGTCACCCCGGCCCTGCTCGGCGGTGCGCAGAACATGATGCTCCCGGAATTCATCATCCAGCAGGTGCAGTCGTTCCTGAACTGGGGCCTGGCCAGTGCCGCCGCCGCGTTGCTGGTGCTGATCACCCTGGTGCTGTTCTACGTCTACCTGAAGCTCCAGCCGGAATCCCCGGTGGGTGCCAGCAACGCGAGGTAAGTCGACATGCTCCTGACCCCCTCCGCCATGAGCCTGCGCATGCGCCTGGGCCTCTACGGCGTCACCAGCGTGATCGCCCTGTTCCTGCTGCTGCCGATCCTGTTCATCGTCCTGCTGTCGTTCGGCTCGTCCCAGTGGCTGGTGTTCCCACCGCCGGGCTGGACGCTGAAGTGGTACGGCCAGTTCTTCTCCAACCCCGACTGGATGAACGCCGCCCTGGCCAGCCTCAAGGTCGCCGTGCTGACCACCGTCTGCGCCGTCGCCCTCGGCCTGCCGACCGCCTTCGCCCTGGTGCGCGGGCGCTTCCCCGGCCGCGAGATGCTCTACGGGCTGTTCACCCTGCCGATGATCGTGCCGCTGGTGATCATCGCCGTGGCCGTCTACGCGCTGTTCCTCAAGCTCGGCTTCACCGGCACCCTGTTCGCCTTCGTGGTGAGCCATGTGATCGTCGCCCTGCCCTTCACCATCATCTCCATCATCAACTCGCTGAAGCTGTTCGATCAGTCCATCGAGGATGCAGCGGTGATCTGCGGCGCCTCGCGCCTGCAGGCGGTGTTCAGGGTCACCTTCCCGGCGATCCGCCCCGGCATGGTCGCCGGCGCCCTGTTCGCCTTCCTGGTGTCCTGGGACGAAGTGGTGCTGAGCGTGATGATGGCCAGCCCGACCCTGCAGACCCTGCCCGTCAAGATGTGGACCACCCTCCGCCAGGACCTGACGCCCGTGATCGCCGTCGCTTCGACGCTGCTGATCGGCCTCTCCGTACTGGTCATGGTGATCGCCGCCGTACTGCGTCGGCGCAACGAGATTCGCGCCGCCTGAGGCGCCCAGGAGTACCCCATGAGTGCAGTCAAAGATCCCGCTCACCAGGCCGACAAGACCCTGGTCAGCCTGCGCAACCTGAACAAGCACTACGGCGACTTCACCGCCGTGGACAGCATCAACCTGGACATCAAGGACGGCGAGTTCCTCACCTTCCTCGGCTCCAGCGGCTCCGGCAAGAGCACCACCCTGTCCATGCTCGCCGGCTTCGAGACCCCGAGCAGCGGTGAAATCCTCGTCGACGACCAGTCCCTGGTGAACGTGCCGCCGCACAAGCGCGACATCGGCATGGTGTTCCAGCGCTACTCGCTGTTCCCGCACCTCTCGGTGCGCGACAACATCGGCTTCCCCCTGGACATCCGCAAGATGCCCCGCGCCGAGCGTGAACGCCGCGTCGACGCCATGCTCAAGCTGGTGCAGCTGGACACCTTCGCCCACCGCCGCCCCGCCCAGCTCTCCGGCGGCCAGCAGCAGCGTGTCGCCATCGCCCGTGCACTGGTCTACGAACCGCGCATCCTGCTGATGGACGAACCCCTCGGTGCCCTCGACAAGAAGCTGCGTGAAGACCTGCAGGACGAGCTGCGCCAGCTGCATCGCCGCCTCGGCATCACCATCGTCTACGTCACCCACGACCAGGAAGAGGCCATGCGCCTGTCCCAGCGCATCGCCATCTTCAGCCACGGCCGCATCGTCGGGCTGGGCAGCGGCTACGACCTCTACCAGAACCCGCCGAATGCCTTCGTCGCCTCCTTCCTCGGCAACTCCAACTTCCTGCGGCTCAAGGCCCGGGGCAACGCCGTGGCCAGCTTCGAGAACCAGCCGCTGGCCATCCGCCTCACCGCCAGCCTCACCCAGGACCAGGACGTGCTGCTGATGGTGCGCCCGGAGAAGGCCCAGGCCCTGAGCCTCCAGCAGGCCGAGCAGGAGCCCCTGGCCGCCGGCTGGAACCAGATCCGCGCCCGCGTCAGCGAAGTGCTGTTCCTCGGCGAAAGCCAGACCTGCAGCGTGGTCACCGACGGCGGCACCGCACTCACCGTCAAGGCGCTCTCCGCCGCCGGCATGCCGCTCAAGCCCGGCGATGCCGTGTGCGTGCGCTGGGCCACCGCCGATGCCTGCGTCTACACCGAGTGGAACGAAAGCGACCTGAACAAGGCCGCTGGCAGTCACTGAACACACCGGGGCGGCATGGCCGCCCCGGTCCGTTCCAGGCCCATCGTGGCCGCCAGGAACGGCGCGAAAAGTGCGCTCGGCGTCACCAATCGCGAACTGCTTCAATTGTCGGACAAAGAGGCTCCCGCGCCCCTTCTAGAGCCCTTCGCGGAGTGCGATAGTGGCGCCGGCCATCATGATCTCCCGGAAGAGATCCAGCCCCGGGTTCATCCTGGCCAGCCTTGCCTCCGCGCCCCTGGCGCCGCGAGTCGACCATGGAAACCCATCCTGGGACAGGATCATGAACAAGAAAAACACCGCACTGGCGCTCTCCCTCCTCCTGGCCGCCCTCCCCGGCCTCACCCCGCACAGCGCCGAACAGACGCTCACCTTCACCAGCTGGGGTGGCACCACCCAGGCCGCCCAGGAAGCCGCCTGGGCCAAGCCCTTCGAGCAGGAAACCGGCATCCGCGTGAACCAGGCCGGCCCCACCGACTACGACAAGCTGCGGCAGATGATCAAGGCCGGCGACGTCACCTGGGACGTGATCGACGTCGAGGCCGACCAGGCCCTGCGCCTGGGCCGCGAAGGCCTGCTGGAACCCCTGGACCTCAAGCAGATCGCCCAGCGCAACATCGACCCGCGCTTCGTCACCATCTACGGCGTGGGCTCGTTCTACTTCTCCTTCATCCTCGGCTACAACACCGAACGCCACGCCAAGGCCCCGCAGGGCTGGGCCAGCCTCTTCGATACCCAGGCCTACCCCGGCAAGCGTGCCCTCTACAAATGGCCGAGCCCCGGCGTGCTGGAAATGGCCCTGCTGGCCGACG
Source organism: Pseudomonas sp. zfem003 (assembly GCF_032621675.1). NCBI lineage: Bacteria > Pseudomonadati > Pseudomonadota > Gammaproteobacteria > Pseudomonadales > Pseudomonadaceae > Pseudomonas > Pseudomonas sp. zfem003. The sequence goes on along the minus strand of NZ_JAVYJG010000013.1, from coordinate 143,379 downwards.
GCGTACCCGCCGACAAGCTCTACCCGCTGGACCTGGACCGCGCCTTCAAGAAGCTCGACACCATCAAGCAGGACATCGTCTGGTGGGGTAACGGCGACGAATCGCAGAAGCTGCTCAGCTCCGGCCAGGCCAGCCTCGGCATGTTCTGGAACGGCCGCGTCACCGCCCTCAAGCGCTCCGGCTCACCGGTGGCCATCGGCTGGGAGCAGAACCTGGTGACCGGGGACTTCCTCGTCATCCCCCGTGGCGCCAAGCACCTCGACGCCGCCAAGCGCTTCCTCGGCTTCGCCACCGGCATCAAGCCGCAGGCCGACTTCGCCGTCGCCACCGGCTACACCCCGGTGAACCTGCAGAGCCTCCCGCAGATCCCCGCCGACCTCGCCGCCGACCTGCCCAGCGCCCACCGCGACGGCCAGATCACCCTCAACTTCAAATACTGGCGCGACCACGGCGAAACCATCGCCCAGCGCTGGAACGCCTGGCAGGCTCACTGACCCCCCTCCCCGCAGCCCGCCGTCAGGGCGGGCTGCGAGCGCCGCACTTCCGCTAGCTGCAACCCCGGCTTCTGATACAGCCCTCCCACAAGGTGAAGGTGCCTGGCTACCGCAGTCCCTCCTCCCTGCGATTAGCACGTCATGAGCGCACGCTGCGCTGCTGCCTGACTCCCAATGGCGGGGCGGGGCCAGTGCCCCTTCAGGAGGCCGAGCGGAATCGTCATGTAGGGGGCTGAGCGACATGGATGTCGCGAGAGCGCTGCCGGGCCAGGGATGGCCCGTCAGCGCGGGCCCCTGGAATGACGATGGAGGGAGGGGACCCGACGCAGTCGGGCCGGATGCAGGGGCGAGTTTTTTGGTTCCTTTTCAACGACTGGAAAAGGGACTCGCCCGGGAGGGCGAAACAGAAAACACCAGCAGAACTCGATGATCAGCTTGTTCTCGAAATGTGGCCCTGAAAACACCACCCTCTACGTTCGGATAACCGAACGCCTTTACCTCCAATATCCGAACCACCGAACAAAACCCTTCCGAGCCCAACCAGCCATCAAAATAAAAATCAATAAATTCAATTACTTACAAACAAATCCCAACACCATACAGATGGCACGCATCCTGCCATTACAGATCCCCGACGGCGCCGAAAACCGCATCGCGCCGATAAGAACAAACAAAGTCGAGGACTGAAACACATGCGTACCCTTCCCAAGGTTCTGGCCGCCGCCATCGCTGCGACCCTGATTTCCGCTCCCGCCATCGCCGACGAACTGACCGGCACCCTGAAGAAGATCAAGGACAGCGGCACCATCGTCCTCGGTCACCGTGACGCCTCCATCCCGTTCTCCTACCTCGGCACCGAGCCGGGCAAGCCCATCGGCTACTCCCATGACCTGCAACTGAAGGTCGTCGAAGCCGTGAAGAAGGAGCTGGCCCTGCCGGACCTGAAGGTCCGCTACAACCTGGTCACCTCCCAGACCCGCATCCCGCTGGTGCAGAACGGCACCGTGGACATCGAGTGCGGCTCCACCACCAACAACCTCGAGCGCCAGAAGCAGGTCGACTTCTCCGTCGGCATCTTCGAAGTCGGCACCCGTCTGCTGTCCAAGAAGACCGCCGGCATCAACGACTTCGCCGACCTCAAGGGCAAGAACGTGGTGACCACCGCCGGCACCACCTCCGAGCGCCTGCTCAAGTCCATGAATGCCGAGAAGCAGATGGGCATGAACATCATCTCCGCCAAGGACCACGGCGAGTCCTTCCTGATGCTCGAGTCCGGCCGCGCCGTCGCATTCATGATGGACGACGCCCTGCTCTACGGTGAGATGGCCAAGGCCAAGAAGCCCGACGACTGGGTCGTCACCGGCCAGCCGCAGTCCTACGAGATCTACGGCTGCATGGTTCGCAAGGGCGACGAAGCCTTCAAGAAGGTGGTCGACAAGGCCATCGCCGACGTCTTCGCCTCCGGCGAGATCAACGGCATCTACGACAAGTGGTTCACCCAGCCCATCCCGCCGAAGAACCTGAACCTGAACTTCCCCATGAGCGACGAGCTGAAGAAGCTGATCGCCACCCCCACCGACAAGTCGGCCGAAGAAATCTGACCTGTTGCGCCCGCCTCCCACAAGGAGGCGGGCCGGGCGTGAGGGCGAACGGGCGTACCACGCCGCCTTCGTCCCGTCCCCCTGCCAGCGGCAGGGGGCGCCCCCTTCCGCTGCCGTCAACCGCAGACCGACAAAGACCCTGAGGGGACCACCCTGATGAATTACAACTGGGACTGGGGCGTATTCTTCAAGTCCACCGGCATCGGCGATGAAATCTACCTGGACTGGTTCGTCACCGGCCTGGGCTGGACCATCGCCATCGCCCTGGTGGCCTGGATCGTCGCCTTGCTGCTGGGCTCGCTGCTCGGCGTGATGCGCACCGTGCCGAACCGCCTGGTGTCCGGCATTGCCACCACCTACGTGGAGATCTTCCGCAACGTACCGCTGCTGGTGCAGCTGTTCCTCTGGTACTTCCTGGTACCGGACCTTCTGCCCGAACCGCTGGAAATCTGGTTCAAGCAGGACCTCAACCCGGCCACCTCCGCCTACCTCAGCGTGGTCGTGTGCCTCGGCCTGTTCACCGCCGCCCGCGTCTGCGAGCAGGTGCGCACCGGCATCCAGGCCCTGCCCAAGGGCCAGCTCGGCGCCGCCCGTGCCCTGGGTTTCGGCCTGCCGGCCATCTACCGCTACGTGCTGCTGCCACAGGCCTTCCGCATCATCATTCCGCCGCTGACCAGCGAGTTCCTCAACATCTTCAAGAACTCTTCGGTGGCCTCGCTGATCGGCCTGATGGAGCTGCTGGCGCAGACCAAGCAGACCGCCGAGTTCTCCGCCAACCTGTTCGAAGCCTTCACCCTGGCCACCCTCATCTACTTCACCCTGAACATGAGCCTGATGCTGCTCATGCGTCTGGTGGAGCGGAAGGTCGCCGTGCCCGGCCTGATCGCCGTAGGGGGTAAATGATGGATTTCTCCGCGATCATCCCCGCCCTTCCCGGCCTCGCCGACGGGCTGCTGATGACCCTGCAGCTGATGGTGCTGGGCGTGCTGGGCGGCGTCGCCCTGGGCACCCTGCTGGCCCTGATGCGCCTGTCCCACAACCCGCTGCTGTCGAAGATCGCCGGGCTGTACGTGAACTACTTCCGCTCGATCCCGCTGCTGCTGGTGATCACCTGGTTCTACTTCGCGGTGCCCTTCATCCTGCGCTGGATCACCGGCGAGGACACCCCGGTCGGCGCGTTCACCTCGTGCCTGGTGGCCTTCATGATGTTCGAGGCCGCCTACTTCTGCGAGATCGTCCGTGCCGGCATCCAGGCCATCCCCAAGGGCCAGATGGGCGCGGCACAGGCCCTGGGCATGACCTACGGCCAGTGCATGCGCCTGATCATCCTGCCCCAGGCCTTCCGCAAGATGACCCCGCTGCTGCTGCAGCAGAGCATCATCCTGTTCCAGGACACCTCGCTGGTGTACACCGTCGGCCTGATGGACTTCCTCAATGCCGCCCGCTCCCGTGGCGACATCATCGGCCAGCCCCATGAGTTCCTCATCTTCGCCGGCCTGGTCTACTTCAGCATCAGCTTCATCGCCTCCCAGCTGGTCAAACTCCTGCAGAAAAGGTTAGCCGTATGATTTCCATCAAGAACGTCAACAAGTGGTACGGGGACTTCCAGGTGCTGACCGACTGCAGCACCGAGGTGAAGAAGGGCGAAGTGGTCGTGGTCTGCGGCCCGTCCGGCTCCGGCAAGTCCACCCTGATCAAGTGCGTCAACGCCCTGGAACCCTTCCAGAAGGGCGACATCATCGTCGACGGTACCTCCATCGCCGACAAGAACACCGACCTGCCCAAGCTGCGCTCCCGCGTCGGCATGGTGTTCCAGCACTTCGAGCTGTTCCCGCACCTGTCCATCACCGAGAACCTCACCATTGCCCAGGTCAAGGTCCTCGGCCGGGGCAAGGCCGAAGCGCTGGACAAGGGCCTCAAGCTGCTCGACCGCGTCGGCCTCAAGGCCCACGCCCACAAGCACCCCGGCCAGCTCTCCGGCGGCCAGCAGCAGCGCGTCGCCATCGCCCGCGCCCTGGCCATGGACCCGGTGGTGATGCTGTTCGACGAACCCACCTCCGCGCTGGACCCGGAGATGGTCAACGAAGTGCTCGACGTGATGGTCGAGCTGGCCCAGGAAGGCATGACCATGATGTGCGTGACCCACGAGATGGGCTTCGCCCGCAAGGTTGCCGACCGGGTCATCTTCATGGACCGCGGGCAGATCGTCGAAGACTGCGCCAAGGACGAGTTCTTCGGCGACGTCAGCCAGCGTTCCGACCGCGCCCAGCAGTTCCTCGCCAAGATCCTGCAACACTGACGCCTCACCGCCCCCGGCCTGCCGGGGGCCTTTCCCCTCTTCACAACAACAACAGGGAACCCGTCATGCACTCGAAGCGCCTCAGCCCCCTCGCCCTCGGCCTGCTCCTGGCCGCCGCCCACGGCAGCGTCCTCGCCGCACCCCTTGAAGGCGGCGCCGTCGCCGCACCGGACAGCTACGGCGCCCAGGTCGCCGCCGACGTCCTCAAGGCCGGCGGCAACGCCGTGGACGCCGCCGTCGCCACCGCCTTCACCCTGGCCGTCACCTACCCCGAGGCCGGCAACATCGGCGGCGGCGGCTTCATGACGCTGTACATGGACGGCAAACCCTACTTCCTCGACTACCGCGAGATCGCCCCCAAGGCCGCCAGCAAGACCATGTACCTGGACGACAAGGGCGAAGTGATCGAGAACCTCAGCCTGGTCGGCGCCCGTGCCGCCGGCGTACCCGGCACCGTGATGGGCCTGTGGGAGGCCCACCAGCGCTTCGGCAGCAAGCCCTGGAGCGAGCTGATCACCCCCGCCATCGGCTACGCCCGCAACGGCTTCAAGGTCGCCCAGCAGCAGTACCAGTACCGCGAGGACGCCCTCGCCCTGTTCAACGGCAAGACCAACTTCAACGACTACTTCGGCACCCTCAAGCCCGGCCAGACCTTCAAGCAGCCGGAGCTGGCCAGCACCCTCGAACGCATCGCCGCCAACGGTCCGGACGAGTTCTACAAGGGCAAGACCGCCCAGCTGCTGGTCGCCCAGATGAAACAGGACAACGGCCTGATCAGCGCCGAAGACCTGGCCGGCTACCGTGCCAAGTGGCGCGAACCCATGCGCATCGACTGGCAGGGCAACACCCTCTACACCGCCCCGCTGCCCAGCTCCGGCGGCATCGCCCTGGCCCAGCTGATCGGCATCAAGGAAGCCCGCGCCGCCGACTTCAAGGGCGTCGAGCTGAACTCCGCGCGCTACATCCACCTGCTCGCCGAGATCGAGAAGCGCGTGTTCGCCGACCGCGCGGACTACCTGGGCGACCCGGACTTCTCCAAGGTGCCGGTGCAGCAACTGACCGACCCGGCCTACATCGCCCAGCGCGCCCGCGAGGTGAACCCCGGCGCCATCTCCGCCACCGAGAAGGTCCGCCCCGGCCTGGAACCGCACCAGACCACCCACTTCTCCATCGTCGATGCCCAGGGCAACGCCGTCAGCAACACCTACACCCTCAACTGGGACTTCGGCAGCGGCGTGGTGGTCAAGGGCGCCGGCTTCCTGCTCAACGACGAGATGGACGACTTCAGCGCCAAGCCCGGCGTGGCCAACGCCTTTGGCGTGGTCGGCAGCGACGCCAACGCCATCGAACCCGGCAAGCGCATGCTCTCCTCCATGAGCCCGAGCATCGTCACCCGCGATGGCAAGGTCAGCCTGGTGCTCGGCACCCCCGGCGGCTCGCGCATCTTCACCTCGATCTTCCAGGTGCTGAACAACGTCTACGACTTCAAGCTGCCCCTGGAGAGGGCCGTGGCCGCCCAGCGCGTGCATCACCAGCTGCTGCCCAAGGACACGATCTACTACGACGCCCACGCCCCGCTCACCGGGCCGGTGGCCGAGCAGCTCAAGGCCATGGGCTACACCCTGGAGGACCAGGGCTGGAACATGGGCGACATCCAGGCCATCCGCGTCGATGGCAGCACCCTGGAAACCGCTTCCGACCCCCGCGGCCGTGGTGTCGGCCGGGTGGTGAAACACTGACCCAGGCGGCCCGCCGCCGACCGGGCGGCGGGCTGGCACGGCCCGGATGACTATGATGCAATGCCCCACCACCAGCCTCCGTGCCGTCCCGCCCGCCCTCACCGTGAAGCCGCGCCTGCTCCGCCACCTCTCGCTGACCCTCCTGCTGCTCCTGGCCATGCTGGGTGCCGGCTGGGTGGTCTATCACCTCAGCGAACAGGCCGGCATCCGCGCCCTGGCCAGCAACGGCGAACGCCAGCTGGAACTCCACGCCCGCGCCGTGGAGAGCGAGATCAACCGCTACACCTACCTGCCCAGCCTGCTGGAGCTGGAGTCCAGCGTCAGCCACCTGCTGCTCAACCCCACGCCCTACCGGCGCAACCTGGTCAACGACTACCTCGAAGGGCTCAACCGCCGCAGCGGCAGCCGCGCCACCTTCCTGCTCGACACCGAAGGCCGCGTGCTGGCCACCAGCAACTGGCGCGATGCCGACAGCTTCCTCGGAGAAGACCTGGCCTTCCGCGCCTACTACCAGGACGCCATGAAAGGCCTGCCGGGCCGCTTCTACGGCATCGGTAGCACCACCGGCGAAGCCGGCTACTACCTGGCCCACGGCCTGCGCTACCAGCAGCGGATCATCGGCGTCGCCGTGGTCAAGGTGAAGCTGGAGGCCCTGCAGGAGCGCTGGGAAAAGGCCCGCCTGCACGCCTTCGTCAGCGACGAGAACGGCATCATCATCCTCTCCAGCGACCCGGCCCTGCGCATGAAGGCGGTCCGCCCGCTTTCCGCCGACGACCGGGAACGCCTGGCCCGCAGCCTGCAATACCACTGGTCGGCCCTCGACGAATGGCAGCCCAGCGCCCGCCAGGACCTGGGCGAAGGCCTGGAGATCATCAGCTTCCCCAACGGCGAAGGCACCGGCAGCGTCGCCTACCTCTCGCAGGCGCGCCTGCTCAACGACACCCGCTGGCACTTCACCCTGCTCTCGCCCCTGGCCGACCTGCGCCGCGAAGCGGTGATCCACGGCCTGCTCGCCGCTGCCGGGCTGGCCCTGCTGGCCTTCCTCGGCATCGCCTGGAACGAACGGCGCAAGGTCCTCGCCACCCGCCTCGCCGCCCGCGAAGCCCTGCTGGCCGCCAACAACGAACTGGAACGCAAGATCGGCGAGCGCACCCAGGACCTCATCGCCAGCAACCAGCGCCTGATGGACGAGATCCGCGAGCGCAAGCAGACCGAGGAAAACCTGCGCAAGGCCCAGGACGGCCTGGTGCAGGCCGGCAAGCTGGCGGTCATCGGGCAGATGTCCACCAGCATCGCCCACGAACTCAACCAGCCCCTCGCCGCCCTGCGCACCCTCTCCGGCAACACCGTGCGCTTCCTCGCCCGGGGCGCCCTCGACGTGGCCAGCACCAACCTCACCGCCATCAACGAACTGGTGGACCGCATGGGCCGCATCACCGCCAGCCTGCGCGCCTTCGCCCGCCGCGCCGACGACCATGGCCAGGCCTCCCTCGGCAAGGCCGTGGACGCCGCCCTGTTCATCCTCCACACCCGCCTGGAGAAGAGCCCCATCACCCTGTACCGCGCCTGCGCCGAAGCCGAACTGGCCATCGACCAGACGCGCCTGGAGCAAATCCTGGTCAACCTCATCGCCAACGCCCTGGACGCCCTCGCCGGCCACGGCGACGGCCAGATCTGGCTGGAAGGCCGCGACGAACAGGGCCGCTACCGCCTGGAAGTGCGCGACAACGGCCCCGGCATCGCCCCCGACGCCCGCGTGCACCTGTTCGAGCCCTTCTTCACCACCAAGCCCGGCGAGCACGGCCTGGGCCTGGGGCTGACCCTCTCCGCCAGCCTGGCCACCGCCGCCGGCGGCAGCCTCGGCGTGCGCCACCCGGAAGCCGGCGGCACCGCCTTCGAACTGCTCCTGCCCTACGCCGCTCACCGCGAGCCCGCGCCGAGGACCCCGACATGACCGAGCCCCTCACCGTCCTCATCGTCGAAGACGACCCCCACGTGCTGCTGGGCTGCCAGCAGGCGCTGATCCTCGAGGACATCCCCTGCATCGGCGTCGGCAGTGCCGAGGACGCGCTGGCCCAGGTCGGCGCCGACTTCGCCGGCATCGTCATCACCGACATCCGCCTGCCGGGCATCGACGGTCTGGAGCTGCTCAGCCGCCTCAAGGCCCGCGACCGCAGCCTGCCGGTGGTGCTGATCACCGGCCACGGCGACATCAGCATGGCGGTCAACGCCATGCGCGACGGCGCCTACGACTTCATGGAGAAGCCCTTCTCCCCCGAACGCCTGGTGGAGGTCGCCCGCCGCGCCCTGGAGAAACGCAGCCTCGACCGCGAGGTCAGCGCCCTGCGCCGCCAACTGGCCGGGCGCCAGTCCCTGGAGCAGCGCATCATCGGCCGCTCCCCGGCGATCCAGGCACTGCGCGAACTGATCGCCAACGTCGCCGACACCGCCGCCAACGTGCTGATCGAAGGCGAGACCGGCACCGGCAAGGAGCTGGTCGCCCGCTGCCTGCACGACTACAGCCGCCGCCGCGACCACGAGTTCGTCGCCCTCAACTGCGGCGGCCTGCCGGAAAACCTGTTCGACAGCGAGATCTTCGGCCACGAGGCCCACGCCTTCACCGGCGCCGGCAAGCGCCGCATCGGCAAGATCGAGCACGCCAACCAGGGCACCCTGTTCCTCGACGAGATCGAGAGCATGCCCATCAACCTGCAGATCAAGTTCCTCCGTGTGCTGCAAGAGCAGAGCCTGGAGCGCCTGGGCTCGAACCAGCCGATTGCGGTGGACTGCCGGGTGATCGCCGCCACCAAGAGCGACCTGGACGCAGCCGGCAAGGCCGGCAGCTTCCGCAGCGACCTCTACTACCGACTCAACGTGGTGACCCTGGAGCTGCCGCCGCTGCGCGAACGGCGCGAAGACATCCTCATTCTCTTCGAGCACTTCCTGCAGCTCGCTTCCCTGCGCTTCGACCGCCCCGCCCCGCCCCTGGACAACGCCACCGCCTCCAGCCTCATGGCCCACGACTGGCCGGGCAACGTGCGCGAGCTGCGCAACGTCGCCGAGCGCTACGCCCTCGGCCTGCCCGCGCTGAAGAAGAGCGGCCAGGCGCCCGACGGCAATGCCCCGTCCTTCGCCGAAGCGGTGGAAGTCTTCGAGCGCAACCTCATCGGCCAGGCCCTGGAGCGCCACGCCGGCAACATCAGCCAGGCCGCCCTCAGCCTCGGCATGGCCAAGACCACCCTGTTCGACAAGGTCAAGAAGTACGGCCTCTGAATCCGCCGGGCGGGTCGGGTGTGAACCCGATGGCGGCAGGGCCGAACCGTTTTGTGGTCCAATGCCGCCCCTCGTCAGACAAGGACGCACGATGACCACACGGATACTCGCCCTGCCCCTGCTCGCCACCACGCTCCTGCTGGGTGGCTGCGACAGTGATTTCGCCACCCTCACCTTCGAGCGCTCGGTGCGCAAGGCCCCGTTCGGCGACGAACTCCTGCCGGTCTACCGCGAGCAGCTGGAGGCGCTGATGCAGGCACAAGGCATCGACCCGACCCGCATCACCCCACGCATCAAGAACAGCCTGGGCACGGAGCTGGTGCTCAGCGAACCGATCTTTGGCGGCCTGGAACCGGCCCAGAAGACCGCCCTGCAGGCCGCCCTCATGGCCATCGTCGATGCCCGCCAAGCACCGCTGGACATGCACCTGACCCTGCACCCCGACGACATGCCCCCGAGCCTTCCCCGCGCACGGGAAAAAGCCCTCGAACTACCCCGCGAGTACGACGCCCACTTCACCCTCGACGCGGTGTCCCTCAGCGTGGCGTTCGGCATGACCGACCTGGTCAACGCAGCCCTGAAGGGCTCGCTGAACATGCAGAGCGAGGTGATGTGCAACGTCACCGCGCAGTTCGAACCCGCCCTGCCCTTCATCGGCATGAAGGTGCCGGAAGAGGAAGGCCCCTACCGCACCCTGATGGTGAAGGACCTCGCCAGCGCTTACTCCTACGACGAGATCCCGGTGGAGGTGCGTTTCGCCGACCCGGACCTGCAGGCCCTGGTGAGCCAGCAGAAGGTGCAGGTCACCTCGGCCATTACCGACCGCTCGACCCCCTTCCGCAACAAACGCGGCCTGAAGCAGTTCGAGTTCATCATCGGCCCCGTCGGCACCGTCAATCACGAGAACGCCAAGGTGGATTTCTATTCCCACACCGACCTGGCGGTGAAATGCGAGCACCTGGCCGGCGCCCTTGGCCGCCCCTTCAGCTACAAGCTGGGCGACTCGCTGGATCGGCTGGCTTCGGTGGTCTTCTACTGAGGCATGGCGGGGTGGCGGCACGGGCCACCCCACTGATCGAAATCCGGTTGGGCGCCGGCGCGGATAGCTGTATAAATAGCCAGCCATTCGCCCACCCTGTTCCGCCATGCCCAGCGCCCTCGACGACCCGTTCTATTACCTGAACAACTTCCGCACCGTGCTCGACTGGATCGGCTCGCGCTACGACGACCTGCTGCTGGACGAGGAACGCGCCTTCCTCGCCGCCTTCGCCGGGCTGCCGCGCGAAGCCCAGGCGCTGCTGGTGCGCATGGTGATGCGCAAGGGCGAGCGCTTCCGCGAGAGCAAGCTGGTGTACGCCGAGATCGGCCCCACCCGCGAAGCGGTGCGCCCGCTGCTGGCGCTGGGCTGGGTGGATGCAGCGCCCGCGCTGGACCTGGAACAGCTGTTCGCCCTGCTGCGCAAACCGGAGATCGCCGCCTGCTTCGGCGCCGAGCTGGGCCGGGGTGACGCACGCAAGGCCGAGCAACTGGCGCGGCTGCAGCCCCTGTACCCCGAACCGCGCCCCTTCGATGCCTGGTGCCCGACGCTGGACGACCGCGTCTACGCGCTGCGCCTGATGCCCCTGTGCGACCGGCTGCGGCTGATGTTCTTCGGCAACCTGACCCAGGACTGGTCCGAGTTCGTGCTCGCCGACCTGGGCATCCACCAGTACGAGCAGGTGGCGCTGGAAGCCGATGCCCGCGGCTTCCGCCACCGCGACGACGTGGACCTGTACCTGCGCCTGCACCAGTGCCGCGAGCGGCTGGAAGCCGGCGACGCCTGCCCGACCACGCTGCTGGCGGACATCCCCCCGGCCAACGACAACCCCTGGCTGCAAGGCCGGCGCGCGCGGCTGCTGTTCCAGCTCGGCCAGCACTGCGAACGCCTTGGCGAGCTGGACCTGGCCCTGGCCGTCTACCGCGACTGCCCCTGGCCCGGCGCACGCATCCGCCAGCTGCGGGTACTGGAGCGCCTGGAAGCCTTCGAGCAGGCCCATACGCTCGCCCTGGCCCTGGCCGACGCCCCCGGCGACGAGGAAGAGCGCCAACACCTGGCGCGCATCCTCCCGCGCCTGCAGCGCAAGCTCGGCCTGCCCCGCGCCGGCGCCCGCAAGCCGGCACCGGTGGAGCGGCTGGACCTGCACCTGCCGCGCCCCGAGCCGTTCGTCTCGGTGGAGCACAGCGTGCTGGCCCACCTCAGCGACGACGACGGGCCAGTGCACTACGTCGAGAACACGCTGATCAACTCGCTGTTCGGCCTGCTGTGCTGGGAGGCCATCTTCCACCCGCTGCCCGGGGCCTTCTTCCACCCCTTCCATGCCGGCCCGGCCGACCTGCTGGCCCCGGACTTCCATGCCCGGCGCGCCGAGCGCTTCGCCGCCTGCCTGGCCCGGCTGGACGACGGCAGCTGGCGCGACGCCATGCGCCACACCTACCGCACCAAGTACGGCCTGCAATCGCCCTTCGTCTACTGGGGCATGCTGGACGAGCCCCTGCTGGAGCAGGCCCTGCATTGCCTGCCGGCCGACCACCTGAAGCACTGGTTCCGCCGCCTGCTGCAGAACATCAAAGCCAACCGTGCCGGGTTGCCGGACCTGATCCGCTTCTGGCCCGGCCAGGGGCGCTACCAGATGATCGAAGTGAAGGGCCCCGGCGACCGCCTGCAGGACAACCAGCTGCGCTGGCTGGACTTCTGCGCCGAGCACGGCATGCCGGTGAGCGTGTGCTACGTGCAATGGGCCGACACCGAGGCCCTCCCGGCATGAGCTACCGCGTGGCGGTGCGGGCCCTGTGCGAGTTCACCGCCAAGCGCGGCGACCTCGACCTGCGCTTCACCCCCTCCCCCACAGCCCAGGAAGGCATCGCCGGCCACGCCCTGGTGGCGGCCCGGCGGGGCAACGGCTACCAGCGCGAAGTGCCCCTGGCCGGCGCGTTCGGCCCGCTGCAGGTGCGCGGCCGCGCCGACGGCTACGACCCGGCAGGCAACCGCCTGGAAGAAGTGAAGACCCACCGCGGCGACCTGGCCCGCCAGCCCGACAACCACCGTCACCTGCACTGGGCCCAGGTGCGCGTCTACGGCTGGCTGCTGTGCGCCGAACGCGGACTGGACGAGGTGGAGCTGGCCCTGGTCTACCTCGATGTCGCCAGCCAGAAGGAAACCACCTTCACCACCCGCGCCAGCGCCGCCGAACTGCGGGCCTTCTTCGAGACCCAGTGCCAGGCCTTCCTCGCCTGGGCCGAACAGGAGCTGGCCCACCAGGCCCGGCGCGACGATGCCCTGCAGGCCCTGCGCTTTCCCCATGCCAGCTTCCGCCTCGGCCAGCGGGAACTGGCCGAGGCGGTGTACAAGGCCGCCAGCACCGGTTGCTGCCTGATGGCCCAGGCCCCCACCGGCATCGGCAAGACCCTGGCCACCCTGTTTCCGCAGCTCAAGGCCCTGGGCGGCGGGCGCCTGGAGCGCCTGTTCTTCCTCGCCGCCAAGACCCCCGGCCGGCAACTGGCCCTGCACAGCCTGGCGACCCTGCGCGACAGCGTGGACACGTTGCCCGTGCGGGTGCTGGAGCTGACCGCCCGCGACAAAGCCTGCGAACACCCCGGCAGCGCCTGCCACGGCGACGCCTGCCCCCTGGCACGGGGCTTCTACGACCGCCTGCCGGCTGCCCGCGAGGCGGCTGCGGAACGGCGCTGGCTGGACCGCGCCGTCCTGCGCGAGGTGGCCCTGGCCCACAACGTCTGTCCCTATTACCTGGGCCAGGAGATGGCGCGCTGGAGCGACGTCGTGGTGGGGGACTACAACTACTACTTCGACCTCGGCGCCCTGCTCTTCGGCCTTGCCCAGCTCAACCAGTGGCAGGTGGGCGTGCTGGTGGACGAAGCCCACAACCTGGTGGAGCGCGCCCGCGCCATGTACAGCGCCGAGTTGCGCCAGGGCGCGCTGAAGGCCCTGGTCCGCAGCGTGCCCGGCCCGCTGAGGAAGCCCCTGGAGCGGGTGCAGCGCAGCTGGAGCGAGCTGAACAAGGCCCAGTTGACGGATTACCAGGCCTACGACGCCCCCCCGCAGAAGCTGCTGAGCGCGCTGCAGAACGCGGTCACCGCCATCACCGACCACCTGGCGGAACAACCCGGCGCGCCGCTGGACCCGGCGCTGATGACGTTCTACTTCGACGCCCTGCACTTCACCCGCATGGCCGAACTCTTCGACACCCATTCGCTGTTCGACCTGAACACCTACGGCAGCGGCCGCAACCGCCAGTCCACCCTGTGCCTGCGCAACCTGGTGCCGGCCCCCTTCATCGGCCCGCGCCTGGAAGCCAGTCGCTCCACCGTGCTGTTCTCCGCCACCCTCAACCCGCGCCGCTACTACAGCGACCTGCTGGGGGTGCCAGGCAACACGCCGTGGCTGGAGGTGCAATCCCCCTTCACCGCCGAGCAGCTGCAGGTGCGGGTGGCCCAGCGCCTCTCCACCCGCTACCAGCACCGGGCGCAATCCCTGGAGCCCATCGTCGAACTGATGGCCGATCAGTTCTACCAGCGTCCCGGCCATTACCTGGCGTTCTTCAGCAGCTACCAGTACCTGGAACAGGTGGCCACGCTGTTCGCCGAGCGCCACCCCTTCATCCCGGCCTGGAGCCAGTCGCGGAGCATGGGCGAGGCCGAGCGCCTGGCCTTTCTCGAACGCTTCACCGAGGGCGGGCGCGGCATCGGCTTCGCCGTGCTCGGCGGGGCCTTCGGCGAAGGCATCGACCTGCCCGGCGAACGCCTCATCGGCGCCTTCATCGCCACCCTCGGCCTGCCCCAGGTGAACCCGGTGAACGAGCAGTTGAAGCAGCGCATGAGCGCAATCTTCCAGGCCGGCTACGACTACACCTACCTCTACCCGGGTCTGCAGAAAGTGGTGCAGGCCGCCGGCCGGGTGATCCGCACCCAGGGTGATCGGGGCGTGGTGCACCTGATGGACGAGCGCTTCGCCCAACCCGAGATCCGCCGGCTGCTACCCAGCTGGTGGCGGGTGGAGCTGCACGACGCCACGGACGCGGGACAACGGGAGGGATCGGCTTGCGACGGCTGACCACGGGCAACAAGAAACTGCGCGGCATTCCCCGCCGCCTCCGCGCCCTGGAGCGCTGGGCCGCAGGCTTCAGCGGCCAAATGCACCCTCGCAGTCCGGACATGGAGCACTACCAGCACTGGAAGATCCCGGTGCCGGGTGCCCTGGTCCAGGGCCCGCAGGCGCACATCGAGCACCAGGCCTTCTGCGCCCAGCAGTTGCTGGAAGCGGCTGCCCACCTGTCGCGCGCGGCGGACCGCAGCCAGGGCTACTGCCGGGTCGCCTGCATTCTGGTCTGGCCCTGGCTGCACCAGAGCGAGGTGACGGTGTTCTACGACCGCGACTACTACCTGGGTTTCCTCGGGCAGGCCAACGCCCTGGCGCCGCAGCGCCTCAGTGATCGGCTGGCCCTGGTGCTGCCCGAAGGCTTCATCGAACACGGGCAGGACGTGACCCAACCCGATGACGAAGAAGCCGTGCACTGGTGGTGCCTCGGCGAGCCCGCCTAGCGGAGCGGCGGGGCCGCCTCACGGCGCGGCCATCGCCTCGTCACGGCTGGCCGAGGGGCTCTGCCCGGTCCAGCGCTTGAAGGCCCGGCGAAAGCCGCGCACGTCGCTGTAGCCCAGCGCTTCGGCGATGCGCTCGATGGACATATCCGGGTTGCTCAACAGGCTCATGGCCCGCGCCCGGCGCACCTGTTCCAGCAGGGTTTCGAAGGTGATGCCGTGCTCACTCAGGCGCCGGCGCAGGGTCCGGCTGCTCATGTTCAGCCCGTGGGCCACGGCGTCGATGGGGCTGCCCTGGGGCAGGTCGCGGGCGATGGCGCGCTCCACGGTCTGCAGGAGGCTGGCCTTCTGCTGCACCTGGGCGCTTTCCAGCTCCAGCAATTGCAGGGCCTGGCGCAGGGCCACCGGCTGGTGGCCGGGCAGCGTCCTGTCCAGCCAGTGGCTGGCGAACACCATGCGGTTGTGCAGGCAACCGAAGTGCAGGTTCGGCCCCAACAGACGCTGGTACTGCTCGACGTAGGGCGGCGCGCCATGGGTGAACTCGAAGCGCAGGGGCTGGAACTCGGCGCTGGCCAGGGCGCGGTTGTAGACCATCAGGCTGGCGAAGAACTCTTCCACCGCGAACACCTGCACATCGGCAAAGGGCAGTTGGCATGCCACCTCCACGAAGCTCTCGGCGGCCCCCTCGTGCAGGCTGTAGACGGCCATGCTGCCAGCGGTGTGCTGGAAGCGCAGGCCCACCTCGAAGGCGTCGCGCAGGGTCTTGCACAGCGACAGCACGTGGCCGAGCAGGCCGAGAGTACCGAGCACGTTGCGGTGCCCCACCCACAGCCCCAGCCCCCCTTCCGGGAAGGCCGCGAGGGCGCGCTGGATCAGGGTCGCCGCCTGGCGGTAGGAGATGCGCTGGGCCGGGTCCTGGAGGTCATCGGGGGTGAAGCCCAGGCCACGGCACAGGCGTTCGCTGCTGATGCCCCGGTCGCTCACCACCTCTGCCAGGGTCTGCAGCAGGAAGGGTGAAACCTGGGCCAGGTCGTACTGGGCGTCGAGGGGCGTGAGGGTCATGGCAGGCACATCCGAAGCCGGCGCCTGAGGGTTCTTGTTGTGGGGCCAGGCGCGCAGGGTGGCCATCATAACGCGTTCGGTATCGACCCAAGAGGGGTTGTAACAGCGTATTGCAGCCTGGCCTTCAATGCCCCCTGCCTGTCCGGCAATGCCCTGCTCCGCCAGGCCGCCAGCGCTTATTCCTATGGCGCCGCCCGAGGGGCCCTCCGGCGGCGTCCACACACAATAACAATGAGCACCCCCATGAACCCGAACCGTGCCACCTGGCTGCTTCCCCCTGCAGCCGCCCTCGCCATCGCCCTGCCACTGGCCGCCAAGGCCACCGAGAACGGTGTCGACAACATCGGCCCCGGCACCGATGGCTTCTTCGTCCTGCCGCTGGACGTGAACAGCCTTCCGGACCACATGTTCGCCTTCAACCTCTACTACAACCACTACGAGTCGAAGAAGCTGGACATCAGCTCCCTGGGCGGCAAGGTGCCGGAGGTGAAGATCACCTCCGACGCGATCATCCCGCGCCTGGACTACCTCAGCCCGCTGCGGCTGCTGGGCGGCCGGGTCGGTGGCTACGTGGCGCAGCCGTACATGCGCCAGCAGGTGGCGCTGTTCGGCCAAGAGAGCCGCCGCGAAGCCCAGGGCGACACCACCATCGCGCCGCTGATTCTCTGGGACATGGGCAAGGACCTGACCCTGGGCGCCGCCCTGGAGATCACCCTGCCCACCGGCAGCTACGACGCCGCGCGGCCGGCCAACACCGGCAACAACTTCGTCACCTACAAGCCGCTGCTCTCGGCCACCTGGCAGCCCAGCGAGCGCACCGAGCTGTCGGTCAAGGCCACCTACAGCTTCAACAAGGAGAACCCGGACACCGACTACCAGTCCGGCCAGCTGTTCCACTTCGACTACTCCACCAGCTACCGGGTGACCGACAACCTGCGCCTGGGCCTGAACGGCTACTACGTGAAGCAGACCACCGACGACAAGCAGTTCGGCCGTACGGTGACATTCATGGGCGAGGACGTGGACGACGGCGTGCGCGGGCAGGTCTTCGCCATCGGCCCGGCGGTGCACCTGACCTTCCTCAAGTACGCCAGCGTGGAGATGCGCTGGGCCAAGGAGTTCGCCGTGGAGAACCGCCCGGAAGGCGAGATGCTCTGGGCCAAACTGAATCTGCCGTTCAGCCTCTGAACCTTCCCGGAACGCAGAACCCCAGGCAATGGCCTGGGGTTCTCTCAGTCAGTTGGCGCCGACCGCAGGAGCGAGCGCTGCTCGCAAAGCGCTTCACCCAGGGGTGGCTGACCCCGCGCTCAGCTGTACACCGGCCACTGCTCGACGATGCGCCCGTCACGCACCGCCAGCAGGTCGCCGAACTGCAGGAGGATGGATTCGGACTGGGTCGGCCGCAGGAACACCTGGTCATCCACGGACAGGCCGACAGCATGGGAGCCGTTGATCATTTCCTGGTTGGAGCTGCGCCCGTAGAGGCCGTTGAACTGCAGGCCCTTGGGCGACTCCGGCTCGGCCATCCAGTTGCCGCCGTAGATGAAGAAGGTCTCGCGCTGGTTCGGGTCCCACCAGGAGAACAGCGCCGACTTGCCGTCCAGCGCCGGGATGCGCACCGCGCCGGTACTCTTGAGCACCGGGGTGGCGATGTAGGCCGCCGGCTGGTGCTCCTCCAGGGAGGGCAGGTCGTAGTGGGTGGGCTTGAGCAGTGCCGAGCCCACCGAGACCTCGCTGCTGGTGCGCTCGCGCTCGTGCATGCGGTAGCTGGGGCTGCCGGCGGTGTTCAGGGTCAGGTCCGGGCGCCACAGCGTGGGGTGCCGGGTGCGGGCGTAGTCGACGAAGCCGTCGTACAGCGTCATCACCTTGGCGAAGAGCGCCTCGGGCGAGCCGAGGATGCCGGGCACGCCCATGCCGACGAAGGGGTCGTAGCCCATGAAGCCGGCGAACTCCAGGTGCTGCGGGTTGGCGCCGACCAGCTCGAGCATCCGCCCGAGGCCGGCCGTGTCCTGCACGCCGCCCCGGTGCAGCCCCACGTCCAGTTCGATGTTGATGCGCATGCGGATGTTCAGGGCCTTGGCCAGCGCCAGGTACTGCGCCAGTCGCTCGGGGGTGTCGAGCAGCCACTGCAGCTGCCGGGCCGGGTCGAACGGACCGCGATGGGCCTCGTAGAACAGCTGCGCCGCACGCACCGGCAGGGGCTTGCCGAGCAGGATGTCCGACTCGGGGAAGCGTTCGGCGTCGTGGTTGAGGAAGGGCTGGTGGAACGACATCAGCCGCTGGGTGCCGGCACGCTTGGCGATGTAGTCCAGCAGTTGTGGCGACGGCAGGGACTTCTCCACCAGTCGAAGCGACTTGCCGGCACGGCGCACCGACTGCATCACCACGTCGATGTTGTGGTCCAGCCGGTCGAGGTCGATCAGCATCACCGGGTGCATCGGCCCCTGGGCCTTCAGCTCGCGGTTCAGGCGGGCGAAGTAATCGCTGTACGGGGCGCCCTTGTCGGCCGGCCGCAGCCAGGCGCCGACACCGGCGAGTAGTACGCCGGCACCGGCCGTGCCGACGAGGAATTTGCGACGGTTCATGGCTTCTCCTTGTTATCCGGCCACGCCGAGGATTGAGGACAGGTGCGCATTGAGGAACTTGCCGCTCGGGTCCAGCGCCTGGCGCACCTCGGTGAATTCCTTCCAGCGCGGGTAGAGCGCCTGCAGGGTGCGCGCGTTGAGCGTGTGCAGCTTGCCCCAATGCGGCCGGCCGGCGTACTTCCAGAAGATCGGTTCGACGGCGGCGAAGAAGTTGTGGTGGTCCATGCTGTAGTGCTGGTGCACGGAGATGGAGCAGCTGTCGCGGCCCTCGAACATGCTCAGGGGGATGTCGTCGGCCTTCACGTAGCGGTACTCGATGGGGAACCAGGTGCGCAGGTCCTTGTCGCGGATCAGCGCGAGGATCTCCCGCAGGCAGGCCGGGCCATGCTCGGCGGGCACCGAGTACTCCATCTCGTTGAAGCGCACGTTGCGCACGTTGGCGTAGATCTCGTGGGAGTCGCCGACCCGGTCGTCGAAGCTGGCGATGTGGCGCAGGCTGTTGAGCAGCGCGCGGCGCGCGGCGGGGAAGTCGCTGCCGTACTTGTCGAGGTTCTCGATGATCTTCACGAAGCCGTTGCCACCCTCCTCCTCCGGGTCCAGCGGCGGCGTCGCCGGGTCGGTGGTCTCGTTGAGGGCGACGGACAGCGCGTAGTCGGAATGGGTGATCACCAGCATCTCCCAGTGCTGGTTGTCGCGGGTGAGGTTGCCCACGTCCTCCAGCAGTTCCTCGGTGCTGGCGATCCACTGCCTCTCGCGCAGGCGATAGGCCTCGCGGTTCTGCAGGCGCACCCGCGTCGCCACGCCCAGGGCACCCAGGGACACCCGCGCGGCGTTGAACACCTCGGGGTGGCGCTGGGCGTCGCAGTCCAGCACCTCGCCGCTGGCGGTCACCAGTTGCAGGCCGGTGACCTGTGAGGAATAGGAGCCGAAGCCGACGCCGGTGCCGTGGGTAGAGGTGGCGATTGCCCCGGCCAGGGTCTGGTAGTCGATGTCGGCCATGTTCGGCAACGCCTGGCCAACCGCCTGCAGCGCCGGCCCCATGAGGGACATCGGCGTGCCGGCGGCGAACTCCGCCTGCAGGGTGGCCGGGTCGTGGGCGAGCAGGCCGTTGAAGTAGGCCAGCGACACCAGGGTGCCGTCAGTGGGCACCAGGGCGCTGAAGGAGTGGGCCGAGCCCACCGGGCGGACCTTGCCTTCGGCCTGGCGGATGAGCTGGACCAGCTCGTCCAGGCTCTGCGGGGCGAGGCGTGCCTGGGGCAGGCAGCTCTGCCCGCCGGACCAGTTGCGCCAGGGGATCAGCCGGGGCGCACGGGCCAGTTCCGCCAGCGCCGGGGTGCAGGCCAGCGCGGTGAAGGCGCCGGTGACGCCGGCCCGCTGCAGCAGCTGGCGTCGGGTGAGGTTCATAGCCATGGAGGACGCCTTATTCGAGGTGCTGACCGGACATGAAGGAAATCAGCGCGAGGAACTGTTCTTCCGAGCACTGCATGCACATGCCCATCGGCGGCATGCCCTTGAAGCCATTGATGCTGTGGTCCAGCAGGCTGTCGGTGCCCTGAGCGACACGCGGCGCCCAGGCGGCGGCGTCACCGCTCTGCGGCGCCCCGGAGGCGGGGTTGGCGTGGCACAGCTTGCAGCTGGTGTCGTAGACCTTGGCCAGGGCCGGGTCGGCCGGCGCCAGGGTAGCGGCGTTCTGCGGCGCGGCCGGCTTGGCCTCCTCGCCACAGCCGCCGAGCAGCCCGGCCAGGGCCAGCAGGGCGGGAATCAGCAGGTTCGCGGGTTTCGGCATCGCACTCCCCTCTTCTACCGCGCCCCGGCGGGGCACGGCGCTTGTTGTGGTGGGTAGCGCGCCACGTTACGCCAGGCGCCTCCGGGCGCTGAGGGCATTGGCGGACAGCGAGGGGGCTTGGCAGGACAGCGCGATGACCGCGCCGGAAACCACAGGGTGGGGCGGCGCCTCAGCCGAGAGTCTTGGTCATCTCGCGGGTGGCTGCCCAGCCGAGGGCCTGGTACACCGGGCGGCCGACCTCGGTGGCGTGCAGCACGGCGAAGCCCAGGCCGCGCCGGGCGAACTCGGCTTCCGCCAGCTTCATCAGCGCCGTCGCCAGCCCCCGACGCCGGTAGGCCGGCTCGACGTACACGTTGAGCACGTAGCCGCGCTGGTCCTGGGTCGGGTGAGCCGGGTGCGGTGGCCAGTCGATGCTCATCAGGCCGATGCCGGCCGCCGGACTGCCCTCGTCCATCACCATGAAGCCGTAATAGCGGCCGTCCTCCAGGCGCACCCGCAGCCAGGGGCGGAAGTGCTCGGTCATCACCCGCAGCGCAGCCGGATCACCTCCGGCTTCAAGGAACATTGCCTCGCGGTGCCTGCAGATCAGCTCCAGGTCGTGCAGTACCAGCTGCCGCACCTGCAGCCCACCGAAATCGATTGCCTCGACACCCTCTTCCATCGCCCTATCCTCCCTGGTTGAGCGCCGATCCTAGGAGCATCGCGTGCCATGGGATAGGCACAGATCGAGGTGGGAAAGGCCATACACCCGACGGGAGGAACCTGCCGGGGACAAGGACGGGGCGAACCCAGGTGGACTGATGAAACAGGAGGGTAGGAGATGGAACGATTCACCGGAGGCTGCCTGTGTGGCGACCTGCGCCTGGTGGCGGAGGGTCGGCCGTACCGGGTCGGGCTGTGCCATTGCCTGGACTGCCGCAAGCATCACGGAGGGCTGTTCCATGCCTCGGCGATCTTCCCCGAGGCGGCGGTGACCCTCGAAGGGACCGCCCACGCCTACGCAGGCCGGCATTTCTGCCCACGGTGCGGGTCATCGGTGTTCAACCGTTCGGGCGATGAGGTGGAGGTCAACCTGGGGGCGTTGGACGCGCCCAACCAGTTGGTGCCGACCTACGAGAGCTGGGTGATCCGACGCGAGTCCTGGCTACCGGCCTTCCCACTGGCCAGGCACTACTCCCGGGATCGCGACCCGACCAGCCGCTACGAGGACTGACGGCGCGCACCACCACATCTCCGCACGGCTGGCGTACGGCAGCGGCTAGAAGGTGTAGGCGATGCCGGCCTGTACGGTGCGCGGCGCGCCGGGGTAGGCATAGAGGTTGAAGGCGCCCTCCTCATACTCCTCGTTGAGCAGGTTCTTCACGTCCAGGTTCAGACGTACCTGCGGCGTCAGTTGGTAGAAGCTGAGCAGGTCGACGACGGTATAGCCCTTCATCGCATAGGTGCTGGAGGAGGTCTGCCCGGCGCGGTCGTCCACGTAGCGCACGCCGGCACCCAGGCCCAGGCCCTTGGCGGCGCCGTCCTGGAACTCGTAGACGTTGAGCAGGCTGAAGCTGTTGCGCGGGATATTGGCCAGGCGGGTACCCTTCTTCAGGCTGTTGTCGCGGGTCACCTCGGCATCGACAAAGGCGTAGCCGCCGGTCATACGCCACTCAGGGGTGAGGTTGCCGGCGATGTTGAGGTCGAAGCCACGGCTGCGTACTTCGCCGGCGGCAACACTGAAGGCGGAATCCAGGGGATCGAGGGTGAGCACGTTCTGCTTGACGATGTGGTAGACGGCCGCGTCGACGCTGAACTGCTGGTCCGGCGACTCCCACTTCAGGCCCACCTCGTAGGCCTTGCCTTCCTCAGGATTGAAGCCATCGCCCTGGCGGCTCGCACCGGTGTTGGGCTTGAAGGATTTCGACGCATTGGCATACAGCGCCAGGCTATCGGTGAGGTCGTAGATCACCCCCAGGCGCGGGGTGGTGGCGGTGTCCGCCGTGCTCCAGTCGCGGCTGCCGGGCAGACGGTTGTCGTAATCGTGCTCGTAGCGCTCCACACGTACGCCCGCCAGCACCTTGAAGCGTTCGGTGAGCGCGACCTGATCCTGGACGAACGCCGCCCAGGTGGTGAGGTTTTCCTTGTCGTGGGTGGTCACGCGGGTCAGTGCCGGACGTGCCTGGCCGGTGGCGGGGTTGAAGATGTCCACGGTGTAGTCGCCGGTCGAACCGCCGGAGCGGCGGATAATGGACCTGTAGTGGTAGTCCTCGTATTCCACGCCAGTCAGCAGGGTGTGGGCCAGGCCGAAGGTGTCGAAGTGGCCAGTGAGGTTGAGCTGGTAGTCGCGGTCGCTCCAGTCCAGCTTGCGGTAGTTGAAGTTGCGCCCCAGGGTGCGCCCGTCAGCCTGCAGCCCGTTGGCTTCGATGGCGTTGCCCTGCAGGGTGCCGTTGAGGTCCTGCACGCCGCCAGCGAGGGTCCAGTCGGCGTTGAGGGCGTGCTCGAAGCGCAGTTGCAGCATGTCGTTGTCGTTGTGCAACCGGTTGTCGCTACGCGAGCCCCAGGCATTGGTGTCGCGAGAGGGGTTACCGGCCTGGTTGGGGTAGCGGGTCAGGCCCCGGTCGAGGGGATGGTTGTTGCGCATCAGGTCGGCTTCGAGGGTGATGCGCGTGTCGTCGGTGGCCTGCCAGCTGATCACCGGCGCCACGTCGTAGCGCTCGCTCTCGACGTTGTCGCGGAAGCTGTCGCCCCCCTCCCCCAGCAGGTTCAGGCGGTAGGTCACGCGGCCTTCCTCGTCGAATGCGCCAGTGGTGTCCAGGGTGCTGCGGTACAGGCCCTGGTCGGTGACCTGCGCGCCGAGCGTGGTCTTGCGCTCGGCCTGGGGCTGCTTGGTCACCACGTTGAAGGTGCCGCCCGGATCGCCACGGCCGTAGAGGCTCGACGCCGGCCCGCGCAAGACTTCAAGACGTTCGATGGTGTTGGCGTCCGGCGCATTCGGGTAACCCCGGTTGATGGGGAAGCCATTGCGATAGAACTCGCCGGTGGTGAAGCCGCGCACGGTAAAGGTGGTCAGCCCCTGGCCCCCGAAGTTATTGGCGCGACCGACGCCACCGGCGTAGTCCAGCGCCTCCTGCAGGCGCGTTGCCCCGGTGTCCTCGACCACGTCGCGGGGGACCACGGTCACCGACTGCGGGGTTTCGTGCAGGGTCGTGTCGGTGCGCGTGGCGCTGGCTGACCGGGTCGCCTTGTAGCCCTTCACCGGCCCATCCGCGCGCTCCCATGCTTCAGCCTGGGCATCGATGTTCAGGGCATTGAGCTCCAGCGAACCGGTGTCGTCGGCGGAGAGTGGTGGTTCGGCACTGAAAGCGGGGGCGGCAGCCTGGAGCAGGCAGAGGGACAGAAGGGTACGGCGCATCGAAAGGCGGTTCCTTGCAAGACGAGGTGAAGGTAGTTGTAGGAATGCGCCGCAAGCTATCACAAATGACAAGCTTTATCATTCGCAAACAATACATTGTCCTACAAAATCTTCTTGCCCGGGCGCTACCAGCGAGCCGCCCAACCCTTCAAGGGTGGCTCGCTGACAAAGACCAGCGCGCCCTCACTTGCACGCCTTCAAATTCACCGCCCCCACGAAGTGGTTGCCGTGCCCCATCACGCAGGCCACGCGCTGGTTGCGGTTCCGCTCCCAGGCTTCTACCGGGTACTGCTTGTTCCAGGCGGTGTAGAGCTGGCGGTCCTGTTTGGACAGGCGCAGGCCGTAGCGTTCGCTCATGTAGAAGTAGGTGCGCGCGATCATCCCGCGGATCTGCTGGCGCGGCATGGCCTTGCGCGCCTTGAAGTCCACCACCATCGGGCAGGCGCCGTACTGGCTGGGCGCCTGGGGCAGCCAGCCGAAACCGTAGTTGCTGCGGTCGCCGTTCACCTCGCCGATGCTCGGCACCAGGTTGTGCAGGTCGGCTTCGGCCCGGCGGTAGGCGTCGTCGTGACGGGCGCAGTTCTCGCGGCCGCCGTTCTGCCAGCACTTGCGCTGGTGGCCGATGACCCAGGCCGGGACGATGTGCTCCCACTCGATACGGCTGGCGCGCTTGGCATTGGTCCGCGGGACGTAGCCACAGCTCTTGAGGTCCACCTTGTTGCCGCTGTAGCGGCAGCCGCAATAGAACTCGACAGGGTGGGAAGCGTAGAGCTTCCAGGCGGCTTTCTTGGCTTCTTGGAAGGTGCGCGGCGCGGTGGCCTGGGCGGTACCGGCCAGCAGGAGGGAGAGCAGCAGGACGAAACGGATCATGGATCAGGGGATTCCCGTACAGCGTGGAGAGGCACTCACTGACAGCGGTTCTTCATCGGAGTTTTGTTGCCAGGGGATGAGTTCAACGAGTATATGTATATTCATACAGTATTCAATGAGAATCGTCCGATGATGCCTTCAGCCCCCATGCCCTTGCCAAAACCGCTGTCACAAATCCCTGGGATGATCCGTTCCCGGAAACACCCGCTGCCGCTGCGCGTTGCCGGCGGTCCGGACAACCCTGCACCACGCCGGCCGGCTGGAAGCCGCCATGGGGCGCGGTGCCTGCACTGATGAGGAGAACAGGGATGGTCGACGTGATGCAGTTGAAGTACACGGTCAACCGCATGGCGGTGTCCGAGGTACGCGAGGCGGTGGACGAGCTGCTGCTGGAGGGGCTGGTGACCGACGGCAAGACGCCCTTCACCCGGGTGCACTTCAACACCTGCCTGGCGGAGATCGAGGCGCTGTTCCAGCGGGCGGGCTACCACCGGCCGCTGGACGTGGTGGGCTATCAGGGGCTGGTGTATGCACTGTTCGACCCGACCCGCTGGGAGCCGGTGGAGGTGCTGCGCTGGCTGAAGGACTACGTGGAGAACGCCCAGGCCTGCCGCTCACTGGCACGCACCGCCGACGAGCTCAGCGCCGCTGGGCGTACGCCGTGAACAGGCCGCTGCCGACGATGATGGCGATGCCGACCACGCCGATGGCATCCGGCGCGTGGTCGAAGAGCAGGTAGCCGAGCAGCCCGGCGAAGACGATCTGCCCGTAGCTGAACGGTGCCAGCAAGGCCGGCGAGGCATACCGGAACGCCTGGGTCAGCAGCATGTGCCCGCCCATGCCGCAGGCGCCCAGGGCCAGCATCAGCAGGCCGTGGCCGGTGGTGGTGGGCAGGCTCCAGAAGAACGGCACCAGGGTGCTCATGATCAGGGTGTTGGTGAGGCCGGTGATGAAGTTGGTGGTGGCCGGGCTGTCGTAGCGCGAGAGGATGCGCGTCAGCAACTGGTAGAAGGCGAAGCACACCGCCGCCGAAACCGGCAGGAGCACCGC
The DNA here is from genome assembly GCF_032621675.1 of Pseudomonas sp. zfem003. Classification (NCBI taxonomy): domain Bacteria; kingdom Pseudomonadati; phylum Pseudomonadota; class Gammaproteobacteria; order Pseudomonadales; family Pseudomonadaceae; genus Pseudomonas; species Pseudomonas sp. zfem003. Next base: position 117,634 of record NZ_JAVYJG010000013.1, on the reverse strand, counting down.
CGGGGTGAACAGCGCGCCCCCGGGCCGCACGATCAGCAGCACCCCACCCAGCCCCAGCAGGACCGCTACCCACTGCCCGCGGGTGACGCGCTCCTTCAGCAGCGGCACCGACAACGCCGTGACCAGCAGCGGCGCCAGGAAGATCACCGAGGTCGCCTCCGCCAGGGGGATGTAGCGCAACCCGGTGGTGAACAGCAGGCTCACCCCGATCAGGCACAACGCCCGCGCCACCTGCAGCCCGGGGCGCTTCGCCCGCAGCACCCGCAAGCCCTGCTGTGGCAGCAGGTAGCCCGCCAACAGCAGCGTGTGCACCAGGTAGCGCACCCACACCACCATGATGATCGGGTAGAAGGCCGACAGGTATTTGGAGATGGCGTCGTGGCTGGAGAACAGGAAGATCGCCACGCAGATCAGCAGGATGCCCTTCAAGGGCTCCTCGCGGCGCAGCGATGGGGTACTGGGGCTCATGCGGGGTTCCGGGCAGTCTGCGGCCGATATGTTTAGCAGACTAATGATGAGGCGGCTCAGAAAATAGCGGCTTGAGCGACCGGCCTCAACTCAGCACGACCGGTCTGGGGTTATCCTAGCCGCCCCTCCCAGACCCCGCCCGGCCCGATGAACCCCGAAGACCTCCTGCTGCTGGTGACCCGCGAGATGCCCTACGGCAAGTACAAGGGCCGCCTGATCGCCGACCTGCCCGGCCACTACCTCAACTGGTTCGCCCGCGAGGGCTTCCCCAAGGGCGAGATCGGCCGCCTGCTGGCCCTGATGCAGGAGATCGACCACAACGGCCTCAAGCCACTGCTGGAGCCCCTGCGCCAGAAACGGCGCCGACCCCAGGCAGGTGCAACCAACTCGGACTAGTATGGAAACGCGCCCCTCGCCGCGTTTTCCCGACGACCGGTTGCACCTCCCAAGGCATCGCGCAACCCCACGCGCACTGAGGCGGTGCGGGGTTTCCCAGGCTTGCTGGAGACAGCGAAATATCAAGGTTGCACCTGGTTGCACCCCGACTTCGGCACAGCTACTCTTGGCGCCGCAATCCGCCGTGCCGACCACGGCAGCTGACGAGGACAAGAAATGGCCACCACCACTACCCTTGGCGTGAAACTCGATGAGGCGACCCGCGAGCGTCTCAAGGAAGCCGCCCGCCGCATCGACCGCACGCCCCACTGGCTGATCAAGCAAGCGATCTACAGCTACCTCGAGACCCTCGAGAGCGGCACCACCCTGCCGGAGCTGCAAAGCATCGCCGCGCGCCTGGCCGAGGGCGACAGTGAAGCGGTGGAGGCCCTCCTCGACCCGGTCTACCAGCCCTTCCTCGAATTCGCCGAGAGCATCCTCCCGCAGTCGGTCCTGCGCGCCGCGATCACCGCCGCCTACCGCCGCCCCGAGGAAGAAGTGGTGCCCATGCTGCTGGAGCAGGCCCGCCTGCCCGCCGAGATGGCCGAAGCCACCTACAAGCTCGCCTACGGCATCGCCGAGAAGCTGCGCAACCAGAAGAGCGCCGGCGGCCGTGCCGGCCTGGTGCAGGGCCTGCTGCAGGAGTTCTCCCTGTCCTCCCAGGAAGGCGTGGCGCTGATGTGCCTGGCCGAAGCCCTGCTGCGCATCCCGGACAAGGGCACCCGTGACGCCCTGATCCGCGACAAGATCAGCAACGGCAACTGGCAGCAGCACCTGGGCCAAAGCCCGTCGATGTTCGTCAACGCCGCCTCCTGGGGCCTGCTGATCACCGGCAAGCTGGTGTCCACCCACAACGAGGCCGGCCTCTCCAGCTCGCTGAACCGCATCATCGGCAAGAGTGGCGAACCGCTGATCCGCAAGGGCGTGGACATGGCCATGCGCCTGATGGGCGAGCAGTTCGTCACCGGCGAAACCATCGCCGAGGCCCTGGCCAACGCCAACAAGTTCGAATCCAAGGGCTTCCGCTACTCCTACGACATGCTCGGCGAAGCCGCGCTGACCGAAGAGGACGCCCAGCGCTACTACGCCTCCTACGAGCAGGCCATCCACTCCATCGGCAAGGCCTCCCACGGTCGCGGCATCTACGAAGGCCCGGGCATCTCCATCAAGCTCTCCGCCCTGCACCCGCGCTACAGCCGCGCCCAGTACGAGCGCGTGATGGATGAGCTGTACCCGCGCGTGCTGGCCCTGACCCTGCTGGCCAAGCAGTACGACATCGGCCTGAACATCGACGCCGAGGAAGCCGACCGCCTGGAAATCTCCCTCGACCTGCTGGAGCGCATGTGCTTCGAGCCGGGCCTGAAGGGCTGGAACGGCATCGGTTTCGTCATCCAGGCGTACCAGAAGCGCTGCCCGTACGTGATCGACTACGTCATCGACCTGGCCCGCCGCAGCCGCCACCGCCTGATGATCCGCCTGGTCAAGGGCGCCTACTGGGACAGCGAGATCAAGCGCGCCCAGGTCGACGGCCTGGAAGGCTTCCCGGTCTACACCCGCAAGGTCTACACCGACGTGTCCTACGTGGCCTGCGCGCGCAAGCTGCTGGCCGTGCCGGACGCCATCTACCCGCAGTTCGCCACCCACAACGCCCACACCCTCTCGGCCATCTACCACATCGCCGGGCAGAACTATTACCCGGGCCAGTACGAGTTCCAGTGCCTGCACGGCATGGGCGAACCGCTGTACGAGCAGGTGGTGGGCAAGATCGCCGACGGCAAGCTGAACCGCCCCTGCCGCATCTACGCCCCGGTGGGCACCCATGAAACGCTGCTGGCCTACCTGGTGCGTCGCCTGCTGGAAAACGGCGCCAACACCTCGTTCGTCAACCGCATCGCCGACAGCTCCATCTCCATCAAGCAACTGGTGGAAGACCCGGTCGCCAGCATCGAAGCCATGGCCGCTGCCGAAGGCACCCTCGGCAAACCGCACCCGCGCATTCCCCTGCCCCGTGACCTGTACGGCGCCGGCCGGGTGAACTCCAGTGGCATCGACCTGGCCAACGAGCACCGCCTGGGCTCCCTCTCCAGCGCCCTGCTCGGCAGTGGCCATGCCGACTGGCGCGCCCGCCCGATGCTGGGCTGCCCGGTCTCCGAAGGCGAGAGCCTGCCGGTGCTCAACCCGGCCGACCGCCGCGACGTCGTCGGCCACGTGCAGAACGCCAGCCTCGAAGATGTCGGCAACGCCGTGCTCGCCTCGCTGACCGCCGCCCCCATCTGGCAGGCCACCCCGCCGGTGGAGCGCGCCGCAGCCCTGGACCGCGCCGCCGACCTGATGGAGGCCGAGATCCAGCCGCTGATGGGCCTGCTGTGCCGCGAGGCCGGCAAGACCTTCGCCAACGCCATCGCCGAAGTGCGCGAGGCCGTGGACTTCCTGCGCTACTACGCCGCCCAGGCCCGCCACGACTTCGCCAACGACAGCCACCGCCCGCTGGGCCCGGTGGTCTGCATCAGCCCGTGGAACTTCCCCCTGGCGATCTTCACCGGCCAGGTAGTCGCCGCGCTGGCTGCCGGCAACACCGTGCTGGCCAAGCCCGCCGAGCAGACCCCGCTGGTGGCCGCCCAGGCCGTGCGCATCCTGCTGCAGGCCGGCATCCCCGAAGGCGCCGTGCAGCTGCTGCCGGGTGAAGGCCACACCGTGGGCGCCGCCCTGGTGAACGACGAGCGCGTCAAAGGCGTGATGTTCACCGGCTCCACCGAAGTCGCCGGCATCCTCGCCCGCAACGTCGCCGGCCGCCTGGACGCCCAGGGTCGCCCGATCCCGCTGATTGCCGAGACAGGCGGCCAGAACGCCATGATCGTCGACTCCTCGGCCCTGCTGGAGCAGGTGGTCAACGACGTGGTTGCCTCCGCCTTCGACAGCGCCGGCCAGCGCTGCTCCGCCCTGCGCGTGCTGTGCCTGCAGGAAGACGTGGCCGACCGCGCACTGGAGATGCTCAAGGGCGCCATGGCCGAATGCCGCCTGGGCAACCCGGACAACATCATCGTCGACATCGGCCCGGTGATCGACGCCGAAGCCAAGGCCGGCATCGACCGCCATATCGAAGCCATGCGCAAGAAAGGCCGCCACGTCTACCAGGTTGCCCGCACCGAAGGCGACGTGATGAGCCGCGGCACCTTCGTCATGCCGACCCTGATCGAACTGGAAGGCCTGGACGAGCTGGAGCGCGAAGTGTTCGGCCCGGTGCTGCACGTGCTGCGCTACAAGCGCGAGAACCTGGACCAGCTGCTGGACCAGATCAACGCCACCGGCTACGGCCTGACCCTGGGCGTGCACACCCGTATCGACGAAACCATCGCCAAGGTGGTGGACAAGGCCCACGCCGGCAACCTCTACGTCAACCGCAACATGGTCGGCGCCGTGGTCGGCGTGCAGCCCTTCGGCGGTGAAGGCCTCTCCGGCACCGGCCCGAAAGCCGGCGGCCCGCTGTACATGTACCGCCTGCTCGCCACCCGCCCGGACGATGCGGTCACCCGCACCTTCCAGCGCCTCGACGAGCAACAGGCCGACGCCGGCCTGCGCACGCTCCAGGAAGAGCGCCAGGGCAAACCGCTGGCCGCCCTCAAGGAGTGGGCCGCGAAGGAAGGCCGTGGCGAGCTGGCCAGCCTCTGCGACCGCTTCGCCGAGCTGTCCCAGAGCGGCCTGAGCCGCACCCTCCCCGGCCCGACCGGCGAGCGCAACACCTACCTGCTGCTGCCCCGCGAGAACGTGCTGGGCCTGGCCGACGACGAAGCCGACCTGCTGGTCCAGCTGGCGGGCGCGCTGTCGGTGGGCAACCGCGTGATCTGGCAGGACGGCGAAGTGACCAAGGCCCTGCGCGCCAAACTGCCGAAGGCGGTTCAGTCGCGCATCCAGCTGGTCGCCGATTGGAAGAGCGAGGACGTGGCATTCGACGCCGTGCTGCACCACGGCGATTCCGATCAGCTGCGCGAGATCTGCCAGCAGGTCGCCGCCCGCAAGGGCGCGATCATCGGCGTCCAGGGCCTGTCCCGTGGGGAAACCGCCGTACCGCTGGAGCGCCTGCTGATCGAACGCTCCCTCAGCGTCAACACCGCCGCCGCCGGCGGCAACGCCAGCCTGATGACCATCGGCTGACGCCCCGGGCCGCCTCGCGGCCCAACGGCCCGCGCTTCCACAAGAAGCCGGGCCGTCCGGTTCCCGGCCTTGCGCCGGGCACCTTCCCAGCCGGCGGCCCGTCCCGCCACCCGCCCCCAGGGCACGAGAGCGACGCCACAAGCGTCGCTCTTTTTTTGCCTGGCGTTCCGGCAGCCTTTAGCGGGCTCGCCGCTACAGCCGATCAGGTACGGAAGCGCCGCACCAGCTGGTTCAGCTCGTTGCTGAGGTCGGTGAGGTTGTGGGCATCGCCGCGGGTGGACTCGGCGAGGTTGGCCACCAGTTGCGCATCGCCGTGGATCTGGCTGATGTGGCGGTTGATGTCCTCGGCCACCTGGTGCTGCTCTTCGGCGGCGGTGGCGATCTGGGTGTTCATGTCGCGGATCACGTCCACCGATTCGCGGATCAGCTCGAAGCTCGCCCGGGCCTGGTTGATCGACACCACCGTTTCCTGGGAGACCTCCAGGCTGGCATGCATCTGCTTGCCCATCTGGTGGGTGCGGCGGGCCAGGTTGCCCAGCAGCGTGTCGATCTCGCTGGTGGAATCGGCGGTGCGCTTGGCCAGGGCCCGCACTTCGTCGGCCACCACGGCAAAGCCCCGGCCCTGCTCGCCGGCACGGGCCGCCTCGATGGCAGCGTTGAGCGCCAGCAGGTTGGTCTGCTCGGCAATCGAGCTGATGGTGCCGAGGATGGACTGGATGTCGTTGCTGTCCTGCTCCAGCTGCTGCATGGCCTCGGCGGACTGGCCGATCTCGCGGCTCAGGCGGTCGACATTGGTCACCGCTTCGTCGATCTGTCGCTGGCCGTCGTGGGCCTGGCGCTGGCCGCTGTCGGCGGAGTCGGCGGCCTGGCTGCAGGAGCGCGCCACTTCGTTGGAGGTGGCGACCATCTCGTGGAAGGCCGTGGAGACCATGTCCACCGCCTCGCGCTGGCGGCTGGCGACCTCGGCCAGGTCCTGGGCGGTCTCGGTGGAGCGGCCGGAGGTGCTGTGGATCTCCCCGGCGGCATCGCCGATACGGCGGATCAGGGTGCGGATGGCTTCGAGGAACTGGTTGAACCACCCCGCCAGTTGCGCGGTTTCGTCCTGGCCACGCACGTCCAGGCGCGCCGTGAGGTCGCCTTCACCCTGGGCGATGCCTTCCAGGCCGCTGGCCACACCACGGATCGGCTTGACGATGAGCCCGGCGGAGAAGCCGCCGACCAGCGCGAACAGGCCGCCGCAGGCCAGGGCGATGAGCGCGATCACCCAGCTCAGGCGGGTGGCCGAGGCCATCACCTCGTCCTCGCGGATCACCCCGATGAAGCGCCAGCCCAGCGCGTCGGACGTCCAGACGTTGGCCATGTAGCGCTCTCCGCCCAGCACCACCTCTTCCAGGCCGGTGCCGGCCTTGGCCAGTTGCGCGTAGCCCTCGCCCAGGTCGCTGAGGTTCTTGAAGTTGTGCTCCGGTGCGTTGGGGTCCACCAGCACCTTGTCGTTGCCTTCCAGCAGCATCAGGTAGCCGCTCTCGCCCAGGTGGATCTGCTTGACCAGGTCGGTCAGCTGCTTGAGCGACACGTCGATGTTCACCACGCCGCCCGGGTTGCCCAGTTGGTTGGCGAAGCTGCGCACGGTGCTCACCAGCACCACGTCGTCCGCCGCCCAGTAGTAGGCGGAGGTGCGCAGCGTCCTGCCCGGCTGGGCCATGGCGGCCTGGTACCAGGGACGGGTGCGCGGGTCGTAGCTGGCGAGCTTGGGGTCACCGGGCCAGAACACATAGCCACCCTGCTGGGTGCCGAGGGACAGGTAGGCATAGGCCGGGTGGGACTTGGCCAGGCCGTTGAACAGCTCAAACACCTGCTCGTCCTGGGGGCCGGTGGGCAGGTCCGCTGCGTTGGCGGCGATGTACTGCTTGAGGCTGCCATCCACCGCCTGCAGGCGCGGGTGGGTGGCCAGGTAGTCGACGTTCTGGCTGATGCCCTCGAAGAACAGCTTCATGGCGTTCTCCACCTGGCGGATTTCGCGGCCGCTGCTGTCGAGGAAGTCCTCGCGCGCCTCCCCGCGCAGGTTGAGGACGATCAGCACCGCCACGAGGACGACCGGCACGCTGGCGATGGCGGCAAAGGCCATCGTGAGTTTTTGTTTTATGTTCATCTCGCTCGGATTCCTTGAGGCCGACAGATTGTGTTTGCGGATATTCCATATTATGGTATACCAATATCGCAACAGCCGACCAGCGGTATCCCGAGCGGATCCGGTGGCCTGAACATCCCGGCAATGCCCGCTGCAGGCGGGTCATCGCATCGGCCAACAACAAAAAGCCCGAGGTAAGCGAAATGAAATTCTCCCTCTTCGTACACATGGAGCGTTGGGACGAGAGCATCAGCCACCGCCAGCTGTTCGAAGACCTGACCGAACTGACGCTGATGGCCGAGGCCGGCGGCTTCAGCACCGTCTGGATCGGCGAGCACCACTCGATGGAGTACACCATCTCCCCCAGCCCGATGCCGACCCTGGCCTACCTCGCGGCCCGCACCACCACCATCCGCCTGGGCGCCGGCACCATCATCGCGCCGTTCTGGAACCCGGTTCGCGCAGCCGGTGAATGCGCCCTGCTGGACGTGATCAGCAACGGCCGCATGGAAGTGGGGCTGGCCCGTGGCGCCTACCAGTTCGAGTTCGATCGCCTCGCCAACGGCATGCCGGCCACCGACGGCGGCCAGCACCTGCGCGAAATGGTCCCGGCGGTGAAAGCCCTGTGGCAGGGCGACTACGCCCATGACGGCGAGATCTGGAAGTTCCCCACCTCCACTTCCTCCCCGCGTCCGATCCAGCAGCCCTACCCGCCGATGTGGATCGCCGCCCGCGACCCGGACTCCCACAACTTCGCGGTGAAGAACGGCTGCAACGTGATGGTCACCCCGCTGATGAAGGGTGACGAGGAAGTGGTGGACCTGAAGAACAAGTTCGAGGCCGCCCTGGCCAACAACCCGGACGTACCGCGCCCGCAACTGATGGTGCTGCGCCACACCCACGTGCACAGCGTGGACGACCCGGAAGGCTGGAAGCTTGGCGCCGCCGCCATCTCGCGCTTCTACCGCACCTTCGATGCCTGGTTCGGCAACAAGCAGACCCCGGTCAACGGCATCCTGCCGCCCAGCCCGGAAGAGAAGTTCAAGGACCGCCCCGAATTCGAGCTGGAGAACATCCGCAAGAACACCATGATCGGCACCCCGGAAGAGATCATCGCGCGCATCCGCTACTACCAGGAGCTGGGCGTGGACGAGTTCAGCTTCTGGTGTGACAACAGCCTGCCCCACGCCGAGAAGAAGAAGTCCCTGGACCTGTTCATCAAGCACGTGGTGCCCGCGTTCCGCTGATCCCCCGCTCTCCCTTCTGACTCGCCATGCCGATCGAGCGTCCAGGCATGGCGGGTCGTTTTGCGTTACCCCGCCCTTTCACGGGCCCTCTCCCGTCACCCGCCCCCTCGCTGAACGCCGAACCCAGCCCTCCGCCCCCGCAACAACTGGCCATGCCCTGCGCAGCCATGACGGGCGGCAAGCAGGCGCGTTCAGGGCGCGATCAGCTCGATGAAGGCCCGCGACAGCGGTGAGCGCTCGTCATCCCGGCGTACCAGCCACACGGCGGTAGTGGCGCCGGCATCCAGCAGCGGCCGGTAGACCACGCCGTCGAAGTGCATGCGGGTGAAGGACGCCGGCAGCACCGAAACCCCGAGCCCCGCCGCCACCAGCCCGATCAGCGTCAGTGCGCTGTGGGATTCCTGGGTGATGCGCAGGCTGAAGCCGGCCTCGTGAGCCAGGGCGATCACCTGGTCGTAGAGGCCGGTGCCGGCATTGCGCGGGAAGTACACGAAGGGTTCGGCTGCCAGCTCCGCCAGGTGCAGGCCGGCGCTCTCGCCTGCCAGTCGGTGCTGGGCGGGCAGCACCGCCACCAGCGGCTCGCGGAACAGCTCCACCGCCACTAAAGACTCCGGCAACGGTAGCGGGCGGATCAGCCCCACCTGGATGCGCCCGTTGAGCAGCGCGTCGGCCACTTCCCGGCTGTTCAGCTCGTGCAGCTCCAGCTGCACCTCGGGGAAGGCCTGGCGAAAGCGCAGGATGGCGCCAGGAATCACCGAGGTGAACGGCGCCGAGGAGGTGAACCCCAGCTTCAACTGACCCAGCTCGCCGCGCTGGGCACGGCGCGCCACCTCGGCCGCCTGGTCCACCTGGGCGAGTATCTGGCGTGCCTCGTCGAGGAACAGCCGACCGGCCTCGGTGAGGGCCACGCGGCGGTTGGTGCGCTCGAACAGTCGCGCCCCCAGCTCCTCCTCCAGGGCCTGGATCTGCTGGCTCAGCGGTGGCTGGGATATGCCCAGCAGCTCCGCCGCGCGACCGAAATGGAGTTCGTCGGCGACGGCAATGAAGTAACGCAGGTGGCGGAGTTCCATGGCGGCGATTGATAGGTTTCAGATATCAAAGATGTCGAACAATATATTGGAAACGCGTATTGCGCACCGATAGGCTTTTCACCGTCCCCCAGAGCCCGCCAGCAGCGGGCCACGGCCCCCACGGGCCGACTGCCTGATTCGCGTGATGAGGTCCCCGATGAGCCACCCCGAGCGCCAGACTGCCACCGGCGCGCCCGCCGAGCCGCCCACCCATATCGAGAAAGGCAGCGCCGCCTTCCTGCGCACCAACCTGGCGCTGTTTTGCGGCGGCTTCGCCACCTTCGCCCTGCTCTACTGCGTGCAACCGATGATGCCGGTGCTGGCCCAGGCCTTCGCCATCAGCGCTGCCCAGGCCAGCCTGGTGCTGTCGGTGTCCACCTTGGCGCTGGCGGTGGGCCTGCTGTTCACCGGCTCGCTGTCCGACGCCCTCGGGCGCAAGCGGGTAATGGGCGTTTCGCTGCTCTGCGCGGCCCTGTTCACCCTCGCCAGCGCCGCCATGACCCGCTGGGAGCTGGTGCTGCTGATGCGCGTGCTGGTGGGGCTCTCCCTCAGCGGCCTCACTGCCGTGACCATGACCTACCTGAGCGAGGAGATCCACCCGGCCCACACCGGCCTGGCAGTGGGCCTGTACATCGGCGGCAACGCCATCGGCGGGATGTGCGGCCGCCTGGTGGCCGGGGTGATGGTGGATTACCTGTCCTGGCACTGGGTGCTGGCCTGCATCGGCCTGCTGGCGCTGCTCGCCGGCCTGGTGTTCTGGCGCCTGCTGCCGGAGTCCCGGCACTTCCGGCCCCGGCCGATTACCCTGGGCAACCTGGCCGGCGGCTTCGCCCTGCACCTGCGCGATGCCCGGCTGCCAGTGCTGTTCGTCGAGGCCTTCCTGCTGATGGGCAGCCTGGTGACCTTCTTCAACTACATCGGCTTCCACCTGCTGCAGGCGCCCTACCACCTCAGCCAGGCGGCGGTGGGCATGCTCTCGGTGGTGTACCTCTCCGGCACCTACAGCTCGGCCATGGCCGGTTCCCTGGCCGACCGGGTGGGCCGGCAGAAGGTGCTGTGGGTGATGATCCTGCTGATGCTCGTCGGCTTCGGCCTCACCCTGCTGGCACCGCTGCCGCTGATCCTGCTGGGCATGCTGCTGTTCACCTTCGGCTTCTTCGGCGCCCACTCGGTGGCCAGCAGCTGGGTCGGCCGCCGTGCCACCCAGGCGCGGGGCCAGGCGGCGTCGCTCTACCAGGCCTTCTACTACACCGGCTCCGGCGTCGCCGGCACCCTCGGCGGGCTGTTCTGGCACCAGGCCGGTTGGCACGGCATCGGCCTGTTCGTCGGCGGCATGCTGGTGCTGGCCCTGGTACTGGCCATCGGCCTGGCCCGGCGCCCTATGGGCGAAGCGGGCACCTGCCCGGGAGGCCCGCGCTGAGCCCGACGCCTGGCTGGCGGAATGCCCGGCACCTGCTTTAGTAAGGAGCTGTAGGCAACATCGCACCAGGGAGGGCACGTGGAAGACCAATACAAGGCCGAACAGGAACGCATCGACTGGCGCCGCGAGACGCTCGGCATCGACACCCCGGCGGAACCGCGCCGCCGCCCCTGGGCCCTGGCCCTCTCCGGCGGCGGCATCCGCAGCGCCACCTTCTGCTTCGGCGTGCTCCAGGCCCTGGCCCGCGCGCCCTACACCCCCGCCAACCGCCCCCTCGGCAGTACCGGCGACGCCCCCGCCGAGCGCCTGCTGCCGCGTTTCGACTACCTCTCCACCGTGAGCGGCGGCGGCTACATGGGCTCGTTCTTCTCCAGCCTGTTCCAGCCCGGGCGCCTGCGCCCCGGCACGGGCACCGAGCAGGCCCAGGCACGCCAGGCGGCCGAGGACGCCTACCGGGTGCTGAGCTACCAGCCGCCGGGGCGCATCCACTCCTCCACCAACTACCGCGCGGCCCCGGTCGGCGCCGGGCCCACCGCCTGGCTGCGGGAGAACGGCCGCTACCTGACGCCCACCGGCGCCGGTGACCTGCTCTACGCCCTGGCGATGACCTGGCGCAACTGGGTGGCCGTGCACCTGGTGATCGGGCTGCCGATCCTGCTGGTCACCGCGCTGCTGGCCCTGACCCAGGGTTTGGCCTGTTCGCGCTGGAACCTGTTCTGCGACCACCTCCTGGCCATTCCCCTGGGCATTGCCCTGGTGGCCGTGGCCCCGCTGATGCTGGCGTACTGGCTGATCTACTCGCGCAAGACCCAGGACGAACCGCCCGCGCTGCTCAACTGGGCCACCGGCAGCGCCCTGGCGATGGCCGTGGCGCTGGGCTGGTTCACCTGCCAGGTGCCCGACACAGCGGATTGGCTGCCGGTGCCCGCCCGCGACCTGCTCTGGATAGTGGTCACGGTGCTCGGTCTGGGGCTGGCCTGGTGCGCCGCGCTGGTGGCGTCCCAACGCCTGAAGCAGCGCCCCGACGACGGCGGACTGGACGCCGACAATGTGCGCAATTACCGGGTCAACGTCACCCGGGCGCTGAGCACGGCGATCACCTGGGCGGCTGTCGCCCTGGTGCTGGTCCTGGTGCACCAGTTGACCTTCGAGCTGTACACGGTGCTGGCCCGGCACTGGCAGGGCAGCCTCACCTTCAGCGTGCTGCCGGTGCTGATCTGGCTGGTGCGCCACCTGGCCCGCAGCCGTGACGAGAAACCCGCCCCCGGCCTGCTGAAGAAACTGCCCCTGGACGCCCTGGCGCTGGTCGCCGGCCTGGTCCTGCTGCTGGCCGTCACCCTGGCCTGGGGCCTGCTGGCCCACTGGTTCGCCTGGAACGGCCGGGTGCCGGGCGCCCACGCGGGTGATGCGCAGCTCTTCCGCTTCGGCCTGCTGGCGGTCATCGCCCTGGTGATGGCGGTGGTCACCGGGCAGTTCATCGGCTTCATCAACCTCTCCAGCCTCCAGGCGTTCTACGCCGCCCGCCTGACCCGCGCCTACCTGGGCGCCTCCAACGGCCAGCGCTTCGACGTCTCCTGCACCCAGAGCCGCCGACGCATGAGCGTGGCGCAGACCCTCTCGCGGGACGACATCCCCCTGAAGGACTACTACGGCAAACGCACCGCCGGCCCGCTGCACCTGATCAACGTCACCATGAACCTCACCGTGGACCCGGCCGAGCAACTGGTGCAGCGCGACCGCAAGGGCAAGCCGCTGTGCGTGGCGCCCTACCGCTACACCCCCGGCGGCGAGCAGGACCAGGTCACCAGCTTCATCCTCGACGGCCAGCGCAAATCCCGGCAGCCGCCCAACGGCCGCGGCGAGATCAACCAGCCGCTGAGCCTCGGCCAGTGGGTGGCCACCTCCGGCGCCGCCGCCAGCACCGGCCTCGGCCGCCAGACCAGCCTGGGCCTCTCGCTGCTGCTGGGGCTGGCCAACGTGCGCCTGGGCACCTGGTGGCAGAGCAACTTCGTCGGCCGCGCCAAGCCGCTGTCGCGGATCGGCGAGGCGTCGTCCCACTGGTTGCCGACCCAGACCTACCTGTTCTACGAACTCACCGCGCGCTTCCACGGCCATCGCCGCGACAAGCTCTACCTCACCGACGGCGGCCACTTCGAGAACACCGCCACCTACGAGCTGCTGCGCCCCGCCCGCGACATCGAACTGGTGGTGATGTGCGACTGCGGCTGCGACCCGGAGTACCGCTTCGACGACCTGGCCAACCTGGTGCGGCTGTCGCGCATCGACCACGACCTGGAGATCGAGGAAGACCCCGGCGTACTGCGCCACCCGCTGCTGTCCCAGGTGTTCGGCAGCACCCAGTCCCTGCGCGCCGCCACCGAACCGAGCGACCGCCGCTGCGCCGTGCTGCTCAACGTCTTCCACACCCCGGACCGGGAGAACCCCGACATCCCGCGCCGCCTCACCAGCCGCATCCTGCTGATCAAGCCCCGGCTGATCGAGGGCGTGCCCACCGACGTGCTCAACTACGTGCGCGCCAACCCGGACTTCCCCAACCAGACCACCGGCGACCAGTTCTTCGACGAAGCCCAGTTCGAGAGCTACCGCCAACTGGGCCTGAGCATCGGGCAACTGCTGTTCGGCGACGGCCAGCGCCCCAACAACATCGCCCACGCCCTGTCGCGCTACCTGGCCAAGCCGGTGCTGGAGGATGCCGCCGGGGAGTGAACGCATGTGCCGGGACGGTTCCTTGTGAGCCGTCCGACGGGTTGCGTCATGGCGCATTGACAGCCTGGTCGATTTGCGCAAAATCCGCGCCTTGCCATCAGGGAAGACGCCGCTTTGAACGCCATCCAGCACGCCGCCAGGGAACTCCGCTCGGCCATTCGTACCGCCACCACCGGCCTCGTCGGCCGTGAGCAACTCGCCGAACTCATCATCCTCGCCGCCGTGGCCCAGGAGCACCTGCTGGTGGTCGGCCCGCCCGGCACGGCAAAAAGCGCCGTGGTACGCCGGGTGGCCCAGGTGCTGGGCGGCCGCTACTTCGAGTACCTGCTCGGGCGCTTCACCGAGCCCAGCGAGCTGTTCGGCCCGGTGGACCTGCGCAAGCTGCGCGAGGGCACGGTGGAAACCGATGTCAGCGGCATGCTGCCGGAAGCCGACGTGGCCTTCCTCGACGAGGTGTTCCTCGGCTCCACCGCCATCCTCAACACCCTGCTCGGCGTGCTCAACGAACGGCGCTTCCGCCGTGGCCACACCGAGCTGCGCTGCCCGCTGCGGGTCTGCGTCGGCGCGGCCAACGGCCTGCCGGAAGACGAGGCCCTGGCGGCCTTCGCCGACCGCTTCCTGCTGCACCTGTTCGTCGACACCGTGCCGGACCACCAACTGGAAGCCATGCTCGCTGGCGGCTGGAAGGCCGAGCAGCTACCCGTGCTGGACGCGCACCACCTGGGCCACCTGGACACGCTCTGCGGCGCCCTGCGCCAGGTCGACCTCGACAGCGTGCGCCCGGCCCTGGCCGACGCCATCCGCCGCCTGCGCCAGGCCGGCATCCCGCTTTCCGACCGGCGTATCGTCAAATCGCAACGGCTGATCGCCGCCGCCGCACTGCTCGGCGGCCGCCAGCAGGCCAGCGAGGCGGACCTCTGGCCGCTGCTCTACGCCCTGCCCACCCAGGCCATGCAGCAACAGGCCCGCGAGGTCCTGCGCGAGCTGTTCGCCCAGGCCAGCAACGACAACCTCTTCAGCGCGGTGGAAGAAGCCACCCTGCAACCGCTGTCGCGAGCCAGCCGCCTGGCCGAAGAAGCCCGCGCCTGCCTGGACGAGGCCGAGGGGACGAACCCGGAAGCGGTGCTGCGGGAGATCGACGCCAACTTCCTCGCTGACGCCCTGCCGCCGGAGCTGGCCGAGCTGCGCGAGCGCCTGGTCGCCCGCCTCGCCACCCCCGCATGAGTGCCCTGAAACAGGCCTGGCGCTGGCAACCCCGCGCCCAGGCCCTGGAACCCCGTGCTGCCGTGGCCTGGGGCGAAGCCTCCCGGCGCCTGCACGCGCGCCTGCTGGCCCTGCCCGCCGGGCAACTGGCGAGCCTGCAGGCCACTGCCGCCGATGACCTGCTGGTGGTGATCGGTGAAGCTGACGCCCTGCCCTGGGTGGATGACATCGACTACGCCGCCCCCTGTGAAGGCGCCCCCGAACTCTGGCTGCCAACCCGGCTGTGCCCCGATGCACCACTGGACCTGCTCGCCCGCGCCCTCACCAAGCGCCACGGCCGCACCCCGCTGCTGCTCTGGCCCGCGCCGGCCAGGACGGTGCCGCTGGACCGCCAGCTGCCGCTTTCCGAAGGTCACCTGGCGCGCATCCTCAATCACTGGCAGGGACGCTGACCATGCAATTGCCCGACGCCCTGAAGCCCTGGCACAACCTGCTGGAAGGTGTGGCCCCGGAGCTTGCCGAGCACCTGGCCGCCATGCTCGACCGCCTGCAGGCCCTGGTCGGCCCCTTCCGCGAGCGCACACCCAACGGCCAACCCGAGCCTGAGGGCCTGGGCGACTTGCGCCGACGCGGCCCCTACGAGCGGCTGCTATCCAGCGAGTGGTTGCTGGCTGAAGAGTTTCCCGATGAGTTCCTCCGCCGCGCGGCCGGTGGCGAGCACCTGTTCCTCGCACCACAGCAGCGCGAACAGCGCCGCAGCCGGCTGATCGTCGCCCTGTTCGACGCTGGCCCCCGGCAACTGGGTGCGCCCCGCCTGGCGCACTTGGCGATGCTCATCCTCCTCGCCCGCCGCGCCCGAGAGGCCAATGGCGAACTGCGCTGGGGCAGCCTGCAGGCCCCGGCCTGGCACGACGGCCTGCAAAGCCAGGCCGACCTCACACAGCTGCTCGAAGCGCGCAGCTGGGCCGCCGCCGAACCCGCCCACTGGCAGGCCTGGCAGGCACTACTCGATACGCTGCCGGAGACACCGGACGAGTGCTGGCTGATCGGCGGCCCTGCGGACCACGACACCATCAGCCACAACCTGCAGGTCACTACCCGCCTCGACGGCAAGGCACTGGAGATCACGCTGCACCAGGCGAACCTCCGCCGCAGCCTGGACCTACTGCTGCCACCGCCAGCGATGGGCAAGCGCCTGCTGCTGGGCCAGTTCGCCTCGATGGGCCTGCCAGGGTCGCAGGCGTCGGCACAACCTGAGGTGTTGCATACCCAGCGGGTGGCCCTGACCCTGCCGCCGGTGATCGCCCACTCTGGGCAGTTGGTCGCATTGACGCTGCTCGACCAGAAGGGTGCGCTGGTCTTCAAACTGCCGCCGCTACGCGGCAAAAAGACCACCCTAGCCAAGGTGTACCGACAGAATTGGCCCGCTAGCAACCAGCCACTGGCCATGGCCTTCCAGGGCAAGAGCCTGGGCGCCGTGGTGGACACCGGAGCCTACCTGCGCTTCTGGCAGTTGCCGGGCTTCGACGCCGTCAAACGTCCGCCGCTGCGAGAGCTGAACGCCCCGCCGGGCACCGCCAACCTGCTGCCGCTGGCCCTGGTGAACAGCAATCACGAGAGCCAGCGCCTGTACCTGCTGGATGCCGCCGAGCACCTGCTGAGCTGGAACCGCGACACAAAAGCACCCAACCATGAGCCAGCGACGTTGCAGTGGATCGAGTCCAACGTACTGGCCATGGCCGGCTTCGAGGATGGGGGGGTCTGTTACCTGTACAAGCGCGATCAACGCTTCTTCCTGAAAGTAATATCGAGCAACCCGAGCACTCACCCCTGGCGCCTGGGCGAAGCCGGTGAGCCCAACAAGGCCTTCATGGCTTTCATGGCACGGGCCTACAAGTCCACCTCACCGCCCGCCTGCGCCCTGCTGATGGAAACCACGCCCCAAGAGCGCTGGCGGATCTGCCGCGCCCCATACCGCCAGGACCACGAGAGGGAGAGCAGGATGCTCGATGTTCCCGGCGGCTGGAATGCCCAAGGACTGGTGCGTACCCGCGAGACCGGTGCCCTTTCACTGGTGCTGATGAGCAGCGACCGCAAGAGCCTGAGCCTGTATAGCGGCAGCACCCTCGACAGATTCTTCGACTCCCCCGACCCCATCGCTCGCCTCAGTGTCTGCCCCGCCAGCGGCCTGGTGGCCATCCTCACCCATGCCCGTGAGCTGGTGGTCTATTGCAGCCAGCGCCAAGTGGTGCGCCTACGCGCCCACTGCACCCTGGCCGATGACGAAGGAGCCCAGCCATGAACTCGCCGGATGCTCAGGTTCGCCAGCCGCTGCTCAAGGGCCGACGTACCGTGGCCGGGCTCTGGCTGCCGGCCGACTGGCTGGATGCGGAGGAACGCACGGCATTGCTGTTGCACCACTGGCATGCCGACGCCCGCGCCTGGCGCTTCGCCGAGGGTGATCTGCTGCGCTTCGCCAGTGCCCGGCCGATGGACTGTGACGGCCTGGTCGGCTGGCCACTGCTGGCCCTGAAAGGCGGCGGCCTGTGCTCTGCGGAGCTGGAGGCAGAGGAACGCGCCATGCTACCGGTCGCCGATCTCTGGCTGGTACGTGGTGGCCAGGTACAGGCACTGCGCCTGGCCGATGCCCAGGACCTGGCCCTGGAGGAGCACATCGCCCTCGGTGGCTACCCGCTACTGGACACCTGCGACTGCCGCGCCGCCCTGCCGCCTCCGGTGTTGGAGGTGCTGCCACCGATCAAGGACATCCACGCCATCCTCGACGGCAAGGTGAAGCCACCGAGCCCCGAGCGTGACAACCTCCTCAAGACGCTGGCACAGCAACAGGCAGGTGCCCAGCGCCCGACTCCTTCACGTCCCTCTCCACGCAAATCGCGGATCAATGCCAGCTGGGCGTTCTGGCTGTCACTGTTCGTCATCATGATGGTGGGCAACCTCATCCGCGATGCGATGAAACAACCAACGAACATTCCCCCACCTACCCTCAGCCCGGTTCCGGCGGCAGCGCCTACGCTGGCAGGGCCGAGCGATGACACGGACACGGTCCTGTTCGTCATCCTGATCACGATCGCAGTCCTCATTGCGATGCTTTTATTCGCCGCACTGCGACGGTTCTTCAAGAACGGCCAGCACGGTTGGACTGCTCAACCCTCCGCGCCCAGCCAAATCCCCGCCAAGCCTCCCGCGGCACCGCCCATCAAGCCTCGGGCCACGCAGGCTCCAAGCGGACCTGGCGTCTGGCGGCGTTTCCTCACCTCATTGGCCATCACCTCGAAATTCAGCGAGCTGCTCAACCGCCGCCAGAGCGCTTACATGCGCCGTATGCTGAAGATGTTCGAGGACGGCGACATCGCCGAAGCCTTGCGTCACGCACTGCCCCTGGGTGGCGAGCAGGGCGACCTGGGCCAGGCCTTCGGCACACCGACGCGGCGCGACGACCTCGACCTTGGCAAGCGCAGCGGCCCGGGCACCGCCATCTCCCTGGGCGAGGACCTCGAAGCGCACCTGCGCAAGGTCTATCGCCAGCACTTCGAGAAGCTCGACCGCGAGGGGCGCATCGATGAAGCGGTGTTCATCCTCGCCGAGCTGCTCAAGGCGCGACAGGAGGCGCTGGACTACCTGGAACGCCACCAGCGCTTCCGCCAGGCCGCCGAGCTGGCACTGGCCTGGGACATGCCGGCCGACTGCATCGTGCGCCTGCACTGCCTGGCCGGCGATTGGCGCACGGCCCTGCAGGTGGCACGCCGTGACGACGCCTTCGCCAATGCGGTGGAAATGCTCGGGAAGAAATGGCCCCAGGTCGCACAACGCCTGCGCGAGGATTGGGCCGATATGCTGGTGGCCCGTGGCGAATGGCTGGACGCGGTGGACGCGATCTGGCCGCTGCCGGACAAGCAGGAACAGGCCGCCCAATGGCTGCTGTGTGCCGAGGACGCCGGTGGCGGGCTGGGCGCCGAGGCCCTGGTGAAACGTGCCGTGCTACTGCCCGACACCCTGGATGCCTATGCCACGCGCCTGAAGTCGCTGCGTGACGACCCGACGCGGGCCGGCGAGCGTTTCGCCCTGGCCCAGGCGCTGAACCGCGCCGGCACTTTGCCCCGCGCCCGCAACAACGAACAGCTGCAACTACTGGCACGGCTGGTGCTGCCACCCCTGCTGGAAGACCACGCCCGAGGCCGGGTCAATCTGTCCCGACGCGACCTGCAGGAGCTGCTCAACGTCAGCCGGGACAAACTGCTGCTAGCCGACCTGCCGCCCAAGGGCCTGCCTCAGCGTGAAGGCCAGCCGCTGCTGCAGCGGGCCTCCCCCCTGCAATGGCAGGCGCCGCATGCCGGTCAGCGGGCCATTCTCGATGCCGCGCCCCTGGCCGAGGGGCGAACCCTGGTGGCCCTGGGCGAGGCCGGCCTGGCAGTGCTGGACGACCTGGGTCGCCCATTGTTCCGATTCGCCGAACCCGGCCACCGCATCGTCCTCGCCCGCAACCAGCGCGTGGCCCTGGCATTGGCCAGGCGCGACCAGCTCTGGCGCATCACCAAGCTCGATCTGGTCAGCCGCAAGGCCACCGATCTGGGCGTGCTGGCCATGGACTTCCACGCCTCCGAATTCGATGGCACCTCCTGGACCATCGGTGACAGCCGCAGCGTGCGCGTGGTGGATGTCGACCGGTCCTTCGCCGTCGTTTGGCACGTCAGCGATCTGCCGGGGCCAATCCGCGCTTTCCAGGGCCGCTCCGAAATCGAGCAATGGCTGGTAGAGAATGCCCACGGCGACGTCGAACTCTGGCGCTACACCCTGCCGACACGGCGTCTGACCCATCGCTACGAGGTACACCCGTCAACGAAGGAACAGGGGCTCTTCCTCCTCAACCCGTATGGCGGGTTGTTGGAGATCGAATTCCGTAGCAACGAAGTGGGCGAACAAAGCCTGCTGATGCAAACACGCGAAGTCCTCCTGCCCGGCATCAAGGCTGAACAGATCAGCAAGTTGAAACTCAAGCTGTTCGATGGCTGGTTGCTCATTGGCGCCCCCGGGGATGCGGGAATGACGCGCTGGCGCCTCATCAGCCAGCGCAACACGAAGGTCTGCGCCGAGTTGGATTGGCCATCCGATACCCCCTTGCAAAGCCGTTCCCTGGAACACGACTGGCGTCTGTTCGACCAGACGGGACGCCTGCTGCGCCTGGACACCCTGACCAGCGAACTCCGCGAACTGCGCGGGTAAACGGCCGCGCGGCGGTCAACGCCGCGCTTCAGAACCTGTCCAGCTTCGGCAGCCACACGCGGATCAGCGAGAACAGCCGCTCCAGGTCGATGGGCTTGGCCAGGTAGTCGCTGGCGCCGGCGCCCATGCACTGCTCCTGGTCGTCCTTCATCGCCTTGGCGGTGACGGCGATGATCGGCAGCCGGCTCCAGCGCGGGTCCTGGCGGATGCGCCGGGTGGCTTCGAAGCCGTCCATGACCGGCATCATCACGTCCATCAGCACCAGGTCGATCTGCGGGTTCTCCTCCAGTTTCTGCAGGGCTTCCTGGCCGTTGCGGGCGGTCACCACCTGGGCGCCCTTCTCGTCCAGGGCGCTGATGAGGGCGAAGATGTTGCGCACGTCGTCGTCCACCACCAGCACGGTGCGTTCCTCGAACACGCGGTCACGATTGCGCGCGCTCTGCAACATGCGCTGGCGGTCGCTGGAGAGAGAGGACTCGACCTTGTGCAGGAACAGGGTGACCTCGTCGAGCAGACGCTCGGGGGAGCAGGCGCCCTTGATGATGATGGAGCGGGAGTGGCGTAGCAGTTCCTCCTCTTCACGCAGGCTGAGCTGGCGGGCGGTGTAGACGATCACCGGGGGGAAGTTGCCGAGCGCCTCGGCGGCCATGCGCTCCAGCAGTTCGTTGCCGCGCATGTCCGGCAGGGCGAGGTCGATGATCATGCAGTCGAACGTGCCGCCACGCAGGCGCTCCAGGGCCTCGGTGCCACTGGCGACGGCGCTGACCTGGATGTCTTCGTCGCTCACCAACTGGGCGATGCTGTCGCGCTGGCTGGCGTCGCCCTCCACCACCAGGACGTGCTTGACCTTCTGGGTGAGCTTGTCCTCCAGGCGGGCGAAGACTTCGCGCAGTTGGTCGCGGGTGGCAGGCTTGCGTGCGTGGCCGATGGCCCCCAGCTGCAGCGCCGGACCGGTGCGGTCGTCGACGGAGAGCACGTGCACAGGGAGGTGCCGGGTGACGGGGTCTTCCTTGAGCGTCTGCAGCACGGCGAGGCCGGACTCGTCCGGCAGGCGCATGTCCAGCAACACCGCATCGGGCCCCTGCTCCCGTGCCAGGCGCAGGCCTTCCTCGGCGTTGCCGGCCACCAGGCAGCGGTGGCCCAGCTCGTGGGCGAGTTCGTAAAGGTCACGGGCGAACTTCGGGTCGTTCTCGATCACCAGCACGCAGTGGCGCGCATCGACGGGCCGCTGGCGGTCGTCCTGAAGGCCACTGGCGGACGCCGCGGGCGCGACAGCCCGCACACCTTCGGCGGGCTGAACCTGGGCGATGGACGGCAGCGGCTCCCCGGCGAGGCAGTTGCTGGGCAGCCAGAGGGTGAAGCAGCTGCCGCGCCCGGGCTGGCTCTGCACGGTGATGCTGCCACCGAGCATTTCCGCGAGGTTGCGGGAGATGGACAGGCCGAGGCCGGTGCCGCCGAAGCGTCGGTTGGTGGTGCCGTCCACCTGGCGGAAGGGCTCGAAGATGATGCCCATCTGCTCGTCGCTGATGCCGATGCCGGAGTCGCTGACCTCGAAGGCGATGCCGCCGCTGGCGGCGCGGACCTTGAGGCCGATGCGACCGCTGGCAGTGAACTTGACGGCGTTGGACAGCAGGTTGCGCAGGATCTGCCCGGCTCGCTGGCCGTCGGTGTAGAGCCGTGCCGGGGCGCCGGGCTCGACCTGCACGTCGAACGCCAGCCCCTTGTCATCCGCCTGGGGCTGGAACAGAGCGCGCAGCCCGTCCACCAGTTGCGCAACGTCGGTGTCCTCGGGATGCACCTCCAGGCGGCCGGCTTCCACCTTGGAGATGTCGAGGATGTCGCTGATCAGCCGCAGCAACTCGTTGCCGGACTTGTTGATCAGCTCGGCGTAATGCACCTGCTGCGGGTCGAGGTTGCCCTTGCGGTTCTCCGCCAGCAGCTTGGAGAGGATCAGCGAGCTGTTAAGCGGGGTGCGCAGCTCGTGGGACATGTTGGCGAGGAACTCGGACTTGTAGCGGCTGGCCCGCTGCAGTTCCTCGGCACGCGCCTCCAGCTCGCACCGGGCCTGGTCGAGGGCGTGGTTGCGCTCGTCCAGCAGGTCGCGCTGGTCTTCCAGGCGGCGGGTCTTCTCGCTCAACTGCTCGTTGGTCTGCTCCAGTTCGGCCTGCTGGGTCTCCAGGTTGGCCTGGGAGTCGCGGATCACCCGGGCCTGGTCTTCCAGTTCCTCGTTGGCGACGCGCAGCTCCTCTTGCTGCACCTGCAACTCTTCGTTGAGCTGCTGGGTCTCGGTGAGCATGTCGTGCAGACGCTGGCGGTAGCGGGCCGCCTCGATGGAGGTCCCCAGGCTTTCGGCAACGGCTTCGAGCAGTTGCCGGTCGCGGGGTGACAGGGGCCGCAGGAAGGCCAGTTCCAGCACGCCGTTGACCTGCCCATCGCTTCGGGTCGGCGACAGGATCACCGTCAGCGGATCGGTATCGCCCAACCCGGAGTTGACCCGCAGGTAGGACGGGGGAAGCCCCTCCATGACCCGTGCCTCGCGGGACCGCAGCACCTGGCCGAGCAGGCTGGCGCCGTCCTCGAAGACCTGGTCGCGGGCCTGCTGCCCGGGTGCGAAGCCATAGTCGGCCACGCGCCGCAGCCGCCCTTCGCCCTCGCGCACATAGAGGGCACCCACGGCGACCTCCAGGTAACCGGCGAGGAAATCCAGCACGGCGCGGCCGATCAATGCCGGGGTCTGCTGGCCGATCAGTTGCTCGGCCAGTTCCGACTGCCCTTCCCGCAGCCAGGCCTGGGCCTGCAGCTGCTCGGTGAAGCGTGACTGCTGGTCGAGGATGCGGTTGTAGTTGGTCGAGAGGCCGATCAACTCGCGCCGGCCGAAGATCGCCAGCGCTCCGCTGCCGCCCAGTTGCATGACCACCAGCAGGCCGATGATCAGCACCACCGCCCGGTTGGCCCGCTCGCTGCGCTCGTGGCGCAGCTGCTCTTCGGTGGCAACCAGGGCCACGAAGCCCTGGCGCACCTCGTCCATCTGCCGCTTGCCCTGCTTTTCGCGGATGAACGCGCTGATGTCCTGGTTGGCACGCCGCGCTTCGATCAGAGGTTCGGTCATCTGCAGCCAGCGCGTCTGGGCAGCCTCGATGCGCGCCAGACGCTCGCTCTGGACGGGGTTGTCGTGGATCAGCTCACGCAGCGCCTGCAGCCCGGCCAGCAGACGCGGGGCCGTTTCCCGGTAGCCTTCGAGGAACTCTTCCTCCCCGGACAGCAGGAACCCCCTGAAGCTGGACTCGCACTCCACCGACTGGCGCAGGCTCTCGTTGCTGCGGGCGATCACCTGGTCGGTGTGCTCGACCCAATTGAGCACATACAGCAGGTAGCCGATCAGCCCGACGAACAGCACCACGCCCAGGACGCCAACGCCCAGGGGCAATGCCACGTTACGGGTGAGAATGCGGCGGAAACTGCCTGCATCGATGCTGAAAGACGTGCTGTTCATCGGCCTTCCCTGCTGAACGGTGGAGCGGAACTCCCCGCACAAGGGCACATCCCGAGGCCTTGCACTGGGGTCGGATACGGCGTAGGCACCCAAGAAAGACTGTAGACAGTCGTAGGCAAAATGCCTGCATGTGCGTCACCAAGCCCTACAGGCTCTGAATCCCCTTGGAGTGAGAACCGCTCGTCAATCCGCCGCTTTTTATCCCGGGGGCGGTTTTGTCAGAATGGCGCGCGCATTTCATGGCGCCTCGCCATCATCAAGGAAGAAGGCTTTTATGCAGGAAAGCTCCCCCCACGAGCCGGGACAAGCGCTCGACACCGGCCTTGCGTGCCTGGTGATGCTGGCCCGTTTCCACAACGTGGCCGCCTCCCCCGAACAACTCGCCCACGAATTCGCCGAAGACGGCCGCCACTTCGCCAAGGCCGAGATGCTCCTGGCCGCCAAGAAGCTCGGCCTCAAGGCACGCCCGGCGCGCAGCACCCTCAAACGGCTGGAGCACACGCCGCTGCCGGCGATTGCCGCCGACCGGGAGGGCCGCTTCTTCATCATCGCGCGGCTGGACGACGGCAAGGCGCTGATCCACGACCCACGCGCCCAGCGCCCGGAGGTGCTGGAGTTCGACGCCCTGGAAGCCCGCTGGAACGGCGAGCTGCTGCTGATCCGCTCCCAGGCGTCGCTGGCCGGCGACCTGGCCAAGTTCGACTTCACCTGGTTCATCCCCGCCATCGTCAAGTACCGCAAGCTGCTGGGCGAGGTGCTGCTGGTGTCCTTCGTGCTGCAGATCTTCGCGCTGCTGACGCCGCTGTTCTTCCAGGTGGTGATGGACAAGGTGCTGGTGCACCGGGGCCTGTCCACCCTGGACGTGATCGCCCTGGGCCTGCTGGGGATCATGCTCTTCGAGTCGCTGCTCTCGGGCCTGCGCAGCTATGTGTTCGTCCACACCGCCAGCCGCATCGACGTGGAGCTGGGCTCCCGGCTGTTCCGCCATCTGGTGACGCTGCCGCTGGCCTACTTCCAGGCGCGCCGGGTGGGCGACTCGGTGGCGCGGGTGCGGGAGCTGGAGAACATCCGCAGCTTCCTCACCGGCAACGCCATCACGCTGATCCTCGATGTGCTGTTCTCGGTGGTGTTCATCGCGGTGATGTTCTTCTACAGCGGCTGGCTGACGCTGGTGGTGGTGCTGTCGCTGCCGCTGTACTTCCTCATCTCCCTGTTCATCACCCCGCTGCTGCGGGCGCGGCTGAACGAGAGCTTCACGCGCGGGGCGGAGAACCAGGCCTTCCTGGTGGAGACCGTCAACGGCATCGACACCCTCAAGGCGATGGCGGTGGAGCCGCAGATCAACCGCAAGTGGGACAACCAGCTGGCCGGCTACGTGGCGGCCAGCTTCCGCACCCAGACGCTGTCCACCCTGGCCAACGAGAGCGTCGGCCTGGTGGGCAAGCTGGTGACGGTGGCGACCCTGTGGCTGGGCGCGCGCCTGGTGATCGACGGCGACCTGAGCGTCGGCCAGTTGATCGCCTTCAACATGCTGGCCGGCCGGGTGTCGCAGCCGATCATGCGCCTGGCCCAGCTGTGGACCAACTTCCAGCAGACCGGCGTCTCGGTGCAGCGCCTGGGGGACATCCTCAACACCCGCACCGAGCTGTCCCAGGCCACCCGCAGCGCGCTGCCACCGCTGCGTGGCCATGTGGAGTTCGACCAGGTGCACTTCCGCTACCGCCCGGACGGTTCAGAGATCCTGCGTGGGGTGAGCCTGACCATCCAGCCGGGCGAGGTGATCGGCATCGTCGGCCGCTCCGGCTCGGGCAAGAGCACCCTCACCCGCCTGCTGCAACGCCTCTATACGCCGGAGCGCGGCCGGGTGATGGTGGACGGCATGGACCTGGCCCTGGCGGACGTGTCGTCCCTGCGCCGGCAGATCGGCGTCGTGCTGCAAGACAACATGCTGTTCGCCCGCAGCATCCGCGAGAACATCGCCCTCACCGACCCCGGCGCGCCCATCGAGGCGGTGATGCAAGCCGCCAAGCTGGCCGGCGCCCATGAATTCATCCTCGAACTGCCCGAGGGCTACGACACGGTGGTGGGCGAGCACGGTGCCTCGCTCTCCGGCGGACAACGCCAGCGCGTGGCCATCGCCCGGGCGCTGATGGGCAACCCGCGCATTCTCATCTTCGACGAGGCCACCAGCGCCCTGGACTACGAGTCCGAGCGGGTGATCCAGCAGAACATGCGCGCCATCTGCCAGGGGCGCACGGTGATCATCATCGCCCACCGTCTTTCGGCCGTTCGCGATGCCAACCGCATCGTGGTGATGGACCGCGGGCAGATCGTCGAACAGGGCACCCACGCCGAACTGCTGGCCCACCAGGCCGGCCACTACTCGCGCCTGCACCGCCTGCAACAGGGGTGATCCCCTGATGAACCCCATTCCAGCCAGCCCCCTCTCCCACCGGGAGAGGCCCGGGGTGAGCGCAACCTCACCCGCAAGGAAGCCCACGCCATGAGCGCACGCCGTGAACTGATCAACCGCTACCGCACCGTCTGGCGCCACGCCTGGCGCAACCGCAAGGCCATGGACGCGCCCGCGCGCCTGAGCCACGAGGTGCAGTTCCTTCCCGCCGCCCTGGCCCTGCAGGAGCAGCCGCCGCACCCGGCGCCACGCATCATCCAGTGGCTGATCATCGCCTTCGCCGTGCTGGCGCTGGTGTGGGCCTGCATCGGCGAGATCGACGTGGTGGCCACCGCCACCGGCAAGATCGTCCCCAGCGGCAAGACCAAGGTCATCCAGCCCAGCGAGGTAGCGGTGGTCAAGGCCATCCACGTCTACGACGGGCAGAAGGTGAAGGCCGGCGACCTGCTGGTGGACCTGGACGCGCAGATCACCGGTGCCGACGTCGACCGCCTGAAGAACGACCTGCTCGCCGCCCAGGTGGACAGCGCCCGGGCCCGCGCCCTGCTCGACGCCATCCAGAGCGACAGCGAGCCCGCGTCCCTGGCCGCGCTGATCCCCGAGGCCAGCCCCGAGCAGCAACTGGCGGCCCAGCGCTGGTTGCAGGGCCAGTACCTGGAACTACGCAGCACACTCGACCAGGCCGACGCCGAGATCGAACAGCGCGTGGCCGAGATCCAGGCTGCCAAGGCCTGGGTGGCCAAGCTGGAGGAGTCCCTGCCCATCACCCGCCAGCTCTCCGCCGACTACAAGCGCCTGCTGGACAAGGCCTACGTGGCCAAGCACGCCTACCTGGAAAAGGAGCAGGCACGCCTCGATCAGGAGCGCGAGCTGGCCATCCAGCAAGCCCGCGTCATCGAACTCACCGCCGCCCGCAGCGCCGCCGAACGCCAGCGCAACACCGTGCTGGCCCAGACCCGTCGCGCCATGCTCGATCTACAGCACGAGTCCGAACAGCGCGCCGCCGGCCTCGTCCAGGAGCTGAAGAAGGCCGAACAGCGCGACCGCCTGATGCGCCTCACCGCCCCGGTGGACGGCACCGTGCAGCAACTGGCCATCCACACCAACGGCGGCGTGGTCACCGAGGCCCAACCGCTGATGGTCATCGTCCCCAGCGACCAGCCGGTGGAAGTGGAAGCCATGCTGGAGAACAAGGACATCGGCTTCGTCCACCCCGGCCAGGAAGTCGAGATCAAGGTGGAAACCTTCACCTTCACCAAATACGGCGTAGTGCACGGCAAGGTCGTCAGCATCTCCAACGACGCCATCGACGACGAAAAACGCGGCCTGGTCTACAGCACCCGCATCCAGTTGGAGGAAAACAGCATCCAGGTCGGCGACAAACGCGTGGAACTCTCCCCCGGCATGGCCGTACGGGCGGAAGTGAAGACGGACAAGCGGAAGGTGATCGACTACTTCCTGAGTCCGTTGAAGGAGTACCAGGATGAGAGTTTGGGGGAGCGGTGAAAGATCGAGTACAGCTCGTGCGTAACCCTCGCATCACAAGGAGGCAAAGGTGCACAAACTCACCGAGCAAGAACAAACCCTTTACCTGAAGCTGGTGATGGCCTCGCAGCAGGTGGATTCCGTGGAGGGCTTTCAGGGCTTCGTTCGTGAATGCCTGCGGCCGCTGCTACCCCATGGCATGACGCTGGCCTGCGTGGGGGCGTTCGTGAATGGAAAGGCAGTGCTGGAAATGGCCGTGGCGGTGGACTACCCCACGACCCTCTTCGAAAAGGTGCATGAAATCGTCAGCATCCCTGACCGGGCCTTGCTCGCCCGCTGGTACATGGAGCGCAAGCCGCAGCTCATTACCCGCGGCCTGAATGACCAGCAGCTCTCCGAACTGGAGCGTTCTGAAATGGAACAGTTCGCCTTCGACAATTTCGTTGCCCACGGGCTGGTCGACCTGGACGGGAAGAAAGGCAGCTACATCAGCCTGGCGCGGGTCCCAGGCCAATTAACGGACCATCACGCGCTCCTCATGGAGCTGATCACCCCCCACCTCCACCAGATCCTGGTACGCCTGATCGCAAGCCAGAACACCCGCAATGCTTTCAGTAACGCCCAGCTGCTCTCCCCCAAGGAACAGGTCGTCCTGCGCTGGCTGGCAGCCGGAAAGAGCAACCCGGAGATCGCCGCCCTACTCAGTCGAAGCGTGTCGACCATTCGCAACCAGGTGCACTCGATCCTCACCAAGCTGGGCGCCTCGACGCGGGCCGAAGCATTGGCGAAGGCTTATGAATTGAGGTTGCTCTAGGTCGCTGAAAACCGAGACGGTGCCTTCAGCACCGCAACGACAATGCCGTCAGCTTTTTCAATAGCACGCCAGGCCGTTTTTGGATCAGTTGATCCATTGTCCCGGGGTTCTCCGTCCACGAGACTGCAGGCTCTCCGAACTCCAGGGACAGGCGATGAAAACACTCATACGGACAGGGCTTCTTTCACTGCTGGTCAGCTTTGCGGCAAACGCGGCTGAGTACCCGCAGCATGATATGCAGCAGATCGTGCGTCCCAGCAGCGAGAGCGGTCACTACGCGCTCAACCTCCGCTATATCGATCAAGTCATCGACGACCTGTACGGCTTTGCCGGCAGCTACCCACCCAGCTTCGAATCCGACACGGATACCAATCGGGCAAGAAAGGAAATTGCAGCACTGACGCACGTTCTCGACCTTGGCCTGCAATCCCGCCCGGACAGGCAACTCCTCTCAAGAGCTGCCCTGTTGCACCGAATGGGCCACAACCTGGACATGCCCGACAGCTGGAAGAAAGCGGAAACGCTTTACCAGAAACTGCTAGCCATCACCCCAGATGACCTGCACGCCAACTATCAATACGGCCTCTTCCTCGCAGAAACGGGGCAAAGCTCACAGAGCCTGCCCTACCTGGAAAGAGCCACGCGCGCAAACTACCCGCCCGCCTACTTCACCCTGGCCCTGGCCTACTTCGCCACAGGCGATGCAAACAAGGCCAAAGAGAACCTGCAGGTCTATCTGCAAAACAATGCCAATGACAAACATGCAAAAGCGTTGTTGGAAGCCATGGAAGATGGACGAGCACAAATAATGAGTACGCCAGCAAAAAACTGACTGGCGCACCTAATAAAGGATGAAAACCACCGCACCCGGTTACGCACTAACAATGGTGCCGCGCAACCTGAACAGGCAGGAATCCATGAAAGCGCTTAACCCTCCAGCAGCCAAGCGCGCGAGTATGAGAATCGCACTCACCGCAGTCTTCGCGACACTCTGCATAAGCAGCCTAGGGTATTGGGCACTCCAGCCAGCTCAACCGAAAGATGAATTCATCGAAGCGTTGGATGAGGCACTTAGAAAAAACCACAGGAACATAACCAAACTACTAGAAAGATACATAAAGCCAGGTGACAGCTTCGAGAAAACAGCGAAATTCCTAAAAGCAAGAAACTTCACAATCCACCCCTTAGAAACCAAACCCGGAAAAGAAAATATTCGCGAATACTATGCAAGCAGGAAAAAAATCAAAAACCTGGTGATACTCACTTCAACCAACATAATCATAACAACCCATGGAGATGTGGTAACCGAAGCGACGGGCGCGATAGGCTTAACAGGGCTTTAAAATCATGAACAACAACATGACAAAAGAAACAGAGGCACAACCTACAAGAACAAAGAGCACGACCACAAGAAATATTCTGGCAGCACTCTTGGCGACTCTCTGCATTAGCAGCCTAGGGTATTGGGCACTCCAACCGCCTCAACCAAAAGATGCCTTTATCGAGGCGCTTGATGATGCATTGAGAAAAAACAACAGAAACATAACCCTACTACTTAATGGATATATAAGATCGGGCGACGACCTCGATGCAACCCTGAAATTCTTAGAGGCGAGAGGATTCAAGATATACCACTCAAAATCCGATCAGGACAAATATTTTGCGTCGAAAAAATCAGTCAGGAATTTGATAATCCAAACAGAAACATTAATCACGCTCGAAACAGACGGAGCGAAAATATTAAGAACCCATGGAAACATATTCCTCACAAGCCTATGAAGGTCTGCCCCTCTCACCAAAAACAATCAAAGCCAACGAATCAAGCAAAAACAGAGCCCCATGAAAGACAAGCAAATAGCTGTAGCGCTTTACTTAATTGGCAGCCTAGTGCTCCTCGCCATGGAGGCAAACTCGGCAAGGCTTCCTGTCCCGTCCATACCCGATAGCATAGGAATGGCAAAGGATTACATCGACATCCTGAACATAGTCATTTTCCCGTGGCACGGCTGGACAATTATTTTGCCTGCGGTGTACTGCCTATACAAAAAGAAGAGCCTCACACACATCATTACCGCGACTCTCCTTTCCGCGTTTGTTTGTGGTGCCGGGGACTCGGCGCTCTCGTTCAACTCAACAAAGAGCCAATTTATTCTGAAGGGCACACTTCACTATCTCTTTGTATTTTCGTTAGCCACAGCAGCAACAGTAGCTACATACAAAATAATCCAGCTGGCAGTCACGGCAACGCGTAGGGGGAATACCTAGTCCCCTAAAAGCCAACCCGAAAAAATTTAGCAATTAAAACATAAACCTCCAACACCCACTACCGTTAGCTCAAAAATATAGCCGGAAATCATAAATAAGAGCACACTCAATTCAAAGGCAACGACCACACACAACCAAATAACCCCAGAAAATAAAAACAAAATTAAGAACTGGATTACGCCCTCAATAGGGCATACGTAAAATTAAGAAAACCCTGAACCAATCTGGGGCAATACACCGCCTCAGTATCCCGAGCTTCCCGATGAAGCAGATGACTTTCGCCGACGTAGAGTGCACCAGCATGTGTAAGCAACCCCGCAATAAGTTGTTCCTGATCGAGATGGATCAGGTGTTGCCTTGGATGGGTTTGGTTGCCCTGATCGAGCCGCACTATCCTAAGAGCTATCCGTTGATGGCGATGCTGCACTTCTATCTGATGCAGTACTGGTTGTCACTGCGCCAAGCCACCAACGTCTATATCACGCGGGTCCACGCGCCGAGTTCGACCAAGAATCAGGGCAATAAACGCAGCTCGGAAGTGCATCAGAAGACGAAAGGAAACCAGTATTACCTCGGCATGAAGACCCACATCGGCGTGGATGCCGAGCCCAGTTTGGTGCACAGCATGGTAGGCACAGAGGCCCAAGTGGCGGATGTCACTCAACCGACAGCTGCATGGCGAAGAGAAAGTGGTGCATACCGATGCCCGCTACACAGAGGTGGAGAAGCGGCCCGAGCACGAGGGAAGCCAAGTCATCTGGCAGACAGCGGCATGACGCCGCACCTAAAGAAATTACGAAAAACGCAGCCTGCTGTACCGAATGAGGCGCCAGTTCGGCTACACCAAAGTGCGCTTCCGTGGCCTAGCGCAGCTCAGTTGCTCAAACTATTCACTCTTTCAAATCGTTGGATGGCAGGTCAGCGCTTGCTGACGAACACGGGAGAGGTGTGCCTGTAATGCAGGACATAACGCCGAGAGGTGCTCGCGACGGCTAAAAGCCCAGAAGTCGGCAGGTGATTTGGTCGTTTTTGATCAGTTCCCTGCTTTTAAAAAACAGGCACTGAATTTCATCAGGAATACCGAAATATTTGAGCCCCTAAACATAGAGAGATTTTAAATGCATAGATATTACTATGAAGCGGCACCTTTGAAGGTGATATTTTTATTCAAAAAAACAATCACACACCTTATGAAGGTTCTACTGATCCTTTTCTGCATTTTACTCACAGCCTGCACCAAAAATATCTGGATAATTAAACCGCTCAATGTAGCATTGCCCAACCAAACGGCCATGGCAAATTTTGTAGTAGAGGAGCATGGAGGCTACAGGTTTGCCTTAGTATTTGTCTGGAGCTCAGACGTATCAAAAAGAGAAAGACAGAGATCGATTTTTGGCAGCATTAACAAGGAGGGAGTTCCGATACCGATTCACTTTCGCTTAGTCAAGGATGGCGAAGTACTCTTCGAAGAAATAATAGTGACTCGTGGCACGCAATCCTACCAGGGAACTAACTATAAAGGCGAAATCAAATCTACAGCCATAAGAGATATCAAAAATTTCGGATTATTGCCTGGAAATTATTTTGCCGAGATCAAAACCCTTGAGAGCAGTGAAGAATTCAAGGGCATCGAAACTTATGCCGAATTCTCTTACTACAACCCAAAAATTTGATCATACCTCCTAACGAGAAAGGATTTCTGAAATGAGTGCAGCGAAAGAATATAGCGTTACCTATAAAGTTTCCAAGGCCGGGGCGCTATATATTTATCAAGCCGACAAAGCTGATCACAAGATAGGAGATGAGCATACCTCTCCAGGTGGACATATATGGTATAGCTTGAGCGACGGACACGAGAGAGAGAGCTATGGGTTTTCTTCGAGAAATGATGAGATGTTTGGCCCCGGGGATATCTCTCGCCACGACGACAGTGGATACCAGGAAACGCTCTATGAAGTAAAAATCACATTAACCGAAGAACAATATTATAAATTAAAAGAATTTTCAGAAACCCCCAATAAATACGGCTTTGATGACTCAACTTACAATCTTCTAACCAATAGCTGTGTAGATTTCGCTTACGCCTCTCTAAAAATTATTGGCTATAACAAAAAAAACTTTGAAGGAGATCTCTGGCCAGGAAATAACAAGGATGATATCGAAAAATTGCTTAAAGGGCATGGCGCCAAGATAATTCGTGACGACTTGACTCGACATGGGGAATATTATGAGGACAGGAAGGGGCAGACCTGCATATGGCTTGGAATTAATGATCAGTCTTTCTTTGGTGAGACCGACAATAAATTTAACTTTAGCACCGACATGGTTGCAGAACTGAAATACAAGGAGCCAGTTGATCACGAAGCAAGCGCTGCACAAGTCGCGCAGGGGCTCGTCGCTAGCGGGGGGGGGTGGAAGGTTAACTTCGACGCCAATAAACTCAACCTCAATCAATATCAAGGCAACTGGATCGATAACACGTTCACCGCCGCCGCAACCCAAATTCTCGCCGACGGCTATCGACCGGGCAATGGAAACACCGTCAAGGATGTATTCGATTTCAGCCTGCGCAGTGCGACACAAGGCTTTTCATACGGTCCCAATAAATACGGCGCCTTGCTCAATTCGGGCAATGCCCAGGCGCGATTGACGCTGCCTACCGATCCGCTGGTACTCGACTTGGATGGCGATGGAGTCCGGTTGACCGATTATGTCAGCACGCCAGTACTGTTCGATATCGATAACGACGGCGGCAGCTTGGAAGAGACCGGCTGGGTGAGTTCAGGCGACGGGATTGTCGTGGTCGATCACGATGGAAATGGCAAAATTGACCACATCGGCGAAACTCTATCGGAGTATTTTGGCGGGGCGACGGGCAGTGCAGGGAATGCAGGCGAGAAGCGCTTCAAGAATGGATTCGACGCGCTAAAAAGCCTGGACAGCAACGGCGACGATGTTTTTGACGACAAGGACGACGCTTGGTCAAGCATCAAGGTATGGACGGATACCAACCATGACGGCAAAAGCTGGGACGATGCCAACGGTAACGGCGTCGTAGATGCGGGCGAAGCGAGCGAGCTGAAATCATTGTCGGCACTCGGCATCATCCAGATCGACCTGGCCTACGCGGAGCAGAGTGGCGAGGTGCGCGATGGCAATGAGGTGCTGGCCCGCGGGACCTTCGTGCAGGGTGGCTCGACCAAGGAAGCCATCGCCGCCAATTTTCTGGCTAACCCCACCGGCCATACCTTCACAGCGAACGGTTCGGGAGTCCTCATCTCGACCCAGGGAGGCGGGCAAGCCGCACCGGTCAGCGCCTATGCCTCTTCGTCCGAGACCGGCGAAATAATCGACATTGCGCAGAAAGGCGTGAATAACGCCACGGGTGGCTCAGGCGACGACGTGCTGATCGGTGATGCCGGGACCAACTGGCTGGCAGGCGGCCAGGGCGGTGACACCTTCAACGCCGGCGCGGGCGATGATGTCCTGCTGATCGATGCGGATGATTTGCCAGCAAACATTCATGGCGGCGAAGGAACCGATATCGTGCAGGTGGTTGGGGATAAAGGCGTTTTCCTCAATTTAACGCAGGCCGAGGTAGAGATCGCTCAGGGTGGACGCGGGGATGACGTCTTTATCAGCAATGGAACAAGCACTGCCTTCATGCGTGGTGGCGATGGCAACGATATCTTGATCGGTGGGGCCGCGAGTGACGCCTTGTCCGGAGAAAACGGAGATGACTGGATCAGCGGAGGGGCCGGAAACGATGTGCTGCGCGGGCACCGAGGACGCGACCAGATTCTAGGCGGTCTGGGCGATGATCTTATCGATGGCGGTCTGGACGACGATCATCTGAGCGGCGGCGCCGGCGATGATGTGCTGATAGGCGGAGCGGGCGACGACACGCTCGACGGCGGGGAGGGTACCGATGTCATTGAACTGTCGGGCGATTTCTCCGAATACCGCTTCACCAAGACTCAGGGAGGGGTCTGGATCAGCGATACGGTGGCGGGTCGAGATGGCACGGACTTCGTCAAAAACCTGGAAAAGGCCAACTTCAAGAACCTGAAACTGGTGGATATCCCCGGCACCGCCAGCGAGGAGTTGGAAAACCCACTGCTAGCCAAGGATGTACTGAATACGGACAAGGCGGGGGTCGCCTTCGACCGTACAAAGGCGCATCTGATCGGCAAGGAGCAATTGCTGCGTAACGATATCGATTGGCAGGGCGATGTGCTGCACATCACTGCGCTCTTCGATGTAACGGGTGGTACGGCGAAGCTGACTCAAGCCGGTGATGTTCTGTTCACGCCGGATGTCGATTTCGCTGGCGTCATGAGTTTCAAATACAGCGTGACCGACGCGAAAGGTAACGAAGCCGCCGAAGTTATCAATATGAGGAGTGGCGAGAGCGCCACCATGCGCGCTGCCGTCTTCCTGCGAACACCCGACTTACCGGATGACCCGCTGGTTACAGATCAGTGGTATCTCTCCGAGGCCAATATCTTGCCTGTGTGGAAGGACTACACCGGCAGGAACGTACTGATTGGTCAGTTCGAGACTAACGGCGCCTTCGGTACGACCAAGGAAATTCTCGATTACCGCCATGCGGATCTCAAAGAGAACATCGATCCGCTCTGGCTGGCGAATGCCACCCCCGGACAGATGGCAGGCGAAGGCAGCGGAGGTAAGTTCAGTGAACATGCCACGCTGGTAGCTGGTGTTATGGTAGCGGCCCGGAATGGCGAGGGGGGAGTCGGTGTAGCTTACAATGCGAAGCTCGCCGGGCATTGGGTTAACAAGGACGACTTCTCCAGCTTGGACCATATGCATGAGTATGACGTGGTCAACAATAGCTGGGGTGGTAGCACTCGCTTCGATTTGCGTTTCTCCCCCGCCGAGTTGGGGAAGCTGCCCGCAGCTTATAGACGTGCCTTGAGCGAAGGGCGTGATGGGCTGGGAACCATCATTGTCTCGGCAGCCGGAAACGACCGCAAACAAGGCGGTAACGCTAACTATTCTAACGTGTCGAATTCACGCAGCAGCATTGTCGTGGGAGCGATCAATGCCACGACAGATCTCGGTGCCTTGCAGTTGGGAGGCGCCCCCTTCTCCAGCCCTGGCGCCAGCATCTTAGTCAGTGCACCGGGCTCCAATGTGACATCCACCTCGCGCCTCGTACAGAACGACAACGGCTCCATCTTTGGCGCAGATACCTCTGTGTCGCAGGGAACAAGCTTCGCCACGCCCATCGTCTCCGGCATCGTGGCATTGATGCTGGAGGCCAACCCCGCCCTGGGCTATCGAGACGTGCAGCAAATCCTGGCGCTTTCTGCGAAGAAGGTCGCCGATCCGTCTACCACTTGGCAGGACAACGGTAGTGAGAACTGGAACGGCGGTGGCATGCATGTGAGCCATGACTATGGCTACGGCGAGGTCGATGCCCGCGCTGCCGTGCGCCTGGCTGAGACTTGGAGTACCCAACAGATTTACGCCAATGAGTACCGCTTGGTTACTCCTTTGCAATCGGGGGCACTCAACAGCGCGATCCCTGATGGGCAAAGCTCGGGTCTTAGCTATACCTTGAAAGTCGGCAGCGTCGACCTGCTGGTGGAGCATGCCGAGGTGCGGATTAATCTAACGCACAGCCGCCCCGGCGATTTGATCATCAAGCTGATTTCGCCGTCGGGCACTGAGTCCATTCTGATGAACCGATCCGGCAAGGCGCCGGGCAGCTTGGAAACCGAGCATGGCGACGCGGATTTTGCGGGTAATCACACCCTAGATTATGTCTTCGATACGGCTCTACTGCGGGGCGAGCATGCGGCCGGCAACTGGACGTTGCAGGTCATCGATACCGTGACAGGGAATACGGGAACGCTAAATAACTGGAGCCTGAACGTTTACGGTCAAGGGGAAACGGTAAACGATCAATATATATATACAAATGAATATGCGCAATTGGCCGCTCGGGGGCGTGATGTCCTAGAGGATCTTGATGGCGGCGCTGATACCATTAACGCAGCGGCTATTAGTCAGAAGAGCGTCATCGATTTAACCAAGGGCACTGCGCAGTTAGCTGGTGTACAACTGACTATTAGGAATCCCGAGACCATTGAGAATGCTGTTGGTGGCGAGTTCGCGGATCAATTGATTGGAAACATTGCGAACAACCGTTTGTTTGGCGGCAATGGCGACGATCTATTGTCCGGTGGAGGGGGTCGTGATCTTCTGCTAGGCGGGCAAGGTAACGATACACTTACCGGCGGTGATGATCTTGACTATTTTATAATTGAGCAGCAGCGACAACCAGGCTCCAGCGACACCATTACAGACTTCAAATTAGGTATTGATAAATTAGTACTTGCCGGCTTCTATAATCCCGAACTACCCGCCAACGAAGTGCAGCCTGGAAGTTACTCGCCCTCCATGCTGAACATGAAACAGCAAGGTAGCGACACTCTTCTCAGCATTAACGGCATACATAATGTCCTACTGAGAAACATTGACGCAGCACAGCTCCGGGCAGAGAACTTCATCTTCATCAGGCAACCTATATCTCTAGCAGAAATTAATCGTTACGACGCCTACGGCTTTGGTATCACGCCCAATGAAGTTGCTCTACCGGATACGGCAACGGGCGAGTTCTATCAGACCTCGTCGGCGGGACAAAGAGTGTTTGGCGGCCAAGGCGGCGACTCGATCCGAGGCGGTGGTAGCAACGATGTTCTAGTAGGCGACCGCAGTACAGCCGGTGATGAGGGGGGCAATGACTACATTGATGGACGCGCCGGCAACGATGTTATTCGTGGTGGTGGCGGTAACGATACTCTACGAGGCGGGGGAGGCAACGACTACATAAATGGCGATTCTGGCGATGACGTGCTGTACCTCGATGGTGATCAGGGATCTTACGAGACTGGAAACCTCGTAGCGCCGAAGATCGTATGGAATGGTGCGCGCTTGACCGGTGCGGCAGTCGTGGGCGGGGCCGGGAACGACCGCTTTGTGGTTAGTAATGCAGCTGTTGATGTTTTTTCAGTGGACTTGCTGAAGAACCTTATTGAGGACTTTGAGGCCGATAACCCTAACGAGAAAATTGATCTTTCTGCACTCAATGGCATTCGCTCCTTGGCGGATCTGAAGTTTAGTGAGCTCCAGGTCAATGGCCAGGACTACCTCAGGGTATGGCTTGGAACCGGTGGCGGTGGTGCGTTCATCACCCTCAAGGGAATCAACGCGACGCAACTATCGGCCAACAATTTCATCTTCTCCACACAAGCGACCGGCACGACAGTCATGGCAGGTGGGGGCGGTATGATTGCTGGAGGACAGATTACCATCAACGTCGGGAACCCGGAGCCTCTCAAGCGGCAGATCGACAGCTCCCTCACCGACGATCTCCACGTGTCGACCACTAGCATTGCCGGCATGGGTGATGCATTGCTGCCGGATACGGCGGGCGGGACCATCTACTGGGCCAACGATGCCGGAGAACGTGTCTTCGGCGGTCAAGGGGGGGACTTTATTCACGGAGGTATTGGTAACGACATGCTAGTGGGTGAGCGGGCCCCCGATAACCCGCAAGGCGGTGCTGACAGGATGTCTGGAGGCGCCGGCAACGATATTCTGAGCGGGGGCGCTGGTAATGACACCCTGCGTGGCGATGATGGGCTCGACTTTCTCAGTGGCGATGCCGGAGATGACACCCT
Source organism: Pseudomonas sp. zfem003 (assembly GCF_032621675.1). Taxonomy (NCBI): domain Bacteria; kingdom Pseudomonadati; phylum Pseudomonadota; class Gammaproteobacteria; order Pseudomonadales; family Pseudomonadaceae; genus Pseudomonas; species Pseudomonas sp. zfem003. The sequence goes on along the minus strand of NZ_JAVYJG010000013.1, from coordinate 79,361 downwards.
CTACTTGGAAGGTGATCAGGGCGCATTCGACGTAGAGGGGCTCGATACGTCGGCGGCGAGCGTGACGGTCATGGACGTCCGGTTTACCGGTGCGGCTGTGTCTGGCGGGGCGGGTAATGATCACTTTGTCATCGACGATGCCTCTTCCGAAGGATTGCTGGGCAACTTGATTCTTGACTTCGAGGCGGCAAATCCCGGCGAGAAAATCGATTTGAAGGAATACGATCATCTACATGATTTCACTGAATTGAATTTCAGTAACCTGCACATAAATGGCCAGCAGTATCTGCGCGTCTGGTTGGGTCAACGGCAGGTAGGTACCGCCTACTTCACTCTGAAGGGTGTCGAGGCCAAGCAACTGTCTGCGGGCAACTTCATCTTTGCCGAAAGCGCCAGTGATCCGAAAACCTACATTTCACGTTACGACGGTGACCTCATTGGCGATGCAGGTGGTAACACGTTGAACGGCTGGGACGGTTCCGGACCTATGGAAGGCCGCAGCGGCGATGACACCTATATCGTCGATGATGTTGGCGATTTAGTGAAAGAAGTAGCTGGGGGAGGATATGACCGGGTCCAAGCGTACATCAGCTATCAACTGCCTGAAGAGGTCGAGGTACTAGAGCTGAAAGGATGGGGAGCGCTCAATGGCGTGGGTAATCGCTTGGCCAATCGCCTGGTTGGTAACAGCGAAGCGAACGTCCTAGATGGGGGAGTTGGCAATGACATTATGCTGGGTGGCCAGGGCAATGATACCTACGTAGTTGACGACAGTGCTGATCGCGTGATCGAGAAGGCCAACGAAGGTGTTGATACAGTCAAGGCATCTGTTTCCTATACCTTGTCCGACGAACTGGAGAACTTGATTCTTACAGGTGACCAGCCAATTAATGCAACCGGCAATTCTGCACGCAATATGCTGATAGGCAACCTGGGTGACAACCGTCTGGATGGGGCCAAGGGCGGCGATACGATGCAAGGTGGCCAGGGCAACGATCTTTACTTTGTTGACGATCTGGGAGATGCCGTAGTGGAACATGCCGACGAGGGTACTGATAGGATTATCTCCTCGATCAATTTGACTCTTACCAACCATGTCGAAGAGCTTGAGCTGATTGGCACGGCCCATAGGGGTATCGGTAATGCATTGGACAATACGTTGATAGGTAATGCTTCGGACAACCTCCTAGATGGCGGTGGCGGCAATGACTGGCTGGCGGGTGGACTAGGCAACGATACCTTGCAAGGAGGCCTTGGGAACGACTTTCTACAGGGCGGCAGTGGCAGCGATATCTATCTGTTCGGCTTAGGCGACGGACAGGATGTGATTGATAACCGCGATACATCCTCCGGAGACATCGACACCCTGCGCTTCGCGACCGGAATAGAAGCTGATCGCCTGTGGCTTCGCCAGGTCGGTACAGATCTAGTGATCAGCCTACTGGGCGAGACAGATAGCTGTACGGTTCGCAACTGGTATGACGGTAAAGACTTTCAAGTCGACCAATTACAAACCGGCTCGGGCCTAACCTTACTGAACAGCCAGGTACAGAACCTGGTCAACGCCATGGCGGCCTTCGCGCCGCCGACTGCGGGCAACGCCAACCTCACGCCTGAGCAACGGGCTCAACTGGAGGTGGTGATCGCCGCCAACTGGCAGTAACACCACCCGCTTTCGACAAGGCCCCGCAAGGGGCCTTGTTCGTCTTGGGCGGCAGCGCGGCAATCCGCCCGCTCTGCCGCGCTGCATTTGGCAGTATCCTGTCGCCCTTTCCCCTGCCAGGAGCACTGCCATGTCCCGTTGGCCCGATACCCGTATCCAGGATCTGTTCGGCATCGAACTGCCCATCATCCAGGCGCCGATGGCGGGGCCGTCCTATGCGGAAATGGTGGTGGCGGTGGCACAGGCCGGTGGCTTGGGTTCGCTGCCCTGCGCGATGCTGAGTGCCGAGCAGATCCGCCAGGAAGTCGGGCGGATTCGCGAAGGGACTGCGGCGCCGATCAACCTGAACTTCTTCGCCCACTCGGCGCCGGTGCCGGACGAGGCCAGCCTTGCAGCCTGGAAGCAGCGCCTGGAGCCCTACTACCGGGAACTCGGCCTGGACCCGGCCGAGCCAGTGCCGCTGTCCAACCGCGCGCCGTTCGATGAAGCGCTCTGCGAGCTGGTGGAGGCATTGCGCCCGGAGGTGGTGAGCTTCCACTTCGGCCTGCCGGAGGCAGCGCTGGTGGAGCGGGTGAAGGCGACCGGGGCGAAGGTGATTTCGTCGGCCACCACGGTGGCCGAGGCCCGCTGGCTGGAGGCCCGGGGCTGTGACGCGATCATTGCCCAGGGCGCGGAGGCCGGCGGTCATCGCGGGCTGTTCCTCGATACGCGGGTGGACACCCAGGTGGGCACCTTTGCGCTGCTGCCCCAGGTGGTGGATGCGGTGCGGGTACCGGTGATTGCGGCCGGTGGCATCGCCGATGCACGCGGCATCGCAGCGGCTTTCGCGCTGGGGGCGGCGGCGGTGCAGTTGGGCACGGCCTACCTGTTCACTCCGGAGGCGCGCCTGCCTGCCCTGCACCGCCAGGCGCTGGCTCAGAGCCGGGACGACGGTACGGCCATCACCAACCTGTTCACCGGGCGCCCGGCGCGGGGGATTCTCAATCGGGTGATGCGTGAGGTGGGGCCATTGAGTGACCTGGCACCGGCCTTCCCGCTGGCGGGCGGTGCGCTGGCCCCGTTACGAGCCAAGGCCGAGGCGGCGGGTGCCGATGATTTCATGTCGCTGTGGTCGGGCCAGGCGGCGGCGCTGTCGAAGCACCTGCCGGCGGGCGAGCTGACGCGGGTGCTGGCGGCCGAAGCCCTGGAGCGCATGGGGCGCTGAAAGGCCTCTGCGCTTTCATCCCCTGAGGGTGGAGCCCCGGTGCCTCACGGCACCGGGGGGCTCAGAGCCCCATCTGCTTGCTGATGATCTCGTTCATGATTTCCCGCGAGCCGCCGCCGATGGAGAGGATGCGGTTGTCGCGGTAGAGCCGCTCCACCAGGCTCTCGCGCATGTAGCCCATGCCGCCGAGCAGTTGTACGGCGTCGTAGGTGACCCGGTCCGCCACGTCGGTGGCGAAGTTCTTGGCCATGGAGATTTCCTTGATCACGCTCTTGCCGGCGGCCATCTTCGCCGCCTGGCGGTAGGTGAACTCGCGGGAGACCTCGACCTGGGTGGCCATTTCCGCCAGGCGATGCTTGAGCACCTGGAACTTGCCGATGGGTTTGCCGAAGGCCTGCCGCTCGCGGGCCCAGCGCTCGGCTTCTTCCAGGGCCATCTGGGCGGTCATGTTGGCCATGATGGCCAGGGCCAGCCGCTCGGACTGGAAGTTGGCCATGATGCAGGCGAAGCCCATGTTTTCGACACCGATGAGGTTGCCCACCGGGACGAGGCAGTCCTCGAAGAACAGTTCGGCGGTGTCGGAGGCCCACCAGCCCATCTTCTTCAGTTGGCGCCCGACGCTGAAGCCGGGGGTGCCCTTTTCGATCAGCAGCAGGCTGACGCCGCCGAAGCCGTCGCCGCCGGTGCGCACCGCCACGGTGTAGTAGTCGGCACGCACGCCACTGGTGATGAAGGTCTTGCTGCCGTAGACGCGGTAGAAGTCCCCTTCGCGTACCGCGCGGGTCTTGAGGTTGGCCACGTCGGAGCCGCCGGAGGGCTCGGTGACGGCCAGCGCCATGATCTTCTCGCCGGCCAGCACCTGCGGGGCGATGCGCTCGCGAAGCTCGGGGCGGCCCCACTTGACCAGGGGCGGCAGGCCGATGTCGAGGGAGCCGAGCCCGGCCACCAGGCCGCCGGAGCCGCTGCGCATCAGCTCTTCACTGGCCGCCACCTTGGCGAACAGGTCGCCCTCGTGGCTGCCGCCGTATTGCTCGGGGTAGCCGATGCCGAGGATGCCGGCGGCACCGGCCTTGAGGTAGAGCTCGCGGGGGAAGGATTCGGCCTCTTCCCAGTCGTCGATGTGGGGGAGGATTTCCTGCTCGACGAAGCGGCGTACCGAATCACGCACCAGTTGATGGGATTCGTCGAAGTATTCCTGGCAGGCCGGCATGGCATAGCTCCCTGGCGAAAGTCAGGAAAACTTACCGAGCGCTTGCTTGGTTTTCAAGGCGGGAGTTGCGCCATCGATCAGGTCGTATGCGCCGCGCCGAAGCGCTCACGGTAGGCAGAAGGCGGCAGCCCGACGGCGTTGCGGAAGGCCACGCGGAAGCTCTCCACCGAGCGGAAGCCGCACCGTTCGGCGATGCGCTCGCTGCCGTCGGCCGTGCTTTCGAGCAGCTCGCGGGCGCGGGCCAGGCGCTCGTGCTGCAGCCAGGCCTTGGGGGTCATGCCGGTGGCTTCACTGAAACGCCGCAGGAAGGTGCGCTCGCTCATGGCCACGCGGCGTGCCAGTTGGCTCACCTCCAGGGGCTCGTGCAGGTGCTGGCGGGCCCACTGCATCAGGGCGGACAGATCATTGCGCGGCGCCTGCGCCACCGGGGCGGGAATGAACTGCGCCTGGCCGCCGGCCCGCTGGGGCGACATGACCAGGCGCCGGGCCACGGTGTTGGCCACCTGGGTGCCGAAGTCCCGCGCCACCAGGTGCAGGCAGGCGTCGATGCCGGCGGCGCTGCCGGCCGACGTGATGAGCGGGCCGGCATCCACGTAGAGCACGTCCGGGTCCACCTCGATGGCCGGGAAGCGCTGCGCCAGTTCGTCGGTGTAGCGCCAGTGGGTGGTGGCGCGCTGGCCGTCCAGCAGGCCGCTGGCGGCGAGGACGAAAACGCCGGAGCAGATGGACACCAGCCGAGCCCCACGGGCATGGGCATCACGCAGGGCTGCCAGCAGCCGCTCCGGGGGTGCCTCGGCGCGGTCACGCCAGCCGGGAATGACAATGGTCCGGGCCTTGGCCAGGCGCTCCAGGCCGGCATCGGCCAGCACCTGGATGCCGCCCATGGCGCGCATGGGGCCGTCGTCCAGACCGACGATGCAGTGGCGATACCAGGGGAAATCGAATTCGGGCCGTGGCAGGCCGAAGATCTCCACGGCAATGCCGAATTCGAAGGTGCAGAGGCCATCGTAGGCGAGGATGGCCACCAAGCCGGGGTCGTCGCGCATTTGGCGGAAACTTACCAGTTACTGTCTCGCCCGCCACTTTAGGGAAGAAAACGCGCTGGATACAGTGGCGCCATCCCCTAACCGACGGAGAACCACCATGCCCAGCCTCGTTCGCCAGCACCCCGCTGCCCACCCGGAAGCCGCCCTGGCCCATTTCGCCCAACGCCTGGCCTTCGAGACCGATTGCTCGGACGTACATGCCAGCCAGCAGGCCGGTGACGTGGACTACGTGCTGGTCGACGTGCGCAGCGAAGCGGCCTATGCCGCCGGCCATGTGCCGGGCGCGATCAATATCCCCCATCGGCTGATGACCGCCGAGTTCATGGCCGGCTACCCGCGTGACACGCTGTTCGTCGTCTACTGCGCGGGGCCTCACTGCAACGGCGTCCATCGCGCGGCCGTGCGCCTGGCCGGGCTGGGTTTCGCGGTGAAGGAGATGCTCGGCGGTGTCACCGGCTGGCTGGACGAGGGCCTGAGCCTGACCGGTGCGCAAAGCCAGCAGGCAGCTCGCCCGGCCATCTCGTGCGCATGTTGAGCCCATCCGTACGCGAGGCGCGGGCCGAGGATGTGCCCGCCCTCCTCCCGCTGATGCGCGAGCTGGCGCGTTTCGAGGCGTATCTGGAGGAGTTCGCGGTGAGCGAGGCACAACTGCTGGCCCGCGCCTTCGGCCCGGAGCCCCAGTGCCAGGTCTTCGTGGTGGAAACCTCGGGCCGACTGCTCGGCTATGCCGTGGCCCAGGAGATCGCCTTCACCTACGACTTGCGCCCGACGGTGCGGCTCAAGGAGCTGTACCTGGTGCCGGACGCGCGTGGCCAGGGTCAGGGACAGCGCCTGATGGCCGCCGTGGCGCGCTGGGCGCAAACTCGTGGCGCTGGACGCCTGAAGTGGGATGTACTGGTGGGCAACCGAGGTGCCGAGCGCTTCTACCAACGCCTGGGCGGTCGCCCCGACAGCAAGTGGATTGCCTACGGGATGGATGCCAAGACGCTGGAGGCCTTGGCAGCGCTGGGGTAGCCGGTAGGCCGATGCGTTGCCAATGCTGTCCCGGGCTGAAGCCCGGCTACTGAAGAGCGATCAGAGGCCGATGGGGCGGCGCCCGGCCAGGGCGTGGGTCAGGGTGCCGCCGTCCACCAGTTCCAGCTCGCCACCCAGCGGTACGCCGTGGGCGATGCGCGAGGCCACCAGGCCCTTGGGTACCAGCAGTTGGGCGATGTAGTGGGCGGTCGCCTCCCCTTCCACGGTCGGGTTGGTGGCGAGGATCACTTCGCTGAAGGCGCCGGCCTCGATCCGCTCCATCAGCTCGGGAATGCCGATGGCTTCCGGGCCCAGGCCATCCAGGGGCGAGAGGTGCCCCTTGAGCACGAAGAAACGGCCGCGATAGCCGGTCTGCTCCACGGCGAACACGTCCAGCGGCCCTTCCACCACGCACAGCAGCGAGTCGTCGCGACGCGGATCGGCGCACTGCGGGCAGAGGTCGTCCTCACTGAGGGTGCGGCACTGCTTGCAATGCCCGACACCTTCCATTGCAGCGGTAAGTACCTGGGCCAGGCGCAGGCCGCCGCTGCGGTCACGCTCCAGCAACTGCAGCGCCATGCGCTGGGCCGTCTTCTGGCCTACACCGGGCAGGATGCGGAGGGCGTCGATCAGTTGGCGGATCAGCGGACTGAAGCTCATTCAGAAATCTCGGATTGGGGCTGAAACGAGCTCCGGTGCCCTGCTCGCTTCCGACCTCTATTACAGTCGCTGCCGCCAGGAGCGATCAGACGGCATGCAGTACAAGGCGTGAACGGCTACGGGCACCGGAGTTTACGTCTGTAAATGAGGATGCCCGGAGCCGTTCGCAACGCAGTCATGCGTGCTGGCTGGGCGCTCCCCACTTAGAAGGGCATCTTGAAGCCGGGCGGCAGTTGAAGGCCGGCCGTCATGCCGGACATCTTCTCCTGGCTGTTCTGCTCGATCTTGCGCACGGCGTCGTTGACGGCGGCGGCGATCAGGTCTTCGAGGATTTCCTTGTCTTCCTGCATCAGGCTGTCATCCAGGCTCACGCGCTTGACGTCGTGACGGCCGTTCATGACCACGCTCACCAGGCCGGCACCGGATTGACCGGTCACTTCGGCGTTGGCCAGCTCTTCCTGCATCTTCTGCATCTTTTCCTGCATTTGCTGGGCCTGTTTCATCAGGCCTGCCATGCCACCCTTCATCATGATGGTTGTCCTCAGCGGTCAAGGGGTTCAATGGTGTCCGGGCGCACGCTGGCCCCGAACTGTTCGATCATCTTCAACACCAGCGGGTCGCTGGCAATCGAGTCTTCGGCGTCACGCTGGCGGGCCGCACGTTTGCGGGCGGCGGCCTGGGCCGGGGTTTCCTGCTCGGGGCGGCGGATCTCCACCTCAAGGGTCAGGGTGCGGCCGTGGTACTGGTTGAGGGCCTCGTTCATGCGCCGTTGCTGGGTGGCGTTGAACAGGGCGCTCTGGGCCGGGTCCAGGTGCAGGCGCCAGGTGTCACCCTCCACGGCCACCAGGGTGCAGTTGGCGGCAATGTTGCCGGTCATGCCGCTGATACCGAGGCGCGGGAACAGGTCCAGCCATTCGGCGGCCAGGCCAGTGGCCGGCTGCACATCCGGCAGGACTTCGGGCTCGGCCACCACGGCCGGCTCGCCGACGGGAAGCTCGTCGAGGTAGGCGATGGAATCGGCGTCCGCCTGATAGTAGTCGTCATAGTCCCCGGGCGGCGGCTCTTCGTCGTCGAAGGGCGCTTCGGACGCCGGCACGGCTTCGGCGACAGGTGCCGGCACTGCGGCGTCTGGGGCCGGTGCGGCGTTCGGTACGGGTGCTTCGGCTACAGGCTCGGGCTCGGGCTCGGGCTCGGGCTGCGCGACTTGCACGGACGCGGCTGCTGCAGCGGGCTCTTCCCAGGGCAGGTCAACCGGCACCTCGGCGGGGGACTCGGCAACCACGGCGGGCTGCGGCGCCGGCTCGATGACCGGTTCGCTCGCCACGACGGGCTCGACCGGCGCTACAGGCTCGGGTTCAGGCTCGGGCACCACGGCAGCAGGCGCGGCCTCGACCACCGGTTCCGGCGCCGGCTGCAGGGCCGGCACGACCGCCGGAGCGGGCGCGGCGACAGGGGCCGGCATGGGCGGTTGGGGCACGGGCGCGGGGATGACGGCCGCCGGAGCCACAACGGCGGCTCCGGCCACGGGGTTCTGGCTGGAATCAGCTGTGGCCTTGCTGATCCCCGGGTCCTTTAGCACCACCCTCGGCGCGCCGTCGGCATCGGCAGGGCGGAACGCCAGCATGCGCAGCAGCACCATCTCGAAGCCGCCGCGCGGGTCCGGCGCCAGGGGCAGGTCGCGACGACCGATCAGGCCCATCTGGTAGTAGAACTGCACATCTTCCGCCGGCAGCGCCTCGGCCAGTGCCAGCACGCGGTCACGGTCGCCCTGGCCGTTGTCGACGGCATCGGGTAGGGCCTGGGCGATGGCCACGCGATGCAGCACGTTGAGGATTTCGGCCAGCACGCCGTTCCAGTCCGGGCCCTGCTCGGCAAGGTGGCGGATGGCCTCCAGCACGCCACGGGCATCGCCCTGCAGCAGCGCGTGGAGCACGCCGTAGACCTGGCCGTGGTCGAGGGTGCCGAGCATGGCGCGCACGTCGGCGGCCAGGACCTTGCCTTCACCAAAGGCGATGGCCTGGTCGGTGAGGCTCATGGCATCGCGCATGGAACCATCGGCGGCGCGGCCCAGCAGCCACAGCGCGTCCGGCTCGAAGGGGACGCTCTCGGCAGTGAGTACTTGGGTCAGGTGCTCCACCACGCGCTCCGGCGGCATGTTCTTCAGGGAGAACTGCAGGCAGCGGGAGAGGATGGTGACGGGCAGCTTCTGCGGGTCTGTGGTGGCCAACAGAAACTTCACATGGGGCGGCGGCTCTTCGAGGGTCTTGAGCAGCGCGTTGAACGAGTGCGTGGAGAGCATGTGCACTTCGTCGATCAGGTAGACCTTGTAGCGACCGCGGGTCGGCGCGTACTGCACGTTGTCCAGCAGCTCGCGGGTGTCCTCGACCTTGGTGCGGCTCGCGGCGTCCACTTCGATCAGGTCGACGAAGCGACCTTCGTCGATCTCCCGGCAGACCGAGCACTGGCCGCAGGGCGTGGAGCTGATGCCGGTCTCGCAGTTCAGGCACTTGGCGAGGATGCGCGCGATGGTGGTCTTGCCCACGCCACGGGTACCGGTGAAGAGGTAGGCGTGGTGCAGGCGCTGGTTGTCCAGGGCGTTGATCAGGGCCTTCAGCACATGGGTCTGGCCGACCATTTCCCGGAACGAGCGGGGACGCCATTTGCGCGCAAGAACCTGATAACTCATTGAAAACCGTCGCAGCAGTGAATCGGGAGGGGGCTAATGCTAGCGGAGCAACCTGCAAATTGCACCCGAGATGCACGCTCGTGACGAACTTCTTTCGGTCACGGGAACGCCATAAGGACGGGACGTGGCACGGCAGTGCTCACGCAATGCGTGGCGAAGAAATCAGAAAGAAGGGGATGAAGCGAGGGTAGAAATTAGGAGGCGACCCCACCAGCCACACCCCGGCACTCGATGTCACCGCTGCGGCTGCTCCCTTCCGGGCCTGACCGGGTTCACGGCTGATCAATGCGGGGGGACCGGCAGGGCCACCATAACGCGACTCGCCAGATCGGCGAGCCGCGCCATTGTACTGGCTCTTGGCAAACTTACAACCGCTGAAATCACTTTTCCTGACAAGCACTTGCGTTCAGACCCGGAAGCGCCCCACCAGGCTGGCCAGGCCGCTGGACAGCTCGGACAGGTGCCGGCTGGCCTGGGTGCTCTGGTCCGAGGTCTGCGAGGCCTCCATGGACAGGTTGCGGATGTCGCTGATGTTGCGGGCGATCTCCTCGGTCACGCTGCTCTGCTCCTCGCAGGCGGTGGCGATCTGCGCGGCCATGTCGTTGATCCGCTGCACCGAATCGCCGGTGTCGCTCAGGGCCTGGTCCACCCCGGCGGCGCGCTCGACGCTGTCCCGCGCCTGATGACTGCCGGCCTGCATGGCCCGCACGGCATTCTCAACGCCGACCTGCAGGCGGGCGATCATTTCCTGGATGTCCTTGGTGGAGTCCTGGGTGCGGGCAGCCAGTGCGCGGACCTCATCGGCTACCACCGCGAACCCCCTCCCCTGCTCGCCTGCCCGGGCGGCTTCAATGGCGGCGTTCAGTGCCAGCAGGTTGGTCTGGTCGGCGATGCCCTTGATGACGGCGAGCACCGCACCGATGTTGGCGGTCTCCTGCTGCAGCGTCTCGATGGTGGTGGAGGCGCTCTCCACTTCCTGGGCGAGCTGGCGGATGGCACGGATGGTGGCCCCCACCACCTGGGCGCCCTCGCGGGACTGGCTTTCGGCGTGGCGGGCGGCGTCGGCGGCGTTCTGTGCGCTGCGGGCCACCTCGTGGACAGCGGCGCTCATCTCGGTGGCAGCGGTGCTCACCTGGTCGACGGCGGCATGCTCGCTGGTGATCAGGCGGTCATTGGCGGCCGCCAGGCCGGCCAGGCTGCGGGCGGAGTTGGCCACCTCGTCGGTCACCCGGCCGACTTCACGGATCAACGGCTGGAGCTTGTCGAGGAAGCGGTTGAAGGCATGGCTGAGCTTGCCCAGTTCGTCCCGCGAGGTGACTTCCAGCCGTACACGCAGGTCGCCGTCGCCCTCGGCGATCTGCTCGATGCGTTCCAGCAGGCGATGCAGCGGGCGGGTCACCAGGGTGGGGAACCCCAGCACCAGCAGCAGGCAGATGCCGCAGGCAACGGCCATGATCACGCCCTGCTGGAGGCTGCGCTGCTGACCCAGGGCGGTGGATGCCAGGCCCTCGGCGCTGGCTTCGGCATCCTCCAGCTCACCCAGCTTGTTGATGACATCGCGCATGGCCTGGAACTGCTTCTCGCTGTCGCCGAAGCTCAGGCGACTGGCCGCCTCGGGCTCGCTGGAGGACAGGGCCACCACCTTCAGCGAGGTGGCTTTCCACTCGGCAAACCCACGGTCGAAGCTGGCCACCAGCTGGCGAGCCTCGTCACCGGGCTTGAGGTCGGCGTACTTGTGCACCCGGTCGTAGGCCTGCTGGAGGTTCTCGGCATGGTCGGACTTGAGCTGGGTGACGAAGTCCCCGGAGCTCTCGTCCAGCAGGCTGCGCTCGGCGGTGAAGGCCTGGTAGAGGTCGCGGTCGGCGTTCAGCAACAGACTGACGGCGGGCAGGTAGCGATTGGTCAGGCGGGCACTGGAGTCGACCACCTGGTTGAGCCCCTGCACGCCGAGCCCGCCCAACAGCGCGAGCAGGACCAGCAGGAGGAGGATGGGCAACGTGATCTTCCAGCGGAAACTCAGGTCGGCGAAGGCTTGCAGCATGACGACTCTCCCCAGGGCGCGGCGATTCGCACAAGCGTAGCCCGACTCCCTGCAACGCGCGGGAAACCGATCTGTGCTAGCGTGCCCCCGCCCCGCTTAGAGCCGGGCGCCTTCATCTTCATCGGAGCACCCCCATGGCACTCACCAAAGACCAACTCATCGCCGACATCGCCGACGCCACAGACGCCACCCGAGCCACCGTGCGCGCCGTGCTGGAGCAACTGAGCGAGATCGTCAGCGACTCGCTGGAGAACGGCGATGAGATCACCCTGCCGGGCATCGGCAAGCTCAAGGTCAGCGAACGCCCGGCGCGCACCGGCCGCAACCCGCAGACCGGCAAGAGCATCGAGATCGCCGCGAAGAAGGTGGTCAAACTGGTGCCGGCCAAGGCCCTGACCGACGCCATCAACGGCTGATACGAAAAGGCCGGGCATCGAAGCCCGGCCTTTTCATGTGTGGCGCCTCACGCGGCGCCGAGGGTCTTCAGTTCAGCGAGGAACTGCTCCTCGTCCAGCACCCGCAACCCCAGCTCGGTGGCCTTGGCCAGCTTGGAGCCAGCACCCGGCCCGGCGACCACGCAGTGGGTGCGCGCCGACACTGAGCCCGCGACCTTGGCCCCCAGGGCTTCCAGCTTGTCCTTGGCCTGGTCGCGGCTCATGGCCTCCAGCGTGCCGGTCAGCACCCAGGTCTGCCCGGCCAGGGGCAGCCCTTCCACCACCTTGCGCTCGCACGACCAGTGCATGCCGAACTCCAGCAGTTGCGCCTCGATGCGCAGGGCGTGCTCGCGGTTGGCCGGCTCGTCGAAGAAGTCGCGCAGGGAGCGGGCGGCCTTTTCGTTGAGGCGTTCCACCTGGCGCAGGTCCAGCCAATCGGCCTGGATCACGCCCTGCAGGCTGCCGAAGCGGGCCGCCAGCTTCTCAGCGCCGGTGGTGGCGATACCGGGGATGTTCAGCTTGTCGAGGAAGCCACCCAGGGAGGCGCAGGCGGTGAACTCGGCGCTGACCTCGCCTTCGTCCTGCAGGACGACGCCGCGGGCCAGCAGGTCGGCAATCACCTGGCGGTTGTGGTCGTCACCGAAGAAGTTGTGGATCTCCGACGCCACTTCCAGCCCCACGTCGGGCAGGTAGGTCAGCACTTCCGGCAGGGCCTGTTCCAGGCGCTTCAGCGAGCCGAGGGCGCGAGCCAGCAGCTTGGCGGTCTCTTCACCGACATCGGGAATGCCGAGGGCAAAGATGAAGCGCGCCAGGGTCGGCTTGGCGCTGTCCTGGATCGCCGCTAGCAAGTTGCGGGTCGACAGATCGGCGAAGCCCTCCAGCTCCACCACCTGCTCGTAGGTGAGGGTGTAGAGGTCGGCGGGCGACGCCACCAGGCCGGTATCCACCAGCTGCTCGACGATCTTGTCGCCCAGGCCGTCGATGTCCATCGCGCGGCGGGAGGCGAAGTGGATGATCGCCTGCTTGAGCTGGGCGCCGCAGGCCAGGCGGCCGACGCAGCGGTAAACCGAGCCTTCGCTGGTGGTGGCCTTGCCCTTGGCGCGCTTGACCAGCTGGGTGCGCTCGACGGCGGAGCCGCACACCGGGCACTGCTCCGGCACGTGCACCGGGCGGGCATCCGCAGGGCGACGCTCGGCCACCACCTGCATGACCTGCGGGATCACGTCGCCTGCGCGACGGATGATGACGGTGTCACGGATCATCAAGCCCAGGCGGGCGACTTCGTCCATGTTGTGCAGGGTGGCGTTGGCGACGGTGACGCCCGCCACCTTGACCGGCTTGAGGCGCGCCACAGGCGTCACCGCGCCGGTACGGCCGACCTGGAACTCGACGTCCAGCAGCTCGGTCAGCTCCTCCTGGGCGGGGAACTTGTGGGCGATGGCCCAGTGCGGGGTGCGGGCGCGGAAGCCCAGCTGCTGCTGGTCCTCCAGGGTGTTGACCTTGAACACCACGCCGTCGATGTCGTAGGGCAGCGCCATGCGCCGCTGGCCGATGTCGCGGTAGTAGTCCAGGCAGGCCTCGACGCCCTTGGCCAGGCGCAGCTCGCGGCTGATGGGAATGCCCCAGCCCTTGAGGCGCTCCAGCATGCCCACCTGGGTGGGGGCCAGTTCGGCGCTGACCTGGCCGATGCCGTAGCAGCAGAACTCCAGCGGGCGGCTGGCGGTGATCTTCGGGTCCAGCTGGCGCAGGCTGCCGGCGGCGGCGTTGCGCGGGTTGGCGAAGGTCTTGCCGCCGCTCTCGGCCTGGCGGGCGTTGAGTTCCTCGAAGCCGGCCTTGGGCATGTACACCTCGCCGCGTACCTCCAGCACCTGCGGCCAGCCCTCGCCCTTCAGCTTGAGCGGTACGTTGCGGATGGTGCGCACGTTGGCGCTGATGTCCTCGCCGGTGGTGCCATCGCCGCGCGTCGCGCCTCGCTCCAGCACGCCGTTGCGGTACAGCAGGCTGACGGCCAGGCCGTCGAGCTTCGGTTCGCAGCTGTATTCCACGGCTGCTCCACCGCCGAAGAGGTCGCCGCCGGACAGGCCGAGGCCACTCTGCACGCTGCGATCGAAGGCCAGCAGGTCCTCCTCCTCGAAGGCGTTGCCCAGACTCAGCATGGGCACTTCGTGGCGCACCTCGCCGAAGGCGCTGAGGGCCTCGCCGCCGACACGCTGGGTGGGCGAATCGGGGGTGACCAGTTCCGGGTGCTCGGCCTCCAGGGCCTGCAGCTCGCGGAACAGGCGGTCGTACTCGGCGTCGGGCACGCTGGGCTCGTCGAGGACGTAGTAGCGGTAGTTGTGCTCATCCAGTTCGGCACGCAGTGCCTGGATGCGCTGGGCGGCATTGCCTGAGGTGTCGTTCATGATGCGGGGCTCTTTTCCGTGCAAACGAAAAGAGCAGCCTGGGCTGCTCTGTTTCGGTGGATCTTCCGGTTCAGCGCTTCTGGGTCAGGCTGCGACGCTCGAACTCGACGATGCGCTGGCGGTAATGCTCGATAGTCTGGGCGGTCAGCACGCTGCGCTGGTCGTCCTTCAGCTCGCCGTTCAGTTCCTGGGAGAGCTTGCGGGCTGCGGCCACCATCACGTCGAAGGCCTGCTTCGGGTGACGCGGGCCGGGCAGGCCGAGGAAGAAGCTCACCGCACGGGTGCTGAACAGGTCGATGTCGTCCAGATCGAAGGTGCCGGGCTTGACGCCGTTGGCCATGGAGAACAGCACCTCGCCATTGCCGGCCATGCTCTCGTGGCGATGGAAGATGTCCATCTCGCCGAAACGCAGGCCACTCTCGAGGATGTTCTGCAGCAGGGCGGGCCCCTTGAAGCCGCCTTCGTCGCGGGCGACCACGTTGATCACCAGCACTTCCTCCACGGGCGGCAGGTCCTGGACCTTGGCCGGGCGCGCCGCCTTGGCCGCTGCGGCCTCCTCGACGGGGGTCAGCAGGGTCGGCACCGGCTCGTCCAGCGCCAGGTCGCCCTGGCGTGGCTCGTTGCGGCGCTTGTTCAGTTCCTTGGCGCTCATGCTGGGCAGGTCTTCCTCGTCCAGCAAGGGCTCCCCACGTTCGCGAACGCGGGCCGGTCCGAGGAGGTTGGGGTCCTCCCCGTCATCGGGAAGGTTGGAGAAGCTGCGGTCGAGCTTGAACTTGAGCTTGCCTTTGCCGCCACTCATGCGGCGCCAGCCATCGAACAAAATGCCGGCGATTACGATGACGCCGATGACGATCAGCCACTCGCGCAGACCGATTTCCATTAATCCTGTGTCCCCTGGTCAAAAAATATTCTGATAGTGATGAAGAAAGGACATCCGGTCCTCTGAAAACGTGGCGCCCAACTCCATGTTCCCAATGGCGTTTTCCACGTGTCAAAAAAATTGGGCATTAAGCTAGCACGGCCAGCCCAGCAGAGAAACCTCTGATCACGAGGCCTGCAGGGCAACCCGGGCGGCATTGCCGGCCGGGCGTGTCAGGCCTCTACGAGGGAAAGCGCCTCCTCGACATCCACGGCGACCAACCGTGAGCATCCCGGCTCGTGCATGGTCACGCCCATCAACTGGTCGGCCATCTCCATGGCGATCTTGTTGTGGGTGATATAGATGAACTGGACCTTCTCCGACATTTCCTTGACCAATCGTGCATAACGGCCGACGTTCGCGTCGTCCAGCGGCGCATCCACCTCGTCGAGCATGCAGAACGGCGCGGGGTTGAGCTGGAAGATGGCGAACACCAGCGCCAGCGCGGTAAGGGCCTTCTCGCCACCGGACAGCAGGTGGATGGTGCTGTTCTTCTTGCCTGGCGGACGCGCCATGATGGCGACCCCGGTGTCCAGCAGGTCTTCGCCGGTCAGCTCCAGGTAGGCGTGCCCACCACCGAAGACCTTCGGGAACAGCGCCTGGAGGCCGGCGTTGATCTGGTCGAAGGTTTCCTTGAAGCGGTTGCGGGTCTCCTTGTCGATCTTGCGAATGACGTTCTCCAGCGTGTCCAGCGCCTCCACCAGGTCATCGTTCTGCGCGTCCAGGTAGCGTTTGCGCTCGGACTGCTGCTGGTATTCGTCGATGGCCGCCAGGTTGATCGGGCCCAGGCGCTGGATGCGCGCGGCCAGTCGCTCCAGCTCCTCGTCCCAGGCGGGCTCGCTGGCGCCCTCGGGCAGCGTGGCGAGCACGCCGTGCAGGTCGTAGCCGTCCTCCAGCAACTGGTCCTGCAGCGCCTTGCGGCGCACGGTCAGGGCCTGCCACTCCATGCGTTGCTGCTCCAGCTGGCCGCGCAGCAGTTGCGACTGCTGCTCGGCCTGGGTGCGGCGCTTCTCGGCGTCGCGCAGTTCGCGGTCGGCATCCTCGAGGGCGAGCCGGGCGAGCTTGAGTTCGTCTTCCACCGCCATGCGCCGTTCCAGCAGCTCTTCCAGCTTCATGCGCAGCTCTTCCAGCGGGGCGGCGCCCTCCTCCAGGTTGAGGCTGAGCTGCTCGCGACGCTCTTCGAGGCGTTCGAACTGCTGGCTGAGTCGCTCCAGGGCCTGGCGTGTCGAGTCGTGCTGGGCCCGCAGGGAGCCCAGCCGCACGGCCAACTGGTGGGCCTGATCCTTGTGCTGGCGTGCCTCCTGGCGGATGCGGTCGAGGCGTTCGCGCAGGTCATCGCGCTCGGCCAGCAGGCGTTCGCGCTGCTCGGTGTCGGTGGCCATGGCGTCCAGGGCGTCCTGCAGCACCAGGCGGGCTTCGCCCAGCTGCTCATGCTCCAAGGCGCGCTGCTCATCGAGTTCGGCCAGCTCCGCTTCCAGGCGCTGGCGACGCAGGTTGAGCTGCTCGACCCGCGCCTGCTGGGCGGACAGGCGGGCCTTAACCTCGGACAGGCGACGCGCCTCGTCCTGCACCTGGCGACGTTGCTGTTCACGGGTTTCTTCCTGCTGGCGCTGCTGGTCCCGCAGGGTTTGCAGGGCCTCGTCGAGGCGCTCCAGGGTGGCTTCGCGCTCGTCACGCTCGGCGTGCAGGCGCTCCAGCTCCTGGCCACGGGCCAGCAGGCCGCTTTCCGCTTCGCTGGCGCGACGGACACGGAGGAAGTTGCGCCCGACCCAGTAGCCATCGCGGCTGATCAGGCTTTCGTCGGCGGCCAGCGCGGCGCGGCCGGCCAGGGCCTCGTCCAGGCTCTCCACCGGGCGCACACGGCCGAGCCAAGGGGCCAGGTCGAGCCGTGACTCCACCTTGTCCAGCAGGCTACCGGCGATTCGTGCACCGCCTTGGCCGGCGGCCACCAGGCGCAGGTCGCCTTGGCTGAAGCCCGCCAGGTCGAGCCCCTGGAAATCATCCAGTTGCACGGCCTGCAGGTCCGCCCCGAGGACGGTCTCCACCGCCAGTTCCCAGCCCGCCTCCACCCGCAGGCCTTCGGCCAGGCGCGGGCGCTGGTCGAGCCCATGCTCACGCAGCCAGTCCGCCGTGCCGGCGCCGGGGTCGAGGGCGGCCTGCTGCAGGGCTTCCAGCGAGGCGATGCGGCCGTTGAGGCGCTGCAGCTCGCCCTGGGCCTGCTGCTGGGCCTGGCTGGCGCGCTGCAGCTCATCACGCAGCTGCTCCAGGCGCTCGACCAGGGCCTCTTCGGCGGCCTGCAGGGTTTCCAGTTCCAGCTCACCAGCGGCGGCCTGTTCATTCAATTCGAGGATGGCCGCGCTCTCGGGGTCGGCAGCCAGCTGGGTACGCTCATCCGCCAGGCGGCGCTCGCGCTCCAGCACGCGTTCGAGGCTCTGTTCCAACTGCTGGATGCGCGCCTGCTGCACTTCGGCCTGGCGGCGGGGCTCGGCGCTGCGCTGGTTGAAACCGTCCCAGCGCTCCTGCCAGCCCTGCATGCCGGCCTCGGCCTCTTCCAGCTGGGCACTGGCCTCTTCGGCGGCGGCGGCGCTGAGTTCCTGCTCGGGGATGAGCATGTCCATCTCTTCGCCGAGGGTCGCCAGCAGGGTGCGGTCATGCCCCAGGTGGGACTCGGTCTCCTGGCGGGCGCGCTCGGCGTCGCGCAGGTCGTCCTGCAGTTGCCGCTGGCGCTGCTGGCCGTGCTGGATGCTCTGCTCGACCCGGGCGATGTCCCCCCCCACGGAATAGAAGCGGCCCTGCACCAGGTTGAAGCGCTCGGACAGCTCGTGGTGGCCGTCACGCAGGCGCTCGATGGCGGCGTCGGCGTTGCGCTGCTCGGCCACCAGTGCCTCGAAGGCCACCTCCTGGCTGCCGATCACGCCTTCGCGCTGGCCCACCTGCTCGTTCAGCGCCTGCCACTTGAGGGCGGACAGCTGGGCCTTGAGCTGGCGCTCCTCGGCCTTGTACTCCTGGTACTTCTCCGCCGCCTGGGCCTGCCGGTGCAGGCGGTCGAGCTGGCGCTCCAGCTCTTCGCGCAGGTCGGTCAGGCGCGCCAGGTTCTCGTGGGTGCGGCGGATGCGGTTCTCGGTCTCACGGCGGCGCTCCTTGTACTTGGAGATGCCGGCGGCTTCCTCGATGAAGTTGCGCAGGTCCTCGGGCTTGGCCTCGATGAGCTTGGAGATCATCCCCTGCTCGATGATGGAGTAGCTGCGCGGCCCCAGGCCGGTGCCGAGGAAGATGTCGGTGATGTCCCGGCGACGGCACTTGGTGCCGTTGAGGAAGTAGGTGTTCTGGCCGTCACGGCTGACGCGGCGGCGAATGGAAATCTCGGCGAAGGCGGCGTACTCGCCCACCAGGGAGTTGTCCGAGTTGTCGAAGATCAGCTCGATGCTGGCCTGGGCCACCGGCTTGCGGGTGTTGGAGCCGTTGAAGATGACGTCCGTCATCGACTCGCCGCGCAGGTTCTTGGCCGAGCTCTCGCCCATCACCCAGCGCACGGCGTCGATGATGTTGGACTTGCCGCAGCCGTTGGGGCCCACCACCGCCGACATGTTGCTGGGGAAGTTGACCGTGGTGGGGTCGACGAAGGACTTGAACCCGGCCAGCTTGATGCACTTGAGCCGCATGGGCGCCTCTCCCGGTCAGTGGCGTCAGTGGCCGGCCAGGGCGGCGAGCACCAGCTGGCAGTTGTGCTGGCCGTAGCCCACCAGCACTTCGCGGATGCGCGCCGGATCGCGGCCGATCACTGCCTTGAGCAGCTCGGCGAAGGCGGCCATGAACTGCGCCATCTCGCCTTTGCGCTGCTCCAGCGCCAGGTGGTAGGTGCGGCTGATGGCCGGCAGCAGGTTCTCCACCGTCTCCTCCAGGTAGGGGTTGTCGGCGAAGGCATAGGCCGCACGCATGATGCTGAAGCTGGAATCGACGAAGCCGCTGATGTCGTGGTCCTGCAGGTTCTGTTCCAGGCGCTGCTGGATGGCCAGGAAAGGCGCGAGGTCCTCTTCGCTCTTCCAGCGCTGGGCAACGGCACAGCCCAGCAGGATGTACATCTCCATCATCAGTGCGTAGAGGCTCTGCACGTGGTGCGGGGTGAGCTCGGACACCTGGGCGCCACGGTGCGGGAGGATGGTGATCAGGTGGCGGCGCTGGAGGATCAGCAGCGCTTCGCGCACCGACCCGCGGCTGACGTTGAGGGCCTGGGTGACCTTCTGCTCCTGGATGCGTTCGCGGGCCTTCAGGTCCCCTCGGATGATGCGTTCGGCGAGGTGGTGGGCGATCTGTTCGGCGAGGCTGTCCGGTGCCTTGAACGTCATGGTTTTCCTTCGGTCTTGGCTGTGGGGGGTCGATCAGGCGCCCTCGGGGTCCGGCGCAGCGGGCTGGTCGGAAGGGATCATGCACGAGGGATCTGCGCAGGACGCGGCAGGGGGCGAAGTGTAACACAGGGTGTTACCCGTCGAAGGTGACAGACGGCGGGCATTCAGACCTAAAGGTCGGTCGCCCTGCACCGGGTTGGGGCGCAGGATTGTCTGACAATCCTGGAATAACCCACCCACCTGCACGGACGGAGCCCACCATGTTCGAACGCCTGCCCTCCAACTGGATGATCGCCCTGAAGAAGGTCGGCTACTGGATCTGGCTGATCCCCGTGGCCGGCATTCCCATGAGCTACTACTGGTCGCTGGGCAGCGACCATCCCAATGCCTGGCCCTGGCTGGTGATCACCATCGTCTTCGGGGTGATTCCGTTCCTCGACTTCATCGTCGGCCGCGACCCGGCCAACCCCGACGAGTCGGACGACGTGCCGTTCATGGAGGGCCAGGGCTACTACCGCTTCCTCAGCCTGATGACCCTGCCGCTGCTGCTGCTGATGCTGGCCTGGAGCGGCTGGGTGTTCGTCCACCACCCGGACTGGAACTGGGTGGGCAAGCTCGGCTGGGTGCTCTCGGTGGGCACGGTGATGGGCGCCATCGGCATCACCGTCTCCCACGAACTGATCCACAAGGACCCGCTGCTGGAGCAGAGCGCCGGCGGCATCCTGCTGGCGGCGGTGTGCTACGCCGGCTTCAAGGTGGAGCACGTGCGCGGCCACCACGTGAACGTCTCCACCCCGGAGGATGCCTCCTCCGCCCGCTTCGGCCAGAGCCTCTACCAGTTCCTGCCCCACGCCTATAAGCACAACTTCCTCAACGCCTGGAACCTGGAGGCCCAGCGCCTCAAGCGCAAGGGGCTGCCGGCGCTGCACTGGCGCAACGAGCTGGTGTGGTGGTACGCCCTGAGCGCCGCGATGCTGGTGGGTTTCACCCTCGCCCTGGGCTGGCTGGGCGGGGTGTTCTTCCTGGTGCAGGCAGCGATGGCCTTCACCCTGCTGGAGATCGTCAACTACGTGGAGCACTACGGCCTGCACCGTCGCAAACTGGACAACGGCCGCTATGAACGCACCAGTCCGGCGCATTCCTGGAACAGCAACTTCCTGCTCACCAACCTGTTCCTCTTCCACCTGCAGCGCCATTCGGACCACCACGCCTACGCCAAGCGCCGCTACCAGGTGCTGCGCCATTTCGACGACAGCCCGCAGCTGCCCAACGGCTATGCCGGGATGATCGTCCTGGCGCTGTTCCCACCGCTGTGGCGCGCCGTGATGGACAAGCGGGTGCGCGCCTACTACGCCGGTGAAGAACACCAGCTGACCGACCAGCAACAGGTCGCCTGACTCTGCCCTTACCCCCTCGCCACACCCAAGCGCCCCGCCCCAGAGCGGGGCGTTTGCATTCCGGTCTACCCTTGTTCCAGCGCCACGGCACGGCACTTGCAGCGCAGCCCGTATGATTTTCTGACTTTCAGGTCAGAAAAATATTGACCGAAAAGTCAACGGACTCTAAATTCGCGGCCATACGAGCCCTCGTAAACAACAATAAAGTGCCTGGAGGTCTTCCTTGATCCAGTTTCTACTCAACCGGGAGCTGCGCACCGAACATGCGCTCGACCCCAACGTCACGGTGCTGAACTACTTGCGTGAGCACCTGGGCAAGACAGGAACCAAGGAGGGCTGCGCCTCCGGTGATTGCGGCGCCTGCACCGTGGTGGTGGGCGAGGTGGTCGACGACCGCATCCGCTACCGCACCCTCAATGCCTGCCTGACGTTCGTCTCCTCGCTGCATGGCAAGCAGCTCATCACCGTCGAAGACCTCAAGCACAAGGGCCAGCTGCACAGCGTCCAGCAGGCCATAGTGGACTGCCATGGTTCCCAGTGCGGCTTCTGCACACCCGGCTTCGTCATGTCGCTGTTCGCCCTGCAGAAGAGCCGGGCCGCCTCCGGCAGCACCGGCTACGACAAGGCCCAGACCCTGGAAGCCCTGGCCGGCAACCTGTGCCGCTGCACCGGCTACCGCCCGATCCTCGATGCCGCCGAGCAGGCCTGCTGCCAGGCGCAGCCCGACCAGTTCGACGCCGCCGAAGCCGAGACCCTCGCCCAGCTCAAGGCGATTGCCCCGCGCGACACCGCCGAGCTGAACAGCGGCGACAAGCGCTGCCTGGTGCCGCTGACCATCGGAGACCTGGCCGAACTCTACGTCTCCAACCCGCAGGCCCGCCTGCTGGCCGGCGGCACCGACCTGGCCCTGGAAGTCACCCAGTTCCACCGCGAGCTGCCGGTGATGATCTACGTCGGCCACATCGACGCCATGAAGCGCATCGAGACGGATGCCGACTTCATCGAGATCGGCGCCGCCACCCCGCTGTCCGACTGCTACGAGACCCTGTCCCGCGAGTACCCGGATTTCGGCGAACTGCTGCACCGCTTCGCCTCCCTGCAGATCCGCAACCAGGGCACCCTCGGTGGCAACATCGGCAACGCCTCGCCCATCGGCGACGCGCCGCCGCTGCTGATCGCCCTCGGCGCCGAGATCGTCCTGCGCAAGGGCAACCAGACCCGCACCCTGCCGCTGGACGAATACTTCCTGGACTACAAGGTCACCGCCCGCCAGGAGTCCGAGTTCATCGAGAAGGTGCGCGTGCCCCGCGCCCGCAAGAACCAGGTGTTCCGCGCCTACAAGGTCTCCAAGCGCCTGGACGACGACATCTCTGCCGTCTGCGCCGCCTTCAACCTGGTGATCGAGGACGGCGTGGTACGCCGCGCCCGCGTCGCCTTCGGCGGCATGGCCGGCATCCCCAAGCGCGCCAGCGCCTGCGAACAGGCCCTGGTCGGCTCCGCCTGGTACCCGGGCACCGTCGAGCGCGCCTGTGAAGCCCTGGCCCAGGACTTCAGCCCCCTCACCGACTTCCGCGCCAGCAAGGAATACCGTCTGCTGGCGGCCCAGAACCTGCTGCGCAAGTGCTTCCTCGAACAGCAATCCCCAGCCGTCGAAACCCGGGTGACCGCCTATGTCTAAGCACCATTTCAAGACCCAGGAAGAACTGGCGGCGCTGTTCCGTGCCGACATCACCACCGGCGTCGGCAAGAGCGTCAAGCACGAGAGCGCGCCCAAGCACGTCACCGGCGAAGCGATGTACGTCGACGACCGCCTGGAGTTCCCCAACCAGCTGCACGTCTATGCCCGCATGAGCGACCGCGCCCACGCGCGCATCGTCCGCATCGACACCCGCCCCTGCTACGCAATCCCCGGCGTGGCCATCGCCATCACCGCCGAGGACGTGCCCGGGCAACTGGACATCGGCCCGGTGGTGGCCGGTGACCCGCTGCTGGCGGACGGCAAGGTGGAATACGTCGGCCAGGTGGTGCTCGCCGTGGCTGCCGACAGCCTGGAAACCGCGCGCAAGGCCGCCATGGCCGCCCTCATCGAGTACGAAGACCTGGAGCCCGTGCTCGACGTGGTCGATGCCTACCGGAAGAAGCACTACGTGCTCGACCCGCACCAGCACAAGCGCGGCGACTCCGCCACCGCCCTGGCCGCTTCGAAACACCGCCTGCAGGGTCACCTGCACATCGGCGGGCAGGAGCACTTCTACCTGGAGACCCAGATCTCCTCGGTGATGCCCAGCGAAGACGGCGGCATGATCGTCTACACCTCCACCCAGAACCCCACCGAAGTGCAGAAGCTGGTGGCCGAAGTGCTGGGCGTGCCGATGAACAAGATCGTCATCGACATGCGCCGCATGGGCGGCGGCTTCGGCGGCAAGGAAACCCAGGCCGCCGGCCCGGCCTGCCTCTGCGCGGTGATCGCCCACCTCACCGGCCGGCCCACCAAGATGCGCCTGCCGCGCATGGAGGACATGAGCATCACCGGCAAGCGCCACCCCTTCTACGTCGAGTACGACATCGGCTTCGACGACCAGGGCCTGCTCACCGGCATCGAACTGCAACTGGCGGGCAACTGCGGCTATTCGCCGGACCTCTCCGGCTCCATCGTCGACCGCGCGATGTTCCACTCGGACAACGCCTACTTCCTCGAACACGCCACCATCAACGGCCTGCGCTGCAAGACCAACACCGCCTCCAACACCGCCTACCGCGGCTTCGGCGGCCCCCAGGGGATGGTCGCCATCGAAGAGATCATGGACGTCATCGCCCACCACCTGGGCAAGGACCCGCTGGCGGTGCGCAAGCTCAACTACTACGGCAAGGACGAGCGCAACGTCACCCACTACTACCAGACCGTCGAGCACAACCTGCTCGCCGAAATGACCTCCGAGCTGGAAGCCAGCGCCGAGTACGCCCAGCGCCGCGACGCCATCCGCGCCTTCAACGCCCAGAGCCCGGTGCTGAAGAAAGGCCTGGCGATGACGCCAGTGAAGTTCGGCATCAGCTTCACCGCCACCTTCCTCAACCAGGCCGGCGCGCTGATCCACGTCTACACCGACGGCAGCATCCACCTGAACCACGGCGGCACCGAGATGGGCCAGGGCCTCAACACCAAGGTCGCCCAGGTGGTGGCCGAAGTGTTCCAGGTGGACATCTCGCGCATCCAGATCACCGCCACCAACACCGACAAGGTGCCCAACACCTCGCCGACGGCCGCCTCCAGCGGCACCGACCTGAACGGCAAGGCCGCGCAGAACGCCGCCGAGACCATCAAGGGTCGCCTGGTGGACTTCCTCGTCGGGCACTTCAAGGTCACCCCCGAGGACGTGGAGTTCAAGAACAGCCAGGTGCGCGTGCGCGACCAGTACCTCGCCTTCGAAGAGGTCATCCAGCTGGCCTACTTCAACCAGGTCTCGCTCTCCAGCACCGGCTTCTACCGCACGCCGAAGATCTACTACGACCGCGACAAGGCCGCCGGCCGCCCCTTCTACTACTTCGCCTACGGCATGGCCTGCTGCGAAGTGCTAGTGGACACCCTCACCGGCGAGTACAAGATGCTGCGCACCGACATCCTCCACGACGTCGGCGCCTCGCTGAACCCGGCCATCGACATCGGCCAGGTGGAAGGCGCCTTCGTCCAGGGCATGGGCTGGCTGACCACCGAAGAGCTGGTGTGGAACGCCAAGGGCAAGCTGATGACCAGCGGCCCGGCCAGCTACAAGATCCCGGCCATCGCCGACATGCCCATCGACCTGCGGGTGAAGCTGGTGGAGAACCGCAAGAACCCCGAGCAGACGGTGTTCCACTCCAAGGCCGTGGGCGAGCCGCCCTTCATGCTCGGCATCGCCGCCTGGTGCGCCATCAAGGACGCCGTGGCCAGCCTCGCCGACTACAAGGCCCACCCGCAGATCGACGCACCGGCCACCCCCGAGCGCGTGCTCTGGGGCGTCGAGCAGATGAAGGCGCTGCAACGCAAGGCCGAGGCCCCCAGCAACGCCCACGTGGAGCCTGCCTGAGGGCAGCCGGGAGGCGACCGATGAACCCACGTCCGACCCTGCACGACACCCCGGCCCGGCCGGCAGCCGCCACTGACACACCTCGCCCCGGCGAGCGTGACGACTGGCGCCTGTCCCGCTCGCGCCGCCCGCTGCGCAACTGGAGGCTGAGCCGATGAGCTGGATCAACGCCCTTGCCGAGCTGCAGCAGCGCGGCGAACCCAGCGTGCTGGTGACCATCATCGAAGAGCGGGGCTCCACGCCCCGCAACGCTGGCTCGAAGATGGTGGTCACCGCCGAGCGCATCTACGAAACCATCGGTGGCGGCCACCTGGAGTTCAAGGCCATGGCCATCGCCCGGGAAATGCTCGCGAGCGGCAGCCGCGACACCCGCCTGGAGCGCTTCAGCCTGGGCGCCAGCCTCGGCCAGTGCTGCGGCGGCGCCACCGTGCTGCTGTTCGAGCCGATGGACCAGCCCCAGGCGCAGATCGCCCTGTTCGGCGCCGGCCACGTCGGCCGTGCCCTGGCCCCACTGCTCGCCAGCCTGCCGTGCAAGGTGCGCTGGATCGACTCGCGGGAAAGCGAATTCCCCGAGCAGGTGCCCGCCGGGGTGGAGAAGGTGGTGAACGACGAGGTGGTCGACGAAGTCGACGCCCTGCCCTCCGGCAGCTACTTCATCGTCATGACCCACAACCACCAGTTGGACCTGGAGCTGACCGCCGCCATCCTCAAGCGCAACGACTTCGCCTACTTCGGCCTCATCGGCTCGCGCACCAAGCGGGTCAAGTTCGAGCACCGCCTGCGCGAGCGCGGCTTCGCCAGCGAAACCGTGCAACGCATGCGCTGTCCCATGGGGTTGGCCGAGGTCAAGGGCAAGCTGCCGGTGGAGATTGCCATCTCCATCGCCGGTGAGATCATCGCCACCTACAACGCCACCTTCGGACAGAAGGACAATGGCCAGGACGTGAAGAAGGGAGAAACGGTCGCCCGGCTGGTGCCCAGCTCCCGCCGCGAACAGGCCTGACCAGACCACACAACGGAAAGCGGGCGGCCACCCCGGCGCCCGCTTTTCCACGCCCGCGCGAAACGCGGGCCCTCAAGTACCGCATTGACCGACGAGACTGCCATGACCCGCTTGACCGCCTACCGCTCCGCCCTCCTCCACAGCATCGCCGACCCCGCCGAGGTGGGCGTCGAAGCCTCCTATGAATACTTCGAGGACGGCATCCTGCTGGTGGAGGATGGCCGCATCGCCCGCATCGGCCACGCCCGCGACCTGCTGCCCGAGCTCGACGGCGTGGAGATCCGCGAATACCCCAACGCGCTGATCACCCCCGGCTTCATCGACACCCACATCCACTACCCGCAGACCGGCATGATCGCCTCCTACGGCGAGCAGCTGCTGGACTGGCTGAACACCTACACCTTCCCCACCGAGCGCGCCTTCGCCGACCCGGCCCACGCCCGCGAAGTGGCCGACCTGTTCCTCGGCGAGCTGCTGCGCAACGGCACCACCACCGCCCTGGTGTTCGGCACCGTGCACGCCACCTCCGTTGATGCGTTCTTCGAAGCCGCCCAGGCGCTGGACCTGCGCATGATCGCCGGCAAGGTGCTGATGGACCGCAACGCCCCGGACTACCTCACCGACACCGCCGAATCCGGCTATGCCGACAGCAAGGCGCTGATCGAGCGCTGGCACGGCAAGGGCCGCCTGCACTACGCGGTGACCCCGCGCTTCGCCCCCACCAGCACCCCCGAGCAACTGGAGCTGGCCGGCAAGCTCTACGGCGAATACCCCGGCCTGTACATGCACACCCACCTCTCCGAGAACAAGGCGGAGATCGAATGGGTCAAGTCGCTGTTCCCCGAGCGCAAGGGCTACCTGGACGTCTACGACCACTACCGGCTGATCGGCGAACGCTCGGTGTTCGCCCACGGCGTGCACCTGTGCGACGAGGAGTGCCAGCGCCTGGCCGAAACCGGCTCTGCCGTGGCCTTCTGCCCCACCTCCAACCTGTTCCTCGGCAGCGGCCTGTTCGACCTGCAGAAGCTGGAGCAGCATGGCGTGCGCGTGGGCCTGGGCACGGACGTCGGCGCCGGCACCAGCTTCTCCCAGCTGCAGTCGCTGAACGAGGCCTACAAGGTCATGCAGCTGCAGGGCAAGAAGCTCGACCCGTTCAAGTCCCTCTACCTCGCCACCCTGGGCGGCGCCCGCGCGCTGTACCTGGACGACCGCATCGGCAACTTCCAGACCGGCAAGGACGCCGACTTCGTCGTCCTCGACTACCAGGCCACCCCGCTCATGGCCTACCGCATGCAGCAGGCCCGCAGCCTGGCGGAGAAGCTGTTCGCACTGACCATCCTCGGCGACGACCGCACCGTGAAGGAAACCTTCGCCGCGGGCCGCTCGGTGCACCAGCGCGCCTGAGGTTTTCGCACACGCAGAAACGCAACGGGGGGCCAAATGGCCCCCCGTTGCGTTGCAGCAGTGCGGATCAGTCTTCGCGGTAGCGACGCAGCTTCAGCGACTTGCCCGCCACGCGGGTGTCCTTCAGCTTGCCCAGCAGGCGATCCAGGCCCTCTTCGGGCAGCTCGATCAGGCTGAAGGTCTCGCGGATCTGGATACGACCGATGGCTTCGCGCGCCAGGCCACCCTCGTTGAGGATGGCGCCCAGCAGGTTCTTCGCGGCGATGCCGTCGCGCGTCCCCAGGGCGGTGCGGCAACGCACGCGGCCTTCGCCGACCGGCAGCGGCGCACGACGCTCGCGGTATTCACCGCGCTCGCCACGCTCACCGTCACGCTCACGGCGCTCGCGGGGCTGGGGAGCACCCGGCACCAGCGGCTGCTCGCGCTCCACGTCCGCCAGGTTCAGCGACTGGCCGTTGGTGGCCTTGCGCAGCAGCGCAGCGGCCAGGGCACGCGGGCTACAGCCGATGTCGGCGATCAGGCGGTCGAGCAGTTCGCCATGGCTGGCCTCGGCGTCGGCCACCAGGGGGGCCAGGCTGTTGGTCAACTTCCGGATCCGTGCATCCAGTACCTGGGGCGCGGTGGGCAGGCGGACTTCGGCGACCTTCTGGTTGGTCACGCGCTCGATCACCTGCAGCATGCGGCGCTCGCGCGGGGTAACCAGCAGCAGGGCACGGCCTTCACGACCGGCACGGCCGGTACGGCCGATACGGTGCACGTAGGACTCGGGGTCGTACGGCATGTCCACGTTCACCACGTGGGTGATGCGCGGTACGTCGATGCCGCGGGCGGCGACGTCGGTGGCGACGACGATGTCCAGGCGACCGTCCTTGAGGGACTCGATCACGCGCTCACGCTGGTTCTGGGCGATGTCGCCGTTCAGCGCAGCGGCCTTGTAGCCCTTGGCTTCCAGGGCGGAGGCCAGGTCCAGGGTGGCCTGCTTGGTGCGCACGAAGGCGATCAGCGCGTCGAACTCCTCGACTTCCAGCAGGCGCAGCACGGCACCGACCTTCTGGTCGGCGTGGACCATCAGGTGGGCCTGCTCGATGCGGGCCACGGTCTGGGTCTTGGCAGCGATCTTGACGTGCTGCGGCTCTTTCAGGTGACGCTCGGCGATCGAACGGATCGACGGCGGCAGGGTGGCGGAGAACAGCACGCTCTGACGGCTTTCCGGCAGGGCCTCGAAGATCACTTCGAGGTCTTCCATGAAGCCGAGCTTGAGCATCTCGTCCGCTTCGTCCAGCACCATCTGCTGCACGGTGGCGAGCATCTTCTCGTCACGGCGCAGGTGGTCGCATAGGCGGCCGGGGGTGGCCACGATCACCTGGGCGCCCTGGCGCAGGGCCTTGAGCTGCGGACCCATGGGCGCGCCGCCGTAGACGGCCACGACGTTCAGGCCGGGCATCTGCTTGGCGTAGGTTTCGAAAGCGGTGGCGACTTGCAGTGCGAGCTCGCGGGTCGGTGCCAGGATCAGCGCCTGCGGCTCACGTTTGGCCGGATCGATACGGGAGAGGATCGGCAGCGCGAAGGCTGCAGTCTTGCCGGTACCGGTCTGGGCCTGGCCGATCATGTCGTGCCCGGCGAGGATCACCGGAATCGACTGGGCCTGGATGGGGGAAGGCTCTTCGTAGCCCACTGCAGCGATGGCAGCGAGAACATTGGGGTGAAGGCCGAGCGCGGCGAATCCGCCGATATCCTGGGTCATGGGTATGCCTCATGTGCATCCGCAAAGACCCAAACCCAAAGCTGCATATGCCGAAAGACCTTGTGGGTCACCCTGGCAGCCTGGGAGAGAATTTGCGAGTTGCTTATTGGTTGGAGTGTTACGTCTAGGGTAGTCCGCGATGCGGACGGTGCAGCTGAAGGCGAATGCCCCGAAAGATGCAGTTCCTGAACGGGGCCCGGTTTAGGGCCGGCGCGCATCATACAGTAAAAGCTGACAAGCGCGCAGCGTTTTTCTCACGCAAAGCGCCAGACGGCTCTGGTCGCATGGACAACGCCACACGCAGCGGCTATATCCTCCGAGCCCCCGCCCCTTCCCTCCGAGGACCGCCTCCATGTCCCACGCCCAAACCGGCCGCGTGACCCGCGAACAGCGCGGCCACATCCTGCTGCTCGGCCTCGACCGCCCCGCCAAGCGCAACGCATTCGACCAGGCGATGCTCGACGACCTGGTGCTGGCCCTGGGGGACTACGAGCGGGACGACGAGGCGCGCTGCGCGCTGGTGTTCGCCCACGGCGAGCACTTCACCGCCGGCCTCGACCTGGCCAACGTGGCCGAGACCTTCCGCAACGGCTGGCAACTGCCCGAGGGCGCCGTCGACCCCTGGGGCACCTTCGGCGGCCCGCGCCTGAGCAAGCCGCTGCTGGTGGCCGTGCAGGGCTACTGCTTCACCATCGGCATCGAACTGATGCTCGCTGCCGACATCAACCTCTGCGCCAGCAACACCCGCTTCGCCCAGATGGAAGTCCAGCGCGGCATCTTCCCCTTCGCCGGCGCCACCCTGCGCCTGCCCCAGGTGGCCGGCTGGGGCAACGCCATGCGCTGGCTGCTCACCGGCGACGAGTTCGACGCCCACGAAGCCCTGCGCCTGGGCCTGGTGCAGGAGGTGCTGGCCAGCGAAGAGCTGATGCCCCGTGCCCTCTGGCTGGCCGAGCGGATCGCCGCACAGGCGCCGCTGGGCATCCGCGCCACCCTCGCCTCCGCGCGGCAGGTGGTGAACGAGGGCGAACTCGCCGCCGCCCGTGCCCTGCCGGCAGTCGCCCAGCGGCTGCTGGCCTCGGAGGACGCCCAGGAAGGCCTGCAGGCCATGCTGGAGCGCCGCCCCGGTGCCTTCAAGGGACGCTGAGGCCATCGCACCGCTGCTGATCCTGCTGCCGGGCCTGGACGGCAGCGGCCTGCTGTTCGAACCGTTGCGCAAAGCCCTTGCCGGGCGCCTGGACTGCCAGGTGCTCGGCTACCCGACGGTGGCGCCCCAGGACTACGACAGCCTCGTCGAATGGGCAGAACAGCAACTGCCGAAAGACCGGCCCTTCATCCTGCTCGGTGAGTCCTTCTCCGGCCCCGTCGCGTTGAAGCTGGCCCTGCGCCGCCCACCCGGCCTGAGGGCTCTGGTGCTGGCCTGCAGCTTCGCTCATCGCCCTCGTCCGGGCATCGCCCTTCTTTTACCGCTGATCCGCCGGATGCCCCTCGACGCCGTGCCGGGTTGGCTGCTGCGCTTCGCCCTGCTGGGTGCCAACGCGCCCACATCGACCCTGGCGGCCCTGCGCCACAGCCTGTCCCTGGCACCGCCGGCCTGCCTTGCCTCGCGCCTGCACGCCGTCGCCACGGTGGACCTGCGTGCGCGCCTGGGCGAGCTGCAGGTTCCGCTGCTGTACTTGCAGGCCCGGCAGGACCGGTTGGTGCCGGCACGGGCCGCACGGGCAGTAGCCCAGCGCACCCGAGTCTTCGGCCTGGTCCGCCTGGACGGCCCCCATGCGCTGCTGCAAGCCCACCCCCTGGCCTCGGCGGAAGCCATCGTGGCGTTCTCCCGGCTGCACCTGGGTGTGAACTGATCGCTGGGAAGAGATGACCGCCGTCACCCTCCACCCTCCCGGAGCTTTTCTATACTCGCTGCACCACCTCGGACCGGACCGCCCTGTGCCCGCCAAAGCGCCCTGGATCATCGCCCTGCTCTGCCTCGCATTCGGCCTCCAGGCACAGCCACGCCAGGTGGAGCTGTACCTGCCCGATGCACCACCGCTGACCCTGGTCCAGGACGCCAAGGGCCACGGCATCGTCGGCGACGCCACGCTCCTCGCGCTCAAGCGCGCCGGCTACCGGGTGCGCATCCGCGTCGAGCCCTGGGCCCGGGCGCAGAAAACCGTCATGGACGGCCGCGACCTGCTGATCATTCCCCTCTCCCGTACCCCCGAGCGCGAAGCCCATTACACCTGGGTGGCCCCGGTCATGGCGCTGGACCGGGTGTTCTTCAGCCTCGACGAGCCGGTGAAGAGCTTCGAGGAAGCGCGCCAGCGCTACCGGCAGATCGGTGTGGGGCTGGGCACCGCCCAGAGCGACATCCTCCACCGCGAAGGCTTCGCAGACGAACAGATCCGCCACCTGGTGCTGGGCGACAAGCCCGCCCAGCTGTTGCTGATGGGGCGCATCGACGCCTGGTTCACCGGCGTGACCGAAGGGCTCTACATCTGGCCCCAGGTCACCGACCGCAAGCTGCACATGAGCCCGCCCCTGGCCACCACCGACCTCTACATCGCCTGCTCGCGCCAGTGCGACCCGCAGCTGACCGACGCCGTCGCCCACGCCATGCAGGCCCTGCGCGACGAAGGCCGGGTGCAGCGCATCCAGAAGCACTACCTGCCTGGGGTGCAGTGAACGAGGCAAAGCCCCATCCCATCGACAGTTCAGGTGGAGACCCCTATGATGCGCACGCCCTTCGGTGGCGACTCTGCCGCCGGGGCTGATGATCTGCCTCTTCCCTGTCCGTCGGCGATGGCCGGCCCGCAGCATGAACACTCAATGTGTCATCTCCCTGATCAAGCGCATCGAGCTTGATCACCTGCTCGATCTTGCACTCAACAGCGCCCCCGACCTTCACAACGAGCCGCCCCTGCCCCCTTGCGGCTGCATACGCCCAGAACACGAATACGCGTTCGGCCGGTTGTTCGATGCGGTCCGCTTCCAGCCTCATCGGTTGAATCAACTGCTGGCAGCAGAACGAAACCTGGTAACGGCGGGCAACGGGCTGGGTGAAAACGTCCTGCACTGGATGGCGGTTGAAAACCGCGTCCAGGAAATCGAATTGCTTCGAGGGCTGGGCTCGCCGATTCCCGCTCCAGCCCTGGTCGAAGCCGTGGAAATGGGCCACGCCGAAACGGTGATCCTGCTACTGGAGCTGGGCGTTGAAGTCGACCGGCAAGCCTGCCGTATCGCCCTGATGGAAAACGATCTGGCACCGAGCAAACGCAGCCTCATCGATCGCTACTTCCGTCAGTTCGGCCATCATCTGATCGACCAGCCTGATGTAGTACGTCCTCAGCGCATGCACAGGCGGCAGAAGCGGCGCGAACCTCACCCCTACCGCCGGCAACCGCTGGCCACTCAGCCCAATCGACGGCTGAGCCCGCGTCGCCCCGCAAACCAGTTGCTGCAACAACTCCGAGCGATGGGCGACTGACACCAACCCGATCAGAAATGCTTGCCCGGATCTTCCGGCGGCGTTTCCTCGGGCAGTTCCTCCAGCTTCAGCTCCAGCCCCCAACTGGCTGCGTCCTGGGTACGGGTCGCGGCTGGTGGCGGGGTGGGTGCGGCGGCGGGAGCGGGCGTCGGTGCGGGAGCCGGGCCGTCGCGGTAGAGCTTCAGCTTGAGGCGCAGGTTGTTGGCGGAGTCGGCGTTCTTGATCGCCTCGTCCTCGCTGATGGCGCCTTCTACCACCAGGTCGAACAGCGCCTGGTCGAAGGTCTGCATGCCCAGGGCCTTGGACTTCTCCATGATCTCCTTGATGGAGCTGAAGTCACCGCGCTTGATCAGGTCGCTGATGGTGGAAGTGCCCAGCAGCACCTCCACCGCCGCGCGACGCTTGCCATCGGAAGTGCGCACCAGGCGCTGGGAGACGAAGGCCTTAAGGTTGTTGCCCAGGTCGTTGAGCAGCTGCGGTCGGCGCTCCTCGGGGAAGAAGTTGATGATGCGGTCCAGCGCCTGGTTGGCGTTGTTCGCATGCAGGGTGGAAATGGCCAGGTGACCGGTGTCGGCGAAGGCCAGGGCGTGCTCCATGGTCTCTCGGTCGCGGATCTCGCCGATGAGGATCACGTCCGGCGCCTGGCGCAAGGTGTTCTTCAACGCCGCGTGGAAGCTGCGGGTGTCCACGCCCACCTCGCGCTGGTTGATGATGGATTTCTTGTGCCGGTGCACATACTCCACCGGGTCCTCGATGGTGATGATGTGCCCGCCGCTGTTGCGGTTGCGGTAGTCGATCAGTGCCGCCAGGGAGGTGGACTTGCCGGAGCCGGTGCCGCCGACGAAGAGCACCAGGCCGCGCTTCTCCATCACCACCTTGAGCAGCACCTCGGGCAGCTTGAGGTCCTCGAAGCGGGGGATGTCCAGCTTGATGTTGCGCGCGACGATGGAGACCTCGTTGCGCTGCTTGAAGATGTTGATGCGGAAGCGCCCCACGTTGGGCACCGAGATCGCCAGGTTCATCTCCAGCTCACGGTCGAATTCGACGCGCTGCTCCGGGTCCATGATCGACTCGGCGATACGCGCCACATCCCCCGGCTTGAGCGGGTCGGCGCTCAGCGGTTTGAGCACGCCATTGAACTTGGCGCAGGGCGGCGCGCCGGTGGACAGGTAGAGGTCCGAGCCATCCTGGGAGGCAAGGACCTTCAGCATCGAAGGGAGATCCATGGGGCGTGTATCCGTGGGGCAGGACAAGGTAACGGTAGGCGAATTTCGCCAGTGGGCACGGCGCGTGCCGTGAAGGCGACGAACTGTATGGCCCGGCCCGTGGCTGGCACAATGAACGGCTCCACAAACCAAGAGGAAATCCCATGGCCAAGGCCCTTGCCCGCCACATCCTGGTCAAGACCGAGGCGGAAGCCGAACAGATCAAGCAGCGCCTGGCCAAGGGCGAGGACTTCGCCGTGCTGGCGAAGAAGCACTCCATCTGCCCGTCCGGCAAGCGCGGCGGCGACCTGGGCGAAGTGCGCCCCGGACAGATGGTGCGGGTGATCGACCAGGTGATCTTCAAAAAGCCGGTGCGCACCATCCACGGCCCGGTGAAGAGCCAGTTCGGCTATCACCTGGTGCAGGTGTTCTTCAGGGACTGAAACAGTCCTACGCGCACCGTCGAGGCATTCCCCCTCCTCCATCGGCCAGCCCCTCCGGAAGCACCGATGGCCTTCCGCTACCGTGGGCGGCTTTCGAATCTGATAGAGGAAGCCGACCATGTGGTTTGCCAGGAAGAAGCCGGCCGCGCCGCCCGTATCGCTGGGAGAGCTCGAGCTGCGGGCCATCCGCAACGCCATGGCGATGATCGAGTTCAGCCCGGACGGCACCATCCTCGATGCCAACGCCGCGTTCCTCGGCGTCGTGGACTACCAGCTGGACAACGTACTGGGGCGCAACCACAGCCTGTTCTGCACCCCGGAACTGGTGCGCAGCCCGGCCTACGAGGAGTTCTGGCGCCGCCTGCGGGCCGGCGAGCACTTCAGCGACCGCTTCATGCGCCTGACCCGCAGCGGTCGCCAGGTGTGGCTGGAGGCCACCTACATGCCGGTGCTGGATGAAGCCGGCCAGACCATCCGCATCCTCAAGGTCGCCACCGACATCACCCGCCAACTGGAAGCCGAGCACGTCCACGAGAGCTACGTGAACGCCATCAACCACGCCATGGCGGCCATCGAATTCGACCTCGAAGGCAGGGTGGTGGGCGCCAACGCCAACTTCCTCGGCCTGATGGGCTACAGCCTCGACGAGGTGCAGGGCAAGCACCACAGCCTGTTCTGCTGCCCGGACGAAGCCAGCGGCAGCGACTACCAGCACTTCTGGGACCGCCTGCGCCACGGCGAGTACATCTCCGACCGCTTCCGCCGGCTCACCCGCTCCGGCAGCACCATCTGGCTACGCGCCACCTACAGCCCGCTGTACGACTCCACCGGCCGCCCCTACGGCGTGGTCAAGTTCGCCACCGACATCACCCCGCAGATGCTGCGGCGCGACACCGAGGCCGCCGCCGCGCAGCTGGCCCAGGACATCGCCCGGGAAACCGACATCACCGCCGACCGGGGCACCCGCACCGTCGCCGAGACGGTCCAGGTGGTCACCGAGATCGCCGACGACCTGGCCGCCGTGGCCGGGCAGATCGAAGGCCTCAACCAGCAGTCGGAGCAGATCACCAACATCGTCCAGGTGATCCGCTCCATCGCCGACCAGACCAACCTGCTGGCGCTCAACGCCGCCATCGAGGCCGCTCGCGCCGGCGACCAGGGGCGCGGCTTCGCGGTGGTGGCCGACGAGGTTCGCCAACTGGCCTTCCGCACCAGCCAGGCCACGGTGGAGATCAAGGCCGTGGTGCAGCAGAACCAGAGCCTGGCGCACGATGCAGTGACCGGCATGGCCACCACCCAGAGCCGCGCACAGCGTGGCGTGGAGCTGGCCAACCAGGCCGGCACGGTGATCAATGAAATCCGCTCCGAAGCCCAGCGCGTGGTCGACGCCGTGGCCCAGATCGCCCTCTCCTACACCGACTGATCCAGCCTGCGGTGCCCCCGGCCGACGCGTGTCACCGGGGGACTCCGATCATTCGTACAGCCGCCGTACAGCCAGCCTCACTTACGCTTTGCACCGAGCCTGGACGGCTCCAACAGCACCACAGGGAGCGTATCGACCCTCATGCAGACCTCACCGACCATGCGCTGGCAGCGACTCGCGATCCCCGTCCTTCTTCTCCTGTTGCTCCTGCGTCTCATCGCCGCCTGGGCACTCCCCCTCACCGACAAGACCGAAGCCCGCTATGGCGAGATCGCCCGCAAGATGTGGGAGACCGGCGACTGGGTCACCCTGTGGCACGACTACGGCGTGCCCTTCTGGGCCAAACCGCCGCTGTCCACCTGGCTCTCCGCCGGCAGCATGGACCTGCTCGGCGCCACGGAGCTGGCGGCACGACTGCCCTCGCTGCTGCTGGCCGTGGCCACCCTGCTGTTGGCGTGCAGCCTGATCCGCCAGCGCAGCGGCCGTGACGCCGCCCTCGCCTGCGCGCTGATCCTCGGCAGCGGGCTGCTGTTCCTCGGCACCGCCGGCACGGTGATGACCGACTCCGCCCTGCTGTTCTGCGTCACCTTCAGCCTGGTGGCCGTCTGGCGTGCCGTGGTCCTCGGCAGCCGGACCTGGGGCTACCTACTGTTCGTCGGGCTGGGGCTCGGCCTGCTGGCCAAGGGCCCGCTCGCCGGCGTGCTGGTGGGCATGCCGGTGTTCTTCTGGGTGCTACTGGGCAACCGCTGGCGTGCCCTCTGGCAGCGCCTGCCGTGGCTCACCGGTATCCCCCTGATGCTGGCCATCGCACTGCCCTGGTACCTGCTGGCGGAACACCGCACCCCGGGCTTCCTGAACTACTTCATCGTCGGCGAGCATCTCAGCCGCTTCCTCGATGCCGGCTGGAAGGGCGACAAGTACGGCTTCGCCCATGCCACCCCGCGCGGCATGATCTGGCCCTACACCTTCGCCGCCCTGCTGCCCTGGTCGCTGGTCATGCTGGCCTGGCTGGCGCGCCACGGTCGCCAGTTGCCCCGCCTGGTGCGCGACGAGGACGGCTGGGTGCTCTACCTGGCGCTCTGGACGCTGATGACGCCGCTGTTCTTCACCCTCTCCGGCAACATCATCTTTCCCTACTCCATGCCCATGCTGCCGGGCTGTGCCCTGCTGTTCGCCGAGCTCTGGCTGCGGGCCCGGCGCAACCCCGACAGTGGCAGCGCCCTGCCCCTGATCGCCGCCATCGGCGCCCTGCTGCTGGCCGGCGTGCTGGCCGTCAACCATTTCCAGGGGGACCGCTACCTGCGCACCCAGAAGGACGTGATCGCCGCCTGGCGTACCCAGCATCCGTCGCCGGCCAGCGCGCTGGTGTACTGGAGCGACAGCCGCGCCTTCTCCGCCGAGTTCTATTCCCACGGTCGCGCCCGCACCACCGCGGACCCGGAGCAGTTGCGCGCCTGGCTGAGCGGCCGCCCCGGCAGCTTCATCGTCTGCGAGGACAAGGACCTGCGCCAGCTGCCGGCGGACATCCGCGCCCGCTTCGAACCCGTGGCGCAGGTGCGCAACGTCGGCAACACCTTCCTGCTGCTGGGCGAAGCCGCCCCCATCCCGGACATCGAGGGCCATCGCCATGACTGATTACCAGGTGCCCCCCTACCTGCTGTCGCTGCGTGCCCAGGAGCGGCCGGCCGATCCGCTGGTCAGCTGCATCCTGCCGGCCTACAACGAGGCGGCCAACATCGTGCCGATGCTGCAGACCCTGCACACCCTGCTCGACGCCGCCGGCTACCGCCACGAACTGGTGGTGGTGGACGACGGCAGCCGCGACGACACCGTGCAGCAGGTACTCGGCCAGCTGGATGCGCTGCCCGTGACGCTGATCCAGCTGTCGCGCAACTTCGGCAAGGAGATCGCCCTGAGTGCCGGCATCGACCAGGCCCGGGGCGACGTGGCGGTGCTGATCGACTGCGACTTCCAGCACCCGCCGGAGCGCGTCCCGGACTTTCTCGAGCAATGGCGCCAGGGCTACGACATGGTCTACAGCGTGCGCGAACACCGCCGTGGCGAGCCCTGGATCAAGCGCCTGTGCACCCACGCCTTCTACCGCCTGACCAACAGCGGCTGCCGGCACAAGATGCCGCCGGACACCCAGGACTTCCGCGTGCTCGACCGCTGCGTACTGGAGGCCCTGCGCCAGATGCCCGAGCGCAACCGCTTCATGAAGGGCCTGTACCACTGGGTGGGGTTCACCCAGCGGCCGATGATCACCCGCGTGGACGAGCGCCGCGCCGGCCACAGCAGCTTCAACTACCGGCGCCTGCTGGACCTGGGCATCACCGGGCTCACCGCCTTCTCCAACCTGCCCCTGCGCATCTGGACCCTGGTGGGCTGCGCGGTCTCGCTGCTCGCCATCGGCTACGCCCTGATTGAGCTGGTCCGCACCCTGCTGTTCGGCAACCCGATCCAGGGCTGGCCGACCCTGGCCGTGGCGGTGTGCTTCCTCGGCGGGGTCCAGCTGCTGTCCATCGGCATCCTCGGCGAATACGTCGGGCGCATCTTCGACGAGGTCAAGCAGCGCCCCAACTACCTGATCAGCCGCATCAGCAGCCGCGACCGGGAGCCCCGCCCTTGAGCCGCGAGCTGTTCTGGTTCGGCGTGGTCGGCATCAGTGCCCTGCTGGTGCACTTCGCCAGCGTGGCCTGGGTGCTGGTGCCCCTGGGGCTGGCGCCGCTGCTGGCCAACGTGCTGGGCTTCCTGCTGGCCTTCCAGGTCAGCTACTGGGGGCACCGGGTGCAGACCTTCCGCGCCACCGGCGTGCCCCATCGCCAGGCCCTGCCACGCTTCTTCGCCGTCGCCTGCCTGAGCTTCGCGGTGAACGAAGGGCTCTACGCCCTGCTGCTGCAGCACACGGCCCTCGGCTACCGCCCGGCCCTGCTGCTGGTACTTGTCCTGGTGGCCGGGATGACCTTCGTGCTCGGCAAGCTCTGGGCCTTCCGCCTGCCGGGGAGTGCCGGATGAACAGCCACGCCCGCCCACCCCGCCGGCTGACCCTGTGCGCCGACGACTTCGCCCAGACCGATGCCACCAGCGGCGGCATCCTCGCGCTGCTGGGCGCCGGGCGCCTGTCGGCCACCAGCGTGATGAGCCAGTCGCCGCTGTGGCCCGAGCACGCCCGTGCACTCAAGGCCTTCGACGGCCAGGCGGACATCGGCCTGCACTTCAACCTGACCCATCCGTTCGAGCACGGAACCCGTCCACTGCCCTACTGGCTGCTGCTGAGCCAGCTCCGCGCCTTGTCCCGTGCACGGCTGCAAGACCTGGCGCTGGCGCAGATCGACCGCTTCGCCGAGCACTTCGGCCGCCTGCCGGACTTCATCGACGGGCACCAGCACGTGCACGCCTTCCCGGTGATCCGCGAGGCGCTGCTGGCGGCCATCGAACAGCGCTGGGAAACCATCGCACCGCCCTACCTGCGCGCGCCGGACCGGCTCGCCCACCCCGGCGACAGCGGGCTCAAGGCGCGGGTGCTGGCCAGCGCCTGCCGGGGTTTCCAGCAGCGGGCCAAGGCCCAGGGGCTGCGCACGCCGCCCTGGTTCGCCGGCCTCTATGCCCTGACAGCGGAGGCCGACTTCCCGGGGCTCATGCAGGCCTGGCTGGACGCCTGCCCCGACCGTGGCCTGCTGATGTGCCACCCCGGCCACGGCCCGCGCGCCGCTGATGACCCGATTGCAGACGCCCGGGAACGGGAATACGCCTTCCTCGCCAGCGACGCCTTCATGGAGGCCTGCGCTCAGCGGGACATCCTCCTCACGCGCTTCGGCTGATCCAGCCGCTCAGCGCTGGATGCGCATCCCCTCGCCGACGGCTTCGACCCGTACCCCATGGCTCTGCGCCAGCATGGCCAGCGCCAGGGGCAGGTCGTCGACGGGGAAGGTGCCGGACACCCGCAGGCTCGCCACGGCGGGTGACCAGGCCAGGGGCCGGTCGCTGTAGCGCATCAGTTCCTGCGCCCATTGCGCCAGCGGCATGTCCTCCGCCACCAGCAGCCCCTTGCGCCAGGCCAGGGCGGACTCGCGCGCGGCCTCGACAGCACCGAACCGCTCACGGCTGAAACGCACCTGCTGCCCGGCCTGCAGGACCGCCTCGTGCGGCACGGCACCCGGGTGGTCGAGGGTCACCCTCACCGCCCCCTGGTAGACGGCGAGCAGGGTCGCGTCCGGGAAGGTGCGAACGCTGAAGCGCGTGCCCAACGCCTGCATCAGCCCCTGCCCGGTGCGTACCCGCAGCGGCCGGGGCGGCACCTGCCGATCCACCGCCGTGGTCACGTACAGCTCGCCGCGCTGCAGGTGCAGCAGGCGCTGGTCGGCGCTGAAGCGCACCTGCAGGGCCGTGTCGCTGTTCAGCGCCACCTGGGTGCCGTCCTCCAGCCACAGCTCGCGGCGCTTACCCCGGGCCGTGAGGTAGTCGACGCCCGCCCGGCTGCGCTGCCACAGCCACCACCCCAGCGGCGCCGAGCAGGTGGCCAGCAGCAGGCTGCGCAGCACCGTGCGGCGGCTGCTGCCAAGCGGGCGGGACAGGGCCTGCCGGGCCAACCCCGGCGGCAACGTGCCCAGGCAATCCAGCAGCCGCTGGGCACGCTGCCAGGCGCGCGCGTGCTCGGGACCGGCGTGCTGCCAGCGCACCAGCTCGGCCTGTTCGGCAGGTGTCAGCGGCCGCTCCTGCATCAGCAGCAGCCAGGACGCGGCCTGTTCCAGCACGGTGGCAGCGATGGGGTCGCCAGGGGCGCGCAGGTCAGGCATCGGGCATCCGGCTCAGGCAAACCAGGTAGCCCTGGTGGATGTACTTCTTCACGGTGGGCAGGGCGATGTTCAGGGCCTCGGCGATGGCCTTCTGCTTCATGCCGTCCAGGGTCGCCATGAGGAACGCCTGGCGCACGGGCGGCCGCAAAGTGTCGAGCAGCGCGTCCACCTCATGCAGCGTCTCGAGGATGACGCTCTGCTGCTCCGGCGAAGGATGCTCCGGCTCCGGCAGCTGCGACAGCGCCTCCAGCCAGGCCTGCTCCAGGGAATGGCGTCGCCGCCAGCTGACCAGCACGCACTGGGCGATGCGGGTCAGGTAGGCGCGGGGCTGCTGGATGGCACCACTCTGGCTGGCATCGCGGCTCACCAGTACCCGCAGGAACACGTCCTGGGCCAGGTCATCGGCGACACCCCGGCCCCAGGAGCGCAACCGGTAGCTCAGCCAGCTGCGCAGCCAGCCGTGGTGCTCGGTGTACAGCGTGGTCACGGGGCAGCGCTCGGCGCGCAGGATCGGGGATTCGGGGGAAGTCATCGCGGGGGATCGGCACGGCAGGTCGCAAATGAAAACAATTATCACTAAAATCCGAGCCGCCACAAGCACGGATGAAAACAAGAACGATCCGCATATACCTTTTCCAATCTCGTGCGACAGAGGGAGTGACAGCCCGCAGCGAGTGGCGGGCCACACACCCTACGAGCGAGAGAACCATGCCTGCAGTCCACCGGCACCCCGCCGCTTCGCCCATGCCCATCCGCCTCTCCCCGATCAGCCTGGCCGTCGGCTGCGCGTTGATTGGCTGCCTGCTGGCCGGTGTCGCCGCCCCGGCCGTGCAAGCCACTGAGACGACCGCGCCCCACGACCGGCCGGACAGCGCCCACGACTACGACATCCCGCGCGGGCCGCTGGGTGCCGCGCTGGGCCTGTTCGCCAGCCAGTCCGGGCTGCTGCTGTCCTACGATGCCGACCTGACGCGGGGCCGCACCGCCCCCGCACTCAAGGGGCGCTACAACGTGGCGGACGCCGCGCGGCGCCTGCTGGCCGGCACGGAGCTGGACCTGCTGCCCGGGGCCGCCGGCACCTATGTCCTGCTGCCCCGGAGCACACCGCCCGAGGCCGGGCTCGAATTGGGCCCGACGATGGTCGGCGCCACCGCCCTGCTCGACGACCCGCAGGAGGCCTATCGCGCGCCACGTTCCTCCGTGCACCTGACGCGGGAGGACCTGGACCGCTTCGGCACCGTCTCGGTGGGCGACATGCTCAAGGGCGTGGCCGGCGTGCAGGTGGGCGACAGCCGCAACGGCGGCGCGCTGGACGTCAACATCCGCGGCATCCAGGGGCAGAGCCGGATCGCGGTGCGGGTGGACGGCTCGGAGCAGGCGCTGGATGTCTACCGCGGCTACGGCGGCACCCAGCAGCGCAGCTACATCGACCCGGACCTGCTCAGCAGCGTGACCGTGAACAAGGGCCCCAGCCTGCGTTCCGGGGCCATCGGCGGCGCGGTGGAGATGACCACCCTCGGCGTCGACGACATCCTCGTCGACGGCCAGGACGTGGGCCTGCGCGTGACCGGCAACCTCTGGAACAACGGCGTCGAACCCGCCAGCCGCGACGCCCACTCGCGGACCGAGGACCTCAGCGCCGTCCCCCGCACACAGCGCGGCAACCTGTTCAACTCGGCGGCCGAATCCGGCAGCGCAGCCTTCGCCTTCCACCACGAGCGGGTGGACCTGGTAGCCGCCTACGCCCACCGCAACCAGGGCAACTACTTCGCCGGCAAGCACGGCCAGGACCGCTACCGCCTGTTCGACCGCGAGGGCGACGAGCAGCCCAGCGTGGCCAGCACCTACAACGCCGGTGAAGAGGTGCTCAACTCCTCGGCAGAGACCGAGTCCTACCTGCTCAAGACCACCTGGCGGCTGGACGACGAACAGACCCTGGACCTTGGCTACCGCCGCTTCGACGGGCACATGGGCGAGATCATGCCCTCGGACATCTTCCGTTTCGGCACCGCCGGCATCTACCAGTACCCCACCAGTGACGTGGCGATCGACACCTACACCGCGCGCTACCACTACCTGCCCGCCGACAACCCACTGCTGGACCTCAACGCCGGCCTGTGGCTGACCGACTCGCAGACCAGCTCCCTCAGCGCCGCCTGGATGGCGCCCGCCTCCCAGCTGTACCGCACCGACCGCGCATGGACCCGGCAGGACGACCGGCGCATCGGCGGCGACCTGAGCAACGTGTCGCGCTTCAGCACCGACCACGGCGACTTCACCCTGGAGCTGGGTGGCGCCTTCCAGGTGGAGGACCTGAAGCCGCAGAAAAGCGTGGTCGTCACCCAGCACGACATCAACGCCAACCGCATGCTGCGGGACGCCTCGCGCCAGGAGTTCAGCTTCAACGGCAAGCTGGAGTACCAGCCCATCGAGGAAGTCACCCTGTGGGGCGGCGGCCGCTACAGCCACTACCGCACCCGCGACAACACCGTGCTCGCCGAGGCCCGCCGGGCGGACCGCGCGATGCGCTGGATCACGGTGGAAAGCCCCACAGGCTGGGGCAGCATGATGTGGTTCCCCGACCAGAACGGGCAGTACACCGCCGCCACCGACCCGCGCCTGAACAACGGCATCGTCTTCGGCAACAGCAACGAGCCGTTCAACGGCGTGCCCTTCGACAGCTTCGGCGCCACCCAGGTGACGGTCTCCCCCGAGGAAGTCAGCAACGTCGTCACCGGCTACGCCTACACCCCGCAGCGCGACAGCCACGGCGGCGGCTTCGCCCCGGCCTTCGGCATCAACGTCGAGTTCCTGCCGGACACCTTCGCCTACCTCACCTACACCGAAGGCATGCGTCAGCCCTCGCTGTTCGAGACCAGCCAGGGCACCCAGCAGGTCACTCCGGGCAAGCACCTCAAGCCCGAGCGCTCGCGCAGCTGGGAGCTGGGCCTGAGCGCCCTGCGCAGCGACCTGCTGGCATCAGGCGACACCGCGTCCGCCAAGCTGGCGTTCTTCGACAACGAGATCCGCCACTACATCACCCGCTACTACGACCCGAGCCCGGGCCTCTGGGGGCAGATGACCTTCAGCAACACCGACCGCTACAGCACCCGTGGCCTGGAACTGCAGTCGCACTACGACGCCGGGCGCGTGTTCGCCGACCTCTCGGCCACCTACTACCTGAAGACCGAAACCTGCGACGCGGCCTTCGCCGCCAAGCTGCGCGC
Organism: Pseudomonas sp. zfem003; assembly: GCF_032621675.1. Lineage (NCBI taxonomy): Bacteria > Pseudomonadati > Pseudomonadota > Gammaproteobacteria > Pseudomonadales > Pseudomonadaceae > Pseudomonas > Pseudomonas sp. zfem003. The sequence goes on along the minus strand of NZ_JAVYJG010000013.1, from coordinate 35,558 downwards.
CGTCGCCAGCCCCTACCAGCGCACCCAGGACACGCCGGACTGCACCCCGGGCAGCTACATGGGCTCGTACACCAACACCCAGAACCCGCCCAGGTTCTCCACCAACCTGCTGGCCGGCCTGCGCTTCTTCGACGAGACACTGACCCTGGGCGGTCGCATGACCCACACCTCCGGCCCCACCGCGCAGCTGGACAAGCCCTGGCAGACCGGCGCCACCACGCCGCAGATCGACTACCGCGCCGTGACGCTGTACGACCTGTTCCTCACCTACAAGGTGCTGGAGCACGCCGAACTGAACCTGTCGGTGCAGAACCTCACCGACCGCTACTACCTGGACCCGCTGGCGCAGAGCTTCATGCCGGCCCCGGGGCGCACCTGGCGGCTCGGCGTGCAGGCGCGGTTCTGACACACGGCCCGATGCTAGGCCGGCCCGGCCAGCTCTACGCGGTTTCGGCCAGCGTCCTTGGCCCGGTACAGCGCCTGGTCGGCCGCCTCCACCAGCGCCAGCTCGCCCCCCAGCAACGCCGGGCCCTGCAGGGTCGCCACGCCGATGCTGGCGCTGACCCGGCCCAGCGGGCTGGCACTGTGGGGAATCGCCAGCTCCGCCAGGCGCTGCAGGATGGCCTCGCCCACGGCCTGTGCGCCGGCCAGGTCGGTGCCGGGCAGGATCACCGCCATTTCCTCCCCGCCGTAGCGGGCGGCCTGGTCGCTCGGGCGCCGCACGCACCCCTGCAGGGCCTCGCCCACCGCCTTCAGGCACTCGTCCCCGGCGATGTGCCCGTAGGCGTCGTTGAAGCGCTTGAAGTGATCGATGTCCAGCAACAGCAACGACAGCGGCGTCCGCTCCCGGTAGGCACGCCGCGCCTCGGTGGTGAGGGTCATGTCGAAGCCGCGCCGGTTGGCCAGCCCGGTGAGCGGGTCGCGGGAGGCCAGGGCCTCCAGCCGGGCATTGCTCAGCAGCAGGTCCTCGCGGGTCGCCATGAGCAGCCGCTCGGTGCGGATGCGCCGGCGGATGTCGCGGATCAGCAGGTGCCCGACGATGCCGATGCCCCCCAGCATCGCCGTGGCCACACCCACGGTGAACTGCGTTTCGGTGCGCCAGGCCTGCAGGGTCTCGCCCTTGCCGACGGCCACGGTGGTGACCAGGGGCAGGTGTTCGTTCTTGCGGAAGGCATACAGGCGGTCCACCCCGTCCAGGCTCGACGTGAGTGCCGCCGTGCCCACCGAGTGCCCCACCAGGTACTGGGTGTAGATGGGCGACCCGGAGAAATCGTGGGTCATGTCCTGCTCACGGAACGGGTAGCGCACCAGCATCTGCCCGTTGGTGAAGGTGAGCGCGATGGCCCCCTCGGTGCCCACGTCGATCTTGCCGAACAGCCGGAGGAAGTTCTCCACCCCCAGCGTGACCGCCACCACGCCGGCGAAATGGCCGGGGGCGTCCTCGAAGCGCCGGCTGACGGTGATCACCCAGGCCCCGGTGGCGCGGCTGCGGATCGGCGGGCCGATGTGCACCTCGCGGGTCGGGTTGTCGCGGTGGAAGAGGAAGAAGGCCCGGTCACCGCTGTTGGCATTGGCCGGAACCTCGCCATTGGAGGACATCAGCCAGTTGCCCGCCGCGTCGTAGATGACGATGCCGTTGAGCTGGCTCATCAGCAGTTGCTGCTGGTCCGCCAGGGCATGCAGGCGCTCCATCTGCTCCGGCCCGGTGCCGTCGGCCTCCAGGCGCTCCATGAAGCCCAGCAGCAGCGTCGAACTCTGCCGGACGATGCCTTCGGCGTAGGTGTCCAGTGCCTGGGTCAGGTTGAGGGTGTGCACGTAGGCTTCATGCAGGGCGCGCTCGCGCGAGGCCCAGACCTTCCAGCCGACCAGGGCGATGAGCGAGACCACGATGATGGCCAGGAGCAGAGCGGTAAGACGGATATCACGTTTCACAAATGCACCACGCAGACTTCCATTTCAGGCGATGCGACGCTGCAAACCCTCGGCGAGTCGCATCGCACCCCTGACAACCTGGAAAAACAGACGACCGGCCACCCGCCCGCCCCGTATCAAACACCCGAACCGATGACAGCATCGGGGGGCCTGGAGGCGCCCTACTGCGACTGGCGCTGCCGGTACCAGGCCTGGGCCATGTCATCGAGGTGGGTGAGGAACACCGTCGCCAGGGGCGACAGGCGCTTGCCCCGGGGATAGAGCGTCCACCAGTTCGATTGCAGCGGGAATCCCTGCACATCCAGCACGGCCAGTTGCTCGTGCTCGACGATGGGTGCCAGGGCATGGCGGGAAATGACCGACAGCCCCATTTCAGAGGCCACCGTCTGCTTGATCGCCTCGTTGCTGCCCAGCTCCACCCAGACCTGGGGCACGAAGCCGACCTGCTGGAAATGCGCATCGCAGGCCAGCCGCGTACCGGAACCACGCTCGCGGAGGATGAAGCGCTGCTCCGCCAGGTCTGCAAGGGTCAGCCCCTGCCGGCCAGCCAGGGGGTGCGACTGGCTGGCGATCACCACCAGCGGGTTGGGCAGGAAGGCGTGGGTCTCCAGCTCCAGGTCGGCCGGCGGCATGGAGAGGATGTAGAGGTCGTCGCGGTTGTCCCGCAGGCGCGCCAGCACCGCATCGCGGTTGAGCAGCTCCAGGGCGATGTCGATCTGCGGGTGGCTGGCGCAGAAGCGTCCGAGCAGGCTGGGCACGAAGTACTGCGCGGTACTCGCCACCGCCAGGCGCAGGCGCCCCCGGGTCAACCCGCGCATGCCGTCGATACGCTGCTCAAACGAGCCCCACTCCTCCACCATCGCCTGGGCCGTCTCGGCCAGCGCCTCGCCGGCCTCGGTGAGGTACAGGCGCCGGCCGATCTGCTCGTACAGCGGCATGCCCACCGCCTCGGACAGCTCCTTGAGCTGCATCGACACGGTGGGCTGCGTGACGTGGCAGGCCCGGGCGGCAGCGGTGATGCTGCGGTGCTCGGCCAGGGCGAGGAACAGGCGCAATTGCCGGAACGTCGCATTCATAACCTTTCCTCTAATCTTTGCATCGTAATTATTGATTTTTGATTATGCATCTTGCGCACTAGCCTATGGCCATCCCTGCTCCCCTGGAAACCGACGATGGCCAACTTCCTCGACCCCGCGATCCTCTTCTTCCTCTTCGGCATCTTCGCCGGCCTGCTGAAGTCCAACCTGGAGATCCCCGCACCGATCTCCCGCTTCCTCTCGCTCTACCTGCTGATGGCCCTGGGCCTGAAAGGCGGCTTCGCCCTCGCCGCCTCCGGCTTCACCCCGGAAGTGGCGCGCTCCCTGGGCCTGGCCGTGGTGCTCGCGCTGCTGGTGCCGGCGCTGGCCTACCAGCTGCTGCGCCGCCTGCTCAACGGCTTCGACGCCGCGGCCCTGGCCGCCACCTACGGCTCGGTCAGCGCGGTGACCTTCATCACCGCCATCCAGTACCTGGAGAACCAGGGCCTGCCCTATGGCGGGCACATGGCTGCAGCCATGGCGTTGATGGAGTCGCCGGCGATCATCATCGCCGTGGTGCTGGCCAACACCCTGCGCCACCGTGCGCCCGCCCCGGCGGCGCTGGCCACGCCTTCGGGCACCCTGGCGGTGGGCGGGGCCCCGAGCGGCGGCGTCGGCCTGGGCAAGGTGCTGCACGAGTCCCTCACCGACGGGGCTCAGTTGCTGCTGCTCGGCGCCATGCTGGTGGGCCTGGTGACCGGCGCCAAGGGCCAGGCCGCCCTGGCACCGTTCTCGGTGGACCTGTTCAAGGGCATGCTCGCCTTCTTCCTGCTGGACATGGGCCTGCTGGCCGCACGCAACCTGGGGGACCTCAAGGGCCGTTCGCCCTGGCTGCTGCTCTATGCGCTGGCCGCCCCGCCGGTGCACGCCTGCCTGGCCCTGGGCCTGTGCGTGCTGGTCGGGGTCGAGGCTGGCAACGCCGCGCTGCTGATGGTGCTGGCGGCCAGCGCCTCCTACATCGCCGTGCCGGCGGCCCTGCGTTTCGCCATCCCCGAGGCGAGCCCCTCGCTGTACTTCGGCATGTCCCTGGGGATCACCTTCCCCTTCAATATCCTGCTGGGCATCCCGCTGTACGTCGGCCTGGCCCACCGGGTGCTGGGCTGAAGCCGGCCCGCCTCTGAAAACGAAAAACCCCGCCTGAGCGGGGTTTTTCCTGTCCGGTCGTGATCAGACGATCACGCCCTGGCTGCGCAGGTAGTCGTCGTAGGTGCCGCTGAAGTCGGTCACGCCGTTCTCCGACAGCTCGATGATGCGGGTGGCCAGGGAGCCGACGAACTCACGGTCATGGCTGACGAAGATCAGCGTGCCCGGGTAGTTCTCCAGCGCCAGGTTGAGCGCCTCGATGGATTCCATGTCCAGGTGGTTGGTGGGTTCGTCCATCACCAGCACGTTGGGCTTCTTCAGGATCAGCTTGCCGAACAGCATGCGGCCCTGCTCGCCCCCGGAGATGACCTTGACCGACTTCTTGATGTCGTCGTTGGAGAACAGCATGCGGCCGAGGGTGCCGCGCACCAGCTGCTCGCCGCCCTGGGTCCACTGGGCCATCCAGTCGAACAGGGTCATGTCGTCCTCGAAGTCCTCGGCGTGGTCCTGGGCGAAGTAGCCCACGTCGGCGCTCTCGGTCCATTTCACCTCGCCGGCCATCGGCGCCATCTCGCCCACCAGGGTGCGCAGCAGGGTGGTCTTGCCGATGCCGTTGGGGCCGATGATGGCAACGCGCTCGCCGGCCTCGATCTGCATGGACAGGTTCTTGAACAGCGGCGTGCCGTCGAAGCCCTGGCTGACCCGCTCCAGGGTCACCGCCTGGCGGTGCAGCTTCTTGTACTGCTCGAAGCGGATGAAGGGGCTGACGCGGCTGGACGGCTTGACCTCTTCCAGCTGGATCTTGTCGATCTGGCGGGCACGGCTGGTGGCCTGCTTGGCCTTGGAGGCGTTAGCAGAGAAGCGGCTGACGAACTGCTGCAGTTCGGCGATCTGCGCCTTCTTCTTGGCGTTGTCCGAGAGCAGGCGCTCGCGGGCCTGCTCGGCGGCGGTCATGTACTCGTCGTAGTTGCCCGGGAACAGGCGCAGCTCACCGTAGTCCAGGTCGGCCATGTGGGTGCAGACGCTGTTCAGGAAGTGACGGTCGTGGGAAATGATGATCATGGTGCTGTTGCGCGCGGTGAGCACGCCTTCCAGCCAGCGGATGGTGTTGATGTCCAGGTGGTTGGTCGGTTCGTCCAGCAGCAGCACGTCCGGATCGGAGAACAGCGCCTGGGCCAGCAGCACGCGCAGCTTCCAGCCCGGAGCCACGGCGCTCATCGGGCCGAAGTGCTGGTCCAGGGGGATGCCCAGGCCCAGCAGCAGTTCACCGGCGCGGGATTCGGCGGTGTAGCCGTCCATCTCGGCGAACAGCACTTCCAGCTCGGCCACGGCCATGCCGTCGTCCTCGCTCATCTCCGGCAGGCTGTAGATGCGGTCGCGCTCGGCCTTCACCTTCCACAGCTCGGCGTGGCCCATGATCACCGTGTCGATGACGGTGAAGTCCTCGTAGGCGAACTGGTCCTGGCGCAGCTTGCCCAGGCGGGTATTGGGTTCGAGCATCACCTGCCCGCCGGACGGCTCCAGCTCGCCGCCGAGGATCTTCATGAAGGTCGACTTGCCGCAGCCGTTGGCACCGATCAGGCCGTAGCGGTTGCCGTTGCCGAACTTGACGGAAACGTTTTCGAACAGCGGCTTGGGGCCGAACTGCATGGTGATGTTGGCGGTGGAGATCAAGGGTGTGTCCTACGGGATTGCAACGGTAATTGAGCGCCCTTTCCGCTACCCGGTCGTCGTCGATGGCGAACAGCCGCTGGTGCTCGCCATGGCAGGCGGCAGGCGCTCCCGGGCTTATGGGCCGGATCGGCAAGCAGCGATGGGAGGCGAGTCGGCAAACGGGGTCCAGCGGGGTTACGGGGCGTCCTGTGGCCGGTGCCCGGTTGGCATTCGGGCGCCCGGCGCGGCGTAAAGGGGCGCAATGGTAACACCTGGCGGGCCGAACCACAGCCCGCCCCTGCCGGATGGCGCCATGGCCGCGAGAGGCCTCGCCACGTCGCCCCGGACCTGCTAAAAGCTCGCGCGAATCGTAGCCGCATCTCCACAGAGCCCCGATATGCCCCACCTCACCCAGAACGCCCAGGCGTGCGCCGCCCGCCTGCGTGCGGGCCACCTCGTCGCCATGCCCACGGAAACGGTCTACGGCCTTGCGGCCGATGCTTGTCAGGAAGCTGCCGTGCAGCGCGTGTTCGAGCTGAAAGGCCGCCCCAGCAGCAACCCGCTGATCGTCCACCTGGAGCGCCAGGAGCAGGCCGAACATTGGGCCAGCACGGTTCCCGCCGCCGCCCGGCGGCTGATGGAGGCTTTCTGGCCGGGCCCCCTGACCCTGGTGCTGCCGGCCCGTGACGAGGTTTCGCGCTGCGTCACCGCCGGGCAGGACAGCGTGGCACTGCGGGTCCCGGCGCACCCGATGGCGCGTGCGCTGCTGGCCGCGTTCGATGGCGGCCTGGTGGCGCCCTCGGCCAACCGCTACATGTCGATCAGCCCCACCAGCGCCGGGCATGTCGCCCAGCAGTTTCCCGACAGCGACCTGTGGATTCTCGACGGCGGCGCGTGCGGAGTGGGCCTGGAGTCGAGCATCGTCAGCCTGCTGCCTGGCGATGCGCCACGGCTCCTGCGGCGCGGCATGCTGCCACGGGCCAGCCTGGAGGCTGTGATAGGCCAGCCGCTGGAGGACAAGGCCGGCGGGCTGCGCACCCCGGGCCAGCACCACCGTCACTACGCACCGGCCACACCGGCCCTGGCCTTCGTCCAGCCGCCGGTACACGCCATCGCATCGCCACGCTGTGGCTGGCTATGGTGCGGCCAGCCGCTGCCCTGCCAGGGACCGGCACTTGACCTGGGCGATGACCCCAAGGCCTACGCAGCGGGTCTTTACGCGGCGCTCTACCAGTTGGACGCCCTGGGCCTGGAACACCTGTACATCCAACTGCCGCCGGCCGACGAGGCCTGGGCCGCCATCCACGACCGCCTGGCCCGGGCAAGCCAGCGCCTGGCCTGAGGCTCACACCGGCAAGACAGGCGCCTCCAGCGGCAGCTCGGCGAACCGGCTGAACGCCTCCGCAGCCGGTGACGGGCTCTTGGTGCGCCAGCGCACCAGGTACCAGCGATTGGCAATGGGGAAGCCCTCCACATCCAGTTCGACCAGATTGCCCGGCGCGGTGTGGATCAGCGTGTGCCGCGAGAGGATGGCGATGCCCAGCCCCGCCGCCACGGACTCCTTGATGGCCTCGTTGCTCTCGATGGTCATCTGCGGCTTCAGCGTCCATCCCGAATGCGCGAAGTGCTCCTCGATGGCCAGGCGCGTACCGGAGCCCGGCTCGCGGGTGAGAAAGGGCTCACCGGCCAGCTCCGCCCACTGGATGCGGCGACCGGCCAGGCGGTGACCGGCCGGGGCGATGACCACCAGCGGGTTGTCGGCCAGTGGGGTCAGTTCCAGGTCGAGGTGGCGCGGGGGCTGGCTGAAGACGTAGAGATCGTCGCGGTTGTCCTCCAGGCGTCGGATCACCTCCGACCGGTTGGCGATGTTCAGCTCCACCTCGACCTGGGGAAAGGCCCGGCAGAACGGCCCCAGCAGGCGGGGCACGAGGTACTTCGCCGTGGTCACCGCCCCCAGCCGCAGTTGCCCGGCGGTCAGGCCGTTGAGCTGGGCCAGGCGCATCTCCAGATGGTCGAGGGCGTCGAAAATGTTCCGGGCCCCGGCCAGCACTTCGCGCCCGGCATCGGTCAGGTGCAGGCGCTTGCCCAACTGCTCGAACAGCTGCATGCCCAGGGCCTGCTCCAGCTTGGCGATCTGCGTCGAGACGGAGGGCTGGGCCAGGTGGAGCGCCCGCGCCGCCTCGGTGACACTCAGGCGCTCGGCAACGGCGAGAAAGGTCTCCAGTTGGCGAAAGGTGGTCTGGCGCGTGTGGAACCGGGGTCTTTTCATTGCTGATAACCAATGTATTACGCTTGGATAATCTATTTTCGACTATAGAAAGCCCTCGCGAAAATGCCTGCATCCCCGCTATTGCAGGAGACCCGCCATGACTGCCGCTTTCACGCCGCGCCGCCACGATGCAACCGCCACCCAGGCATCCCGCATTGCCTTTCTCACCTGCCATGACAAGGCCCGGCTTGTGGTCGACGCCCTGGCTCCGCTGGGCTTCGTCGTCGAACCGACCAGCGCCTGGGATACCGACCAGTTCGGCACGTTCAGCCGGGAAATCCCGCGCCAGGGCAGCGCCCACGATGCCGCACAACGCAAGGCCGAGCTGGCCTGCACCCTGGCAGGCACGCGCTACGGCCTGGGCAGCGAGGGCTGCTTCGGCCGTGACCCGCACCTGGGCTGGATGCCCTGGGACTACGAGATCCTCTGCCTATGGGATGCCGAGTTGAACTACGCGGTCTTCGCCATGGCCGGCTCCGGTGCCACCAACTATGCCCATGCCGAGATCGACAGCCTGGAGGCCGCGGACAGCTTTGCCCGGCGCGCACAGTTCCCCGAGCACGCGCTGATCCTCGGCCGCCCCGGCGAACCCTGGTTCCGCAAGGCCATCCAGGACCCTGCCGTGCTGATGGATGCGGTGGGCCAGGTGCTGGCGCACCAGCCTTCGGTGTGGCTGGAGACCGACATGCGCGCCCACCTCAATCCGCAGCGCCAGGTGGTGATCACCGAAGCCGCCCGGCAACTGGCGCGGCGCCTGGCCAGGCATTGCCCCCAGTGCAACGCGCCGGGCTATGCCATCGCCCGCCATGAACCCGGGCTACTGTGCGAAGACTGCGGGCTGACCACCGCCCTGGCGGCCGCCCACATCTGGGAATGCCCCGCCTGCCGACACCAGCAGCGGCAGGCCGTCACCCACCTGGCCAGCGCCGGTGACTGCGAACGGTGCAACCCATGACCGACGTCCCCTGCCCCGCCCGCTCCCCGGGCCTGACGAACCTGCGGGCCCTGGAAGCCGAGGCCATCCACATCCTCCGCGAGGTGGTGGCCACCTCGCGCAACCCCTGCCTGTTCTATTCCATCGGCAAGGACTCCACGGTACTGCTGCACCTGGCGCGCAAGGCCTTCTTTCCCGGTCCGGTGCCCTTCCCGCTGCTGCACGTGGACACCGGCTGGGAGTTCCAGGAGATGGGGCGGTTTCGCGACCGCCTGGCCGCGCGCCTGGGCCTGGACATGCGGGTTCACATCAACCCGGACGGAGAACGGCTCGGCATCACCCCGTTCTCCGCCGGCTCGGCCAAGTACACCGACATCATGAAGACCGAGGCCCTGAAGCAGGCGCTGGCGCAGTACGGCTTCGACGCCTGCTTCGGTGGCGCCCGGCGGGACGAGGAGAAATCCCGTGCCAAGGAGCGCGTCTGTTCCTTCCGCGACCCGCGCCAGCGGTGGGACCCCAAGCAGCAGCGTCCCGAGCTGTGGCAGCTGTACAACACCCGCATCAACGCCGGTGAAAGCCTGCGGGTGTTCCCCCTGTCGAACTGGACCGAGCTGGACATCTGGCAATACATCCACCTCGAAGGCATCGAGATCGTCGACCTCTACCGCGCTGCGCCGCGGCCGGTGGTCGAACTCAACGGCGCGCTGATCTGTGTCGACGACGAGCGCCTGCTGCCCCACCTGAGTCCGGCGCAGCGCGCCAGCATCCAGACCCGCTGGGTACGCTTCCGGACCCTGGGCTGCTACCCGCTGACCGGCGCGGTGGAATCCCGGGCGCAGACGCTGCCGGCCATCATCCAGGAAATGCTCCTGACCCGGACTTCCGAACGCCAGGGACGGGTCATCGACCATGACCAGGAAGGCTCGATGGAGAAGAAGAAGATCGAGGGCTACTTCTAGCGCTCCCCCGAAATGCCCCGCCCCAGACCCGGGGCGAGGCGTCGGCACTCAGGCGCGCTCCAGCACCTGCCATCCGTCGGCCGTCCTCCGCTGCAGGCGGGCCGGCTCGCCGTCCAGCTGCAACAGGTAGAGCCAGCCGTGGTGGACCAGATCGCGGACGGTGGCGTGCTGCTCGATCACCCGGTCGATCATGCCGGTGGGCGCCTCGATCACCACATGCAGACGGACGGGGCGATGCACCCACCGCTGCCCGTCATGCAGGGACTGGCGTGACAGACCGATGCGCAGGTCGCCCCCATTGCCCTCGAACACGCCGATATGGCCACCCACTACGTTGTGCAGCAGCTTGTTGCCGCTGCCGAAGCGCAGGTTGTCGGTGGTGGAGGCGAAGTACTGCAGGTTGATCCAGTGGGCCACCACCATGGGCGCGGTCATGATCAGTTCCAGCACACGCCCGCCTTCGTCCTGCTGCCAGTCGTAGTCGTGCAGGAAGGCCCGGCCCTGCAGGTCCACGCCACGGGTGCGTGCCCTCGGCGCCGCGATGAACCCGGCGTTGCCGGCCAGCCCCCACTCGGGACGCGTCTGGGCCCAGTCGCGGGCACGCCGCCGCAGCAGGCCGAGCAGCTTGCCGGGCTGGCCTTGCGCATCGGCCAGCCCCAGCCCGGCCGCGCGCTCCCGGCGCACCCGTGCCGAGGCCTCGTCCAGGGCCTCGCGCAGGCGCCGCCAGTTCGGCTGCAGGGCCTGCGGAACGGCGTCATGGTCGAACACCCGGACCTCGTCGGTGCCGGTGTTGTGGAGCCCGGCCAGCACATGGCAGGACGGCGGCAGCACGAACCCCCGCGCCTGCAACCCGCTACGCACATCGAGGTCGTTGAGCAGCCCGGCCAGGACCCGGGCGTTGACCTCGCCGGTCTGCCCACAGCACGCCCCACAGTCCAGGCCGGCGGCCTGGGGGTTGTTGGCACTCTGGCTGCCGTGCCCCAGCAGGAGCAGCAACCCGGGCACCGTGCCCTTGAGCCCCATCGCCAGAAGGATGCGCTCGGCAAGGTCGATGCGCTGCGCCAGGGGCACGGCCAGCAGTTGGGGCTGCAGTTGCCGCCACTCGTCACGACGCCACCCGCTGCGGTGCACGTCGTGGCCGGCACCCGCCGCCCCGAAGGTGCGCCCGATCAGGGCACCGGCATAGCCTAGGCCGAGACTCTCTACCAGGGCGAAGGTCGACGCCGGCAGGCGCTGGAAGACCTGCCAGCGCCCCTCGCGAGCCAGCCGGACCTGCCGCCGCGCTACCAGGCGCTCATCCAGGGCCGCATCGCCGCTGGCCTCGCTGACCTGCAGTTGCGCGGCCAACAGACCCGGCAACTGCGGCCGGGTGGCGGCGGTGCCCAGCGGGGTGTAGGCAATGGGCAGGCCGAAGAAGCCGGCGAAGCCGCCGGTCTCCAGGTCCGGGCAGGCGTGCTCCAGGGCACGACGCAGGGGCTCGGAACGCACATCGATGCAGAAAAACACCTTGGCCAGCGGCGCCCGGGGAACCGGCAGCGGCACGGCACCGCAGAGTTGCGCCTGCAGTTGCTCCTGCCAGGCCAGCTCCTCGGCCCGCTGCCATAACTGCAAGGCCCGCCAGCGCTCGTCGGGGGCCTGTTCGAGCCGGGCCTGCCAAGCCGCAAGCCAGTGGCTCCAGCGGCTTTCGCCGTCGCGCCGACCGTCATCCACCAGCACCTCCCAGGAGGCCCGAATGGCCAGCAGCTCCAGCAGGCTCTGGTCGTCCCCACCCTGCAACCGTGCCTGCCAGCGCTGGTAGGCACACCAGGACGCCCAGCCGATGCTGCGCAACAGCAGCGCATCGAACCAGGGCGCCCAGTCATTCGCCGACAGGCCCAGGTGCCGCGCCGCGTGCTCCAGCGCCACCTCCGGCTGCTCGGCAAGCGTGGCGACTCGTGCATTCAGGTCCGCACAGCCGCTGAGTACCTCCAGTCCCCGGTCCAGCAGCGTGCTGTCGCGCCAGGAGCGATAGAGGCCAGACGCCTCGTCCGGGCGCCAGTCGGCCTGCTCGCGATCGAACCACGCGGCGCAGCATTGTCCGATCTGCTGGGTGATCAGCACCGACCAGCCCGGCAGGGGCATGCCCGGCTCGGCGAGATCCTCCAACAGGAGCAGCCCCTGCGCGGGTTCGCCGGGGGTCTCCAGGGCCTGCAGCAGGGGATCGATGTGCGCCGCCTGGTGCTGTTCCGCCAGCGCCTGGCGCAGGTGACGCTCGGTGATCCGTCCTTCTTCCCAGGCCTGCCGGTAGTCATCGGGGGCGAGCGTGAGGCGACTCCCCGCGCGCAGCCAGAGCTGCTCGGCGACAGCCTGCCAGGGCTGGTGGCGACGCTCCCACAGCGGGCTGACGGCAATCATGCGGTCCAGCGGCCAGGTCGGCGCGATGCGTTCGCAGGCCTGCCGTGCCGCATCGAGCAAAGCTTGCTGTTCGAGGCCGACAGGGTGTTCATGGGCGGTCATGGCTGGTCTCCTGCAACACGGGACGATGCCTGCGGCGGGCTCGCCGCCCACAGGCGAAAGGTCAGGCGGGTGAAGTGCTCGTCGAGGTAGAAGCCGGCGAAGGCCAGCGGGTACAGACGCCGCGCCAGGCCCCCCTTCGGGCGGGTCAGGATCAGTGCCTGCACCAGGTACAGGCCGAGGAACAGCCCCAGCGCCAGCAGGGTCAGAGGAAGTGGCGCGACGGTCGGCGTGCTGCGCAGCAGCCAGGCGGCAGCCTGGTGCCACAGCAGGTAGGCGCCCACCAGCAGCACGAACATAGCCACGCCATACGGCAGCGGACCTCGGCGCAGGCACCACGGGGCCAGCCCGACGGCAAGAATCGCCAGGGCCACCAGCGGCAGCGCATGGCCCGGCCACAACGCATCCCACGCCCCCTTCACCAGCAGCAGGGCCAGGCCGGACAGCAGCAGGGCCGACACCAGGCTCAGCAGGTCCGGGCTCGGCGCGCTGGGGTACAGGGCCTGGTGCCGCGACTGGGCGACCGTCTCCCCGGCGGTGAGGAAGGCATGAGCCTTGTACAGCGAGTGTGCAAGCAGGTGCACCAGGGCCAGCTCATAAAGGCCCAGGCCACACTCCAGCAACATCAGCCCCATCTGTGCGCAGGTGGACCAGGCCAGGCGCACCTTGATACTGACGCGCGTCATCATCACCAGGGCGGCGAGCACTGCAGTGCCCCCGCCGACGATAACCAGGAGGCTTTGCGCCGACACCGAGGCGGAAAACAGCGGCGCGAAGCGCAGGATCAGGAAGCCACCGAGGTTGACCAGGCCAGCGTGCAACAGCGCCGAGACGGGTGTGGGCGCCTCCATCACCTGGATCAACCAGCCATGCACCGGCAATTGCGCCGACTTCAGGATGACCGCCAGGGCCATCAGGCAGGCCGCCAGCTGCAGGTCCCAGCCGAGCTGGCCGGTGGCCTGCAGCCGGACCTCGAGGGCATGGGTGATGGCCGGGATGGCGCTATCCCCGCTGGCCTGTACCAGCAGGAACGCCGCCAGCAGCAGGCAGGCATCGGCCAGGCGGCTGGCGAGGAACTTCTTATGGGCCACGACCCGGGCCTGGGGACGCTCACGGTAGAAGGTGAGCAACGGATGCAGGCAGAGACTGGACGCGATCCAGGCGCCCACCAGCAGGAAGAGGTCGGTACTGGTGACCACCGTGGCGACCGCCGCCAGGGTGCCGAGCAGGGCCAGCACGTAGCGCCGCTGGCCCGGCTCCCCCTCCAGGTAACGCCGGGAGTACTCGATGATCACCAGGGCCAGCAGGCTTACCAGAGCGATCATCGCCAGGCCCAGCCGGTCCCCCTCGAACCCGTGTGCAGCCGCCTGCAGCCAGGCCGCGAAGGCCAGGGCGAGCCCGACGAAGCCGGCACCCCGGGCCGGCCACCAGATGCGCCCGGCGCGCAGGAAGGCCGCTGCCAGCAGTGATAGCGCGTAGACCCAGGGCAAGGCCTGCGCCAGAGGAAAGGACAGATCGGACATGGGAAGGCTCCACCGAGGCGTGTTGATGGTCAGTTTCGGGGAGTGCTTGATCTATTAAAAATAGATAGATAAGAAGGAAACGTTCACTTTCTGGGAACGATCAGATGCGCCGGCTGAATTTCCATCACCTTCACTATTTCTGGGCCGTGGCCAAGGAGGGCAACCTGACCCGCGCCGCCGAGACCCTGCATGTCTCCCAGTCGGCGTTGTCGACCCAGATCCGTGCCCTGGAAGACCAGCTCGGCCATGCCCTGTTCACCCGCTCCGGCCGCAGCCTGCAACTCACCGAGGCCGGTCGCCTGGTGCTGGACTACGCAGAGACCATCTTCGCCCTCGGCAGCGAGTTGCAAACCACCCTGCTGAGCAGCCGCCAGGCCAGCCAGGTCCTGCGCATCGGCGCAGTGGCCACCCTCTCCCGCAACTTCCAGGAGAACCTACTGCGTCCGCTGCTGGGGCGTGCGGACCTGCGCATCGTCCTGGAGTCCGGCAGCCTGGAGGACCTGCTGGAGCGCCTGGCCCTCCACAAGCTGGACGTGGTGCTGACCAACAAGGCCGTCAGCGCCGACAGCCAGCGCACCTGGCAGTGCCGCCTGCTGGCACGCCAGGCGGTCTGCCTGATCGGCCCTCCCCGCGAGTCCTCCCGCCCCTTCGACATCCGCCGTGACCTGAACCAGGCGCGCCTGATAGTGCCGGGGCGCAGCAGCGATGTACGCAGCCAGTTCGAGGTCTACTGCAACAGCCACGACCTGGCGCCGATCATCTGTGCCGAGGTGGACGACATGGCCATGTTGCGCCTGCTCGCACGCGACTCCGGGGACATGGCCCTGCTCCCGGCCGTGGTGGTCCAGGATGAACTGCGCAACGGCACGCTCCAGCTCTACGCCGAGGTGCCGGACATCGCCGAACAGTTCTTCGCCATCACCCTGCAGCGCCAGTTCAGCCTGGCCATTCTCGAAGAACTGCTCAGCCGCACCTGGCCTGGCCCCCCCTAGCCGGCCAGCACGACAGCCATGAAAAAGCCCCGCCGAAGCGGGGCTCGTTCATCCTGCCTGCCGATCAGGCAGCCGCGAACAGCTCGCCGATGCGCGACTGGGCGGCCTTGAGGGCGTTGGCGCGGGGTTCCTCGCCGTAGGCCAGGCCTTCGGCACGGACGATCTCGATGTCGGTGATGCCGAGGAAGTTCAGCACCTGCACCAGGTAGGCCTCGTGGGCCTGGCCGCTGGGCTGGCCGGCGTGGATGCCACCGGCGGTGGAGACGATCACCACCTTCTTGCCACCGGCCAGGCCCTGGGGACCGGCTTCGGTGTACTTGAAGGTCTTGCCGGCGACGGCGATGCGGTCGATCCAGGCCTTGAGCTGGGTGGGCACGGTGAAGTTGAACATCGGCGCGCCGATGACGATGGCGTCGGCACCGAGGAATTCGTCCAGCGAGGCTTCGGACAGGGCGACCTCGGCCTTCTGCGCGGCGTCGCGCAGCTCGGC
Organism: Pseudomonas sp. zfem003; assembly: GCF_032621675.1. Lineage (NCBI taxonomy): Bacteria > Pseudomonadati > Pseudomonadota > Gammaproteobacteria > Pseudomonadales > Pseudomonadaceae > Pseudomonas > Pseudomonas sp. zfem003. Next base: position 20,154 of record NZ_JAVYJG010000013.1, on the reverse strand, counting down.
GGGGGTGGCACCGGCCATCAGGCTGGTGGCGGAGAGGTGGGCGTAGGCGTCCTGGGCAAGGTCACGGTAGGTGACCTGCACGGCCGGCTCGGCGGCCTGCCAGGCTTCGACCACGGCGCGGCTGAGTTGGCGGGAGGCGGACGCGTCACCGAGGATGCTGGAGTCGAGGTGCAGAAGTTTCATGGGAAGGCCCCTGTGTCTGGCGATCGGCGGAGTGCGATCGGAATGGTGGCCATCCTACCCATGCAGCCAAACGACGATTAGTCGGTGCATTTGCGATGCAGCGTCCCATCCATGAGGCGAATCAGCGCAGCGATGTTTGCAGGTCCGCCAGGGTGCGGGTGAAGAAGCGTACGGCCTCGGCGTCCAGCTCGCGGTGCACCTCCACCCGGTCGACCCCGTCGGCATCCTCGCAGACCTGGGGCACCAGGGCGTCCATCTCCTCGGAACAGGGCGCCATGAACACGAAGTGACCGGCACCCGGCACCAGGCGGAAGTCCGGCGGGTTGGGCAGCTTGCGCAGCAGCGCACGGGCGTTCTGCTCCAGCGGCACCACGCGGTCCTCGTCCCCGCTGTAGACCAGCACCGGCACCTGCACCGGCTCCAGCCCCTTGCGCCCGAACAGCACGCCAGGGGGCGCCATCAGCATCACGGCGCTGACACGCTCGTCGGCGAAGGGGTCGAGGTCGTCGCGGTCGGGCACCAGCTCGCCCTGGGTGCCGCAGGTGTCGTGGTCAGCCGGCTGCTGCTGGCAGTAGGCGCGCAGGCGATCCGGGTCGGGTTGGGCGCCGGCCAGGATCAGTGCGGTCTCGCTGCCGGCGGAGTAGCCGATGACGCCGACCCGCTCGGTGTCGAGGCCGCCCGCCAGCAGCGCATCGGACTCCGCCGCGTCGATGGCGGCGGACAGCTGCAACGGGCGGCCATAGAGGTTGCTCAGGGTGCCGGTGCGGCTCTGGTCCTTGTAGTTGTCGCCGGTGTGCAGCACGGCGAGCACCACGAAGCCGCGCCGGGCCAGGGCGGTGGCGAGGTCATGGTGGGCCAGCGGCGACCCGCCGTTGCCGTGGGAGAGCAGCACCAGCGGGAAGCGCCCGGCGGCCATGGGCGCATCCTCACCAGCGGCGACGTGGTAGAAGCCCAGGTCGCTGCTCTGCGGCTCGCCCCGTGCCGGGTAGAAGGCCACGGCACTGAGGCTGGCGCTGTCGTCGAGGGGGTCGCTGAGCACCAGACGGTGCACGCCGACGGCCTGGGCGGCCAGGGCATCGAGGGGAGCCAGGGCGGCCAGCAGGGCCAGGCCGAGGATGGCTGAAAGACGAACCAACATGGTGCTCACCTTCCGTTCCGGGTTCAGGGATCGGGCGCTCCGCCCCGCGTTCGGACCAGGCTCGCCTCCCTGAGCCGGCGCCACCGCCGATGGACCGGCAGTGAGCCTGAGGTGTTGCAGGTATCGCGCCAGTCTTGGCCTGGCATTCACCGATACGCGGAGCGTTCAAGATACACCGCTCCGACAACTGCGTAGGCAAAGGATTCATCAAGTCGACGAAATCCGCCCCCGAGTGCCATAGTGCGCCCTCTTCCGAGCGGTAGCGCAGCATGCAGGACCTCAACGACCTCTTCTATTTCGCCAAGGTGGTGGAGCACGGCGGCTTCGCCGCGGCCGGGCGCCTGCTGGGCATTCCCAAGTCCCGCCTGTCGCGGCGCATCGCCGAGCTGGAGACCCGACTCGGTGCACGCCTGCTGCAGCGCACCACCCGCAAGCTGGCCCTGACCGACGTGGGCGAGCGCTTCCTGCGGCATTGCCAGGCGATGCTGCTGGAGGCAGAACAGGCCGAGGAAGCGGTGGCCAGCCTGACCAGCGAACCGCGCGGGCGCATTCGCGTCACCTGCCCCACCGAAGTCGCCCGCACCCGGCTGCGCGGCGTGTTCAGCGACTTCCTCGAACGCTACCCGCTGGTGCAACTGGAGGTGGCGCTGGTGAACCACCGGGTCGACCTGCTGGCGGAGGGGGTGGACGTGGCCCTGCGGGTACGCGACCAGGAGGACGAGGAGCCCTCGCTGATCTGCCGCCGCCTGGCGCCCGCCCGCGCCTACCTGGTGGCGGCCCCGGCCCTGCTCCAGGCAGGCGCCCCTCAAACCCCGGACGACCTGGCCCGGTTGCCGGTACTCGGCGCGCTGGAGCGGGACCGCAAGCTGCACTACTTGCTGCGCGACGTCCAGGGCAACCGCCGCGACATCGTGCTCGAGCCCCGGCTGGCCATCGAGGATTTCGAGGTGCGCAAGCAGGCGGCCCTGCGTGGCCTGGGCATCACCATGCTGCCGGCGATGCATTGCAACCGGGAGCTGGAAGACGGCCGCCTGGTACGGGTACTGCCGGACTGGGAGCTGCCGGGTGGCCACCTGCAGGTGGTCTACACCCACCGGCGCGGCCTGCTGCCAGCGGTGCGGGCGTGGATCGACCACCTCGTCGACGCCTGCCGCGGCGAGGCGCTGGAGCCCCTCTGAGCAATCGTTAGCTGGCTTTCCTTTGGCCCGCCGGCTGGAGGATGATGGGCGCCTCCCGCACCGAGCCGAACCAGGTCCATCCATGCGCAGCGTCGAGCAGTCTGCCTCCATCACCCTGCAGATCGTCTCCATCGTCTTCTTCACCTTCATCAGCTTCCTCTGCATCGGCCTGCCGCTGGCGGTCCTGCCCGGCTACGTGCACAACGACCTGGGTTACGGCTCGGTGCTGGCCGGCGTGGTGATCAGCACCCAGTACGCCGCCACCCTGCTCTCGCGCCCCTTCTCCGGCGCGGTGGCCGACCGCCGCGGTGCCAAGCACGCGGTGCTGCTGGGCCTGGCGGGCTGCGCGCTGAGCGGCCTGCTGACGCTGGCCTCCACCTCCCTGCAGGGCCTGCCGAGCCTGAGCCTGGGCCTGCTGCTGGCCGGCCGCGTGGCGCTGGGGGTGTCCCAGGGGCTGGTGGGCACCGGCTCGATCAGTTGGGGCATCGGCCGGGTCGGTGCGGAAAACACCGCGCGGGTGATCTCCTGGAACGGCATCGCCTCCTACGGCGCGGTGGCCATCGGCGCGCCCCTGGGGGTGCTGCTGGTGGGCGGCCTGGGGCTGTGGAGCATGGGCGCGCTGATCGCCCTGCTGGGCGCAGGAGCGCTGCTGGTGGCGCGGGGCAAGGCGCCGGCGCCCATCGTCGCCGGCGTGCGCCTGCCGTTTCGCAACGTGTTCCTGCGCATCGCCCCCAACGGCGTGGCGCTGGCCCTGGGCTCCATCGGCTTCGGCACCCTGGCCACCTTCGTCACGCTGTACTACGCCAGCCGTGGCTGGAGCGGCGCGGCCTGGTGCCTGACGGCCTTCGGCTGCGCCTTCATCGGCGCGCGCCTGCTGTTCGCCGGCACCATCAACCGGCTCGGCGGCTACCGGGTGGCCATCGCCTGCCTGGGCATCGAGAGCCTGGGCCTGCTCCTGCTGTGGCTGGCACCGCAGCCCTGGCTGACCCTGTGCGGCGCCGCGCTGACCGGCTTCGGCCTGTCGCTGGTGTACCCGGCCCTCGGCGTGGAGGCCATCTCGCGCATTCCCGCCTCCAGCCGCAGCTCGGCGCTGGGGGCCTACGCGGTGTTCTTCGACCTGGCCCTGGGCCTGGCCGGCCCGTTGATGGGCCTGGTGGCCAACGCCCAGGGCTTTGCCGCGATCTTCCTGGTAGCCGCCGGGCTGGCCCTGGCCGGCATGCTGCTGGGTCTCGTGCTGTTGCGCAGCGATGCGCGCCAGCGCCCTCTATAGACCTGCAAGGAGCTGTCCATGACCGCTGACGAGATCGCCGCGTTCTGCCTGCAATTGCCCGGCGCCCGGGAAGACCTCAAGTGGGGCTCGAACCGGGTGTTCTCGGTGGCCGGGAACAAGATGTTCGCCATCGTCGACTTCCTCGGCGAGGACCTGGCCTTCAAGGTCGACCCCGACCTGTTCCTCGGCTACGTCGACCGCCCCGGCATCCGCCCGGCGCCCTACCTGGCCCGAGCCTTCTGGGTCAGCGTGGCGATGCCGCCAGCCCTCGGCGACGCCGAGCTGAAGGCCCTGCTGACCCGCTCCCACCAACTGGTAGTGGCGCGCCTGCCGAAGTACAAGCGGGTGGGGTTGCTGCTGGACTGAACCGCCTGGGGCGACCCGATGCCTCATTGCCGGCGCGGGGGCACTGCGGCAGATTCGGCGTCCATACCCATAACAAGGACGTTGCCATGCCTGCCCGCCCCCTCGCCCTCGCCGCTCTCCTCGCCTTTGGTGGCTACACCCTCTATGTGATGGCCATCAGCGAACAGTCGCTGCTGGCCTTCGGCGCTCAATTGATGAGCCGGCCGGACACCGCCCAGGTGGTGATCGACCTGTACCTGGCCTGCATCCTGATCGCGGTCTGGATGTACCAGGACAACCGCCGCCAGGGCCGGAGCCTGGCCTACCTGCTGCCCTTCTACCTGCTGACGGCGGTTTTCGCCTCCATCGGCCCGCTGCTTTACCTGGCGCTGCGCCGCCCAGCCCCTCAGCGGTAGTGCCGGGCCAGGAAATTCAGCAGGCGCTCATTCACCGCCTCGGGCTGCTCGCTCTGCAGCCAATGCCCGCAGGCCTCGATCCGATGGGCCTCCAGGGCTGGCACCACCTCCGGCATCTGCTTCAGCGTGTGGGCTTCCAGCAGGCCCACCGGGTCGTGGTCACCGATGAGGAACAGCGCCGGTTGCAGCACCCGCTGCCCTTGCAAGGGCTCGGTCAGCGCCCAGTTGCGCTCGAAGTTGCGGTACCAGTTGAGCGCACCGCGAAAGCCGTGGCGCTCGAAGGCCTTGCAGTAGCCGGCGAAGGCTTCCGGCTCGCACCACACCGGCGGCTGGCCGGGGTCTTCGAGGCCATCGAAGAGCCGCGAGCCGGCGGGGCGCTCCTGGAGGAAATGCCCCAGCGGCACGGCAGCGGAACAGTGGTGCAGCATCATGCGCAGGGTGCGGGGGATGTCGGCGTCCAGCTCCTGCTCGGCCAGGCCGACCTGCTGGAAGTAGAGGATGTAGTTGAAGCGATCGGCGAAGTGGCGGCGCATCGCCTCGGTGGCCGGCTGCCGGGGCCGGCCACCAAAGGGCACGGCCATGCCCACCACCGCCTGGACGCGCTGGGGTTCCAGCAGTGCGAGGTGCCAAGCCACGGGGGCACCCCAGTCGTGCCCGACGACGCAAACGCGGGCCTGGCCGAGGGCGTCCATGGCGGCGCGGATGTCGGCGCAGAGAGTCAGCAGGTCGTAGGCGGCCGGGTCGGCTGGGGCGCTGCTGGCGCCATAGCCGCGCATGTCGGGCACCAGCACGCGGTAGCCGGCACGGGCCAGGGGTTCGATCTGGTGGCGCCAGGCCAGCCAGCACTCGGGAAAGCCGTGCAGCAGCCAGACCGGCGGACCATCCTCCGGCCCGGCCAGGTGCAGGGCGAGCTGGATGCCGTTGACGGCCAGCAGGCTGTGTTCGAGCGGGAGCATAGTGGGCCTCCGGGCAATGGCGGGGGCCCACTATGACAAAGGCGCGCCTGTGGCGCGCCTTCATCGATGCGGCGAATACCTCGGCCTCGTCAGGCCTGGACGGTGCTCCAGTCCACCACGCCGAAGACCCAGGTGGCGAGGATCAACAGGCCGAAGCCGATGCGGTACCAGGCAAACACGGCATAGCTGTGGCTGGCGATGAACTTCAGCAGCGCTCGCACCGCGAGCATGGCGAAGATAAACGACACCACGAAGCCCAGGGCGAATACGGGCAGGTCGGCGGACTGGAACAGGTGGCGGTACTTGTAGCCCGAGTAGACGGCCGCGCCGACCATGGTGGGCATGGCGAGGAAGAAGGAGAACTCGGTGGCGGCCTTGCGCGAGAGGCCGAAGACCAACCCGCCGATGATGGTGGCGCCGGAACGGGAGGTGCCGGGCACCAGTGCCAGGCACTGGGCACAGCCGACCTTGAGCGCGTGCTTCCAGGTCATCTCGTCCACCGTGTCGACCTCGATGCTGTGCTGGCGGCGTTCGGCCCAGAGCATGATCACGCCGCCGATCACCAGGGCGGTGGCAACGGTGATGGGGTTGAACAGGTAGTGGTGGATCAGGTCGGCGAAGGCCACCCCCAGCACCACGGCGGGGAGGAAGGCCACCAGCAGGTTGAGGGTGAAGCGCTGGGCGCTGCGCTGGCGCGGCAGGCCGACTACGATGTCGAGGACCTTGCGCCGGTATTCCCAGACCACCGCGAGGATGGCACCGAGCTGGATGATGATGTTGAAGGCTTCGAAGCGCTCGCCGCCGAAGCCGATCAGATCCGCGACGATGATCTGGTGACCGGTGCTGGAGATCGGCAGGAACTCCGTCAGGCCCTCGACGATGCCCAGCAACAAGGCCTGGAAGGCGGTCCACAAATCCATCGAATCTCCCCAGGGCACACGCGGTCGTGGCCCGACTAAATTAAGTGCGTTGGTGTGTCTGCCGGCACGGCTGACGGGCGGCTCTATGACCGACCTTGGTCGACTGGGTTCCCGGGCGTCCTGCGGTGCATGCTCAGGTTTCGGGCGAAAGGGCCGAAATGCTATCAGACAACATCTGTAGCGCGCCTCTGTCGCCTTAGGGAAAAACAACAATATCGCGGGAGTATTTCATTCATGAATCTGCGCAGCCTGCCCATCAGCCAGCGACTCTGGCTGATCCTCGTCGTCGCCGTGTCGATGCTGCTGATCCTCGGGGTGCTGATGCTCCGCCAGATCCATGAAGATCTGCTCGCCGGCAAGGAGCTGAAGACGCAGCACGTGGTGCAGACCGCCATGGGCACCCTGCAGTACTTCCAGGGCCTGGAGGCGGCGGGCACGCTGACCCGCGAGGCGGCGCAGAAGCAGGCGATGGAGACCATCCGCGGCATGCGCTACGACAAGGCCGACTACTTCTGGATCAACGACCTGGGCCCGCGCATGGTCATGCACCCGACCAACCCGAAGCTGGAGGGCCAGGACCTCTCCGGCTACAAGGACCCGGACGGCAAGCCGCTGTTCAACCTGATGGTGGAGGTGGCCAAGACCAAGGGCGCGGGCTTCGTACACTACCGCTGGCCCAAGCCGGGTGCCTCCGACCCGGTGCCGAAGGTGTCCTACGTGCAGCTGTTCCAGCCCTGGGGCTGGGTGCTCGGCTCGGGCATCTACATCGACGACATGGAGGGCGAGTTCCGCAACCAGGCGCTCGAAGCCTCGGCCATCGGCCTGGTCATCGCCCTGCTGATGGCCGCCCTGGTCACGCTCATAGCCCGCAGCATCACCCGCCCGTTGAAGGACGTGGTGGGTGCCATGGCCGACATCGCCAGCGGCGAGGGGGACCTCACCAGCCAGCTGGACACCCACGGCCGGGATGAAGTGACCGCGCTGGCCAGCCACTTCAACGCCTTCACCGGCAAGCTGCGCGGGGTGATCCGCCAGTCCCTGGAGGCCGCCGGTGCGCTGGACCAGTCGGCCAGCGCCCTGGGCGGGATCGCCCAGGACGGCCACGCCCACAGCGAGCAGCAGTCCCAGCGTATGGAACTGGTGGCCACCGCCATCAACCAGGTCACCTACGGCGTGCAGGACGTGGCCAAGAACGCCGAACACGCCGCCGAGGAGGTGCGCACCGCCGAGGACCAGGCGCGCCTGGCCCAGACCAGCATCGATGCCAGCATCCAGCAGATCAGCGACCTGGCGAGCACCATCGGCCAGGCGGTGGAGGTGATCCGTTCGCTGGCGGCGGAAAGTTCGCAGATCGGCAGCGTGCTGGAGGTGATCCGCTCCATCGCCGAGCAGACCAACCTGCTGGCGCTCAACGCAGCCATCGAGGCCGCCCGTGCCGGGGAGCAGGGCCGTGGCTTCGCCGTGGTGGCCGACGAGGTGCGCCTGCTGGCCCAGCGGACGCAGAAATCCACGGCGGAGATCCAGACCATGATCGAGCGCCTGCAGGCCAACTCCGAGGCAGCGGTGAAGGTCATCGACGAGAGCAGCCGGGCCACCCAGGCCACGGTGGAACGCGCCAGCCAGGCCGGCGAGAGCCTGGGGCAGATCGGCCAGTCGCTGCGCAACCTCACGGGCCTCAATGCCTCCATCGCCAGTGCCACCCTGGAGCAGTCCCACGTGGTGGAGGACGTCAACCAGAACGTCACCCAGGCCGCCAGCCTGGCCCACGACACGGCCATGGCCGCCGAGCAGACCCGCAGCGCCAGCCACCAGTTGAACGAGCTGGCCGAACGCCTCGGCCACCTGCTGCGCCAGTTCCGCATCTGAGCCCTCCCCTGCCCCACCTGCCGCTGCTGGCGCGGCAGGTGGGAGCCGCTACAATCGCCCCTCCATCGAACGAGGGTCGCCTGTGTCACCGCTTGAACTCTTCGCCGCCGCGCTCGGCGTGCTGGCCGTCTGGCTCACCGCCCGGCAGAACATCTGGTGCTGGCCCATCGGCCTGGTGATGGTGCTGATCTACGTCTGGATCTTCTTCGAGGTGAAGCTCTATTCCGACATGCTGCTGCAGGGCATCTACGCCGTGCTGCAAGGCTACGGCTGGTGGCAATGGACCCGGGGCGGCGCCCGCCATGACGGCCGCGAGGTCAGCCGCCTGGCACCGGCGCAGCTGGCGACCGGCCTGGGCCTGGGGGCCGCCGGCAGCCTGGCGCTGGGCTACGTGATGGCCACCCACACCGATGCCGCCGCCCCCTGGCTGGACGCGGCGCTGACTGGGTTCAGCCTGGTGGCCCAGGTGTGGATGGCGCAGAAGCGCCTGGAGTGCTGGGCGCTGTGGATCGTGGTGGATGTGATCTTCGTCGGGCTGTTCACCTACAAGGGGCTCTACCTCACCGCCGCGCTCTATGCGCTGTTCACCCTGCTGGCGGTGCATGGCTGGCGGCAGTGGCGCCAACCCCTGGCGGCCTCGGCATGAAGGTGCTGGTACTGGCCGGCCCCGAGTCCAGCGGCAAGAGCTGGCTGGCCGGCGAGATCGCCGTGCGCTTCGGCGGCCGGGTGGTGGGCGAGTACGTGCGCGAGTTCATCGACGAGCAGCAGCGCGACACCTGCTACGCCGACATTCCCCTGATCGCCCGGGGGCAGTTGCAGCGCGAGGACGCGGCACGGGCCGAGCGCTCGGCGCTGCTGGTGCTGGATACCCACCTGCTGAGCAACATCCTCTGGAGCCGCACGCTGTTTGGCGACTGCCCGGCCTGGCTGGAGACGGCCCTGGACGAGCGCCGCTACGACCTGCACCTGCTGCTGAGCCCGGAAGGCGTGCCCTGGGTGGGCGATGGGCAGCGCTGCCAGCCGGCACTGGCCGAACGCCTGGCATTCTTCCACGCCAGCGAGACGTGGCTGAAGGCCCGGGGGCAGCGCTACGTGGTGCTTGAGGGGGATTGGGCCGAGCGCCGCGAGGCGGCGCTGGCTACGGTATCAGCCTGGCTGGCCGAGTAGCAGGCCGCCCCAGGCCACCAGCAGGCTGGTGACCACGCCGATGGTCAGCGGGCGGCGCAGGGCCGGGTACCAATCCGGTGCCAGGCCCAGGCGCACGGCACGCAGGTCGGCCAGGTAAAGGCCGATGAAAGCCGGAATGAACACGGCCACCGCCAGGCCGGCGGGCAGCCCGGCGGAGATGGCGACCCAGCCGAACAATGCGGGAATCACCGAGAAGCCCAGCTGCAAGCGCGCGCGGGTGTCCTCCTGGCCGGCGCGCATGGCCAGCCCCCAGTGAATGGCCCCCATGAACGCGAGGATGACGGCGGCGTAGTCGAGCAACGCCGCCAGCACCAGGGGGCGCCAGCCGATCGGGGTCAGCCAGATGCCGAGTGCGCCCGTGACGAAGGGCACCAGCCCGGCAAAACCGAGCAGCCGGGCCAGTTGCGGCGGATGGGGAGCATCGAATGCATGCATGGGGCGGGTCCTTGTTGGGTTGCCTACAGACTAGACAGGCCTGATACCAACCGCACTGCGTGCCGTCAACGGCGAGGCGCAGGCAGGTCGATACGCACCCGCAGGCCGCCGAGGGGGCTGCTGTCCAGGGCGAGGCGGCCGCCCCAGGCGTCGACGATGTCCCGCACGATGCCCAGGCCGAGTCCATGCCCGGCCACCTGTTCGTCGAGGCGGGTGCCGCGCTCGAGCACGGCCTGGCGCTGGTCCTCGGCGATGCCGGGGCCGTCGTCGTCGACGCACAGCCGGTAGCCGTCGCCCTCTCGGGCAATGCCCAGCAGGACCTGGGTCTCGGCCCACTTGCAGGCGTTGTCCAGCAGGTTGCCCAGCAGTTCCAGCAGGTCTTCCCGGTCCCAGGGCAGGCGCAGGCCGGGCTCGACGCTCCAGTCGAGGTCGAGTGCGCTGTCGTGGATCATGGCCAGGGTATTGAACAGGGTCGGCAGCTCCGCGTCGCAATCGAAGTGCGCGCCGGGCAGCACTTCGCCGGCCAACCGGGCACGCCCCAGTTCACGGGCGAGGCGTTGCTGGATCTGCTCCAGCTGTTCGGTGAGGGTGGCGCGCAGCTCGGGATGCTCGCGCAGCTCCTCCCGGTCCTGCAGGTTGACCAGCACGGCAAGCGGGGTCTTCAGGGCGTGGCCAAGGTTGCCCAGGGCATTGCGCGAGCGGCGCAGGGTGTCTTCAGTGTGGGCCAGCAGGTGGTTGACCTGGCCCACCAGCGGCTCCAGCTCCTGGGGCACCTGGGCGTCCAGGTCGCTGCGCTGGCCCTGCTGCAACTGGGCGATCTGCTGCCGCACCCGCTCCAGGGGCTGCAGGGCGCGACGGACGGTGTAGCGCTGCAGCCCGAGGATCAGCAGCAGCGCGGCCAGGCCGAGGGCGACGCCGGTCCATTGCACGCGACGGAAGTCTTCCAGCACGGGGGTGTAGTCCTGGGCGACGACGATGACCACCTGGCGGCCAAAGCGCCGGTAGTCGCCCCGGTAGGTGAGCAGGCGCTGCTCGCGGGGGCCGGGTAGCAGGTCGGCAGCCAGGCCGGCGCGCTCGGGCAGTTGCAGCTCGCTGTCCCAGAGCGAGCGGGAGCGCCAGGGGCGGTCGTCGATGCGGATCACGAAGTAACGCCCGGAGAAGGGCTGCTGGTGGGCGGGGTTGAGCTTCTGCTCGTCCAGCTGGATGCCATTGGGACCGCGCACCAGGGCGGCGAGCAGGCCTTCCGCTTCGCTGCGCAGGTTGTTCTCCAGGTAACGCCGCAGGCCATCGTCGAACAGCCACAGGCTGAGCTGGGCCAGGGGCAGGCCAACCACCAGCAGCAGGGCGACCAGGCCGAGGGAAAGCTGGCGCTGGATGGACCTCACCCGGTGACCCCGGTGAAGCGGTAGCCCTGGCCGCGGCGGGTCTCGATGACGCTGCGGCCGAGCTTGCGGCGCAGGTGGTTGACGTGGACTTCGATGACGTTGGAGTCGCGCTCGGTCTCGCCGTCGTAGAGGTGCTCCGCCAGGTGGCTCTTGGAGAGCAGCTGCCCGGGGTGGAGCATGAAGTAGCGCAGCAGGCGGAACTCGGCGGCGGTCAGGGTCACCTCTTCGCCGTCACGCAGCACGCACTGGCGGGCTTCGTCCAGTTGCAGGCCGGCGGCCTCCAGGTGCGGCTGGTTGGCCAGGCCCTTGGCGCGGCGCAGCAGAGACTGGATGCGCAGGGCCAGTTCCTCGGGGTGGAACGGCTTGGTCAGGTAGTCATCGGCACCGGCCTTGAGGCCTTCGATGCGCTCAGCCCAGGAGTCCCGCGCGGTGAGCACCAGCACGGGGGTGGCGAGGCCATTGGCGCGCCACTCCTGCAGCACTTCGAGGCCGGGGCGGCCCGGCAGGCCGAGGTCCAGCACGATCAGGTCGTAGGGTTCGCTGGCGCCCTGGTAGGCGGCGTCGCGGCCGTCGGCCAGCCAGTCCACGGCATAGCCCTGGCGGGTCAGGCCAGCCAGGAGTTCATCGGCCAGGGGGACATGGTCCTCCACCAACAACAGGCGCATCAGTCGTCTTCCTCGTCCTTCAGGATGCGACCGTCGCGGGCATCCAGTTCCAGCTCGCGGACCACGCCATCGGTGGTCAGCAGTTCCACTTCGTACACGTAGATATCGTCCTCTTCCTCCAGCTCCGCTTCCAGCAGGCGCGCCCCGGGGTAGAGCCCCAGGGCGCGGTCGAGGAGTTGTTCGAGGGGCATGATCACCCCTCGCTCGCGGAGCTTGAGGGCTTCGTCCTGGTCCAGGTCGCGGGCCATGGCCTGCAGGGTGCAGGTGGCCAGGACCAGGGCGACGATGCCGCTGTAGCGAATGATCAGGCGCATCAGTCGTCCTGGTGGTTCTTCAGAACCTGGCCGTTGGTGGCGTCCAGCTCCAGGTCCCACTGCACGCCCTTGGCGTCACGCAGTTCCACCTGGTAGACGTAGCGGCCGTACTCTTCTTCCAGTTCGGTCTCGTTGATGGTGCCACCGGGGTGCTGAGCCAGGGCGGCGGCGTTGAGCTTCTCGAAGGACTGGATGGTGCCGGCGTCACGCAGCTTGAGCGCTTCGTCCGGCCCCAGGTCGCGGGCCAGGGCGAGGCTGGAGGTGGTGGCGAGAACGGCAGTGGCGAACAGGGCGGTAAGGGTTTTCATCGTGGCTTCTCCTTGTGGGGGGCGCTGTCTTGAGATGGGTCCACTGTAGCCAGTCGCCATTAATTCAAGCTGAATTCGCCAGGCTCCCCGCTGCCGGGGCGGCATCGTGCTACAGGCGGAGGCATCATTCACGCGCTGAAAGCACTTGGTCCGCAGGCGCGGGCCACTATAATCGCTGCCTCGCTTTTTTCGGAGGCCCCCATGAGCGCCATTCACATCAAGTCGCCCGCCCTTACCCTGCGCGCCGGCAAGCGGGCCCTGGCCCGTATCCGCGAGCGTGGCCTGCAACCGGCGGATGTGAAGATCCTCCCGGGCGCGGCGGGCGGGCCGAAGGCGCTGGGCATCCAGGGCCTGGACCTGGCGCTGTTCGGCGAATGGCTGCCCCGAGCGCCCCAGGAGCGCTCGCTGATCGGCGCCTCGATCGGCTCCTGGCGCTTCGCCAGTGCCTGCCTGCCGGACGCCGCGGAAGGCCTCCGTCGCCTCGGCGAGCTGTACACCTCGCAGCGCTTCCCCAAGGGCGTGAGCATGGCGGACGTGAGCCGCCGCTGCACGGCGATGCTGGACCAGTTGCTCGACGGCCAGGACCAGCAGGTGCTGAGCAACCCGCATTACCGCCTGAACGTGGTGGTAGTGAAGAGCCACGGCCTGCTCGCCCACGACCGTCGAGGTGCACTGGGCCTGGGGTTGTCTTCGGTGATCGGCGCCAACCTGCTGGGCCGCCCGCGCCTGGCGCGTCACTTCGAGCGGGTGATCCTGCATGACAGCCGCCTGGCACCGCCGCTGGCGCCGCTGAACGACTTCCCCTCGCGCTGCCTGCCCCTGGACGGTGCCAACCTGCGCCATGCACTGCTGGCCTCCGGCTCCATCCCCATGGTGATGGAGGGGGTGCGCGACATCCCCGGCGTCGGCCCCGGCACCTACCGCGACGGCGGCCTGCTGGACTACCACCTGGACCTGCCCTACCAGGGCGACGGGGTGGTGCTCTACCCGCACTTCACCGACAAGGTCATCCCCGGCTGGTTCGACAAGGGCCTGCCCTGGCGCCGTGGCGATGCCGAGCGCCTGCAGGACGTGCTGCTGCTGGCACCGTCGAAGGACTACCTGGCCACCCTGCCCCACGGCAAGCTGCCGGACCGCAAGGACTTCACCCGCTACCTGGGCGACGACGACGGCCGCGAGCGCTATTGGCGCAAGGCCATGGCGGAAAGCCAGCGGCTGGGCGACGAGTTCCTCGAACTGGCCGACAGCGGCCGCCTCGCCGAGCGCCTGCTGCCCCTCTGACCCCATCTGTTCCAAGGAAGGATTCATGAAACTCGCCGTCGCCATCCTGCATGGCATTGGCAGCCAGCCCGACCAGCGCGATGCCGAGGGCCAGTACAGCTATGCCCAGGGTCTTATCGGCGGGTTGCGCCGGGAGCTGGGTATGGAGGCCGATGCCATCGCCTTCCAGAGCCTGTACTGGGCCAGCGTGCTGGACCGCCGCGAGCGGGCCTACCTCGACCGTCTGGAGCACGAACCGGTGACCTGGCGCTGGCTGCGCGAGGCGGTGACGCTGTTCCTCGGTGATGCCAGCGGCTACCGCAAGGTGAGCCAGGCCTACGACACCACCTATGAAGAAGTGCACCAGTGCCTGCGCAACGGCCTCACCGCCCTGCGGGCCAAGGTGGCACCGACCACGCCACTGGTGGTGCTGGCCCACTCGCTGGGCGGGCACATCTTCTCCAACTTCGTCTGGGACCAGCAGAAGCTGAACACCACGCCCAGTTGCCCGCGCGATCCCTTTCTCGCGCTGGAAACCCTGGCGGGCCTGGTGACCTTCGGCTGCAACATCCCGCTCTTCACCTTCGCCTACGACCCGGTGCGGCCGATCCGCTTTCCCGGCCATTGCCTGCCGGCGGGCCTTGAGCACGCTGCGCGCTGGCTGAACGTGTATGCGCCGGCCGATCCGCTGGGCTATCCGCTGCGACCGCTGCAGAACTATGCCGAAGTCGTGACGGAGGACGTCGCCCTGCCGGTCGGCCCCTGGTACAAACGCCACACCCCTTTGAGCCACATGGAGTATTGGAACGATGCGCGCTTCCACCGTTACCTGGCGGGCCATCTGCGCCAGCTGCTTGCTGCTTGCGACCACCCCGAGCCAGGCCCAGCTGGACGCGCGGAGCCAGCAGGAGATCAACGCCCTGCTGGGGTTCGTGGAGAGCAGTGGCTGCCTGTTCATCCGCAACGGCAGTGAATACCCCGCCGCCGAAGCACGGCAGCACCTGCAGAAGAAGCTGGACTACCTGGAAAACAAGGGCCTGGTGGACAACGCCGAGGACTTCATCGCCCGGGCCGCCACGGAAAGCAGCATGAGCGGCAAGCCCTACAAGGTGAACTGCGCCGGTCAGGAGCAACTCTCCGCGGACTGGCTGAAACAGGAACTGGCCCGCCTGCGCGCCGCCCGCCCCTGACCCTCTGCCTTCAGCCTGGCTGGCCATCCACCCGGGCCCGCCAGAACATCGGCCCGTAGTGCCCGAGGAACAGGGCGAAGGCCAGGATCCAGCAGGCTCCGGCCAGCAGCAGGCTGGCCAGTGGCCAAATCCCGATGCCGAAGACCCGCAGCACCGCCCCCAGGTTGAGCAGGCCGAAGGCCCAGCCCATCGCCGCTGGTGCCACCAGCGCGCGCCCGGTGTGCCCCAGGCTGACCCTCGCCAGCATCCCCAGGATCAACCCACCCATGGCCCCCACCGCCAGGGCGTGGAGGGCCGGACTGCTGCCCGCCAGCCAGCCCAGGTGCCAGGCCGCCAGGCCGAACGGCGCCACCACCAGCCAGGCGAATGCCAGGTGCAGTGACCAGAGCAGTGGCACCCGCCAGATGCCCCGGTGATACCAGCGCACCAGGCGCAGCAGGTGCCCCGCCCCGAGCACGGCGAACGGCAGCGCCAGGAACGGAACAGACCGGTTGGCGGCGCCCATGAGCGTCGACAGCGCCACTGCCAGCGACAGCCCCAGGGTGCCCCACTCCAACCAGGGCCAGGCCTTGACCTGGCTGGGCAGGCCAAGTCCGCGCTGGGTGAAGAACGGGATCACCCGCCCGCCGATCAAGCCCATCAGCGCGGCCACCAGCCAGAGCGCACCCTGCACACCCTGGCGCTGCCAGGCGTCGTTGCCCGCGAGCATGCCCAGCACCACGAGCCCATCGGCCACTGCCAACAGCAGAAGCATCAGCACCACCGGGTAGTTGTTGCGCTGTCGCACCCGCCACAGGCGACGACCGATCACCCAGGCCAGCAAGGGCAGGAAGACCAGTTGCAGGGGCGCCGCCATCACCAGGGGCACACCGGCCAGCCAGGCCAGGCGCGCCAGCAGCCACACCACGAACAGGCCGACCAGGGGGCGGCCGGCAAGGCCCGGCTGGCCGGTCCAGTTCTGCACGGCGGTGAGCAGGAAGCCGGCAATGATTGCCACGGCGAAGCCGAAAGGCATCTCGTGACGGTGCCAGGCGAGCCAGCCTCCGGTGGGCTGCCAACCCTGAAGCAGCCCGCTCAGCACGCCCAGCCAAGCCGCTACCGCGAGCAACGCAAAGGCACTGCCCGCCAGGAAGAAGGGGCGGAACCCCAGGCGCCAGAGCGGTGCAATGGCCAGTTCGCGGCGACGGTCACGCAGTTGCATGGCAGGCCTCCCGATGCAGCCGCTGCAGGGCGGTAAGGCGGATGACATAGCCGACCTTGATCAGCGTGGGCCCCAGGATGACCAGTCCATGGGCCAGCACCTGGGCGGGCAGCACGAGGTAACGATCCAGCCCATAGGCGCCAACGACGCCAACCAGCAGCAGCGCGAGGCCGGCAGCCAGCAGGCGGTGGGCCAGGCTCAGCAAGGGGCAACGGCAAGGGACAGGGCGCATGGCGAACTCCTCCAGGAAAGGCCCGGCACCGGGGTGCCGGGCGGCGGTTCAGGCATCCAGTTCGGCAGCCGGGCCGAAGAACTCGTAGTGGCACTGTGCAGCCGGCACGCCCAACGCGGCGAGGTGTTTCTTGACCATGGCCATGAAGGGCTTGGGACCGAGGAAGTACGCCTCGACATCACGGGAGGCGGGCAGCCACTGGGCGAGTTGGTCGCGGCTCAGCAGGCCGATGGCATCGGCCCGGTCACCGGCGTTCGGTTCGCTGAGGCAGGTGTGGAGTCGCAGGTTGGGCGTGCGCGCGGTCATCTCTTCCAGCCAGGGGCGGAAAGCCTGCACGGATGCATTGCGGGCGCAGTGGATGAAGTGGATCGGTCGACCGCTTCCGTTGGCGGCTTCGAGCATGGCCAGGGCGGGGGTGATACCGACGCCGGCGCTGATCAGCACCAGGGGCTTGCGGCCGGGGCGCAGGATGAAGTCGCCGGCGGGGGCGAACAATTCAAGGGCGTCGCCCTCCCCGACCCGGTCATGCAGGTGGTTGGAAACCTTGCCGTTCGGCTCACGCTTGACGCTGATGCGGTAGTCGCGGCCATTGGGTGCGGCGGACAGGGAATAGTTGCGGCGCACCTCCTGCCCATCGATGTCCAGCCGCAGGCCGATGAACTGCCCGGGGATGAACGCCTGGACGGGGCCGCCATCGGCGGGAGCCAAGTAGAACGAGGTGATCTCTTCGCTCTCCACCACTTTCTGCCGGACCACGAAGCGACGACCACCCCGCCACCCGCCTTCGGATTCGGCGTTGGCGGCGTACACCTCTTCCTCGGCAGCGATCAGTAGGCTGGAAAGCTGCTGGTAGGCGTCGGCCCAGGCGGCGATCACCTCGTCGGTGGCAATCTCATCGCCCAGCACTTCGCGGATCGCCCGCAGCAGGCAGGCGCCGACGATGGGGTAGTGTTCGGGCAGGATCTGCAGGGCAACGTGCTTGGCGACGATGCGCCCGACCATCGGCCCCAGGGCGTCAAGGCGATCAAGGTGGCGGGCATACATGAGGATGCCGTTGGCCAGGGCGCGAGCCTGGTCGCCACTGGCCTGGTGGGCCTGGTTGAAGAGCGGGCGAACCTCGGGATACTCGGTCAGCATGATGCGATAGAAGTGGGTGGTCAGCGCTTCGCCGCCGGTTTCCAGCAGCGGGATGGTGGAAGTGACGATTGCACGGGCTTGGCTGGACAGCATGGGGGTTTCCCTTGTGGTGTGATGGTTCACCTTGGCTATTCCAGTTTTCGTGCCAGAAAATTTTCCCTTTATATTCAGTGAGTTGTATTTATTCAGGTTAATTTGACTACACTTGGCTCCATGTCTTAACGACACACATGGAGTCATTATGACTGCGCCCTCCTTGCTGCAGACCTTGCTTCCCCTGGTCAGCGACCTCTCCCGCGACCTGCCCGAACGCGAGCGCTATCGTCGTTTGCTGGAAGCCCTCCGCGGGTTGCTACCGTGCGATGCCACGGCACTTCTTCGCCTGGAGGATGAGCACCTGGTGCCATTGGCAGTGGATGGACTGAGCCTCGACACCCTGGGCAGGCGCTTCCGCGTGGCCGATCACCCCCGTCTCGCGGCCTTGCTGGAACAGCGATCCCCTACGCACTTTCCTGCGGACTGTGACCTGCCCGATCCCTACGACGGGTTGGTGGAGGGCCATCACGCGCACCTGGAGGTGCATGACTGCCTGGGGTGCCCGCTCTACCTCGATGAGCGCCCATGGGGTTTGCTGACGCTGGATGCCCTGGACCCGTCGCGCTTTTCGCAGCAGGACCTGCAGACACTGGAACAGTTCGCCAGCCTGGCTTCCGCCACGGTGAAGGCTGCGGAGCGCATGCATGACCTGGAGCGTCGCGCCCAGGACGAACGGCAACGGGCGGATGCATACCGCCAGGCCGCCGGCGAGCCGGCTCCTCGTGAACTGATCGGCCAGAGTGCTGCGCACAAGGCGCTGCTGGCGGAGATCGCAACGGTGGCGGACAGCGAGCTGACGGTGCTGGTGACCGGGGAAACGGGGGTTGGCAAGGAGTTGGTGGCCCAGGCGATCCATACCCGCTCGCCCCGGCACGGGATGCCGATGGTCAGCCTGAACTGCGCGGCGCTCCCGGACACGCTGGTGGAGAGCGAGCTGTTCGGTCACGTACGTGGGGCGTTCTCGGGCGCGGTGAATGATCGTCGAGGCAAGTTCGAGCTGGCCGACGGGGGAACGCTGTTCCTCGATGAAGTGGGCGAGCTGCCCATGGCCGTCCAGGCGAAGCTCCTGCGGGTGCTGCAGAGCGGGCAACTGCAGCGCGTCGGTTCGGATCGGGAGCACCGGGTGGATGTACGGGTCATCGCAGCCACCAACCGGGACTTGGCCGAGGAGGTCAGGCAAGGCCGTTTTCGCGCCGATCTGTACCACCGGCTGAGCGTGTATCCGCTGCTGGTTCCGTCATTGCGGGAGCGTGGGCGGGATGTGCTGCTGCTGGCGGGCTTCTTCCTCGAACGCAACCGGGCCCAGCTAGGGCTACGCAGCCTGCGCCTGGCAGCAGACGCACAGGCCGCCCTCCTCCGCTATGACTGGCCAGGGAACGTGCGGGAGTTAGAGCATCTGATCGGTAGGGCGGGACTCAAGGCGCTGGCTGCTGTGCGCCCCCACCGACCACGTATCCTGACGATCGACGCCTCTGACCTGGCGCTGCCCACGCTTCAGGAGGGCGTGACTGCGACATCCGGTGCAATCGAAGCAGGTGCTGGCGAGGTCCGTGACCTGAGGGAAGCGGTCGATGATTACCAGCGACGCCTGATCGAGGCCGGGCTGGAGCATCATCAGGGCAACTGGGCAGCGGCGGCACGCGATCTGGGACTGGATCGCGCCAACCTTCTACGCCTGGCGAAGCGCCTGGGCCTTCGCTGAAGCCAGGCTAGCGCCAGACGGCACGAAAACACTCAGCGCACCTGATACACTCGCGCCCCCGAAATCCCTTTCAGCCAGGGCGCAGCAGTTGGAAATCTTCAAGGAATTCATCTTCGAGGCAGCCCACCGCCTCCCCCACGTACCGGCCGGACACAAGTGCGGCCGCCTTCATGGCCATTCGTTCCGAGTCGCCCTGTATATCGAAGGGGACGTTGACCCCCATACCGGCTGGATTCGGGACTTCTCGGAGATCAAGGCACTGTTCAGGCCCATCTACGAGCAACTGGACCACAACTACCTGAACGACATCCCCGGCCTGGAAAACCCCACCAGTGAAGTGCTGGCCAAGTGGATCTGGCAACAGGTCAAGCCGCTGATCCCGGAACTGAGCCGAGTACGCATACACGAGACGTGCACAAGCGGGTGTGAATACCGAGGGGATTAACTCTCCACCCCAGCGAAAGCCGCCAATAGGCGGCTTTTTTGTGTCTGCGCAGTGGCGAGCGCCAAGAAGTGAGCGGTCGGCGGATGGGAGCGGAAGACCGACACGCAGCTTTGACGGGGTACCCTTTCACAGGGACGAACAAGACTCAGCGGAAAGCTTGCAGACTCGAATGACCGAGTTGGATTTTTCTTCCGCGCAAAGTCAAACCCCCGATCACCTTTCGATGATCGGGGGTTTGGTATAGGTGCTTGACGATGACCTACTCTCACATGGGGAAACCCCACACTACCATCGGCGATGCATCGTTTCACTACTGAGTTCGGG